>NZ_JAAVUN010000005.1 GCF_012163155.1 Kocuria subflava
GGGAGATCAGCTGTCCGCCCACGGGGAGATCACCTGACCGCCCACAGGGAAGTCGGGCTGACCGTTGACAGGCACGGCGCCACACCGACGCCACCAAATTACGCATGGCGGTTGCCTGGACCGTTGGCTCCAGCCGTGTGGCCTACCGGTTGGGGCGGCGACTGCCGGAGCCGCAAGTTGGACTGGGCCTGATCGACTGAGACGCCGCACATGGCACCTCATAGAAACGCCGAGTGGGCTGTTTGATCGCCCCTGGAATACTCGGCAACGATCAAACAGCCCACTCGGCGGTGTGGAGAACGGTGGTGGGCCCTACCGGGATCGAACCGATGACACCTGCGGTGTAAACGCAGTGCTCTACCAGCTGAGCTAAAGGCCCTGGGTGCAGAAAGTTGAGTGCACCGGGTGGACGACTTCTACAGACGCCAGCACCCAGTGCTGACGCATACAGTACCTCTCAGACCCGTACCAAAGTTGCCCTCGAGTGTGGGGAATGTGTCGATATGTGTATGAGATTCATCACACGGCTGAAAGGTGCATGTCACCCGCTGTTCATCTGCACTGCAATTGGGCACAGCAGGTCAATCCGAACCCCACAACTGCTGCGCAGCGTTCAGGAACTCAGCCACGGGCGCATCAATCTTCACCGTGGCGTCCTGGTCCGAGCGTGTCTTGCCGTGGTTCACGATCACCACCGGCTTGCCGGCCCGTACCGCCCGGCGCACAAATCGGCGTCCCGAGTGCACGGTCAGAGAAGATCCCAGCACCAACACGGCCTGAGCCGAGTCCACGATCGCTGCCGCATGGGCGACGTCGTGGGTGGCCGCGGATTCACCGAAGAACACCACATTCGGCTTGACCACACCGCCACACACAGGGCAGTCGGGCACGCTGTAGCGACCGTCGTAGACAATCTCGGCATCGGCGTCCGGGGCGAATTCGATGTCCTTCGGATCCCGGGAGTGCTGCGCGAACTCCGGGTTGGCAGCCTCCAGCATCTGCCCCCACCGGGCGCGCTGCAGCACGGTTCGGCACTCCACGCACAAGACTTGGTCATAGCGCCCGTGCAGATCGACGACGCCGAAGGCCCCCGCACGTTGATGCAGTCGATCAATGTTCTGCGTGATGATCCCGCGAATCCGGCCGACAGCCTCCAACTGGGCCAGGACACGGTGCGACGCATTGGGCTCAGCCAGCGCCAGGTGATGCCAGCCAACCTGGTTGCGCGCCCAGTACCGGGATCTGTTGGCCGCCTGGGCCATGAACTCCTGATAGGTCATGGGAGCGCGCGGGGCCGAGTCAGGGCCACGGTAGTCAGGGATCCCCGAGTCGGTGGAAATGCCTGCGCCGGTCACCACCGCCACGGGCCCACGGCGCAGCAGTTCAACTGAAGCAGAAAGTCCTGCCTCAAGCGTCAACGCATGCGGGTCAGGGAAGACGTCCTCCTGCCCGCGGGGCCCGTAGCCGGCGCCCAGAACACGTATGGGAGTCATGGAGACACCCGGCTGGAGACGGTGTGAACCGTGGCGGTCAACGCTTCGGCTCCGATTCCAGCAATGACTCTCAAGCCGGCTGGTCAGCCAGTTTCGCCAGGGCAAGTCGGTAGGACTCCGTCACGCGCGGAGTGCCCAACTCGGCAGAGGTGAAGCGGTCCAGGATCAGTCCGTCGGCATCGATCAGGAAGGTGGTACGGCTGGGCACACCCTTCTCCGGGTCGAGCACCCCGTAGCTGTCTGCCACCTGGCCGTGGGGCCAGAAATCGGAGAGGAGGTCGAACTCCAAAGATTCTTGGTCGGCAAAGGCCTTGAGCACGTGGATGGTGTCCGTGGAGATCGCCAGCAACAAGGCATCAACCTCCTGAACTTCCTCCAGCATGTCCTGCAACTGGCACATCTCGCCCGTGCACACGGAGGAGAAGGCAAAGGGGTAGAAGACCAGGACCACGGGGCGTCCGCGGTGTTCAGAGAGCTGGACTTCCTCCCCGTACTGGTTGAGCAAAGTGAAATCGGGGGCGAACTGGCCGATGTCAAGCATTGTGTGTCCTCACATCCGTTGGGTGAAGCGCTGGTCAGCGCCTGCCGGGACCGCCGTCACGGCGTGATCCGCAGATGCGCCACAGGCGACCGATCAAGAGTTTCGTTTGGGGGCCAGGCGCACGGCCGACCAGTCCTCGCTGACACCGGCGGTGGTGGTTCGGTGCAGACCTGCCGTGGAGGCAGCAGCCTCGACCTCGCCAGGATTGACGTAGCTGTCCCTGCCGGACTTGGGGGTCAGCAACCAGACCACACCGCCGTCATCGAGCTGGGACTGGGTGTCCACCAGGGCGTCCACCAGGTCGCCGTCGCCGTCACGCCACCACAGCAGCACGGCATCCACCACCTCTTGGTCGTCCTCGTCCAGGATTTCTTCCCCGGTGAGGTCCTCGATTCGTTCCCGCAGGGCGAAGTCGACGTCGTCGTCGTAGCCGAATTCCTGGACGATCGAATCCTCCGTGAGCCCGAGCTCGCTGAATGATCCGTCAGCGGTGGCCTTGGCCTCGCTCACTTCAGTACTCCTAACCGTGGGGCCTACGCCCCGTCCTGTGTCTGTGGTGGCATCTGCGCAACTCAACCGGCAGTTTCCGCACCGGTGCGGTTGCCCATGATCGACGGCGCCTGCGGCATCGCCGCCACCTGGGAGGTGTGCTGCGAACTTCCGTTCGCATGCCGCCTGGTGACCAGACAACACCGGATCGCAGCCAGGTGCAACCGGCCTGCAAGCAATCCGGCAACCCCGCGCAGCAGTCTGGACAAGAGTCTGGAGAAAATCCAGCACCAGCAGTGACCGGGTTCATATGGTGAAAACCTCGTTACACAGTGTGCGTGTGCCTGCCCGGATGTTGGATGATGGGTGCCAGTGTTTACCAACGCTTCAACGCGCAACTGCCGCGGAACTCGACGAAGAGAGGTTGAACGTGGCTTCTGAAAGCAACAACCACATCCTGAGCGGTCTGACCAATGACCTCAAGGACTCCAACACGGAGGAGACCCAGGAGTGGATCGAATCCTTCCGTGCCCTGGTGGAAACCCAGGGCACGGAGCGTGCGCAGTACATCATGCGCGCCCTTCTGCAGGACGCCGGCGCGCAGTCCGTGGGCGTTCCCATGGTCACCACCACTGACTACATCAACACCATTCCGGTGGACCAGGAACCCGAGTACCCCGGTGATGAAGAGGTGGAGCGCCGCTACCGTGCGTTGATGCGCTGGAACGCCGCCATGATGGTGCAGCGGGCCCAGAAGCCGGAGATCGGCGTGGGCGGCCACATCTCGTCGTTCGCCGGTGTGGCCACGTTGTACGAGGTCGGTCAGAACCACTTCTTCCGCGGTGCGGATCACCCCGGCGGTGGCGACCAGGTCTTCTTCCAGGGCCACTCCTCCCCCGGCAACTACGCACGCGCCTTCCTGGAAGGCCGGTTGACCGAGGAAGACCTGGACGGATTCCGCCAGGAGCGCACCAAGGAGGGCCATGCCCTGTCCTCCTACCCGCACCCGCGCATGATGCCTGACTTCTGGCAGTTCCCCACCGTGTCCATGGGCTTGGGCCCCATGAACGCCATCTACCAGGCACAGTTCAACCGGTACCTGGAGAACCGCGGCATCAAGGACACCTCGGACCAGCACGTCTGGGCTTTCCTGGGCGACGGCGAGATGGACGAGCCCGAGTCGCGTGGCCTGCTCCAGGCTGCCGCCAACGACAAGCTGGACAACCTGACGTTTGTGGTCAACTGCAACTTGCAGCGATTGGACGGGCCGGTGCGCGGCAACGGCAAGATCATCCAGGAACTCGAGGCCTTCTTCCGCGGTGCCGGCTGGAACGTCATCAAGGTGGTCTGGGGCCGTGAGTGGGATGAGCTGCTGGAGAAGGACACCAGCGGCAACCTGGTCAAGATCATGAACGAGACCTTGGACGGTGACTACCAGACCTACAAGGGCGAGTCCGGCGGGTTCATCCGCGACCACTTCTTCGGCCGCACCCCGGAGACCAAGGAACTCGTGGCGGACATGACCGACGACGAGATCTGGAAGCTCAAGCGCGGCGCCCACGACTACTTCAAGATCCACGCCGCCTACAAGGCAGCCCTGGAGTTCAAGGGTCAGCCCACGGTCATCTTGGCTCAGGGCGTCAAGGGTTACGGCTTGGGCCCTCACTTCGAGGCCCGTAACGCCACCCACCAGATGAAGAAGCTCACGGTGGAGAACCTCAAGGCCTTCCGAGACGCCCTGCGCATCCCCATTGAGGACGAGCAGCTGGAAGACCAGTACAACGCGCCGTACTACCACCCGGGTCCTGACGCCCCGGAGATCAAGTACCTGTTGGAGCGCCGCGAGGCCCTGGGCGGTTTCCTGCCTGAGCGCCGTCACGAGCAGAAGGAGATCACCCTCCCCTCGGACAAGGCTTTCGCCTCCGCCAAGAAGGGCTCCGGCAAGCAGATGGCGGCATCCACCATGGCCCTGGTGCGTGTGCTGAAGGATCTGATGCGGGAGAAGGAGTTCGGTCACCGCATTGTGCCGATCGTCCCGGATGAGTCCCGCACCTTCGGCATGGACTCGTTCTTCCCCACCGCCAAGATCTACAACCCGAACGGTCACAACTACCTGTCTGTGGACCGTGAGCTCATGCTCTCCTACAAGGAGTCCGAGCAGGGCGTGATCTTGCACCCGGGCATCAACGAGGACGGCGCCACCGGCCAGTTCATTGCCGCTGCCACGTCCTACGCCACGCATGGCGAGGCCATGATCCCGTTCTACATCTTTTATTCGATGTTCGGGTTCCAGCGCACCGGTGACAACTTCTGGGCTGCCGCTGACCAGCGGGCCCGTGGTTTCATCATCGGTGCCACGGCCGGGCGTACCACCCTGACGGGCGAAGGCACGCAGCACGCCGACGGTCACTCCCCGTTGATCGCCAACACCAACCCGGCTGTGATCACCTACGATCCCGCCTACGGTTACGAGATCGGGCACATCGTCCGCCGCGGCATCGAGCAGATGTACGGCACCAAGGACGAGGACCACGACGTCATGTATTACCTGACGGTCTACAACGAGCCCATCCAGCAGCCGGCCGAGCCGGAGAACGTGGACGTGGAGGGCATCCTCAAGGGCATCTATCTGCTCAAGGAGTCCGAGAAGGACGGTCCGCGCGCTCAGCTGTTGGCCTCCGGTGTTGCGGTTCCGTGGGCTCTGGAGGCCCAGCAGATGCTGGCCGAGGACTGGGGAGTTTCCGCAGACGTGTGGTCCGTGACCTCCTGGACCGAGTTGCGCCGGGACGCCCTGGCCGCGGAGAAGGAAGCCTTCCTGAACCCGAGCGAGGGCGCCCGTACCCCGTACGTGACCCAGGCTCTGGCTGGTGCCACCGGGCCGATCGTGGCTTCCACCGATTACGTCTCCGAGCTGCCGGATCTGATCCGCCAGTACGTGCCGAACGACTTTGCCACCTTGGGTGCAGATGACTTCGGTTTTGCAGACACCCGGGCCGGTGCCCGCCGCTGGTTCCACATCGACTCCGCCTCCATGGTGGTCCGCACCCTGGAGATGCTGGCCAAGCGCGGCGAGGTCGACTGGTCAGCACCGCAGCAGGCCATCGAGAAGTACGACCTGCTCAACCCGCAGGCCGGCACCTCGGGCAACGCCGGAGGCGACGCCTGATTCTCCCGGCACCCCGGACGACGTCCCTGCCCTGACGGGCAGCACGTGAGTTCTGGCCATACGGCACCGCAGTGGTTCATCCGCTGCGGTGCCGTATTGTTTTGGCCATGCCAAAGGAGACATCACCGGAGTCCGAGACCTTCGCCGCTGGGGGCAGGGAGCGCAGCGGATCGGGTCTCCTGGGAACGGGCTCACGGTGGATCTTGGGGGGTCGAACCGCGCGCACCGCGCCGCAACGCACAGCGCGCACAGGTGCTCCGCTGCCGTCCAAGAAGACGCTGGAGAACATCCGGGGCAATGTGGGCGCCATGTCCGGTGTCGCCGTTCAACGGTTGGAGTCCGAACTGGACTGGTTCCGGGACTTGCGTCCCAAGGACCGCTCGGAACTGGGGTTGGTGGCCCAGCGCGGCATCGCAGCTTTCGTGACCTGGTATGAGCAACAGGACGACGACGGTTTGCTGCTGAACCGACTGTTCAGGGATGCCCCCACCGAACTGGCTCGCGCGATCTCCCTGCAACAGGCTCTGCAGGTCATGCGCGTGGTGGTTGAGGTGGTGGAGGACAAGGTCCCTGAACTGGCCACCAGCCACGACGAACCCGTCCTGCGGGAGGGTGTACTGCGCTACTCACGGGACATCGCTTTTGCCGCCGCTGACGTTTATGCTCGCGCCGCAGAGAACCGCGGCTCCTGGGATGCCAGGTTGGAAGCCTTGGTGGTGGACGGGGTACTGCGCGGGGAGCACACGGATTCGCTGCGTTCCCGTGTGGCAGCCCTGGGGTGGAAGAGCAGTGGCCCCGTGACCGTGATGGTGGGCCATGCGCCGGAGCAAACCAGCCCCGCAGGTGTGGCGCGGATCCGGCGGACTCTGGCGCGGCACACCACGGATGCACTGGTCTCCATCCAGGGCAACCGGTTGGTACTGATCGTGGCGGGACTCTCCACTTTGGACCGTTCCCAAGACCGCATTGTGGGGCTCTTCGGCCCCGGACCCGTGGTGCACGGACCGGAGGCGGAGAATCTGTTTGCAGCAGCCGATTCGGCAGAACCCGCCCATGCGGCACTGACCGTGGCGGCAGCTTGGCCCGAGGCTCCACGCCCGGTGGACTCGGAGGAATTGTGGCCGGAGCGCCTGATGGCAGGCGATGCCACGGCCCGAAGCGCTCTGGTGGAGCAGATCTACCGAAAGTTGGAGGGCTCCTCCACCGGCCTGACGGAAACCCTGTCAACCTACGTTTGCGTGGGCCACAGTCTGGAGGCCACGGCCCGCGAGCTCTACGTCCACGCCAACACCGTGCGTTACCGGTTGCGCAGGATCGCTGATCTCACGGGTTGGGACCCGCTGATCCCCCGTGACGCGTTTGTCCTGCACTGCGCCATCGTGGCAGGGCGCCTGGCTGATGCCGACTAGGTCACGCGCTGCCGGTTGTGACACCCATCGCAACATGGTGTGACGTTCATTGCTGATTGCCTCCCGGTCCCGGCAAAGTTTGTAGGGACCCCACAAACCTGCCGCGCGGGCTTGGTCCGTCACCTTCCTGCCCCCAGGCCGCGTCAGTTGGTGCAATAGTCGGGTGATTGCAATCGTTTGCCCCGGACAGGGTGCCCAGAAACCCGGACTGCTCAACGACTGGCTCGCCCTGGACGGCGTCGCTGACCACTTGGCCGAACTCTCCGAGGCGGCGGGCCTGGACCTGGTCCACTACGGCACAGAGGCCGATGAGGAGACCATTCGGGACACTGCTGTGGCTCAGCCGTTGATCGTGGCCACCGGGCTGGTGGCCGGCAAGCTCCTGCGTGAGCAGCTCACCGGGCGTACCGACTTGGTGTTCGCCGGACACTCCGTGGGCGAGATCACCGCGGCGGCACTGTCTGGAGCCTTGAGTGAAGCCGATGCCATGACCTTTGTCCGGACTCGAGCCACGGCCATGGCGGAGGCCGCAGCCACGGTCCCCACCGGCATGTCGGCCGTGCTCTCCCCCAAGGAGGATGAGGTGCGCGCCGCCATTGAGGCGGCAGGCTTGACCCCGGCCAACTCCAACGGTGGTGGCCAGATCGTGGCTGCCGGCACCTTGGAGCAGCTGGAGGCCTTCGCAGCAGAGCCACCGGCCCGGGCGCGCGTGATCCCTCTGAAGGTGGCAGGTGCCTTCCACACGGAGCACATGGCACCGGCCCTGGAACCCTTGCGCGAGCTGGTGGGCCAGTTGCATCCGAAGCAGCCCACGGCACCGCTGCTCTCCAATTACGACGGCGCCCCGGTGGCTGACGGTGAAGCCAACCTGAACTCCCTGGTGGAGCAGGTCTGCCGCCCGGTGCGCTGGGATCTGTGCATGGCGCAGCTGACGGAGATGGGAGTGCAGCAGATGATTGAAATGCCTCCGGCCGGGACTTTGGTGGGTCTGGCCAAGCGTGGCATGAAGGGTGTTCCTGCACTTGCCGTGAACTCGCCTTCAGACCTGGATGATGCCCGTAACATTCTCAACTGAGGCACGGGGGCCGGGGCCCGCTCCGGTCCAATACGTACACAAGGTCTTGTCGCACGTCCCTTCGCACTAAGGAGCACTCACCACGTGGTGACTCTCAAGCAGTACACACCGAATACCCACTCGCGCATCTTGGGGATGGGCGCCTACCGCCCTGACACGATCGTGACCAATGACGACGTCTGCCAGTGGATCGATTCCTCCGACGAGTGGATCCGCCAGCGCACCGGGATCGTGACCCGACACCGTGCGGATGAGAACACCTCTGCGCTGGACATGGCCGTGGGCGCCGCCCAGGAAGCCATTGAGGCTGCCGGGATAAAGCCGGATGAACTGGACACCGTTCTGGTTTCCACCATCTCCTACCCGTATCTGACCCCGTCCATGGCCGCAGTCCTGGCCGACAAGCTCGGGGCCTCCCCCGCAGCTGCCTACGACATCTCCGCAGCATGTGCCGGTTACTGCTACGGCATCGGTCAGGCTGACGCCCTGGTGCGTTCCGGGATGAGCAAGTACGTCTTGGTGGTCGGTGTGGAGAAGCTCTCGGACGTCATCAACAACGGGGAGCGCTCCATCAGCTTCCTCCTGGGAGACGGTGCCGGCGCCGCCGTCGTCGGCCCTTCCGAGACCCCGGGAATCGGCCCCACCGTGTGGGGTTCGGATGGTTCCAAGCACGATGCCATCCGCATGACCCACCCGCTCACGGACATTCGCGACGCCGAAGCCGGTGAAAAGCGCCCCTTCCGCAAGGACCTGGCGGACCCGAAAACCGGTGAGATGCCGGAGGACGCGCCGTTGTGGCCCACGCTTCGCCAGGATGGTCAGACCGTGTTCCGCTGGGCCTCCTTCGAGGCTGCCAAGAAGGTCACCGAGGCCTTGGAAGCAGCAGGGCTCAAGCCGGAGGACCTGGGCGCCTTCATCCCTCACCAGGCCAACATGCGCATCATCGATCAGATGGCCAAGGTGCTCAAGCTGCCCGAGTCCGTGGTGATCGCCCGTGACATCGCAGATGCCGGGAACACCTCAGCGGCTTCCGTCCCGTTGGCTGCCCACCGGTTGCTGAAAGAGCACCCCGAGCTCTCCGGCATGCCTGCCCTGCAGATCGGATTCGGCGCGGGCCTGGTGTTTGCCGCGCAGGTTGTGATCCTGCCCTGAGATTTGGTGGTGGGAACCTGCACTGCGTGGGTTCCCACCGCTGCACGACGACGGTCCTGCGGCCGAGGCGTTCGTGGCGGATGACTGCTGAACCTGCTGCGCGCGAGTACGGACAAGGTTCACGGGACGTCAAGTACCGGTAGCAACAAATCCGACGCACCCGCCCGGGGACCGGTCACGCACGCCAGGCACCACGTGCCCGTCGTAAAGTGGCACCGCACTGCACTCCGGTTGAACCGGGTCGGGCTGGTCCCGATCCAACAAACCACAGGTCGTCACCCGTCGACCGAAACCACAGCAGGCCCGTGACCACGGGCCGCGAGGAAAGGAATGCCGAGATGGCGAGCAAGGAAGAAATTCTGGCCGGCCTGGCCGAAATCGTGAACGAAGAGACCGGCCTGGAGACCGAGGCCGTTCAGCTCGACAAGAACTTCACCGAGGACCTGGACATCGACTCCATCTCCATGATGACCATCGTGGTCAACTGCGAGGAGAAGTTCGAGGTCACCATCCCGGACGAAGAGGTCAAGAACCTCAAGACCGTTCAGGACGCCGTCGACTTCATCGACAACGCCCAGGGCTGATTCCCTGTCAACCCGCCGCCGTGCGGTGCGTGCACACTCACCCGAGTACATGACCGGCCAGGCCGCTTCCAGCGGCGCCGCGGTCCATGGCACGCACCGCACAGCGCGCGAGGCGTAAGCCCCTCCCCGGACACCAGGAAGTAGTGCATACATGCCCCGCAAAGTAGTCGTCACCGGTTTGGGCGCAACCACCCCCATTGGTGGCAACGTCCCCGAACTCTGGAAGAATGCCCTGGAAGGCGTCTCCGGTGTTTCCAAGCTCGAGGAGGACTGGGTTGAGACGTACGACCTTGCCGTGCGCATCGCCGCCTCCGTCTCCACCCCGGCCTCCGAGGTGCTCAGCCGTGTGGAGGCCAAGCGCCTGGACCCCTCCGGCCAGCTCTCACTGATCGCGGCCCGTGAAGCCTGGGCCGACGCCGGCTTCTCCGCTCCCAACGCGGATGACGCCGAAGAAGTCGACCCCACGCGGGTTGCGACCGTGTTCGGCACGGGTATCGGTGGTGCCTGGACGCTGCTCAGCGGCTGGGACACGTTGCGTGAGAAGGGTCCGCGCCGCGTCATGCCCCTGACCGTTCCCATGCTCATGCCCAACGGCAACGCAGCCACGGTCAGCATGGAACTCAAGGCCCGCCGCGCTGCCATCACGGCCGTGTCCGCCTGCGCTTCAGGCACGGAGTCGTTCTACCAGGGACTCGACCTCATCCGCCTCGGCAAGGCCGACGTCGTGATTGCAGGTGGCGCTGAGTCCGCCAACCACCCCATCAACTTTGCGGCCTTTGGTGCCATGCAGGCCCTGTCCCGCCGCAATGACGAGCCCGAGCGGGCCTCCCGCCCCTACGACATCGACCGTGACGGTTTTGTCATGGCCGAAGGTGCAGGTGCCGTGATCCTCGAGTCCGAGGAACACGCCAGGGCGCGCGGTGCCCGGATCTACTGCGAGCTGGCCGGTGCCGGTCTCTCCGCAGATGCCTTCCACATCACCGCCCCCGACGACGCCGGAACCGGTGCGACTCGCGCGATCGCGGAAGCCATGGAATCCGGTGAGTTCGTGGCGGAGGACGTCATCCACGTCAACGCCCACGCCACCTCCACACCCAAGGGTGACATTCCGGAAGCCGGTGCCGTGCGCAACGCGTTTGGTTCCGCCACGGACAACATTCCGGTCTCCGCCACCAAGTCCATGACCGGCCACATGCTGGGCGGCTCCGGAGCGGTGGAAGCCATCCTGGCCATCAAGGCGCTGACCGAGCGCACCGCGCCGTGCACCATCAACTTGGAGAACAAGGACCCCCAGATCGACCTGGACGTGGTCACCACACCGCGTGAGCTGCGCAAGGACGGCGGCGTGGTGGTCTCCAACTCCTTCGGCTTTGGTGGACACAACGCGGTGGTGGCATTCCGCGACTACTGACGGGTGCCCGGGACTCGCCCGCCGCGTACGGGAAAGCGCCCCTGGAGAATGCTTCCAGGGGCGCTTTTGGCGTACGCGGCGGAGGAACTGAGCGTTTTGGTGGGTTCAGGGCTTGTTGGTGGGCTCAGGAGACGCGATGCAGCCAGCGCACCGGCACACCTTCTGCGGCCAGACGGAACGGCTCAAGTTCTTCGTCCCAGGCCTCGCCCAGGGCCAGTGACAGTTCATTGACCACCAGCGCGGGATCGCCCTTGGAGTTCACGTAGGCGTGGCGGATACGGTCCTCAGAGACGACGACGTTGCCGGCTGCGTCCGTGGTGGCGTGGAAAACTCCAAGATCAGGCGTGAAAGACCACCGGGAACCGTCGGTGCCGGGGGACGGTTCCTCCGTGATCTCAAAGCGGATCTTGCCCAGGGTTCGAAGGGCTGAAGCCATGAGGGCACCGGTACCCACGGGACCGGCCCATTCGAGCTCAGCACGAAGCGCCCCGGGTGCGGCCTCCTGGGGAACCCAGTGGAGTCCGCTGCGCCCGCGGGAAAGCGACTCCAGTGCCCACTGAACATGAGGGCACAGAGCCTGCGGCGCGGAGTGAATTTGCAACACTCCGCGCGTGATGGATGACGACATGACCTGTTCCTCCGGCGTGTAGGTGCGTCTTCCCCAACGACCTGCCACGTCAAATCTTCCGAAGGAACCGATCCGTGGAGACGGATCAGCCCGGTGTCACAGTGATGATCGGAGGGGATTCGAGGCCCGCCGTCACATCAGATGATCATTCAATTGTTGAGTCCAAACATACGTGCAGATTCGAGGCTGCAGATACGGGACATGGCAATTTTCATGATCTGCGCGGGAATAGTCAACCCGGTCGGCTTTCAGGCACGCGGGTGCGCCTGTTGGAAAGCGGCCCCCAGGCGATCCACGGAGACGTGGGTGTAGATCTGAGTGGTGGCCACGGATTCGTGGCCCAAAAGCTCCTGGACGCTACGGAGGTCCGCACCGCCGTCCAACAAATGGGTGGCTGCCGAGTGCCGGAGCGCGTGGGGACCCCGGGCAACCACGTCATCCTGCTGTGCCAGTTCCCGGTTGACCACCTCACGGATCTGGCGCACACCCATGCGGGCCCCTCGCAGTCCCAGCAGCAAGGCATCCTGAGCCTGGCTCCCCGACAGTTCTGGCCGACGTTGCAACCACAGCTCCAGAGCTGTCTGCGCCGGGGTGCCGTAGGGCACCGTTCGTTGTTTGTTGCCTTTGCCCGTGACCACAGCCGTACGTCTGCCGCGGTCAAGGTCAGCGACGTTCAAACTGGAGAACTCCGAAACTCGGATGCCCGTGGCCCACAGGAACTCGATGATGAACCGGTCCCGTGCGGCCACGGCCTGCTCACGGGGGCTCAGATCTGGTGATTCGGCCGCCTGCGCCAGGCGCTGCGCCATGGAACCCAGGTCTGCAGCCGAGACCACAGAGGGCAGATGCGAGCCTGATTTCGGGGAGGACAACCGCACAGTGGGATCTGTGGGGAGCCGGCCCGTGGTCACACACCAGCCAAAAAACGTGCGCACGGCAGAGGCCCTGCGGGCAGCACTGGCAGTACGTGCAGTTCTGCCAGAACCGGCTGCGCTGCCCGCGCTCACCGCCTTGCCGGGACCAGCCAGGCGCTCGGCCATCCAGGCACGGATCACGTCAAGATCGATCAGGTCAAGCTCCAGGTCTTGGGCTGATGCGTAGGCAAGCAGCGAGCCCACATCCCCCGTGTAGGCACGCACCGTGGCTTGGCTGCGGGATCGTTCAAGACCCAGGTGATCCGCAAAGGCCTCCAGATGACCCTGCAGATCGGCTCTCAGCTCCGGCTCCATCTGTGTGCTCTCCGTTCATGTCCTGCGTGGACGTACCCACAAACCGCCGCGATCCACGGCCAGCCCCGCGCGCTCCAAACGGCGCAATCCGCCCAGGACAGCCCGTACGGGCAATCCGGCAACGCGTGCCAGCGAATCCACCGTAGCGCCCTGAGTGACAGGAAGCGCATCGGCAACGTGACGGTCGGATTCGCTGAGGCCGTCGAACATGGCGGTTTGGCCGGTCTTCGAGTCTGCACCGTGTGGAGATTCGCCATGGGCCTCCAGCGGGGCCACCAATCCCAGGACGTCGTCAACATCGGTGACCAGAACGGCTGAGCCTTCCCGGATCAACCGGTGACATCCGGCTGAGGTGGCGGACTGGACGCTGCCCGGAACAGCCCCCACCGGACGGGACAACTCAGCGGCATGGTGAGCTGTGCTCTGCGCTCCGGAACGCCACCGGGACTCCGTGACCACGGTTGCTCGGCCCACCGCTGCGATCAGGCGGTTGCGGTCCAGGAACCTGAAACGTGCCGGCATGGTTCCCGGTGCAGCTTCCGAGATCACCAGGCCTTCCTGCACCACCTGCTCCAACAAGGCCTGATTGCCCACTGGATACAGGCGATCCACTCCCCCGGCCATGACCGCCACGGTGGGCACAGGCCCGACACCGGTTGCCAGGGCTGCACGGTGCGCGGCCTCGTCCACCCCGTAAGCGCCCCCGGACAGGACGGTCCATCCCCGAGCGGCCACACCGCCGGCCACGTCAAAGGTCACTGATCGACCGTAAGTGCTGCAATCGCGGGATCCAACCACCGCGATGCTGCGATCTGAGAGATCCCGCAGACGGGTCCGGTCACCACGTCCCCACAGACAGACAGGCTCGGCTTGCTGCAAGTCGCGCAAGGCGGCGGGCCAGTCGGGGTCCTCCGGCATGCACATCCACAACCCTTGCTGCATCGCGCGGGACCAGTCCCGTGCGGGATCACAGTCTTGGGCACGTGCCGACCACCGCTGGGTCATGGTGGCAGCGTTGAGACCGCCCCCGCCAGGCAGGGGTTTTCCGTAGGCTCGGATGGTGGCTTCCAGTGCCCCGTGTTCAGTGCCGGTCACGCCACGCAGCCCGGAAATGACCTCCCAGGCAGCCACCGGACCCAACGCTTGCAGGATCAGATGGCCCGTGACGTCCCGGGGTTCCAGCACACGGGACAGTCCTACGCGAGCCAACCGAACGGCGTCGTGATGGCGGTCTGAGGTCATGTTCACATCCGGGCGGTTCATGCCAGCTCCATGGATCGGAAGTACAGGGCTGTGTCGATGTCGTCTGCATCGGGGGCGCTACGGCCGTCCAGGTCCGCCACGGTCCATGCCACCCGGATCACCCGTTGCATGCCGCGTGCGGTCAAGGCACCACGCTCCATGTCCCGTTCCAGAGCTGCCGTGACCCGAGGTGGTTGGCGTAGTTCACCGGTCAGCAGGGACGCACCCACTTCCGCATTGCAGCGCAGTCCGTATGGCGCCAACCGTTCCCGTTGCACAGCACGCGCCTGAGCCACCCGGGCTGCAACGGTGGCGGTGTCCTCTCCCGTGGACGCGGAGGTCAATTCGGCGTAACTGACGGCAGGCACCGTGATCCGAAGATCCACGCGATCCAGCAACGGGCCTGAGAGCTTTCCGAAATAGGACCGGCGTTCACGTGGCGTGCATCGGCAATCCTGGGCCTTGCCGGAGGCTCGACCGCACGGACACGGGTTGGCAGCCATGACCAGCTGGAAGCGGGCGGGATACTGCGCGGAAGCAGCAGCCCGATCAATGCGCACGGTTCCCGTTTCCAACGGCTGGCGCAGTGCATCCAGGACTCCGCGATCGAACTCTGGGGCCTCGTCCAGGAACAACACTCCATGATGGGCACGGGACACGGCCCCTGGGCGCGGAATACCGCTGCCGCCGCCCAGCAGTGCTGCCGCGGAGGCCGAATGGTGAGGGCTTTCAAAGGGCGGTCTGCGAATCAGCTCACGACGTTGACTCACCCGCGTGTCCAGCGAATGAACGGCCGTCACTTCTGTGGCTGCGCCGTCGTCCAGTGGAGGCAACAAGCCCGGCAGCCGTTCTGCCAGGAGGGTTTTGCCGGCCCCCGGCGGTCCGCACAACAACAGATGGTGCCCGCCGGCAGCAGCCAGTTCCAATGCCGCGCGGCCGTCGTACTGGCCTGCCACGTCCGCAAGATCAGGTGCGGCCGGCTGCTCCCCACCACCGGTTGCGGACTCGAACACGGCTGAGGCGCTGGTGGTCGAGGGCCGCAGGAGATCGGTCGGGTCTGCTCCGGCCGCTTCCAGAACGTCCGCCAGGCAATCGAACCCCCGAACCACCGCTCCAGGGACCAGGGCTGCTTCCGCAGCGTTGGCCTGTGCCACCACCACCGCCGGATGACCAGCGGTGACCGCAGCCAGCACGGCCGGAAGAATTCCCCGCACGGGGCGCAGTGCACCATCCAGGGCAAGTTCTGCCAGATAGACCGTCTCCGGTGAGCCTGGCATGACACCATCGGCCTGCAGAACAGATGCTGCGATGGCCAGGTCGAAGTGGGATCCCTTTTTGGGCAGAGTTGCCGGAGTGAGATTCACCGTGATCTGCCGTGGACTCAGCGGCGTCCCGGAGTTTCGGGCGGCTGAACGCACCCGGTCCTTGGCTTCCTTCACGGACAGATCCGGCAGGCCCAGTACGTTGAAACTGGGCAGTTGGGACCCGATGTCCGTTTCCACCTCAACCACTGTGCCTTGCAACCCGATCAACGCCACGGACAATGCTCTGGCAAAACGTTGCCCTGCCATTGCGCACCTGCCTCATCTGCTCTCTCACGGACTTCCATCCGGTGCTCTCCAGGTGAGTGCACTGAGATCAGAATGGGTACATCCCTGCACCTGCGGTGGGCCTGGATGCCATAGGTGGACAGCGACCCCAGAGCAACCGAGCAGAACCTTCACCTGTGGAGTCGCGAGCACTGGGCTCAGGTCAATCCCGGCCGGTGTTCCACACTGACAGCTGTGGGGCGCCCGGGACGCCTGCGGATCATCACGGCCACGGCATCAATCCTCCGGGGCCTTGCATGGTGACCGTTCTCCGATGTCCACGCAGCCAACAACAAGTGCAGGCGGCGCAGCTTGACGGGCGTGATGGACTCCAGCGGGTGGCCGTAGCCAACCCCTGAGCGGGTTTTGACCTCCACGCCCACCACCACGGGGCCCAGGCGCAAGACCACGTCCAGTTCCCCGGTCACACCGTGGTGGGATTTCTGGGCACGCCAGTTACGGGCCAGGATTTCAGCACCGCGTGCTTGTAAATACTCAACGGCAATCTCTTCCCCCACACGCCCCAGGGACTGCCTGGCATTCAGATTGGTCTCCACGGGGTGCTCCCACGCAATTCCGCGGAAGTTTCGGCAGCACCCCGCAATGACTGACCCTGAGCTCACCAAGGCTCCTGGTGTTGTCAGAGTGCAGCGTGACCGCAGCTGGCCACCACCCGTACACCTGATCTGTGGATTCAGCCCCGATGGTTGCAGAAGATTCATATCAGCCGGGCGCAAAGGATCCAGCCCAGGCCGGCTCAGACCCCCAGTTTCCAGGACCGGCGGTGGTGGACTGTGACACCGTGGTCCATCAGGGCAGCACGGTGGGCCGCGGCTCCATAGCCTTTGTTGCCCAGCCAACCGTAGGCAGGGAACTGTTGATGGAGGTCCTCCATCACCCGGTCTCGGTGCACTTTGGCCACCACGGAGGCAGCCGCAATGCTGGCGCACCGCATGTCACCTTTGACCACCGTGCGCACCGGGGAAGTCCAGATGGGTGCGGCATCAACCGGTGAGAGTGGGGCAAACAGATCTGCATCCGGTTCCGTGAGCCAGTCATGCACACCATCCAGCAGAATCAGGTCCGGAAGGTGCGCAGGCTCCAGGGCGGCCACTGCGCGGCGCCCGGCCAGCCGAAGAGCTCCCACGATCCCCAGGGCGTCAATTTCCTCCGGGGTGGAGGATCCGGTCCGTGCCTCCACAACCCATGCCTCGATCTCAGGCACCAGCGCGTCCCGCACCGCCGGTCTGAGCAATTTGGAGTCCCTCAATCGGCCCGGCACAGGCCCTGTGGAGGCATCCACCACGGCCACTCCCACCGTCGCGGGACCGGCCAGGGCACCGCGCCCCACCTCATCCATGCCGCCTATCAGCACTGGCCGGGCTCCTTGGCCTGCCCGGCCCGCCACCATCAGCTCATGCTCCAGATCGAGCGTGGGTGCTGGAGTCACTGCCACCGGTTCATCCTGTGGGAAGCCGACGGGTCCGGGACACGGTCAAAAACCTCACTCCAGTCCGTCATCGCACCGGTGCGGCCCAGCGGCCAGGTGACCACGAACGCAGTGCCGACGACGTCGTTCTGGCTGACGAATGCACGGTTCTCCGGCAGGTAGAAGCGTGAGTCCTCTGAGGCGGTGCGGCGGTCGCCCAGTACAAAGTAGTGGTTGTCCGGAACAATCACGTCAAACGGTGTGTCCGAGGCCACGTCACCGGCGGGCAGGTAGGCGTCCGTTTCATCCACCGGAACGTCGTTGATCACCAGGCGCCCTTGGGAGTCGCAGCACCGCACGCGGTCACCACCCACGCCGATCACGCGTTTGACCACGTGGTTGTCCGAGTCGTCCACGGTCACGCCAAGAAACGCCATGCCGTCGCGGATCCAGTCGAACACGGTCTCCGGTTCATCGGCCGGCGGCAACCACCCCTGGGTGTCCTTGAACACGATCACGTCCCCGCGCTCCGCAGGGCGCAACGTGGTGTCCAAGACGTTGACGAACACCCGGTCCCCGGACACCAACGTGGGTGCCATGGCATCGGAAGGAATCAGGAATCCCCGGACCAGAACGTGTTTGGCCACGAAAGCGATCAGCAACGCCCAGACCACCACCACGGCCAGTTCACGCAGGACGGTGACCACGCGACCCCGTGGCCGGGTGGGCGGATTGGCATCCCGGGCCCGCCGCCCGGAACGACGACGGTACATGGGGACGCCGTCCTCGCGGGTGGCAGGAGCTTCTCCCAGGTCCTCCCACCGCTCGGCAACCCAGGTCTCAGAGGTCGAGGACCCGGTGCCCTGTGATTCGCCAGAGCCTGCTGCGGTCCGCGAATCAGTGTTCCACGGTGTCATTGCCCGTCCCCGGTGTCCTCACCGGAGCCGTCATTCACGCGGGAGAAGGTGTCTTCCTGGCTGGAGATGCCCTGCCAACGGTCGATAGGCCACATGATGCCCGTGGCCTTGCCCACAATGTCCTCTTCACTGACAAAGGCGGTGCCCTGCTCAATGTGATAGCGGGAATCGCCGGAGGCTGAACGGTGGTCCCCCAGCATGAAGTAGCTGCCCTCCGGCACCGTGACCTCAAAGGGAATGGTTGACGGGTCATCTCCCTCAAAGAGGTAGGGCTCATCCAGTGCCACGCCGTTGACGGTGACCTTGCCATCAGCATCACAGCAGGTCACGGTGTCCCCACCCACACCGATCACACGCTTGATCAAGTAGTTGGTGCTGCGATCCGGTGCCAGTCCCACGAACTCCATGGCCTGACGCACGGGGTTGCTGGTCGAGTTGGCAGGCCCCATCCACCCTTGGGTGTCTTCAAACACCGCCACGTCCCCACGTTCCAGTTCCCCGTACCAGGAATGGGCCACGTTCACCCCGATCTTGTCATCCAACTGCAGGGTGTTCTCCATGGAGCCGGACGGGATGAAGAAGATCCGGAACAGAAAGGTCTTGACCAGGAAGGAAATGAGCAGGACCACCAGCACGGTGATCAGGATTTCCTTGAGCAGCCCGCCGGAGGAGTCCTTCTTGGCCTTTGAGCCCTTGGCATTGCCCGCGGTGTCAGCCTCGGCAGCAGCGCGCGAGTTGGGTCCCGGCTCGGGGGTGGTGCTCTGGCTCATGGATTTCCTTCCGGAGGGCAAAGGCAGCCGCGGCGGCTGTGCGGTGACGGGGAGAATCGCGTGGCATCAGGGCCGGACACGACTGCATCACTGTCGAAGAATTTACTCCAGGTCCGCCCGGCCCGTGGGCCACACAACGGTCACGGGTTCGCCGATCACTCTATCGGCCCTGACCAGCCCGCCACCGGGGGCACCCAGCAGGGAACGGGAATCCACAGAAACGGAACGGTGATCTCCCAGCAACCAGAGTCGACCGGCCGGAACCATCACCTCGAACTCGGTGTCACTGGGGGCGTCTCCGGCAAAGAGGTACGGCTCATCCAGGGGCTGGCCGTTGACCTTCAGGCGGCCGTCGTCGTCGCAGCAGGCCACGGTGTCCCCGGGGACGCCGATCACCCGTTTGACAAAGGTGTCCTGGTTGGGGCGGACGCCCAGCCACGCACCGAGTTGCTGTAGTGCCTGCACCGCTGGGGGGTCGTCGTCAAGGGGTGCAAAGGAGCCACGGCCATCAAAAACCACCAGCTGGCCGCGTTCCAGCTGGTCCGTGTCCACCCATTTGGTCACCAGCACACGATCCCCGGGCACCACTGTGGGTTCCATGGAACTGGAACCCACGTAGTACACGTCCACCACCCAGGCGCGGATCACCAGGACCACCACCATGGCCAGCGCCACGGCCACGGCTATCAGTCGCCACCCGTAGGTCCATCGGCGCCACCCGGTCTCAGGGAGGTCCTCAGATCCAGTGCCTTGATTGCCCTCGGACTCCCGGGCCTTTCCTGTGGCTTGCCGGGACTGGCTGGCAGAGGACAAGAACCCGGTGGCAGAGGAATCTGCCACCGGGTTCTTGTTGCTCATGTGCTCAGGCACAGCTGGGGTGATCCGGGGTCACATGGTGTGTGGGCCCCAGTGGATCACTTGCCCTCGTTACCGCGCTTCTCGCGGATACGAGCAGCCTTGCCGTGACGATCGCGCATGTAGTACAGCTTGGCGCGGCGGACGTCACCGCGGGTGAGCACCTCGATCTTGTCGATCACCGGGGAGTGCACCGGGAAGGTACGCTCCACGCCCACGCCGAAGGAAACCTTGCGAACGGTGAAGGTCTCACGGACGCCGTCACCCTGGCGGCCCAGGACAAAGCCCTTGAAGACCTGCACACGGGAGCGGTTGCCTTCAACAATGTTCACGTGAACGTTGAGGGTGTCGCCGGGGCGGAAGTCGGGGACATCGGTGCGCAGCGACTTGGCGTCGAGCTGGTCAATGATGTTGGTCATCACAGTTTCTCCTGGTGAACGCCGCAGGCCGTTCACGTGGGTCATACGGCACCCCAAACGACTGCCACCGTGAACCGGCGCGTTGTGGTTGGTGTGCCGCAAAAGTCAGTCACCCGCGAAATTCAGGGGAATCCTCACGGGGTGTGTGCTGTGTGGTCGCTCTTCCCCCTGCGGCGAGGGCGTGCCCAGCACACACGCAACGCACCATTATGCCACAGTCAGTCCTTCACGACGACGACGCCGGGGTGGCGTCCCACACCAAACGGTCTCCCTCAACAGTCCACCCGAGCTCAGCCAAGGTGGTCAGGTCCTTTTTGTCCAAGGCACCGGAATGCAGTTGCTCAAGGAGGTCCGGACGCCTGGCTGAGGTGCGGCGCAGTTGTTGGTCCCGCCGCCAGCGCGCGATCTGACCATGGTGTCCGGAGAGCAGGACGTCAGGGATGCCCTGCTCCCGCCAGGTCGCCGGTTTGGTGTAGACGGGGTATTCCAGCAGCCCATCCGAGTGGGACTCCTCCACCAGGGACTCCGGGTTGCCGATCACCCCGGGCACCAAACGGCCGATGGCCTCCACCATGGCCAGAACGGCCACCTCTCCCCCGTTGAGCACGTAATCACCCAGGGACATCGGGCGGACCTCAAAGGACTTTTGGGCCCACTCGATCACCCGCTCGTCAATGCCCTCGTAACGTCCGCAGGCAAAGACCAGGTGGTCGCGTTCGGAGAGCTCCTGAGCCACCGCTTGGGTGAAGACCTGCCCGGCGGGGGAAGGCACCACCAGAACGGGCCGCCGGGCACCGATGGCCGGATCACCGTCCGAATCACCAGCTGAAGCCTGGCTCATCACGTCTTCCAGTGCCAATGCCCACGGTTCCGGCTTCATGACCATGCCGGCACCCCCACCGTAGGGGGTGTCATCCACCGTCCGGTGGCGGTCGGCGGTGTAGTCCCGCAGATCCCCCACGTTGACCTGCAACAGACCGTCACGGCGTGCTTTGCCGATCAGGGAAAGATCCAGCGCAGCCAGGTACTCCGGAAAGATGCTCAGAACGTCAATACGCATCAGCGGGTGTCCTCTGGGGCATCTGCCGCCTCGCCCGTGGGGTCCTCGGCGCCCAGTTCCAACAACCCTGGTGGTGGGGTCAGCACAACGGTGTTGGTCTCTTCATCAATCTCCGCCACGATCTCCTGGACAAATGGAACGTCGATTTCGCGGTCATCGGCATCCAGTGTGACCTGCAGAAGGTCTTGATGCGGCAGAGTGCGCAGACCCGTCACCGTGCCGATACGGCGTCGCTGTGGGTCATCCACCACAACGTCCATCTCCAGAAGTTCGTGTTCGTACCAGGCGTCATCGGCGTCGTCGTCGTTGGAATCTCCGTCCACGAACAACTCGCTGCCGCGCAAGGCCTCAGCGGCATTGCGGTCGGTGACCTGCACAAAGCCCACCACCAGAATGTTCTTGTTCCAGCGGGACTTGCTGACCTCCAATTCACCGCCGCGCACGATCGCGGCTGCCGCATCGGTGGAAGGCTCCACGGACAGGCGAGCACCTGGGGCAAAACGCACGTCCGGCTCGTCTGTGAACAACTGGACCGTGACCTCCCCGCGGATACCGTGGGGTTTGCCAATCCGCGCAACTTTGACCTTCATGGGCGCTTCCGAACTCCTTGATGGATGGATCCGATGACCGTGGCCCCGCACCCTGGGCGGGTACGGGGCCACGGTTCATGTGAGATGAGTTTAGGTGACTCGCGTCAGCGTCGGCGGTCGGTGTCGATGACATCCACGCGCACGGAGTCGTTCTCCGCCAGAGCGGTCACAACGGTGCGCAAGGACTTGGCGGTGCGCCCCTGGCGTCCGATCACTCGGCCCAGGTCATCGGGGTGGACACGAACTTCCAGGGTTTCACCCCGGCGGCCGTTCTTGGCCCGCACGTCAACGTCGTCAGGATTGTCAACGATGCCGCGGACCAGGTGCTCCAACGCCTCAGCGAGCATGATCACTCAGCCTTCTCCGCCTCAGCCGACTCTTCAGCTGCAGCCTCGGTGGCCTCGGCGTCAGCCTCAACGGCGTCCTCCGTGGGCTCCGCGGCTTCATCGGCCTTGGGGGTGATGGCCTCGGGAATGATGACCGAGCCCTTGTCCGGTGCCACGAAGTCAGCCTTGGCATCCGGGGACTTCAGCGTGCCCTCGGCACCTGCTTCACCCTTGAACTTCTGCCAGTCACCGGTGATCTTCAGGATGGCGGCAACAGCCTCAGAAGGCTGCGCACCCACACCGAGCCAGTACTGCACGCGGTCAGAAACCACGCTGATGTAGGACGGGTTCTCGGTGGGCTGGTAAACACCAACTTCCTCGATCACACGGCCGTCACGCTTCTTGCGGGAATCGACGACGACGACGCGGTAACGGGGATCGCGCATCTTGCCCATGCGCTTCAAACGAATCTTGACTGCCACTGGTGCAATCTCTCCTGGTTCTTGGAATGTGTCGGGTTCACTGGTCTCGCTCCCGTGGGGCGGGCCGATTGTCAGTGGTCCCTGTGGACACGAAATTCGCGCGGAGAGAGGGTCCGCGCGCATCGAGTACCCGGCCATTGTGCCAGAGATGTCCATCTCATGCAGGGACCGGGTAGCCGATGTCGGTGAGATCACTGCTCGATCTTCAGCGCCTCACGCCACTTCAGGGAGCGGCCGCCTTGGAACACGGCCCGCTGGTAGACCTTCTCCCCCAGCCGGAGCATGAACCATCCGAAGGCCAGGCACAGTGCCAGGGCCACAAACGGTTCCCACACCTGAGCCTGTCCCTCCAGCAGCCTGACCGGCATGGCGATGGAGGAAATGATGGGGACGTAGGAGGCCACGGCCAGCCACGGACCCTGTGCCATGATTCCGGCGAACATGCCCGCCACCAGCACCATGCTGATGACCGTGGTGTTGGACTGCAGGTCCTCGGTCCGTGAGGCCAGCGACCCCAGGACGGCCCAAATGGTGGCTTGGGCGGCAAAGCCGAAGACGAAGAACACGATGAACCAACCAGCTGCCTCAAAGGCCCAACCGAGGTCGGCAGCGACTCCGGTGACGTTGGCAGCGGCCAGTCCAACCCCTGCGTACAGGCCGATCTGGGCAAAGACCAGGACACAGTTGCCCAGGACCTTGCCGTAGAGCAGTTCTCTGATGGGAATGGCCGTGGCCAGGATCTCCACCACCCGGTTCTGCTTTTCCTCCAACACCGAATTGGCAATGGCCAGACCGAAGACCAGTGCGGACATGTAGAACAACATGGCAAAGACGAGCCGGAGAATGTAGGTGGTCAAGCCGCGGTCTTCCCCACCGGTGAGGTATTCCACCCGGTGTTCGGACCCGGCGCGCAGTTCTTCCATGCCCACACCGGCCCGCTCGGCGTTGGTGGCCATGCTGAACTCGGCGATGGCGGAACTCAACGTGCTGTTGAGGGTTCCGCCGAGTTCCGTGTCAACCAGAATCACCCACTGGCCGTCCTCCTGGTAGACGGCCGCATCCGCATCACCGTCGGCAACAAGGTCACGGGCCTGATCTCGGGAGAGTTGCTCGGCCGTCATGGAATCGCCGTCGGAGAGCATGGAATCAGCAATCTGGACCACCTGGCCACCGGCCTGGCTGTCCGTGGCCACGGTGTAGTCCGAGGACCGGTCCCACAGGAAGGCACTGAAGCCCATCAGGCCCACGATCAACACCAAGGTGGTGATGGTGGAGAAGATGAACGCCTTGTCCCGCACCTTGACCGTGATCTCGCGCAGCATCACGATCAGCCAGGGACGGCTCACTGATGTCTGGCTGTCCTGGTGCTGTTGGTCGATGGAGGAAGTCATCGGGTCACCTCACGGTAGATTTCGGACAGGGTCGGTTTCAGATCGGTGAATTCGCGCAGGCCGCTGTCCAATGCCCTCTGCAGAAGCGCATGGCGGGCGTCGTCATCGGCCAGGGCCACGGTGGCTTGGCATCCGTCAACGTCTTCGACCGTGACCCCGGGCATCCCCCTGACCCAGCCAACGTCCTGGGCACACCGGAGTCGATGGCGTAGGGGCCGGGAATCCCGCAGCTCATCGGCTGTCCCAGAGGCCAGGACCTTGCCGCCGTCCAGGATGACCATGGAATCGCACAGTCGATCCACCAGGTCCAGTTGGTGGGAGGAGAACAAGACGGGGACACCGCGGGCCATGTGTTCCTCCAAGAGCTCCACCATGGAGTCCACGGCTGTGGGATCCAGCCCGGAGAATGGCTCGTCCAGGACCAGTGCCGAGGGTTGGTGAAGGAGAGCCGCAGCCACTTGAACACGCTGTTGATTGCCCAGGGACAGCGTTTCCAGCTTGTCCTTCTTCCGGTCCCCCAAACTGAAGCGTTCCAGCAGACGCTGTGCTTCAGCCAACGCCTCCGCACGGGTCAGCCCGCGTAGCTGCCCCAGGTAACCGAGCTGGTCCAGGATGCTCTGTTTGGGGTAGAGCCCCCGCTCCTCCGGCATGTAGCCACAGGCGGCTCGGTCTGTTCTGGTGATCGGCCGACCGTTCCACAGCACCTCACCGGAGGTCACCTTCAGCACGCCCATCATCATGCGCATGGTGGTGGTCTTTCCGGCCCCGTTGGCTCCGATGAAACCGGTCATCTGCCCCGGCTCGACCGAGAACGAGATGTTGTCCACCACCGTTGTGTCACCAAAGGTTCGTGTCAGTCCTCGAACCTCCAGTTGTGTGCCCTGCGCACTGGGCGCATACGTCACCGATCCACGACGACGAATCCCGTCTGGTCTGGGTTCTTCCACCGAATCCTCCTGTTGTTGGCTGCTTCCAGCCTATGGATCTCCAGGTTGGAGAGGATCGGCCGACAGGGGGAAATACTGTCAGTCAGAAGCTTTGAACCACTGGCTTTCTCCCCCGCGAGGTGGAGTTCTCCCCCGGACTCAGGTCAGGTGGAGCCCCGTTCGGTACGCGAAGACCACCGCTTGGACGCGGTCGCGGCTTCCGGTCTTGGCCAAGATGTTGGACACGTGGGTCTTGATCGTGGCCGCGCCCAGGTACAGGTCTTGAGCGATCTCTGCATTGGACATGCCTTGGGCCATCAACTGCAGGACCTGGTGTTCTCGCTGGGTCAAGGAAGCCAGCGCGCTGTCATCGGGGATGGTACTCGGCACACCCCCTTGAGCCTGCACCGCGTGCTGCGACGCAGAACGTGAACCAGCCGCCGGTTGATCCGTGGCTGCTCCCTGATCCTCACCACGGAGGTCTGCCGTCCCGTTGAGGTGGCGGATGACTGCCAGCGTGACCTCCGGTGCCAAGAGCGCGTGCCCACCAGCAACGGCGCGCACAGCGTCAATGAGGTCATCAGGGTCCGCATTCTTGAGGAGAAACCCGCTGGCACCGGCACCCAAGGCCGCAAACAGGTAGTCCTCACGGTCAAAGGTGGTCAGGATGATCACCTTTGACCCACCGGCCGCAACAATGTTGCGGGTGGCCTCGATGCCGTCCATCACGGGCATCTGAACATCCATCAACACCACGTCCGCATGGTGTTCTGCCATCCAGTCAACAGCCTGCCGGCCATTGGCCGCTTCACCGGCCACGCGGATGTCCGGGGCCGATGACAACACCATGGAGAACCCCGAGCGGATCAGGGCGTGGTCATCCACCAGCAGCACGGAGATCACCGGTCACAAGCCTTTCATTGGAACGGTCGAACCTGCTCCGAATGGCCTCGGAGATTCATCAGGGCCTGCTTGGGCCGAGACGGGGAATGTGAATCGTACTCGCCATCCAGGGCCCGGGGTCCGCGGACCGGATTCACAGCTGCCACCGTGCAATTGGGCCCGTTCGCGCAGACCAACCAGACCATAGCCACTTCCGCTGCCGCTGGGTCGGGGCCGGCCTGCGTCCAGGACCTCGATTTCCAGTGCCTGCGAGTGTTGCTCACCAAGGGATCGCAGGGTGACGGAAACCCGGCGTGCGGTCGAATGACGCAGGACGTTGGACAGGGATTCTTGGACGCATCGGTACATGGACGCTCCAAGCGCCGGTGGGAGACGGTCCAGATCGACGTCGTCGGCCACCGCGGTGGAAAGTGTCACGGCCAGGCCGAGGTGGGCGTGTTCACGCACGAGTTCCTCGAGGTCGTTGATTCCGCGCCCCAGGAACTCGGTGGCCCCGCTGTGGTCGTCTCGCAGCACCCCCAGCAATTGACGAGTCTCGGCCACGGCCTGGCGGCTGGATCCTTCCACGGTTTTCAGCGCAGTCTGGGCCGCTTGAGGGTCGGTGTCCAACACCATGCGAGCGGCACCGGCTTGAATGCCGATGGCAGAGACGTGGTGGGCGATGACGTCGTGAAGTTCACGTGCGATCCGCAGGCGTTCATCCACCACCGCCCGGCGGGCAAGTTCTTGGGCCTGGCGCTCGATGGTTCGTGCCTGTTCCTGATTGCGGTGCCTGCGCAGCGCCGCCCGCCAGGAGGCACGGCCTGCATAGACTGCTCCGCCGAAGAATGCGACGTTGACCAGGATGTAATACAGCGTGAACCCGGTCAGCGGATCGAACGGTCCGTCAGCGCTGCCAAGTTCTGCCACCAGATCCCGGTAGCTGGAGGAGATGGTCAAGTCGATCAGCAGCCACACGCCGATCACGATCCCCAGCATCACGACGGCGACCGCCACCACCTGCCGCGACTTGCCCCACGCCACGGCGGCGTACACGTAGGTGAAGAACGCCACCAAGGTGGTTTGCAGAGCCGCGACCTGGCCGTTGGCGTAGGCCCCCGCGATGTAGGCCACGGTGCCCACGGACAGGGCAGCGATGGGATGGCTCCGCCTCCAGATCAAGGGCAGGGTGATGACTGCAATGGCGGCGTATCCCCACCACCGAGGCCGATCCTCCAGCACCCCCGCGTAGCTCTCTGTCAGAGCCAGCCCCACGAAGCCAACCAGGGTCAGGGCCAGGGCACCGATCAGATCCCGACGGAAACCCGTTCTGCCCGGTGAGGCTCTCTCCCAGTCCGGAGCCGTGGGATCTCCCAGGACGGCCACCAGCCCGCCCTGGGTGGTGAAGCGTTGGAGAAAGGTCTGGGGCTCTGCTGCAGTTGGGGACATGGCAGGTGGTTGGTGGCCCACTTCCTCAGACCGCGTCCGGCTTCTGGGATTTGCGCTTGCGAGCCACCGAGTACAGCGCAGTGGTGCCGGCAGCATCGGCAAAGGCCAAAGCGGACAGTGCGCCCAGGGCAGGAGCCGCTTGTCCCGCCCGGCGAGCCAGAGCAGCCAGCCCGGTACCAGCCGCCACCTGCATTCCCGCCACCGCCAACAACAGTTCTGGACGGCGCAGCACGGTGCGGTGCACCGAAGCTCCCAGGCCGTGCGCGGTGGGCTCCTGCGTCAGGGACTGGATCCAGGCCTCCGGCAGGGACGACGGCTCATACCTGGCAGCATCGTCGAGTTCCTCCAAGGATTTGGCGCCCTCCACCACCTTGGCGGCGATCACGGGCAACTCCAGCAACTGCAGCACGGATTCCAGGACCAGCGGGCTGGAGGCCCCGTGGACGTAGTTGGCCAGGCGTTTGGTGTCCGTTGGATCCAGATCAAAAACCGAGGCCACGGATTCGATCTGGACCTGGCTGGTGCGTGAGGCGCAGATTCCCACCACTTCCCGGGTCAGTTCAGCCGCAGCGCTGGAATCCTCCGCAACGGAGACTGCCGTCCATTGGGGACCCCAGGACAGACCGCACACGGCATCTGCCTGGTCCTTGTCCGTGTACCCGGCAGGGTCCTGGTCCCCCAGCAGCACTTCCAGGGACCTGGCAGCACCGTCCGAGGACAACGCGATGGCGGGCTCGGCCAGTCCGGTGCGCAGCGCCCACCAGCCGGATTCGTCATCAGTGACCACCACGGACCATCCATCCCGAGAGATCGCCGAGAACGTCACCGAAGAGGCTGCAGCCAGTACCGGCAGGTCCGGGGCGTCCAGATGAACCACCAGGGCGCGGCGCAGATGTGGGTGCAGTGGCTCCAGGCTCTGCCCGGTCATGCGGTGAACCGTGGCCGCCAACTCCTCCACGGCATCCCCTGCCACAACAGAACCGTCCTGGCCCACGGAGGCGGTCCGACCGTCGTCGTCCACCAGTACCGCAACCTGCAGGTAGGACGGGCCTTCAGCGCAGGCGGCCACGGCGCGGTGGTGGTCCAGGACGCTGCGAATCCCGCGCGCGGTGGGCACCAACTCGGCGGGCTTGTCCGTGACTGCGGGCAGATCGCCTGGCAGTGAGTACGGCTGGACACCGTCAATGCGGACGGCCAACGGCAGAATGTTCCATCCGGCAAGGTGGGAGGGCGTGGTCATGCCGGTCATGGTACTCGGGGGCTCTGGGTGTCAGCTCAGTGCAGGGATCCGACTTCCACCGTGGTGCCATCGGCGATGCAGTTGATGGCTGAACGGACGCGGTCCGCCACGCGCGGTGAGAGGTAGCCGTCCAGATCCTGGGGATCCACCCAGGCATGACCCAGCAGTTCCTCCTCCTGGACCGTGATGGTGGTGTTGGACGGGATCTGACCGCCGTCGTACAAGAAGGAGACCGAGTCTCCCCAGATGCCTTGATTGATCCCGTGCGCCACCAGCAGCAGGCGGCCTTCCGGAAGCTGCAGCCCCACTTCCTCGAGCACTTCACGGAAACAGCCGGTCCGGGGGTCCTCCCCGGCCTCGGTGGTGCCGCCGGGCAGAGTCCACCCGTCCCTGTAATTGGGTTCAACCAGCAGAACTCGCCCGGCCTCATCCCGGATCACTGCGGCCGAAGCCAAACGGCGAGTTGGCAAGGAATCGATGAATGTCTTCAGCTCGTCCTCAGGCAGATGGGAACTCATGGCGCGGCGCTGACCTTCCGTGTTGTCACTTCAGGAACTTCTCAAAACCCTTGGGCAGATCCTTCAGATCCGGTTCCTGCTGGGCGGGTGCGCCGAAGGCCGAACCGGCCACCGACTGCTTGGTGGTGGCGGCTGCATTCTCCTGCGCACGCTTGGCCGGGTTGCCGGAACGGGAACCCTTCTTCTTGCCCTTGGCGTTCTTGACCTTGCCCTTGCCACCTGCACCCATTCCGGGCATGGGCGGCATGCCCCCCATTCCCGGCATGGCCGCACCACCACCGGCGCCTGCGCCCATTCCGGGCATACCGCCGGGCATTCCCGGAATCCCCTTGCCCTGGGCCATCTTCTTCATCATCTTCTGGGCCTGCATGAACCGCTCCATGAGCTGGTTGACCTCAGAGACCGTGGCACCGGAACCCTTGGCAATACGCGCGCGGCGGGAGCCGTTGAGGATCTTGGGAGCGGCACGTTCGTGCGGGGTCATGGAGCGGATGATGGCCTCGATGCGGCCGATCGAGGACTCGTCGAAAGCCTCGATCTGTTCACGCATGCCGGCCATGCCGGGCATCATGCCCAGCAGCTTCTTCATGGAGCCCATCTTCTTGAGCTGCTGCATCTGAACCAGGAAGTCGTCAAAGGTGAAGTCCTCCTGATCGGCGAACTTTTGGGCCATCTTCTGGGCCTCGGCCCGGTCCCAGTTCTGTTCGGCCTGCTCAATCAGGGTCAGAACATCGCCCATGTCCAGGATGCGGCTGGCCATGCGGTCCGGGTGGAACTGCTCAAAGTCCTTCACACCCTCGCCGGTGGAGGCGAACATGATGGGCTTGCCCGTCACGGAGGCGACTGACAGGGCGGCACCACCGCGGGCGTCGCCGTCGAGCTTGGAGAGCACCACGCCCGTGAAGTCCACGCCCTCGTTGAAGGCCTGGGCGGTCTGCACGGCGTCCTGACCGATCATGGCGTCGATCACGAACAGGACTTCCTGCGGATCCACGGCGTCACGGATGTCACGGGCCTGCGCCATCAGCGCCTGGTCCACGCCCAGACGACCGGCGGTGTCCACGATCACCACGTCAAAGAGCTTGGCACGCGCATGGGCCACACCGTCGCGGGCCACTTGCACGGGATCGCCCGTGGGGTCATCGAACTCGGAGGTGGTGCCGGGGTGCGGTGCCCACACCGGAACACCTGCACGGTCACCCACCACCTGCAACTGGGTCACGGCGTTGGGCCGCTGGAGGTCAGAAGCCACCAACAGGGGGCGGTGGCCCTGGGACTTCAGCCAGTTGCCGAGCTTGCCGGCCAGCGTGGTCTTACCAGCACCTTGCAGACCGGCCAACATGATCACCGTGGGCCCGGACTTTGCCATCCGGATCCTGCGGGTCTCCCCACCCAGGATCTCCTGGAGCTGGGTGTTGACGATCTTGACGATCAGTTGGGCAGGGTTCAGGGCCTCATTGACCTCAGCCCCCAAGGCACGTTCCTTGACGGCTGCTGTGAACTCACGGACCACGGGCACGGCGACGTCGGCGTCCAACAACGCGCGGCGGATCTCCCGCACGGTGGCATCAACATCAGCCTCAGTGAGTTTGCCTTTGCCCCGCAGGTTCTTGAACGTGGCTGTCAGGCGATCGGAGAGGGAGTTGAACACGGATTCCTCGCTGTGCGGTACGGGTCAGGGGTGCCACACCACCACCGGGCCGACATGTGGTCGGGCCCCAGTGCCTTGGTGGGCAACAATGCACCAGGTTAACAACCTTCACAGGTCCTGGCGGATTCGAGTCAGGCAGAGATGCGCTGGGCGTCTTCAGATTCTGTGGCGGACACCGCTGCTGCAGCCGGTGCGGTGGCACGGGCCTTCTGGATGCGGATCTCCGCAGTGTTCAACGGAGTCACTGTGGCCACGTAACGCTGACGGCCTTGTTCATCCATCCCGGCCGGTTCTGCCACAACCACCTTGCGCACCTTGGGGAAGACGAACTTGTCCATGGCCCACCACCGGAAAATCATGGCGATGGCCGTGCCCAGGATGGGACCGGCAATGAAGTCAGCGGTCTCCTGTACCAGCAGGCTGTAGGCCGGGGTTTCCAGACCGATCACGTAGCGGGAGATGTAGACCGGGGCGCTGTTGAGCAGGATCCCCACTCCACACACGACCGCGAACAGGAACATCTCCAGCCCCGAGTTGTGGCTGCCCTGTTCGGAGAACGTCCACTTCTTGTTCAGGTGGTAGCTCACGATGCTGGCCACGGTGGTGGCGATGATCATGGAGGTGGTGGGGTTGCTGCTGAGCACCGTCCACTTGAGGGCAAAGTTCAGCACCACGGTCAACACAAAACACGTGCCACCCACGGCCAGGAAACGCATCTGGCGGCTGTACTTCTCACGCAGCGCCGTTGCGTTCTGCTTCCATCCAGTCACGATCCGGATTCACCTTTCACCCGCGCCTGGTGCCTCCACGCGCAATCTGTCACTGCCCGAAAAGTCTAGGGAAGAACAAGCTTGCTGACGGAAAGAAGCATGTGATGTTGACGACGGCGATGGGCCCGGAGGTTCACCCGGGCCCACCGCCGTGGTGGTCATGACCGCCAAAACAGCCTGTCAGATGGCACTTTCCCCGCGTTCTCCGGTCCGGACGCGAACTACCTGGGAAACGTCTGTGACCCAAACCTTTCCGTCGCCGGCGCGGCCGGTGTTGGTGGCAACCATCAACACGCCCACCACGTCCTGCTCCTGGGAGTCCTCCACCAGGATCTCGATTCGGGTCTTTTCCAGGAGGTCAACGGTGTATTCGGCACCGCGGTAGACCTCCGTGTGGCCACGTTGTTGACCGTATCCGTGGACGTTTTGGACAGTCATGCCTTGGATGCCGTAGTCCTCCAGAGCCGTTTTGATGTTCAAGAACTTCTCCGGGCGGACAATTGCTGTGACAAGTTTCATTGGGTTCCTATCTCAGTTGGTGCATCAGGTGATTCGGCAGGTCACGGCGCGTCAGTGCGCAGACCCGGCACCTGTTTCACTGGGGCGGATCGAGGCACCTGTGGTGGTGCGGGGCAGGAAGGAACCGGCGGCATCGCCTGCCAAGTTGTATCCGGACTCGGCGTGGGTGGTGACATCGATCCCCTGGATCTCTTCCTCCTGGGTGATGCGGAAGCCCATGGTCTTGTCGATCACCAGGGCGATCACGGTGGTCATCACAGCGCAGTAGAGCACGGAGATCACCACCGCCAGGATCTGGGTGCCCAGCAGGCCGAAGCCACCGCCGTAGAACAATCCGGCCGTACCCTCAGAGGGCAGGGCCACGAATCCCAGGGCGATGGTGCCCACCAGGCCGGAGACCAGGTGAACGCCGATCACGTCCAAGGAGTCATCCACCTTGAGGCGGTATTTGAAGCCCACAGCAATGGCGGAGCAGATGCCGGACACGAATCCCAGCACCATGGCCCACACGGGGGAAACGTTGGCGCAGGCGGGGGTGATGGCAACCAGGCCTGCCACCACGCCGGAGGCACCGCCCAGGGAAGTGGCGTGACCGTCACGGATGCGTTCGGTCAACAACCAGCCCAGCATGGCCGCGGACGGAGCCGCCATGGTGTTGACCAGGATCAGGCCGGCCTGTTCCGGGGAACTGGCCGCACCCACGTTGAACCCGAACCATCCGAACCACAGGATGGCAGCACCCAGCATGACCAGCGGGAGGTTGTGCGGGCGCTGGTTCGGGTCCTTGCCAAAGCCCTGGCGTGCTCCCACAACCAGGATGAGGATGACGGCGGCCACACCGGCGTTGATGTGCACCACCAGACCACCGGCAAAGTCGATGGCTTCACCAAAGCGTGAGCCGATCGCACCGTCCTCGGTCAGCAGGCCCCCGCCCCAGACCATGAAGGCCAGTGGGGCGTAGACCAGGGTGGCCCAGATGGGGACGAACACGGCCCAGGCACCGAACTTGGCGCGGTCGGCAATGGCACCGGAAATCAGGGCCACGGTGATGATGGCAAAGGTTGCTCCAAAAGCAGCCCCCAGCAGGTCACTGGTGCCGATCAGGTTGGTCAAGCCGAAGGCAGAGGTGGGATCGGCCACCAGGCCGCCCAGGATGGAATCCCCGCCGGACATCGAGTAACCCCACAACACCCACACCACGGTGACCATCCCGATGGAGATGAAGCTCATCAGCATCATGTTCAACACGGCTTTGGCGCGCGTCATGCCGCCGTAGAACAACGCCAGGCCAGGCGTCATGAACAAGACCAGGGCCGAAGCCACCACGGTCCACACATCTGCAGCTGTCAGCGTGATCTGATCCACGCTGCCTCCCTTCATGCCGGTCCGAGTGAGCTCTTGGACCGCGGTGATTGATTCACCAGCATTCAAGGGTGGGGATGTTTCCTGTCCCGGAATTCAGTGTTGCGGTGGTGTTTCCACAGTTGTGATTGTGTGACGGGCGTGTGTCGCCACTGGTGGGGACTTCAGTCCAGCAGAGCGTCCACGAACTGTTCGGGGTCAAAAGGTGCCAGGTCATCCGGGCCCTCCCCCAAGCCGATCAGCTTGACCGGTACACCCAGTGCACGCTGGATGGCCACCACAATGCCGCCCTTGGCCGTGCCGTCCAGTTTGGTGAGCACAATGCCGGTGACATCCACGGCCTGGGAGAAGACCTTGGCCTGAACCATGCCGTTCTGCCCGGTGGTGGCATCGATCACCAGCAGGACCTCGTCAACTTCTGCCGCCTTGGAGACCACGCGCTTGATCTTGCCCAGCTGATCCATCAACCCGGCCTTGTTCTGCAATCGGCCTGCGGTGTCCAGCAGCACGACGTCGGACTCCGCCTCAATGCCCACCTTCACCGCGTCAAAAGCCACCGACGCCGGATCCGCGCCTTCCGTCTCCGAACGCACCGTGACAACACCCACTCGGTTGCCCCAGGTCTGGAGCTGGTCGGCCGCCGCCGCACGGAAGGTGTCCGCTGCACCCAGTACGACGTCCTTGTCCTCTGCCACCAGCACACGGGCCAGCTTGCCCACAGTGGTGGTCTTGCCCACTCCGTTGACACCAACCACCAGTATCACGGCCGGAGCAAGGTCCTTGCGCTCAATGGCCAGGGAGCGGTCCATGGTGGGATCCACCACCGTGAGCAGTTCCTCCCGCAACATGGCTTTGACACGGACGGGATCCTGGGTGCCTTCAACCTTGACCCGCTTCTGCAGCGCCTCCACCAGGTCCATGGAAGCCTCAGAACCCAGGTCGGCCAACAACAGGGTTTCTTCGATCTCGTCCCAGACGTCCTGATCGATCCGGTCCCGGGACAGCAGCGCCAGCAGGCCACGGCCGAACAAGTTGTTGGACTTGGACAACCGGCCGCGCAGACGCGCCATACGGGAGGAGACGGATTCCGGGCGGTCCACCTTGCGTTTGGTGGTGGTCGCAGCCGGCACATCTTCCGTGGAGGTGGGCGCGACGTCGTCGTTGGAATCCCCACTGCCACCGGGGGCGGGATCATCGGCGTCACGGGTGGACTCGTAGCCACCCGGAGGTGCCTTGGGGCCGCGCAGCAGCACGAATCCCAGGATCGCCAGGATGACAACGGCAACAATCACGTACACAAACATGGGTATCTGGTCCACATGGCTATTGCATCACGGCCGGAGGCCACGGCGCACGTGGCGATCGGCCTCCGGCGAACGCGAGAGGCCCGGGAGGATCCCCCTCCTAGACTGCTCGCGTGCCCCTCACCAGACGCTCCACCAAACCGCGTACGCCCAAGGAACCGATTCCGCAGGAAGTCAAGGTTCTGATTGCAGCGGCCTTTGCCATCGCCATCGGCTTCGGCATCGTGGTTCCCGTGCTGCCCCAGTACGCGTCCAGCTTCAACGTCGGCGTGGCTGCGGCCTCCGCGGTGATCTCAGCCTTCGCCTTCTGCCGCTTGATCTTTGCACCGGCCGGCGGACGGATTCTGGACAAGATCGGTGAGCGTCGGACCTACCTGACCGGTTTGGTGATTGTGGCGCTGTCCTCCTTTGCCACGGCGTTCGCTGCGAACTACTGGCAGTTGTTGCTCTTCCGCGGTCTGGGCGGCATTGGGTCCACCATGTTCACTGTCTCTGCCATGGGTTTGATCGTGCGGCTCTCCCCCGTCAGCGAGCGCGGCCGAATCTCCGGTCTGTACGGTTCCACGTTTCTGATCGGCGGCATTCTGGGTCCGGTGATCGGTGGTTTGTTGGCCGGGATCGGATTGCGGGCACCGTTCATCATTTACGGTGTGGCCATTCTGATTGCCGCCGCCGTGGTCTTCCGTCGCATTGCCCCGGAGGCCCTGGGAGACAGGGCGTCCCGGGCCGCGCAGCCGCGTATGGAGTTCCGGGAGGCGTGGCAGTTCGGTCCGTACCGGGCAGCACTGGTCTCTGGATTCGCCAACGGTTGGACCTCCTACGGCATCCGCGTGGCGTTGGTGCCACTGTTGGTGGCTGCTGCCTTTGGTGCCGGTCCAGTGCTTTCCGGTATCGCCTTGACCATCTACGCTGCAGGCTCCGCGGTGGCACTGACCTTCACGGGGAGGCTGGCTGATCAGCTGGGCCGTAAGCCGCTGGTCATCACGGGTCTGGTGGTGGCCGGCGCCATGACCATCGTGGTGGGTGTCACGGAGAACGTGTACCTGTTCGCCGTGGCATCGTTCCTGGCCGGCGTGGGTTCCGGGACCCTGAACCCGGGACAGCAGGCCGCCGTGGCGGACGTGGTGGGGCCGCACCGCTCAGGTGGTCAGGTCCTGGCACGGTTCCAGATGTCCATGGACGCCGGGCAGATCGTGGGCCCCGTTGCCGCCGGTGCCATCGTGGACGCCACGGGCTTCGGCTGGGCGTTCGGCCTGTCCGGACTCATGTTGATCCTGGCCGCTCTGGCCTGGATTCCGGTCACGGACACCACCAAACGCAAGGACGTCGACGCCGTGCCCACCGGCTCCATCCCGCAAGTTCCCGTACGGGACGGCACCGAGGACGACGACGCCCCGGCTCCGGGCCCAAAGTCATAATCAACGAACAGTTTTTTATGACTTTCGCCGAAAGTCATAAAGTTGCCCTGTGCGGATTATGACTTGATCCGCTGCACCGCAACCGTGAGGGGAAACCGTTGGCTGCTTCATGGCCCGCACTGCAGTACGAGGAACTCACCTGGCACCCCGCTGCCTCGGTCTTCCCCAGGGCCGGCGCGGCCACGCATCCCTTCACCTATCGTGCCGCCGTCCCGCCGCACATCGGTGCTCTCCAGCCCAACCTGGACTCCCGCACCACCCAGTTGGCGCTCGAGGCGGAGAAGGAGCTGGCCCGTTTTGACGCTGCTCAGGGCGGCAGCATCGCATCATCGGCCCCCGTCCTGCTGCGCTCGGAAGCATCATCGTCATCACAGATCGAAAACCTCAACGCAAGCGCTCGATTCATCCTCAGCGCCGAGCTCGGCGCCAAGCGCAGCCGCAACGCGGAGCTGATCGCCGGTAACACCAGGGCACTCCAAGCCGCCCTTGAACTTGCCGGTGACTTCTCGTCCACTTCAATACTGCAGATGCACGCCACCCTGCTGGCCTCTCAACCACGCCACGCTCCCGGGCAATGGCGGCAGGAGGCGGTCTGGATCGGGACCCATTCCGACTCACCGGCCGGAGCCGACTACGTGGCCCCCGGTCACGAGCGGGTTCCCGAACTGATCGAGGACCTGGTCAGGTTCGGGCTCCGCACGGACATACCTGCTCTGGTCTCCGTGGCGATCACGCACGCACAGTTCGAGACCATCCATCCCTTCACGGACGGCAACGGAAGAACCGGGCGGGCCATCGCCCAATCGATGTTGCGTCGCCACGGCGTGACACGCAACGTTGCCGTTCCCGTGTCCGCGGGCCTTCTGGCTGACGTCCGCGGTTACCACGCGGCGCTGACGGCCTACCGCAACGGCGAGATCGCTCCCATGATCGACGCCTTCGCCCACGCCTCCCTGCGCGCGGTGGCGAATGCTTCCCGACTGGTTGCCGAGATCCAAGCGATCCGGAAGAGCTGGGATGATCGTTTGACCGCGCGGAAGAACAGCAATGCCTGGAAGTTGTTGGACGTCATCGCCCAACGCCCCGTGCTCAACTCGGCAGCTGCAGCTCGAGCCCTGGGTGTGCAACAACCCAACGTTTATCCGCCGTTGAACGCATTGGTCGAGGCCGGAATCCTCAAGAACAAGACCGAGCACCAGCTCGGACCGTTCTGGCGCAATGACGAGGTCCTGCAGGCCATCGATGCCTTCGCTGCCCGGGCCGGCCGCAGGGACCGCACCTGACGGCTCCTTGTGGGTGGCCCGTCGAGCACGTCACCGCAGTTCTTTGAGTCTCTGTCCCAGCACGGTGGTCACGCCGTCGCGCATGGTGACCCCGTAGACGGCGTCGGCGATTTCCATGGTGCGCTTCTGGTGGGTGATCACAATCAACTGTGAGGATTCCTGCAGCTGCCGGATGATGGTCAACAATCGCCCCAGGTTGCGGTCATCAAGGGCTGCCTCCACCTCGTCCAGGACGTAGAACGGTGAGGGCCGGGCCTTGAAGATGGCCACCAGCATGGCAATGGCCGTCAGGGAGCGCTCACCGCCGGAGAGCAGGGAAAGCCGTTTGATCTTCTTGCCGGCGGGACGGGCCTCCACCTCAATGCCCGTGGTCAGGTAGTCGGACGGATCGGTCAGTCGTAGGCGCCCTTCACCACCGGGGAACAGCGTGGCGAACACACCGGTGAATTCACGTTCGACGTCATGCCAGGCCTCGGCAAAGACCTTCTCCACGTGCTCGTCCACGTCCTTGATGATCTGGCGCAGATCCGCACGCGACTTCTTGACGTCTTCCAGCTGCTCGGAGAGGAACGAATGGCGTTCTTCCAGGGCGGCGAATTCCTCCAGGGCCAGCGGGTTGACCCGCCCCAGTTTGGTCAGGTCCTTCTCTGCTGCGGCCAGCCGCCTTTCCTGCTCGGCACGGACGTAGGGCCTGCCCATGAGGTCCTCGGGCGGGGCGTGGTGGCCGTCGTCGCTGTCCGGTGATTGCCTGTCACGGTCTTCCGGTTCCTGTGGGGCAGGTTCCGGCTCGGCCGGGTCGATCCCGTCCCGTTCGGCTTCCAGCTCACGCCGGGCCGCGGCCGCGGCCGCCCGCTCATCCCGGGACTGAGCCGCCTCCAGCACGGCATCGGCATCCGGAATCAGCAGATGCGGCCCGTAGTTCTCCACCAGGGCATCCGGGGTCAGGCCCAGGTCCTCCAGGGACTTGGCCTCCAAGGCTTCGATCCGTGCACGCTGTTGCGCCCGCGCCAGTTCGTCCCGGTGAACGCTGTCCGTGAGTTCATGGACCTTGGTGGCCAGGGAGTCATTGGCCGTGCGCACGGACTGCAGTTCGGCATCAATCTGCGCGCGCAGGTGCTCTGCGCGCGCCCGCTCGGACTCCGCAAGGTCCACGGAGTCATCGATCCGCACCAGAATCTGGCCCACCGCCGCCACAACGGCTTCGGCATTGCGCGCCTGCAGACGCCGCCGTTCTGCCCGCCGGGCGGCTTCCTCCCGGGCCCGCCGTTCCGCCGCAGCCGCCCGCTCCTGGGAATGTGCACGGTTGCCCAGAGCACGAGCCTGTTCTTCCAGCGAGCGCAGTGCCAACCTGGCCTCGGTCTCGGCAGCGCGAGCCTTGGATGCCGCGTCATGGGCGGCATCCCGGGTGGCCACGGCCTGCAGATGCCGCTGTTCATCAGCCTCTGCATCCGTGGTGTCCTGCGCGGCCTCCAGCCGGTTCACGGCCTCCGTCAGGGCGCGTTGATGGGCAGCAACCTGGTCCTGAGCCTGGCTGACCTGCCGGTCGAATCGCTCAGATTCGGCTTGGGCTGAGGTGAGCACGGCCTCCGTGCGGGACAACGCAGCCTGTGCCTGCTGGTGCTCGCGTTCTGCCGCCTGGAACGCGTTGCGGGCAACCTCTGCCTGGGGGCGCAGCTGATCGCGTTCGCCGTGGGCGGCCTGGGCCACCGTGGTGGCTTCCTGCAAGGTGGCGGCCAGTTCCGCCAACAGGGTTTCCGCTTCTTCGGCACGGGCCAGGGTCTCCACAGAACCGGCGGCCTCCGTGGCCCCACCCCACGCGCTGTGGGGGGCAAACACATCGCCGTGGCGGGTCACGGCACGCACCTGGGGGTGTTCGGTGATCAGACGCAACCCCGTTGCGGCGTCGTTGACCAGGACCGTTCGGGCAAGTTCCGCGCGCACCTGTTGCGCCACCGCCTCAGCGGCCTCCGATTCCGCGCCGGTGGTGGCGTGCACGGCGTCGACGGCGGGCACAGTTCCGGCCAGTCGACGGATCTCCGGTGGCAGAGCATCCGACACTTCACCTGACCCGGTGCCTGCCACCAGGACATGGACACGGCCGGACCCGGACTCCCGCAGTGCCTGAAAAGCGGTGGCTGCCGCCGTGTGAGACCGCACTGCCAGTGCCTCGGCCAGTGGTCCCAGGGCCGCAGTGACGGCCTTCTCCCAGCCCGGTTCCACCGCCAGCAGTTCAGCCACAGCGCCCACCACGGATTCCGGAGCCCGGCTGCGCACCACATCAGATCCATCCGGCTGGCGTACCGAGGCCCGCAAGGTCTCCGCGCGGGCTGCTTGGGTGTCATGGGCCCGCAGCGCCTCCGTTCTGGCGGTGTCTGCAAGCCGCGCGGCATCACGGGCGGATTCAAAGGCCTCGACGGCCTGCTCCCGTGAGTCGCGGGCACGTTCCAGTGCCTGCGCCGTGTCATCGGCGGCAACCCGCAAGGCATCCACTTCACCGGAAGCCTTCTGCCTGCGCAACGCGGCCTGCCCCACGGTCTCCCGCAGGCGCTGCAGTTCGTTTTCGGCTGCCTCAACCCGCGAGCGCGCCGATCCCACGCCACCGGAGAGTTTGGCCATGCCCTCGCGGCGATCTGCCGCGGCACGCAGGATGGCACTCACGGCAGCCTCGGCCTGTTTGGCCTCGGCTTCGCTGTCCTCCCGGTCCTGGATGGCCACAGCCAAGGTGTCCACGGCCTGCTCCACCCGAGCCAGCATCTGCTGTTCTTCCTCGCGGGTGCGGCGTGCCTGATCGGCCAGTCGCTCGGGATCACGTTCGGTGGAGGGGGTCTGCTCGGCGGTGCCCAGCAGTCGTCGTCGTTCGGAGGCCACCTGCTGCAAGGACCGATGGCGTTCGCGCACCGCGGTGAGCTCGTACCAGGTCTCCCGGGCTGCGGTCACCGCCGGTGTGGCCTGTGCGGCGCGTGTCTCCAACTCCTCCTGACGCGTGCGGCCGGTGGCCAGGTCGCGCTCTGCGGCCTCCTTTTCTTCCTTGAGCCGCCGCTCGGTGTCCACGTCCACGGCCAGCGCCGACTGCGCCTGCACCAGGTCATCGGCCAGCAGACGCGCACGGGCGTCCCGGACGTCGTACTGGATGCGCTGGGCGCGCCTGGCCACCTTGGCCTGGCGTCCCAGCGGGGTGAGCTGCCTGCGGATCTCAGCCAGCAGGTCCTCCAGGCGATCCAGGTTGACCTGCATGCCCTCCAGCTTGCGCACCGTGCGTTCCTTACGACGCCGGTGCTTGAGAATCCCCGCAGCCTCCTCAATGAAACCGCGGCGTTCCTCCGGGGTGGCGTGCAGAATGCGATCCAACTGGCCTTGCCCCACCACCACGTGCATCTCCCGGCCGAGCCCGGAATCGGAGAGCAGCTCCTGGATGTCCAGCAGTCGGCAGGATTGGCCGTTGATGGCGTATTCGGAACCACCGGTGCGGAACAGGGTCCGGGCAATGGTGACTTCCGTGTACTCGATCGGCAGAGCGCCGTCGGTGTTGTCAATGGTCAGCGAAACATGCGCCCGCCCCAACGCCTGGCGCCCGGAGGTCCCCGCAAAGATGACGTCTTCCATCTTGCCGCCGCGCAGGGTCTTGGCACCCTGCTCCCCCATGACCCAGGACAGGGCGTCCACCACGTTGGACTTGCCGGACCCGTTGGGACCCACCACACAGGTCACCCCTGGTTCGAACTCAAAGGTGGTGGCGGAGGCGAAGGACTTGAAGCCACGCACGGTGAGGGTCTTCAAGTGCACGGGGGTCTTCTCCTAGTCAGGGGGTCGGCAGCATCCTAACGCCCGGGTGGCACCGCCTCCGCCACGGGAGAACACAGGCACCGATGCGCAGGGGGCTTCCCACCGATCGTTAGACTGGCCCAAGCTGTCCCCAGTCCGTTCGAAGAAAGCGCCGTGCTTTGCCAGGAAACTCGATCATCCGCCACCAGAACGCCTCCCTCTTGTCCATCAAGAAGGTAGAGGCGGATGTGGTCGTCAAGTCGGAGACTGCCGATGAGAAGCTCGCTGAGACGTTCGAACGTCTCAAGCTGCCCACCGGGTTGCTCGAGCGTCTGGCCGGTGTCAAGGAACACCGCGAGTGGTCCCCGGGCCGCCACTACACCGACGGCGCCGTGGAAGCCGCCCAGGCCGCCATGGACGAGGCCGGTGTCACCCCGGATCAGGTGGGTTTGCTGGTCAACTGTTCGGTGACCCGCGACGGCTACGAGCCCGCACTGTCCGTTTTTGAGCACGCCCGACTGGGAATGCCGTCCTCAACCCTGAACTTTGACATCACCAACGCATGCCTGGGCTTTGTCAACGGCTTGACCGTGGCATCCACCATGGTGGATGCCGGTGCCGTGGACTACGCGGTGGTTGTGGCCGGTGAGGATCCCACCCGCTGGCACCGGGAGGCCTTTGAACGCCTCAAGCAGCCGAGTGTGACGCGCGCGGATGTGATTCGCGAATTCGCCACCCTGACCCTGGGCTGCGGCGCAGCGGCTGCAGTGGTGGGCAAGGCTGATGCCCACCCTGATGGTCACCGCATCCGCACCTCCGTGACCCGCTCGGCCACCGAACACCACGAACTGTGCATCGGCGGGTTCGACGGCATGTTCACAGACGCCTCCGGCCTGCTCAAGCACGGTGTGGGCCTGCTGACCGCCACCTGGGAAGAAGCCCGCACGCAGGGTTTCGAGTGGGATGACTTCGACTGGGTGATCGCCCACCAGGTCTCCACCTCTCACACGGACAAGACCGAAAACGACATCGGCATCCCGTCGCACAAGCTGCCGCGCACTTTCCCCTTCTGGGGCAACGTGGCTGCAGCAGCACTGCCCATGACCTTGGCCCAGCAGGCCGAGGGTGCCTTCCAACCCGGGCAACGGGTTCTGGCCATGGGTGTGGGATCCGGACTGAACGCGACCTTCATGGAGATCGACTGGTGAGTCACTCGGGCAACACATCCGCAACTGCAACCCCCCACCTGCCCTTCACGGACACTGGGCTTCTGGGTCTTGATCCCCGGTGGTCCACCACGGTTGAGGTGGCATCCAACGCGGCATGTGAGCCCGTTCGTGGCCGCCTGCGGCGCTGGCATGTACTGGACAACATCTCCGTGCTGGAGGCAGAAGGCAAACAGCCGGTGGGCACCATTCTGGCCGTCCACGGCAACCCCACCTGGTCCTACCTCTGGCGCGATGTGATCACGGCGGCCACGGAAGCCGAACACCCGTGGCGCGTGGTGGCCGTGGATCACCTGGACATGGGCTTCTCCGAGCGCACCGGGCTGAACCGGCGCTACGAGGACCGCATCCAGGACCTCAGTGATCTCACCGCCGCCCTGGGGCTCGACGACGAAGACCGCGTGGTCACCCTTGCCCATGACTGGGGTGGATTGATCTCCATGGGGTGGGCGGAGCTGCATCCCCGCGCCCATGCCGGGATCATCATGACCAACACGGCCGTTCACCACGATCCTGCAACGGGGCCCATCCCCGCGCCGCTGCGCCTGGCCCTGGCCCCAGCTGTTCACGGTTCCCTGACCTCCAAGTCCAAGGCGTTCTTGAACGTTTCCGTGACGCTGGTGGATTCAGGCATTCCGGAGGAGATCCAGGACGCGTTCGAGGCCCCCTACGCCACTGCCGAACGCCGTCAGGGCATTCGGAACTTTGTGGCGGACATTCCCGCGTTCGAGGGCCACCCGTCCAACTCCCGCTATGAGCGCACCGCTGCCTGGGTGGCCACTGCCACCGTGCCGGCTCTGTTGCTGTGGGGCACCAAGGACCCGGTGTTCAAGGAGCAGTATCTGCAGGACCTGATGCAGCGCCTCCCCCAGGCCACCGTGCACCGCTATGAGGGTGCCAACCATCTGTTGCCCCAGGACCGTTCGGTCCAGGAGCCGATCATGCGGTGGCTCACGGAGACGTTCGTGGATGACACCACGCACCGCCAGCAGCACCAGGCAGCACGTCCCGGCGGGACCTCCGATCCCCTGCCCGCTGATTTCAAACCCTTCCACACGGGCCTCAGCGAGCGTGCCGCACAGCAGGCTCACGCCTGGGAGGTGGCCACCGCTGACATGGGCCCGGCCACCAACAACAACGAACCTGCCGTGAAGAAGCGGCTGTCCTGGACCGAGTTGGATCAGCGCGTCAACAGCATTGCTTCCGGGCTGCTGAACGTGGGCGTTCGACCCGGGGACCGGATCAACCTGATGGTTCCCCCGGGCACCGATCTGACCACCATGATCTACGCCTGCTTCCGCATCGGTGCTGTGATTGTGGTGGCAGACACAGGTCTGGGGGCCAAGGGACTGTCCCGGGCCTTGAAGGGCGCCTCCCCCAAGTGGTTGGTGGGCATCCCGCGGGCGCTGGCTGCTGCCAAGGCCTTCGGCTGGCCGGGAACCCGGATCAGCGTGACCGGCATGGATCCTGTGCGCGCCAAGGCTCTGGGTGTTGAGCACACGGTGCCGGAGCTGGCCAAGTCCCAGCCCATTCCGTTCCCGGAGCTGGACCCGGAAGCTGATGCCGCCGTGCTGTTCACCTCCGGATCCACGGGCCCCGCCAAGGGAGTGGTCTACACCCAACGTCAGATGGCTGCCATGCGCGATGCAGTGGCTGCCGTGTGCGGTTTGCGTCCCGGGACCGGCCTGGTGGCCGCCTTTGCACCGTTCGCCCTGTTGGCTCCGGCCATGGGTGCGGCTTCCGTGACCCCTGACATGGATGTCACCAAGCCCCGGACCCTCACGGCTCGAGCCCTGGCAGATGCCGCCGGCGCCATTGAGGCCACCTCCGTGTTCGCCTCCCCCGCGGCAATCGTCAACATCCTGGCCACTCAGGGTGAACTCTCCGAGCACCAGCGCCAAGCACTGGGCAACGTCAAGCTCATGCTCTCAGCAGGTGCTCCGCTGCCGCCCACCCTGCTGGAGGATCTGCAGGACCTGTTGCCCAACGCGGTGCTGCACACGCCCTACGGCATGACCGAGTGCCTGCCGCTGACGGACGTGGATCTGCCCACCATCCGTGAGGCCGCCGTGGACGCACAGCCGCAGGACACCGAGTCCGGTCTGCACGGCAGCCCTCGTGTTGAAGGTGCCGGCAGCGGCGTCTGCGTGGGGACCCCCGTTCCCGGCGCCACCATCCGCATCCGGCCGCTGGATCACGACGGCGTCCCTGCAGGTGATCTCACGGAAGAACCCGGTGTGCTGGGAGAAATCGTGGCGCAGGCTCCTCACATGAAGGACCGCTACGACAACCTGTGGATCACGGAGAACGAATCCACGCGGGTGGCTGGGTGGCACTCCACCAGCGACGTCGGGCACTTTGATGCCAAGGGTCGCCTGTGGGTGGAAGGCCGCTTGAGCCACGTGCTGCACACCGCCGCCGGTGTGGTGGCCCCCGTTGCAGCCGAACACGCGGCCGGCGACGTTCCCGGAATCGGGCGCACCGCCATCGTGGGTGTGGGGCGCAAGGGCGCTCAGGTCCCGGTGGCCGTGTGCGAAACCCAACCTGCGTCACGTTCCGTGGGTCTGGCCCGGCCGGCGTTGGCCGCCAAGGTGCGCGCCGCCGTCGTTGAAGCCACCGGACTGGATCTGGCTGCCGTACTGGTGCTCAGGGCCCACCCCACGGATGTGCGCCACAACTCCAAGATTGACCGAACCCTGCTCGCCGAATGGGCCGAAAGTGCCCTTGGCGGGGGAAAGATCAAGAACCCATGAGCCACACCCCCACCACTCCCGCCAAAGCCCATGCCCCGCGCCGCGCCCACCGCGCCACGCCCGCTGACCTGGAGAACGTTTCCGAGTTGAGTGGCCAGGGCCGCCGCGTCCTGGTGACCGGTGCCTCCGGAATGCTCGGTGCCGCGGTGGCCCGCCTGCTGCGTGACCGTGGCTGGCAGGTGCGCATCATGCAGCGCAGCCCAGCGCCGTTGGCCCAGGAGGACGGGATAGAGCAGGTCCTGGGCTCCATCACGGATCCGGATGCCGTGGAAGCGGCACTGGAGCGGGTGGATGACGTCGTCCATTTGGCCGCCAAGGTCTCCTTTGCCGGGGACTGGGACGAGTTCGTGCACACCAATGTGACCGGAACCCGTGTGGTTTTAGAATCAGCACGGCTGGCCGGTGCCCACAACGTGGTGTTCGTGTCCTCACCCTCCGTGGCCCATACGGGCGAGTCCATCCAGGGTGATGGCGCTGAACCTGCCGACCCCCGCCACGCCCGCGGCAACTACGCCAGGTCCAAGGCCGCCGCTGAGCTGTTGGCCTTGGAAGCCGATTCCCCCAAGTTCCGGGTGGCTGCCATCCGTCCGCACATTGTGTGGGGACCCGGTGACACCCAGTTGGTGGAGCGGATCGTGGACCGTGCCGCACGGGGTCGACTGCCGCTGCTGGACGACGGCGCTGCGCTGATCGACACCACCTACATCGACAACGCCGCGGAGGCAATTGTCCGGGCCTTGGAGCGGATCGAGGTCAGCCACGGTGAAGCATTCGTGGTCACCAACGGGCAACCGCGCCCGGTGGGCGAGATCATTGCGCTCATGTGCAAGGCCGGGTCCGTGGCACCTCCCACCCGGAAGGTGCCGGCAGGGATCGTGAAGTTCGCGGGCAAGGTCATTGAGAAGGTTTGGGCAGTGAAGCCTGGCAAGGATGAACCCCCCATGACCGAGTTCCTGGCTGAACAGCTCTCCACGGCCCACTGGTTCGATCAGAAACGCACGCATGACGTGCTGGGGTGGAAGCCTTCCGTGAGCATTGAGGAAGGCATGTCCCGGATGAAGGCCTACTACACGCAGAACCCCATGCCCGTTGTGCAGGAAATGCAGGACGAGCGCATGGAGAAGATCCGCCGCAAGAGCAACTGAGTCTCTGTTCCGCAACTTCCGCATGGAGAAGTGCAATCCCACATCAGGATTTGTCCTTTTCCATGCGGAAGTTTTTGTTCTGAGCAACCCTTGAAGTGACATGAAGTCAACAGCCATCAGGCGTCTGCGGGTCCGTGAGATCCACCCTGATCCGCACGATGCACGTGCGGAGTCTCTGCGCAGGCACGGGCTGCCGTTGGTGGTGCGCCCACGGCACCGCTTGCGGACACTGGTGCCCTACACCGGCCCCGTGCTGGTGGTGCTGGGAGTGCTGCTGATGGTCCAGGCCGTCACCGCCGTGGCAACTCGCGGCGGCAGTACTCGTCAGCTGCTGATCAGCGCACTCGGGCTGGTGCTGATTCTGGCCGCGGCCCTGACCAGTTCCTGGCAGTCAGGAGTTCTACTCAACTTGATCAGTTCAGCGGTCACCGTGGCGATTGTGCTGGCCGGCGCTTATCTGGGACTGGGCGTGATCACACTGTGGGTCATGCAACGGATCCTGCAGGAGCTCACCAGCATCGGCGCCATGATCATCCGGGTGCTGCCGCTGCTCATGTTGGTCCTGCTCTTCCTGTTCTACAACTCCAACATCTGGCAGATCGCAGTCGGGATTTCCTGGCTCAATGTGGCCCTCACCGCAGCAGTCCTGGTGATCCTGGCCAACGTGCTCAACGTGGTGGTGACCGCAGACATTGTGGGCGACTCACACCTGCGCGATCATCTGCGGGATTCCACCACCCGCACCCGCTGCAGCGAACGAGCCAACATCCTTGCCGTGCCGTCCTTGGTGGTGACCATCCAGGCGGGGATCTTCAGCGTTCTGGTGTTCATCTTCCTGGTGGGCTTTGGAATGCTGTCCATTCCCGTGGCCACCATCAAACAGTGGATCTCCCAGGACCCCAACATTGTGTTCCCATGGCTGATGCCCGGCCTGCCGCTGACCCAGGAGTTGCTGAAAGTCTGTCTGGTCCTGGCTGCCTTTGCGGGCCTGAACTTTGTGGCGTCCATGGCAACAGATCAACGGCACCGCACTCTGTTCATGGACGGCGTGCTCAATGACCTGGACCAGGGCCTGAAGGTCCGGGAGCAATACCTGCGCTGAGCACGGCAAGCGGTGGGTGTGACCGTCACCGCGCCCCACCCTGCAACTTGGGCATGGAAAAATACTCGCCGCATCAGTCTCAGCGCATTTTTCCGTGCCCAAGTTGGTATCAGAAGCCCATCAGTCGTCTTTTAGCAGTCTCTGGAGCATGGCCCGTCGTCGCTTGCGTTCGATCTCCGGATCCGTTTGCTGGATGAACTCTGTGGCATTGAACCCGTCGCCACGCCGCCTGTTCTGCGGCGGTTCAAGGCCTTCGATCAGGAGTGCCTCCATGGTCACAACCAACATGGACACCCCGAACTGTGCACTGCTCGGGATGGCCCCTAGCCGGCCGTCCGGCCTCACGGCTCGGACGCCGAACCAGGAAAACCGGTCCCACCGTCCGCTGAGCCGATCACGCGTGTGTTCCCACAGTCTGGGCCCCAAACGAGCCTCGGTGATCCTACCCACGTAAATGACCCGCTCTCCGGAGTAGAGAATATAGACGCCCACCTGTTCGGCAAAGTTGATGGAGTCGGATGCTTTGAGCTGGGCACCCCATAGGCTCGATCCGCGCTGTTCCCAGTCCACTTCGTCACGCCGCCAGAACATGCCAAAAGCGTTGAGAAATCCTGTCTCTGGATCAGAAGAATCCTCGGAATCCGTGGTCTCACTCTGCTGCGTTGGCGGAACCGTTGAGGCGTCTGTCGCGGCCAACTCCGATGTGCGAGATGCCAACGTGTAGACACCCCGGTCAACTCGAACCACCTCTTCCACCAGTTGCTGGGACAGAACTGCGGCAACAGTGGCTGCGGGGGTGGCACCGGTGCTGCGTCGGTAATCGTTGTCAATGATGTGTTGGGCAATCTCGGCGTAGTGAAGCGGTCCTTCGGACTCGCTCAGAACTCTCCGGACGGCTGCTCGCCACGTCATCTCAGTCATGATCTGAGCCTAACGAAACTCCTGAGGCCGCCCCCGGCAACTTGGGCACGGAAAAATACTCGCCGCGTCAGTCTCAGCGCATTTTTCCGTGCCCAAGTTGGTGACTGGGTTGGCGCCCGCCGTGGGCGGTGGGTTCAGTCCACAAGTTCCTGCCGGTAGCGCAGCATGGCCTCCACAAAGGATGACTGGATGGGAGACCCCTTGTGGTCGGCCCGAGTCAGCAGCAGGGCCTGGCGTTGCGCCCACGGCTGCGCGATCGGGTGCACCAGCTTGTCGGGTGCACCCAGGCGGCGGGCTGTGCCCTGCGGCAAGATGGCGGCACCGGCACCCGTGCTGGCCACCGCATACACGGCACCCAGCGTGGGCAGGCGTACCCGATAGTCGGGCGTGACGCCCCGTTGGCTCAGATGCTCATCGATGTAACTCTGCAGTGGAACACCCTCGGTCAGACCGATCATGGGGCCCCGGATGGCTGACTCAAACGGAGCTCCTGCGGCGTCGTCGTCGGAAACGGCACCACCGAGCAACTGGGGTGCGCACACAACGACGAGCGGGTCCGACGACAGCTGTTAGACGGACAGCCCCGGGTCCCGGGGCGGTACGGACACGACGCCCAGATCGGCGCCGCCGTCACGGACTCGCCGAGCCACCTCGGTGCTGGTGGTCTCCTCCAACGCAACGTGCAGGTCCGGGAACCGGGACATCGTGGAGGCCAGGAACTCGGTGAGGGCATCCATGGCGGAGGTGTTGCTGGCCAATCGAATGCGCCTGGACTCACCGTCCCTTTGGTGGCGCAGCTCCTGGAGAAGGTCATCTGCCTGAGCCATCATCAACCGGCCACGCTGCACGAACGCCTCCCCCGCAGGCGTGGGGGCCACACCGCCATGACCTCGTACCAGCAGCGTTACGCGAACCCCTTCTCCAGGGCAGTGATCCGGGAACTTGCTGCGGAGAGCGAGAGTCCTACGGCCTGGGCGCCGTCCGTGATGGAGCCCCGGTCCACGACGGCGACCAACAACTCCACGTCTCGTGTCTCGATTCGCATGGGTGATCCTTCCGTCATCCCGAAGACCCCTTCGGATCCTAGCAAGCCAGATTCAGGCTCCACCTGCAGGGCTGAAAGGACGATACGGACGGCGCGGTGTCCTCAGACTGGCGCCCCAACGCACACATCAATGCGGAAGGAACCCGGGGATGTCGATCGACTGGTTACAGGTCCTGGAATGGGCCGCGATTCTGGGTGCCTGTTTTCTGGCGGGCGGGATCAACGTGATTGTGGGCGCAGGAACCCTGGTGTCCTTCCCCATCCTGGTGTTCCTGGGCTTCCCACCATTGACCGCAACCATTGCCAACACGATCGGCATTGTCCCGGGCAGCCTGTCCGGAGTGGCGGTCTACCGGAGGGAACTGCGCACCCACATCAAGACAGTACGGATGCTGTTGCCGGCCTCCGCCATCGGAGGTGTCGCGGGAGCCACCCTGCTGCTGCACTTCTCCGCCGAAGTGTTCGCAACGGTCATCCCCTGGCTCATCGTCATCGGCACCATCCTGGTGATGGCGGGACCTGCCATCAAACGCCGCATCAGTACAGCGGGGCGGGACTCATCAGCAGGCATGGTCTCGTCAGCCGATCCGTCCATCCGCGGTGAGCCCCGGCCATTCGCCACGCGGACAGCCTTGGTTGCCTCCGTGACCGGCGCGTTCTTCCTGGGTGTTTACGGCGGCTATTTCAGCGCCGCCCAGGGCATCCTGCTCATTGCCCTGCTGGGGATCACATCGAGCCTGAGCATGCAGGAACTCAACGCGATCAAGAACCTGACCGTGGCGGCCGTCAACGTGATTGCCGCGAGTGTGTTCATCATCGTTTCCCCGGAGCTGATCTCCTGGCCCACGGTCGGCCTGATCGCCGTCGGCGCGACGTTGGGTGGCTTGGTGGGCGGCCGCTTTGCCCGCCGGCTTCCGGCGGGGTTGTTCAGGGTGTTCGTCGTGGTCATCGGTGTGGCCACCGTGGTGGTCATGACTGTCAGATGACGCCGGTTGGTGTATGTGACCAGCTATTTGGGCTCAACGGAGAGCGGCACGCAATGGCCGTGACCGGTGTGGATCTGGACCCTGTGCTCGTTGCAGCAGGTGGGTCGGCTCTGGACAATGATGCTTGGTGTTCGTACTCCTTACCTGTCACCATGTGGCCATGGCAGTCAGGGAACGTGTTCGAGAGGACCGTCACCGGATGCATGCACGCGGTTACCACCCGGTGCAGATCTGGGTGCCCGATGTACGCAGCGAACAGTTCGCTCACGAGGCGGACCTTCAAGCAGCGGCGGTTGCGGACGCCAACCAGCGCAACGGACACCAGAATTTCATCGAAGCTGTCTCGGTCGAGCAGGACCGGGAGTGAAACTCGGCGTGGTCAGGCCATCGGGCTGAAGCCGCCGAACGTGGTCCTACGCACCGCACAACTCAGAACCGTGCGTTGCGCGGCTTCCGCTGGCAGCAGTTGCAGCGGAAGGACGAGCGGTTCATGAACTGCTCCCGCACAATCAACCCGTCCCGGCCGGCGGCAGCACACCGCGGGCATGGATTGCCCGTCTGCCCGTAGGCGTTCAGGGACAGCGCAAAGTACCCGGACTCACCGTTCACGTTGACGTACAGGGAGTCAAAGCTGGTGCCGCCCGCCTCCAACGCCCGGGTCATCACGTTTTGCACGGCCTCCAGCACCCGTCGGGTCTCGGTCCGGGTCAGGGTTTCCGTGGGCCGGGCGTAGTGCAGCCGCGCCTCCCACAGGGCCTCGTCCACGTAGATGTTGCCGATCCCGGACACCAATCCCTGGTCCAGCAGCGCCCGTTTGATACCGGTTCTACGACGACGCAGGCGATCGTGCACGGCGTCGATGTCAAAGGCCGGATCCAACGGATCGCGGGCAATATGAGCGGCGTGCTGCGGGATCAAGGCGTCCCCACGCAGCCCGCGGCCCGCTGCAGCCCCATCCGCGGTGGGAACCAGGTCGTCGATGAACAACCCACCAAAAATCCGCTGGTCCACAAACCGCAGTTCGGTCGGCAACTGATCGCCAGGATTCTCGGGGTCCGAGGCTTCGGACAGGGTCAGGCGGATGCGCAGGTGCCGGTCATCCGGCAATCCCGCGTCCTTGATGAGCATCTGCCCTGACATCCCCAGATGGGCCATGAGCGCCAGAGTGGGAGAATCGCCGGACCCCATAGAGTCAGTCTCCGGTGCACCCAACGGCATCCACAGAAACTTTCCGCGCCGCACCACGTCCAACACGCGGCACCCGGCCAGATCCTGGACAAAAGCCTCAGGGCCGTCCGTGTGGCGGCGTACCGAGCGAGCTTCCAACACCTGGACATCCTCAATCACCCGGCCGGCAACCCATTGGGCCAGGCCTCTGCGGACCACTTCCGCTTCAGGCAGTTCCGGCACGGGTCACCCTTGAGAGTCTCCGGTGGAGGGCGCGCCGGTTCCGCGTCGGGCTCGCCGGGAGGTCTTACGCGCAGAAGGAGCCGCGGTTTCAGATGCCTGCTCGGACCGAACCGGCGCGGATTCAGTGTCCGGGATGGGACACCCGTGGCCATCCGTCAACGTGGTACCCGTCAGATTGAGGTAGGCGGCAGCAGCAGCTCTCCGCTCAGCTTCTTTCTTGGACGTGCCCTCGCCGGTTCCGGCGTCGTCGTCGCCGATCACGCACGTGGCCACAAAGGCGCGGTTGTGATCAGGACCGGTGCCCACCACGGCATAGTGGACCAAACCCAGCTGCCGCATGGCCGCCAGCTCCTGGATCTCGGTCTTCCAGTCCCGGCCTTCGTGGATCACAAAGTCGTCTTCCAGCAGCGGCACGATCATCCCCAGCACAAAACGGCGGGCCCGCTCGATCCCGTGGGTCAGGTAGACGGCACCGATGATCGATTCCATGGTGTCGGCAAGGATGGAGGCTTTGTCGTGCCCGTCCGTGCGAACCTCACCCTTGCCCAGACGGATGAAGGACCCCAGCTCCAGGCCTCGCGCCAACTGCGCCAGGGTGCGGGTGGAGACCACGGAAGCCCGGATCTTGGCCAGCTCTCCTTCGGTGCGCTCCGGGTACCGCCGGTAGATCTCATCCGTCACGGACAAACCGAGCACGGAATCCCCCAGGAACTCCAGGCGTTCGTTGTGCACCGTCCCCGGATGCTCGTAGGCGTAGGAACGGTGTGTCAGGGCAATGAGAAGCGTCTCGGCATCGATGTCGACGCCGAGACGCTTCTCAAGATCCTGAAATTCGTTCACCGTTTTCAGGCGTCAGCTACCTTGCGGCCCTTGTACTCGTAGTACAGGGCGGTGCCGGCGGAATCGGTGACCAGCTTGGCCTGGTGCGGCAGGCTGTAAACGGTCTTGCCGTTTTCAACCGAACGGACCAGCTTGGGAGCCTTTGCCTTCCACTGTGAACGGCGCATGCGAGTGTTTGCACGCGAGAGCTTCCTCTTGGGAACAGCCACTGCTATCTCTCTTCTCTCGTGGTGTCGTGATCCTCACCGAACAGCCCCTCCAGGGCGCTCCAGCGCGGATCGAGCACTTCGTGTTGATGACCCGGGTTCTCATCCAGCCGCACACCGCATTGGGCGCACAAACCTTCACAGCTGACCCGGCACACCGGTTGGAACTGCAGCTTGGTGATCGCTGCGTCCCGAAGCATGGGTTCCAGGTCGATGGACTCGTCCTGGACTTCGTACATGTCGTCGGCCTCGTCGTCGTCCTCCGAAACTTCGGAAGGGGCGTCGAACAGGAAGAGTTCCTGCACTTCAACCACCAAGTGATCGGTGATCGGGTCAAGGCATCGACTGCACTGGCCTTCAAGGCTAATGGTCACGTCCCCGGAAACCAGGATTCCGTCATGGACGGATTCGAGTCTCAGATCGCAAACCATGTCGGAGCCTTCGGGGGCCCCGATCAGTGCGTTGCCGAAATCGCTCGGCGCGGGCACTGTCTCCTGCCAGGTGCGCATGGTTCCCGGACGGTGTTCCAAATCCCTGACGTTGATGGTCAAGGGTGTTGGGGTCGCGCGTACGATGATGAGCTCCTGTAGGTCCAATACCAGCCGCCCATCTTACTCGGTTGTCCTCTCATGGCTCAACCGTCAGCGTGCGGCGTGGCGAATCTCTCCTCCGGCAGGTGGCCAGCCCTGCCCTCACCGCGCTTTCAAGGCCGCCAGAACCGGTGCGGGCACAAATGCCTCCACGTCCCCACCCAGAGCGTGAACCTCTTTGACCAAGCTGGAGGAGATGTGCAGCAACTCCGGATTGGCGGGCAGGAACACGGTTTCCACCTGCGTCAGCGCACGGTTCATGGCCGCCATGGGCAGTTCGTAGTCGTAATCCTGCCCGGAGCGGAGGCCCTTGACCAACGCCACAGCACCCCGGTCCGCCGCATACCGTGCCAGAAGCCCCTGCTCCAGAGGTTCGACGACGACGCCGCTGATCCCCTCCAAGGACGCCTCCGCCAACTCGAGCCGCTGAGATCGGTCAAGAAAATACGTCTTCTTGGGGTTGTCACTGACAGCCACCACAACTTCTTGGAACAGCATGGCCGCGCGGCGAATGATCTCCACGTGCCCACGATGGATGGGGTCGAAGGAGCCGGGGCAGATGGCGCGGCGGATGTGGTTCTGGGTCATGGTGCTCAACGCTAGCGTGCTGCAGCATGACGTGGTGGGCAGAGTTCATAGACTCGGGCACATGAACGCAGCCCACCAGAGCCCCGCCACCCTAATCGATACTCACCCTCCTGCCGAGCAGTCGGGACCTGCCGCACCGTGGAGGGCCATGGCAGCTGGTGGTGGCCTGTTGGATGCCTGCGGAGGATTCCGCTCCACCATTTTTGACGAAACTTCTGCGTTGGCTGCCCGCCATGAAGCCATCAACCTGGGGCAGGGATTCCCGGATCAGGACGGCCCCGCCCACATGGTGGCTGCTGCGCACCGCGCCCTTGATGCGGGCCTGAATCAGTACACGCCCGCTGTGGGATCCCCGCGCCTGCGCAAGGCCATTGCTGATCAGCAGGAACGAACCCAGGGACGCATTCTGGATCCCGAAACGCAGGTGCTGGTCACGGTGGGAGCCGCAGAAGGCCTCACGGCCGCCCTGCTCTCCGTGGTGCGCGCCGGTGATGACGTGGTGGTGCTGGAGCCCTATTACGACCTCTATGCGGCCGTGGTCTCCTTCATCGGCGCCACCCTGCGAACCATCCCCTTGCGCCCACCGCACTTCCGCCCGGAAGCCCAGGACATTCACAACGCCTTCAGTTCCCGCGCTACAGCGGTGTTGCTCAATGACCCGCACAATCCCACCGGTACGGTCCTGGCCCCCGACGACGCCCGGTTGATCGCGCAGCTGGCCGTGGAACACGACGCCGTGATCATCACGGACGAGGTCTACGAACACCTGCGCTTTGTGGGCAACCACGTGTCAGTGGCGGCCACGAACAACCGTTCTCTCTTGGGCAGCGAACCCGCAGATCTGACGTTGGCCCACCAGGTTGCCGAACGAACGCTCGTGGTCTCATCGGCCTCCAAGACCCTGCGTGCCACGGGGTGGCGCATCGGTTGGGTGACCGGACCTGGGCACTTGATCATCGGTGTGCGGGCGGTCAAGACCTATCTGACCCACTCCCCTGCAGCCCCGTTGCAGGACGCTGTGGCGGCCGGGCTGGAGGACAGCTGCCAATGGGTCCGTGATCTTGCCACCGAGCAGGGTGAACGCTCCCGGATGGTGGCTGAAACTCTGCATGAGCTGGGCCTGAGCGTGGCCGAACCATGCGGGTCCTACTACGTGGTGGCCGACTACTCCCCGCTGTACCAGCGCTGGGGTGTCTCAGACAGCACAGAACTCGCGGCGGCGTTGATCGAGAGGGCCGGTGTGGCTCTGTTGCCGATCTCAGCTTTTGCCTCCCCGGTCAACGCCGGGCTCTACGACGGCTGGATGCGCGTTGCCGCCTGCAAGCAGACCGCCACCTTGGAGCAGGCCATGCAGCGATTGCGCAAACACCTGCAGTGAGACACCCTCAGCCCTTGCGCCCCAACGCCCGATAGGTCCAGCCCTGCTCCTGCCATTGCTGCGGGTCCAGGACGTTGCGGCCATCCAGGATCTGGCGTGACTTCACCAGGGGCGCCAGCTGCTGCGGCGTCATGGAACGGAACTCCTCCCATTCGGTCAGCAGCACCACCACTTCCGCCCGGGCCACCGCCTGCGGCAAGGAATCCACGTAATCCACGCGCGGGTAGCGTTTGGCGGCATTCGCGTTGGCTTTGGGGTCATAGACGTGCACATCCGCGCCGATGGAATGCAGCCGGGCAGCGATGTCCAGGGCCGGTGAGTCCCGGACGTCGTCGGACTCGGGTTTGAAGGCCGCACCCAGCACCGCCACCTGTTTGCCCATCACCGAACCACCCAGCATGTCCGTGACCACCCCCACCGTGTGGTCGCGGCGGCGGATGTTGATGTCATCGATTTCCACCAGGAAGCGCACCGACTGGTCCAACCCCAGTTCAGAAGCCCGAGCGCGCAGGGCACGGATGTCCTTGGGCAGGCAGCCTCCACCAAAACCCACGCCGGCATTGAGAAACTTCCGGCCGATGCGGTCATCCATCCCAATGGCATCGGCCAGCGTGCGGATGTCCCCACCCACCGCCTCTGTGAGCTCGGACAGGGAATTGATGAAGCTGATCTTGGTGGCCAGGAACGAGTTGGCGGCCACCTTGACCAGCTCAGCGGTCTCGTAATCGGTGATGATCAGCGGAATCTGAGCCTCAAGCTGCTGGGCGTAAACCTCACGCATGACCGCCTCCAGCCGTTGATCGTCAGAGGGATCGGCAGCGGCGTCGTCGTGGTGTGCTCCGTGACCCGGCAGTCCAAGGACCATGCGGTCCGGGCGCAACGTGTCCTCCACTCCGTGTCCCTCTCTGAGGAACTCCGGGTTCCAGACCAGGTCCACCTGAACCCCGGCCGGTGCGTTCTGGCGGGCCAGCTCACGGAGCCGACGAGCAGAGCCCACAGGAACGGTGGATTTGCCCACGATCACGGCATCGCGCTGGGCATGGCGCGCGATCGAGGCGACCGCCGAGTCCACGTAGCTCATGTCAGCGGCATAGGAACCGGGGCGCTGTGGTGTTCCAACCCCCACAAAGTGGACGTCACCAAAGGCACCAGCCTCTGCATAATCACTGGTGAATCGCAGGCGCCCGGAATTCACGTGCTTCTTGAGCAGCTCCGCCAATCCGGGTTCGTGAAACGGCAGAACGCCCGCGGAAAGCGCCTCCACCTTGGAAGGATCCACGTCCAGGCCCAGGACCTCAAAGCCCATCTCCGCCATGGAGGCAGCGTGGGTTGCGCCCAGGTAACCGGTGCCCAGAACCGTGATCTTCATGCCGTGTTCCTCCTAGAACGCACGCAGCGTTGTGGGTGACACAACCGGGGTTCTCCGCGGTTGTTAGCTCGGTGACCACCTTGCACCGCGCACATGAACCGCGGATGAAAAGGCCACGACCTCAATACGCTCCCCCACTCCAGTTGTCTGTGCTCTGGCGCAGAGCATCCGGGGGTCATCCCGCCTGGCGATGATCAGTCCGTCACAGATTCCGCGTGCACTTCTTCTGCGAACCACAGAGTGGTTTCGCCGTGTTTGGAGGATTCCAGCAGGTGTAGTCCCTGCGGCCACGTGGGCTGCGGCGAGCGCGTGGAACGTTCCACCATGATCACTGCCCCTGGCCCCAGTCGCCCCACCAGGGGTTCCAGGAATGCTGTGACCTCATGCTCCGGGAGCGGGTACGGGGGGTCGGCCAGCACCAGGTCCCAGGGCCCATGATGGGCGCTCAGGTAGGTGGCCACGCTGCCGCGGTGTGCCACGACCTTCTCCGATCCCACCGCGGAGTTGAGCATCCGAGCATTGGCCTGGGCCACCTTCAAGGCCTTGGAGTCACGCTCCACCAGATCCACATGCGCAGCCCCCCGGCTGGCTGCCTCACAGCCCAGCGCGCCGGATCCTGCAAAGAGGTCCAGAACACGGGCATCCGTCAGCATCCCCCAAGCCTCCAGCCGGGAGAACAGTGATTCCTTGACCCTGTCTGTGGTGGGCCTGGTGCCGGTTCCGGGTACGGAGGTCAACCGCAGGCCACCAGCTGCTCCTGCAATGATTCGGCTCATCAGCCACGCTCCAAGTACTTCTCCGTGTCCTCATCCAGATACGCCTCGATGGCCAGGGCCAGTCCCCAGTGGCGCTCCAGGGTGGGGTCAACATCCAAAATCTCCATGGCCTCCTGCCGCGCCGATTCAATGATCTTGACGTCGTCCAACGCCCGCAGCAACCGCAGAGTCGAGCGCCCACCGGACTGGGCATCCCCCAGGATGTCGCCCTCCCTGCGCAATGTGAGATCGGCCTGCGCCAGTTCGAATCCGTCCGTGGTGGCCGCCACGGCGTCAATGCGGTCACGGGAGGGATGGCCGGGTTCCCTGCGGGTGACCAACAAACAGGTGCTGGCATGTTCGCCACGGCCTATTCGTCCGCGCAGCTGATGCAGCTGGGAAATGCCGAACCGGTCTGCGTCAAAGACCACCATGAACGTGGCATTGGGGACGTCAACACCCACCTCCACCACCGTGGTGCACACCAACAACCCGATCTCACCGGCGGCAAAGCCCTCCATGGTGGCCGTTTTCTCCGGTGCCTCCAGGCGGCCGTGCAACGCCGCAGTACTCACTCCAGCCAAGGCCGGGGAGGCCTCCACCAGTTCCTCCAGCCAGCGGGTGGAAATCATGCCTTCACCGGGTTCCTGCGCTGCGGCTTCCGATCCAGCCCGCGATTTTGCGGTGCCTGCGGCACTGCGCTTGGCTGAATCCCTCCGGGCCCGCAGCTCGGGAGCTGCCGCCAAAACCTTGACCGATTCGGCCAACGTCATCTGGGGCACGGCGTCGTCCTCGCCAATCTTGGGCGCCACAAAGTACACCTGGCGGCCGGCCTCAATCTCCTCCCGAGCACGCTGAAAGATCCGCGCCTCCCACCGCGGATGCTCGAACAGTCCCACAACGTGTGTGGTGATGGGCCGACGGCCACCCGGCAGCCCCTCCAGGACGGAGACGTCCAGATCCCCGAACACGGTCATGGCCACCGTCCGCGGGATGGGTGTTGCCGTCATGACCAGCAAATGAGGTGAGAGCTCCCCCGCATCCCGCAGGCGATCACGTTGCTCCACACCGAACCGGTGCTGCTCGTCCACCACCACCAAGCCCAGCTCAAAAAACTGCACCGTTTCAGAGAGCAACGCGTGCGTGCCGACCACGATCCCGGCCTGACCGGAGGCGATCTCCAGAAGCGCCCTCTTCCGCGCCGATTGGGGCATGGAGCCCGTCAAGAGCACCACGCGCGTGCCCTCCGGATCCCCTCCCAACGTCCCGGCCTGCGCCAAGGGGCCCAGTGCAGCCTGAATGGAGGCATGGTGCTGTGCCGCCAGAACCTCCGTGGGCGCCAGCAGGGCAGCCTGGGCACCGGCATCCACCGCCTGCAACATGGCCCGCAGCGCCACCACGGTCTTGCCGGCCCCCACGTCTCCTTGCAACAGCCGGTTCATGGGGTGTTCACGGGAGAGATCCTCCGTAAGCTGCTCCCCCACAGACCGCTGCGCGGGCGTCAGCTCAAACGGCAACTGCTGGTCGAACCGGTCCAGAATCCCCTGGGGCGTGGGAGGCAGCGGGCGGGCAGGGCGCAGGTTCACCGCACGACGACGCCGCACCAGTGCCGTTTGCAGCATCAAGGCCTCGGTGTGCCGGAACCGCGCTTTGGCCCGGTACCAGCTGCGCTCATCCGGGGGTCTGTGCAGGTGACGGTAAGCCGTGGGCAAGTCGGGGTAACCGTGGCGATCAGCCACCCCGGGCGGCAAGGGATCGGGCACGGTGGACCAGGTGACCTCGGAGAACGCAGCCTTGACGGCGGCGGCAATGCGGTCGCTGGTAAGCTTAGCCGTGGCTGGATACACGGGAATGGGGCTGCTGGCATCAGCCATGACGTCCAGGGAACCGATGTCGTCCTCGGCATCCAACGGTGCGTAGTGCGGATTGGTCATGGTGCGCTTGCCTTTGTACAAGCTGACCTTTCCGCTGAACAGGGCGTGAACCCCGGAACTCAGTTCCCGGGCAGCGGTGTAGGCGTTGAAGAAGCTCAACGTCATCTGGTCATCACCGGTTCCGGAGATCACCTGGTGCTCACTGTGCTGGGAGCGATCCGTGATGACCACTTCCGTGATGGAGCCCTTGCGATTGCGCATCCGGCGGGTGGTCACGGAGACCACCTCCGCCACCAGCGTGGCGTGGGCTTCCAGTTCAAGATCATCAAAAGAACTGAGCTCACCGCGTTTCACCAGACGCCTGGGCACGTGGTCCAGCAAATCCCCCACGGTGTGCAGGTTCATGGAATCGGCCATGGTCTTGGCCTGGGTGGCACCCAGGATCTGAGTCAGGGGCCGGTCCAGGTCACCACGGTGCGGGTGTCCGGGTTCGCTCACAGTCAGTCCGTCACGTGTGGCTCGCCGGTGGGCTCCGCCGTGAGCCCTGTGACGGTGATGTTGCGGGGAGATCCGTGTCTGCGCAGGACGCTCAACGCCATCTGCTGTTCCGGGACGTGGACGTGGACACGCCACCGCCAGGTGTCCGGATCAATTTCAGACACGGCGGAGACAATCACGCTCTCCCCGGTTTCAGCCAGTTCGTGCCGAACAGTGGCTGCCACCAAGGCGGTCATGTCCATGGTGGCCATGACCTCCACCCCGGTGTTGGCATCCTTGAGGGCCTCAAACGCAGCGGCGTCGGCATCGTGCACCGGCGGGTAGAGGTCATAGCCAATGCTGGTCAGCACATCGTCCACCGGCGTGAACGGGCCCTGCTCATCCAGACCCTCACGATGACGGTCCTCACCGTGACGGTCCTGGGGTTGCCCGTCCGTGCCGCGGTGCTCAGGTGCTGGATCTGCACCACCCCACAAGTCGGGTCCCACGCCCTCCTGACCTGAGACGGCACGGCGCAGGGCGTCCAGAATGATCAACAGGCCCAGGGCTCCAGCGTCCACCTTGGAGGTTCCGCGCAGCACCTCCAGCTCCTGGCTGGAAGCCAGCACCGCCTGATGGGCGGCTTCCACCAGGTGACGCAGGTACAGAGACAGCTGGTGGTTGGAACCGGGTTCGCCCACGTCCGGCACGGGGACCTGGGCAGCGGCTGCCAGCACGGAGAGCATGGTGCCGGGAACGGGATCGGTCAACGCGGACCAGGCGCGCACCGAACCGGCGCTGACCCCGTTGGCCAAGGCCTCTGCGTGCAGCCGCTCGGCACCTTCCAGCCCGCCTCCCATGGCGGTCAGGAACACGGCGAACAAGGTCCCCGAGTTCCCTCGGGCCTCCTCCAGCGCGGCTTGTCCTGCCAACGTGACCAGCTCGCTGACGTCCGGAGTTTCCAGCACCTCCGTGGCCTGCTTGGCTGTCTCCACCGTCAGGGCCAAGTTGGTTCCGGTGTCCGCATCTGCCACGGGAAAAACGTTGAGATCGTTGAGGAGATCAGCATGGTCCCTGAGATCACGAGCCGCCGTCTCCAACCATCGCCTGACGGCGGATGCGTTAGAAGCCATCCTCTGATTCAAAATGGTCCCATCCTCGTCCCCGAAGGCCCAGGGGAAGTTGACTGACTGGGGTCTGTTCCAGCCAGATGCGTTCTGTGTGTGTCACACCGGTGGCGGCTGTGCATTCAGCCCGCACCGAGCCTAGCCGAAGCACCCCGGCAGGTAGCTGACGATCGGCCGGGACTGTGGATAACAATCCGTGATCTTCTCCCCCGTTCAGGACCCAGTGAAGGGGATCCTGCCCCAGGATCTCCCCCGCCGGGCGCAATGGTTGGGCCAGCTCCTCCAGTGCTTCCCGGTTCAGCACGATCTCCACCCCGGAGGCTGTGGCAACACGAGTGAGGTCACGGACCAGACCGTCCGAGGCATCGATCATGCTGGTGGCTCCCGACTGCGCCAGTCTTGCGCCCCATGGGGTCGGTGAGACCGGGCGCAGCTGGCTGTTGACCAAGGCATCCAACTGCGGGTCCCGCCCCAGCTCGAGGGCAGGGTCCAGAAGAAGATCCAGACCCGCTGCCGCCCGCCCCACGGTGCCGGCCAACACCACCTGATCCCCCGGCCGCGCACCGTTGCGGCGTACAGGGTCACGGCCCTGTAAATCCCCCGTGACGGTGGCCGTCACGGAAATCTCCCCACCGGCGCCCAGATCGCCTCCCACCACGTGGCACTGCGGTGCTTGGCATGCCAAGGTCCCGGCCCGAAGCCCGCGGGCCAGATCTTCCACCCATCGCACGGGGGTGTTCTTGGGCAGAGTCAGAGAGACCACCAACGACGACGGCACTGCCCCCATGGCCGCTGCATCCGCCACGTTCTGGGTGGCACATTTGTGGCCGGTGTCAAAGCCGGAAGATCTCACACCACTGGGCCACACCAATGCGAAGTCCTGACCCTGGACCTGGGTGTCCGTGGAGATCACAAAGCGTCCGTCCGGGGCTGCCACCACTGCGCAGTCGTCTCCGGGCCCTAGGATCTGATAGCTCTCAGCGGACTCACCAGACGCTGCCGACTGCTCGGCCAACAACGGTGCAAACCGCGCTATGAGCTGACCTTCACTGAGCTGGCCCACCGTCAGTTCCTGATTCATGACTCGACCGTAGCCCAGGGCACAGACATCCCAAGGACCGGGCTCAGATGGTGTGCACTGGACACGACGCCGTACCGCATCCAGGCCGACGACCTAAACTGAGCGCATGCCCGCACACACCTCCGGGGTTGATCACGCCCCCAGCCATCACCACCTCACGGCAACACAAGCCGACAAGGCACCGCGCCGCACCATGTCTCACCTGCGCGGATGGTCTGCAGGCGGCGTCGTCGTGATGGGGGTTGCACTCACGGGCTGTGGAGCAGGCACTGTCGCCGTGACAGCAGCGGAGGACGCTGCCAACCCTGATTGTGCCCCTGCCATGTTGGCCATGCCGGACGCCATCTCCGATCAGGATCAGCGCCAGACCACCAGTCAGGGGACCACGGCTTACGGTGATCCCGCTGCCATGGTGGTCCGCTGTGGCGTCACGCCACCTGCCCCCACCACGGACATGTGCAGCCGGGTCAACGGCGTGGACTGGATCATCCGGGAAACGGATGACCCCAACCAGTGGCAGGCCACCACCTACGGCCGCAACCCGGCCTTTGAGGTCACCTTTGACACCACCGTCGTCCCATCCTCCACAGCGTTGATCGACCTTGGGAGTGCTGTGACCACGGTGGATCAGGACCGCGAATGCCTGTCCGTGGACGAGGCCCTGGACGCATCCTGAATCTTCTGTGCGGACCTCGATCCTGTGTGCGGATCACGGGTCAGTGATCCGCACACAGGATTCAGCGCAGGCCGATGGGCCGTTCCAGTGCCAGGGTGATCAGTTCATCGATCAGGCGGCTGTACTCCAGGCCGGACTCGGCCCACATGCGCGGGTACATGGAGATGGGTGTGAAGCCGGGCATGGTGTTGACCTCGTTGATCATCACCCGCTCATCAGGAGTCACAAAGAAGTCGGCGCGGCACAGACCCTCACCCTCAATGGCATCAAATGCCTGGGCGGCACGCTCGCGGATCTGAGCAATCACGTGCTCAGGGACATCGGCCGGGCAGCTGAGCTGCGCCGAACCCTGGGAGACGTACTTGGCCTCGAAGTCGTAGAAATTGTTCTGGTCCACCACCTGGATTTCACCGGGCAATGAGGTTCTGGGCGCATCTGTGCCGCGTCCTTCCAGGACGGCGCACTCGATTTCACGGCCCACAATGCCGGCTTCCACCACAACCTTGAGGTCAAAGCGGCGTGCCTCCTCGATCGCAGCCCGCAGTGCTTCACGGTCCGTGGGGTCCTCCACTCGGGTGATGCCGAAGGAAGACCCTGCTCGGGCAGGTTTGACGAACACCGGACCACCCAGTGGCGCCACTGTGTCCATGGCACCTTCCGGATCGCTGCGCCACAGGCGGTCGCGCAGCACCACGTAGGGGCCAACCTCCAGGCCTGCCGATTCAAAGGCCATCTTCATGAAGTGCTTGTCCATGCCCACGGCAGAGGCCGTGACGCCACATCCCACGTACGGCACGTGCGCCAGTTCCAAGAACCCCTGCAGGGTGCCGTCCTCCCCGTAGGGTCCGTGCAGCAGCGGCATGACCACGTCAACATGACGGAAGCGGGAAACCTCCGTGGTCTGGGCGGTGCCCTGGCGCACCAACAACGCAGTTTCCTGCTGCCCAAGCGGCAGTGAAACCCGTTGATCCCCCACGGGCAGTTCCGTGATCTGGTTGGCCTCCAGCAGGGCCTCCAGTTCGTCCTGTGAGTACAGGAACCACTCACCGGTCCGGGCGATCCCCACGGTCACCACGTCCCACTTGGTGCGATCAATCGCGCGCAGCACCCCCCGGGCAGTGATCAAGGAGATGCTGTGTTCGGAGGAGATACCGCCAAAGAGCACGGCCACGCACGGTTTGGTGCCGGGGGCGGCGTCGTGGGGGTTCGAGTGGTCCGCGGTTTCAGCGTTCTGGGAGCTCATGTGGGGGTTGCCTCCGATTTAAGTTGCCGTCCCAGCAGCAGCGGCGCCAGGTTCTCCACGGTGATGTGACCCTCCAGAATAGCCACCACGGCTTGGGTGATCGGCATCTCCACTCCGCGCTGGTGGGCCAGTTCCAGGACCGCAGGTGCCGATTTCAGCCCCTCGGCCGTTTGGGTCATCTCTTCCCGGATCTGCTCCAGGCTCTTGCCCTGGCCGAACAGTCGTCCGGCCGTGTGGTTCCTGGACAGCGGGGAGGAACACGTGGCCACCAGGTCACCAATACCGGCCAGGCCGGACATGGTTTCCGGTTTCCCGCCCAGGGCCAGAGCAAGCCGGGTGGATTCAGCCAGACCACGGGTGATGATGGAGGCTTTGGAGTTGTCCCCGTAATGCCGCCCCTCGCAGATCCCCACGCACACGGCAATCACGTTCTTGGTCAGTCCGGCGATCTCCGTGCCCACCACGTCCGTGTTGGTGTAGGGGCGGAAATACGGGGCCGCACATGCCTTGGCCACTGCGGCAGCCAGTTGTGGGTCTTGTGCTGCGACGACGGAGGCCGTTGGATGTTCGTCGGCGATCTCCATGGCCAGATTGGGCCCGGAGAGCACACACGTCTGCCGACTCCAACCATCGGAGTCATGGCCACCGTGCTCCGACGGGAAGACCTCTGCCAGAACCTGGGCAACCACTTCCGTCATACGCAACCCGGTGCCCTGTTCCAAACCTTTGGCCAGGGAGACCAACGCAGCCTTTGGATCAAGGTGCTCAGCAATGGCCGGAAGTTGGCTGCGCAACACCTGAGCAGGCAATGCCAGGACCACCAGGTCGGCACCCGTCAGAGCCTCAGCCAGGTCATCCGTGATGTGCAACGGATCCGGCAGATGCAGCCCGGGGACATAGCGCTGATTGACCCGGGTGCGGGCCATCCGGGTCATGGACTCCGTGTCGCGTCCCCACAGATGGACTTCCAAGGGAGCGCGTGCGTGTTCCCCTGCACCACCGGAAGCGGAATCAGTCTGCGTGGGACGCGAGCGCTGATCAGAGAAGGCTGCGTCCACCAGGACTTTGGAGAACGTGGTGCCCCAGGAGCCGGCACCCAGCACCGCAGCCTTGGTGAATGTTGGCACGTCCTCTTGAGGCAGACTGCGTCGCTGAGCGTCTGCAACTGGTGTGTTCTTCTTAGAAGTCATCGGCGCTCCGCCCGTCGTCGGTCCCAGCGGCCCTGCGGAGGCTGCTCACCCCGTAATTCGGCCACCAGCTCAGTGATGGCATCCATGATGGCGTTGGTGGCGGCCACAGTCTTGCCCTGCGGGATGGAAGCCAGGCGCTGCTCACCTGGCAGAGAGTCGAGCTCCGCCGAGGAAGGAGCCCACCGGGAGAGGTCAACGGGCGGGCCGAACTTGACCCGCACGGTCTTGCGCGGCCACGGACGGAACCAGCGTTTGCGCTGCGGGTCAGGTCCGCGGCCCAAGATCTGCTCATCTCCCCAGTGACCCACCGGAATCACGGGGATCTCCATGGCCAGTGCCAAGCGGGCAGCCCCCGGAAATCCGTGCATGGGCCACAACTCCGGGTCCCGGGTCAGGGTGCCCTCCGGGTAGATGATCACGGAGCCACCGCCGGCCACGTGCTTCTGGGCGGCAGAGAGCGCCTTGACCGAATCAGCGGTTCCGCGGTGCACAGGAACCTGGGCAGTGCGGCGCAGAATCGTGCCCAGCACGGGAACTTTGAACAGGGAGTCCTTGGCCAGAAAGGTGGGATTGACGCCGAACTGGTACAGCGGCATGGCCACTGTCATGGCGTCCATTTCCGAGGTGTGGTTGGGAGTAACCACAAAGGCCCCAGTCCGTGGCAAGTTCTCCAGACCCTCGAACTTGGTACGGCCCAGCAGGCGGTAGACGGGAACGACCACTGTGGCCACCAGGCGCACCAGGGGCGTGATGTGCACGGAGTCCCTACGTGGCGGTTGACCGGGAGTCACCTGTTGGCTCGCAGTCGTTGACCTCACAGTCATTGACCTCTCAGGCATCCACGACGTCGAAATTCGCGCCCAGCGTCTCCAACTTGCTGGTGAAGCGCTCGTAACCACGCTGAATCAATTCCACGCCGGTGACCTTGGAGTGGCCTTCTGCGCCCAGGGCCGCGATCAGGTGGGAGAAGCCACCGCGCAGGTCCGGGACGTGAATGTCCTGGGCCTTCAGAGGCGTCCGGCCGGAAATGATGGCCGAGTGGACAAAGTTCGACTGTCCGAATCGGCAAGGCGTGGAGCCGAGGCAGTCGCGGTGCAGCTGAATGTTGGCGCCCATGCCGTTGAGGGCGTGGGTGAAGCCGAATCGGTTTTCGTAGAGCGTTTCGTGCACGATTGACACCCCGTCCGCCTGGGTCAGGGCCACCACCAGCGGCTGCTGCCAGTCAGTCATGAAACCGGGGTGCACGTCCGTTTCCACCACCAACGGATTGAGCGCACCACCCGGGTGGCTGAACTGGATGCCGTTGTCACGGATGTCCAGCTCACCGCCGGTCTTACGGAAGACGTTGAGGAAGGTCATCATGTCCGACTGGGTGGCGCCCTCAACAAAGATCGACCCACCGGTGACCAGCGCAGCCGAGCCCCAGGAAGCAGCCTCGATGCGGTCACACATGGCGCGGTGGTTGTAGCCCTTGAGCTCCTCCACGCCTTCAATGTGGATCACCCGGTCCGTCTGGACCGTGATGATCGCTCCCATCTTCTGCAGCACGGCAATCAGGTTCATGATTTCCGGCTCGGTGGCAGCCCCGCGCAGTTCGGTGCGTCCGCGAGCGCGCGTGGCAGAGAGCAGAACCTGTTCCGTGGCGCCCACGGACGGGTAGGGCAGCTCCACCTTGGCACCATGCAGTCCATTGGGAGCGGACATCTTGATGCCGGATTCCAGCTTGTCCACCTTGGCGCCAAAGTTGCGCAGCACGTCCAGGTGGTAGTTGATGGGCCGATCACCGATCTTGCAGCCACCCAAATCAGGGATGAAAGCCTCCCCCAGAGTGTGCAACAGCGGGCCACACAACAAGATGGGGATACGGGAGTCCCCGGCGTGGGCATCAATGTCCGAGTACCGCGCCCTGGTGACGTTGGTGGGATCCAGCGTCAGCGAACCTTGACCGTCGTTGGCCACGTCCACACCGTGCAGGGCCACCAGATCGGTGACCACCTGGACGTCCTTGATCTCCGGGACGTTGTGCAACACGGAGGGTGTGGAGCCCAGCAGTGCCGCCACCATGGCTTTGGGCACAAAGTTCTTGGCTCCACGAACCTCGATGGTGCCTTCCAGAGGAACGCCGCCGGTGATCTGCAGTGCGCTGGTCATGGTCTCCCGATCTGTCGTCAACACTTCGCCCGTGGCAAAGCCGCGCCAGCCCTTGCCCTGGGTTGGCACTGAGCCAGTTTAGGGGTCATTAATGAGCGCTTGATGACGCCGCGCGCGGTCCAGCCGCCCACACCCCGCCGCGCACCGCGCCGCATCAGACCCCGCGGCGGGGTGGTTTCAGGCGGCCCTGGAACTCAGGTGCGGGCCGGCAGGGTCTTGGGCAACCACGCGGGGCGTGTGGCCTCGTAAGCGGCGATGTCGGATTCGTGCTGCAAGGTCAGCCCGATGTCATCCAGCCCCTCTGTCAACCGCCACCGCGTGTAGTCATCGATCTGGAACGGGACCGTAAGCGTCCCCACGGTCACGGTCCGGGCCTCCAAGTCCACGGTCACCTCTGCGCCCGGCTCTTCCTCGATCTGCTTCCAGATCAGTTCAACGTCGGGCTGCTCCACCTGGGCGGCCAACAAGCCCTGCTTGCCGGAGTTGCCACGGAAGATGTCTGCAAAGCGCGAGGAGATGACCACCTTGAAGCCGTAGTCACGCAAAGCCCACACGGCGTGTTCGCGGGAGGAACCGGTACCGAAATCGGGGCCGGCCACCAACACGGAGCCATTGCGGTAGGCCTCCTGGGTGAGCACGAACTCGGGATCCTTGCGCCAGGAGGCGAACAGGGCGTCGTCGAATCCGGTCTTGGTGATGCGCTTGAGGTAGACGGCCGGGATGATCTGGTCCGTGTCCACGTTGGACTGACGCAGCGGTACGGCGATTCCGGTGTGGGTGGTGAATTTTTCCATGCTGACTCCTAGAGGCTTTGTGTCTGTTCGGCTGGGCGGGCTCAGATTGGCTGGGCGGGCTCAGACGCTCAGCGTCTCCAGGTCGGACGGTGCGGACAGCGTTCCGCGCACTGCAGTGGCTGCCGCCACCACCGGGGAGACCAGGTGGGTGCGGCCGCCCTTGCCCTGACGGCCTTCAAAGTTGCGGTTGGAGGTGGAGGCACACCGCTGACCGGGTTCCAGCTGATCCGGGTTCATGCCCAGGCACATGGAACATCCGGCGAACCGCCAGTCCGCGCCGAAGTCCTTGAACACCTGGTCCAGGCCTTCCTCCTCCGCCTGGATACGGACTTTCTGGGACCCGGGAACCACCATCATGGTCACGTTGGCTGCCTTGGTGCGGCCCTTGACCACGTCGGCGGCAAGGCGCAGGTCCTCAATGCGCGAGTTGGTGCAGGAGCCCAGGAACACCACGTCCACGGGGATCTCCTTCATGGGGGTACCCGGAACCAGGTCCATGTACTCCAGGGCTCGGCGCGCTGCTGCCTTGGCGTTGTCCTCCCCCAGGTCCTCCGGGTCCGGCACGGACTGAGACAGGGAGACACCCTGCCCGGGGTTGGTCCCCCAGGTCACAAAGGGCTCGAGTTTATCGGCGTTGATGACCACGTCAGCATCAAAGGTGGCACCGTCATCCGTGGTCAAGGACTTCCAGTACTCAACGGCGTCCTCCCAGTCCTGGCCCTGCGGTGCGTGCGGGCGGCCCTGGACGTAGTCAAAGGTGGTTTGGTCGGGTGCAATCATTCCGGCGCGGGCACCGGCCTCAATGGACATGTTGCAGATGGTCATCCGCGCTTCCATGGAGAGCTGCCGGATCGCTGAGCCGCGGTACTCCAACACGTAGCCCTGCCCACCACCCGTGCCGATCTTGGCGATTACCGCCAGGATGATGTCCTTGGAGGACACCCCGGGACGCAACTGCCCGTCCACCCGGATGGACATGGTCTTGAAAGGCGCCAACGGCAAGGTCTGGGTGGCCATCACGTGCTCCACCTCTGAGGTGCCGATACCAAAGGCCAGGGCACCAAAGGCACCGTGGGTGGAGGTGTGAGAGTCACCGCACACCACAGTCATTCCGGGCATGGTCACACCCAGCTGCGGGCCCACCACGTGCACAATGCCTTGCTCGTCATCACCCAGAGAGTGCAGGCGCACACCGAACTCCTCGGCGTTGCTGCGCAGTGTTTGAATCTGCTTGCGAGAGGTCTGGTCAGCAATCCGGGCGAAAATGTCCTGGGTGGGCGTGTTGTGATCCTCCGTGCCCAGGGTCAGGTCCACGCGCCGCAGTTGACGCCCCGCCAACCGCAGTCCTTCAAATGCCTGGGGTGAGGTGACCTCATGGATCAGATGGAGATCGATGTAAAGCAGATCCGGCTGGCCGTCCTGTCCCTTGCGCACCAGGTGGGCGTCCCACACCTTTTCGGCCAAGGTCTTGGGACCTGCTGAGGGGGCTACAGCATCAGTGAACGGGCTGGGCATGCTCTGTCCTTTACGGGCTGACGGGTCTTCTGCACCAAGCATCCGGGCCGTGCGGTGATCGCGCCACCAGTTCTTGGGTCTTCTCGCATAATGAGACGCTAATATCAACACATGGACATCTCAGGTGCACAGAGCCCCCTCCCTTCCCACGGGCCGGATGATCCGGCTTCTTCGTTCTCCCCCAGTGGCGTGGGCGTGATTGACAAAGCCTCCCTGATTCTGGATCTGCTGGAAGCAGGCCCGGCGTCGTTGTCCCAGCTGGTCTCCGCCACAGGGATTTCACGCCCCACCGTGCACCGACTGGCATCGGCCTTGGCACACCACCGGCTGCTGGGACGCGACATCCAAGGGCGATTCGTCCTGGGCTCCCGATTGGTGGAGCTGGCCTCAGCAGCTGGTGAGGACAGATTGATTGCCGCCGCCGGTCCCGTCCTGGTCCAGTTGCGCGACGCCACGGGTGAATCCGCCCAGATCTTCCGCCGCCAGGGCGAATGGCGGGTGTGCGTGGCCTCCTCCGAACGCCCCATCGGCTTGCGGGACACCATCCCGGTGGGAACCCAGTTGTCCATGAAGGCGGGATCTGCAGCTCAAGTGCTGGTGGCGTGGGAGGACCACGACCGCCTGTTGGAGGGCCTGCACGCTGCCCGTTTCACGGCCACCATGTTGGCGGGAGTCCGACGCCGCGGTTGGGCCCAGTCCATCGGCGAGCGCGAAACGGGCATCGCCTCCGTCTCGGCACCGGTGCGGGGACCTGGCGGACGGGTGATCGCGGCAGTCTCCATCTCTGGACCGATTGACCGGTTGACCCGCCAACCGGGGCGCCAGCATGCGGAGACGGTGGTGGCAGCCGCTCGGCAACTCACCCAGGCCATCCGCCCCGCCGCCTGAGACGCTCCGGTGCCACACGACCGCCGCAGAGGCGGCCCGCGGTCACTTCATGGCGGTGGCCCGCCGCAGTCCGAGCCCCACCTGGTCGTGGACGGTGAGTTCTTGTTCAACCGGTTGGATCACGTTGTGGTCAGCGGCCACAGCAATTTGCTCCCGTAGGCGTTTGGCCACTCGCCTGGCCCGCCACCGTCCTCCCCACCGGGCAAAGACTGCGCTGAGAAGCCCCAGAACCAATCCGAGAACAAGACCCGTGACCACCAACAACGTGGGAACGGGAACGCCCGTGCCCTCCACCTCAGGGGTGTCCGGAACCGGGATCTGCAAGTACTGCAAGGCGAACAGTCCCGTCAGCCACACCAGCCCCACCACCGCGGTCAGCAGAGCCAACCACTGGATCACGTCCAGCGGAAGCCACCACCAGGAACGGGCACCACGGCGCAGGTCCGTGTGAGCCAGGGCCTGGTCCAGCGCATCAGGCAGATCTTCATGGCGGGAGCGCGCTGCTTCCCGGATGGAGCGTTCCCACACCGGGGTGGCCCCTTCAGAGACTTCATCGGCAAATCGCCGTACTGCGGTGTCTGCAGAGGCCCGCTGGGCAGGAGACATGGGCGGCAGCGACGAACGATGCAGGGAGGGATCCTTGGCGTCGTCGTTGATGTCCTGCAGGTGCAGGCGACGCAAAGGGTCCTTGCGGAAGCCACTGGCCCAACGCACCGGCAACCATCCGGTGCGCTTGCCGGCGTTGAGCACGTAGGAGCGCCGGGCGGCCTGGGCGATGCCGTCTGCGTTGGCAGCGCGCACCAATCCTTCCGTGAGCTCTTCGCGGGCAAACGGAGTCACCCCGGCAGGCTGACCCACACCGTGAGATTCCTGCAGGGCTTCCACCGCACCTACCAGATCAGCCGAGAGCCGTGCGGCGGCAGCCTCCTTGCCCTCCACCACCTCGGCGATCCGTGCCCTCACTGAGCCGATCCCCATGCCGGTGGCGGCAGAGGTTGCCACCGGTGCTGATCTCCCCGTGGCATGCAGGCCGTCACGGCGCAGCAGATCGGACAGGGAGGCCAGAACACTACGGATTTGGTCATTGGGCAGGCGATCAGCTTGGTTGAGCACCACCAGTGTGACAGCGGCATGGCGTGACAGGGGCGCAATGAATTCGTCGTGCAACACGGCATCGGCGTATTTCTGCGGGTCCACCACCCACACCACCACGTCCACCATCCCCACCAGGCGGTGGGCGATCTCGCGGTGTTCGCGGGCCACGGAGTCCACGTCCGGCAGGTCCAGCAGCACCAGACCCTGCGGCACCTCAGTCCAGAGACCAGCCACCCCGGCCGACCACGGTGACTCGTCTGCCTCGTCCAGGACGTAGCGGGATTCGACCCCCAACCAGTCCAACAGGGGCTCGGCCCCGTGGGGGGAACCCAGGACGGCCACGGGGGATGTGGTGGTGGGGCGGCGAACAGCGGCATCGGCCACTGGTCGCCCCACCACGGCGTTGAGCAGGGAGGACTTGCCGGAGCCGGTGGCACCGAAGAACCCCACCACCGTGTGATCTGCAGAGAGAGAACGCCTGGTCACGGCGCGTTCCAGGACGGCGTCAGCGCGCTCGACGGCGTGATCGTCCAGGCGGCCTCGGCCGGCCTCAACAGCTTCTTGGAGCCCTTCCAGGCGTTGGTCAATGTTGAAGGTCTGTACCTTCTTGCGGCCCAGTTCGATCACAGCTGCTCCCCCGTGCTCTGCACGCGCTGGGCTGCATCGCGGATGGCCCCGGACTTGGGGTCATCCACCACGTCGAGACGTTCCAACCAGGGCTGTTCAAGGGACTGCACCAGCTCCCGCAGCCTGACTTCCAGGTCCTTGCGGGCCTTCTCCGCCAGGCGGCGCACGCCGTCCTCACCGAACACGGCCTCCAGCAGCTTGGTGCCCACCACACCGGAGGCACCGGCAATGCCGATCTCCGCACCGGTGAGTCCTGCGGACATGGAGAACACGGTGATCATCAGGGCCACGGTGACCACGTTGAGCCCGATGGAGAGCACCCTGGCCTGGGTGCGCTTGCCTGCACCTTCACGCTGGATCAGCTCCATGACATCGCCCTGCCAGGCGCGGATCACAGCGGCACAGCGGTCAGGGACGTCACGGGGCAGTTTGCCCAGGTCGTCGTCGCCCAGCAGTGCCCGCCCGGCGCGCTCAGATCGCCAACGCCGCTGGGAGTTCTCCCCCGCCTTGGCCAGTTCTTCCACGATCACCGCTTGCAGCCCCGATTCCAGGGCCTGTTCCACTTGGACTTCAGGGGCCGGTTTGCCTTTGACGGCCGAGCTCAGACGGTCCCGCAGCCGACCGATCCTGGCCTCCACGGACCGGAAGAACTCACCGGTGCCCACAAAGTCCTGCCAGCGGGAGAGCACCTCGTCACGCAGCAATGAGCCGTCCTTGGTGGAGGCGATGATCTCCTGCAGGGCCCGCTCGTGGGCTTCCACCACGTCCGTGCGCAGTTGAGTGGTGACGGTTTCCTGGGTTGCCACGTCTTCTGAGATTTCCTGGCCGCGTTCGGCCACTTGCCGCAGCGCTCCACCCACGGTTCGCCTGGCGACCTCAGCACGCGCCATGGAGTCCGCGGCCAGGTCGGCCAACCAGGAATGCAGTCCGTCCACCAGCCCTGCCGGAAGCATGCCTGCCGCGTTCAGCGGAGCCTCCGGGATCACAAAAATGGGTGCCTGACCCAGCCCGTGCTCGGTGAGCATCCGTTCCAGGTCCGGTTCGATTTCCTGGGCCACCCCCTGGGGCACCCGGTCCAGAACGACGGCGACCGTGATGTCACGTCGGCCGGCTTCCACCAACAGTTCCCACGGAACGGCGTCGGCGTAACGGTTGGCCGTGGTGGTGAACAACCACAGGTCCGCTGCAGCCAACAGCTGATTGGCCAGTTTGCGGTTCTCTTCCGAGATGGAGTCGATGTCCGGGGCATCCAGCAGTGCCACGCCACGGTTGATGCCCTCATCAGCCAACAGCACCAGGCTGTGCGTGGGTTCATCCACGTGTTCAGAGGCCGCGGGGGCATCCAATGTGGAGCGCGCGGACTGGGGTGAAGTTGATGCCAACTGCCCACGGACCCGTGCCAAGTGGGGCAGGACCCGGGTGCCTTCAAAGGCGTTGCCGTCCAAGGGGTGATGGATCAGCATGGGCTGACGCGTGGTGGGTCTCACCGCACCTGCTCGAGTCACAGGGCGTCCCACCAAGGCGTTGACCAGCGTGGACTTGCCGGCACCCGTGGAACCACCCACCACGGCCAGCAGCGGTGCGTCCAAGGACTTCACACGCGGCAGCACGTAGTCCTCGATTTGCGCCAGCGTTCGTCGCACGGACTCCCGGGCTGACTCCGCCCCTGGCGTTTCCAGTGGCAGCTCGGTGTCAGCCAGCAGATCTCGCAGATCCTCCACAGCCACAGCGGTGGCCTCCGCGCCACCGCCGGCCGGCTTGCGGGCAGCATCTGCCTTGCTTCGACCGGACCTGTCTAGATCAGACCTGGCCCGGTCGGATGGGACTGCACCGGAGGACACTTCACCAGAAGGAACTGGGTCAGACGGCATCGATCCATCCGGCAACGCGCTGGGGAGCTGACCCCACGGCAGGTGCCGCGTGGCCTCAGTGGAGAAGTTCTCGGCCGAATCCGCGGTTCGGTGGGAGCCCTGCGGGTTCAGCTCATGATCAGATGTGCTCACAGGGTTCATCATGCCCCATCTCTGGATCAGGTGTGGGAGCGCGGAACTCACTGATCCCAGCGAGATCACCACTAAACGGTGAAATCACCGGCAACGGGGTGTCATCTCATCAACAGCCGGTGATCTCACGCGTTGACCCGCGTGGACACAGCAAAAGCCCCGGACATCAGATGATGTCCGGGGCTTTTGCTCGGTGGTGACCCCAACCGGATTCGAACCGGTGTTGCCGCCGTGAGAGGGCGGAGTACTAGGCCGCTATACGATGGGGCCGAGGTGACTCAGATGAACGCAGAGTCTGACGTTCCCGGTGCCACCGGGAGACCCACACATCAACTGACAAGCTGATGTGTGGAAGCTGTAGCGGAGTGACCCCAACCGGATTCGAACCGGTGTTGCCGCCGTGAGAGGGCGGAGTACTAGGCCGCTATACGATGGGGCCGCTGGGGTACCAGGACTCGAACCTAGAATGACGGTACCAGAAACCGTTGTGTTGCCAATTACACCATACCCCACTGCACACGCGGCTTTCGGGCTTCAAGAAGTCCGTCGGCTGCGCGCAACGAGCAGAAACTATACCCACACTGCAGGGACCCGGCAAATCATGCCGGGCCCCTGTTCCCGCGCTGTGAGCAGCGTTACAACGGCTGCTGCGGCGTCACCGGGCAGCGTCTACACCTTCTGAACGACGCCGCAACAGCTCACTGAGCAGGTCGAATCGAGCCAGCGCGGATTCCTTGCCCAGGATCTCCAGGGATTCGAACAAGGGCGGCGAGACCTGACGGCCGGAAACGGCCACACGGGCGGGACCGAAAGCCAAGCGGGGCTTGATGCCCATCTCCTCCACCAGTGCCTGCCGCAGAGCGGCCTGAATGTTCTCCGCAGTGAAATCGTCCACGGATTCCAGTGCAGCGCGGGCAGCCGCCAGGACCTCCGGCGCGTTCTCCTTGAGCTTGGCCACTGCTTGCTCGTCGTGGGTCAACACGGAGTCGCGCAAGAACAGGAAACCCAGCATGGGCACGGCATCGGCCAGCAGATCCATACGGGTCTGCACCAGGGGTGCTGCCGCGTCCAGGATTCGGTTCTGCCGCTCCGTCAGCTCCCGGTCCAGCACTCCCCCGGACTGCAAGTAAGGCACCAGCCGGTTGCGGAACTCCTCCGGATCCAGCGCACGGATGTGGTCACCGTTGATGGCCGTGGCCTTCTTCAGGTCGAATCGAGCGGGGTTGGCCAGGACGTCGTGGATGTCAAAGGCCTCCACCAACTGCTGCTGGGTGAAGATGTCCTGATCGGCAGACAGCGACCACCCCAGAAGCGCCAGGTAGTTCAACAGGCCTTCGGGGATGAACCCGGCATCGCGCAGATTGAACAAGCTGGATTCAGGGTCGCGCTTGGACAGCTTCTTGTTTCCCTCACCCATGACGTAGGGCAGGTGGCCGAACTGCGGAACCCGCTCGGCAACCCCCACTGCCACCAGCGCGCGGTACAGCGCAATCTGGCGCGGAGTCGAGGAGAGCAGGTCCTCACCGCGCAGCACGTGAGTGATGCGCATCAGGGCATCGTCCACCGGGTTGACCAGGGTGTAGAGCGGCTTGCCATTGGCTCGCACGACGACGAAGTCCGGAACCGTTCCCGCTGCAAACGTGATCTCACCGCGGACCAGATCCGTGAAGGTGATGGCCTCATCGGGCATGCGCAGGCGCAGCACCGGCTCCCGGCCCTCAGCACGGAAGGCCTGGATCTGCTCCTGGGTCAGGTCACGGTCAAAGTTGTCGTAACCGAGCTTGGGATCACGCCCGGCCGCCTTGTGGCGGGCCTCCACCTCCTCAGGGGTGGAATAGGACTCGTAGATGACTCCGGCATCCTCGAGCTTGGCGATCACCTCCTGGTAGATCTCCCCGCGCTGGGACTGGCGGTAGGGCTCGTGCGGGCCGCCGACGGTCACGCCTTCATCCCAGGTGATGCCCAACCAATCCAGTGCTTCCAACAGCTGGTTGAAGGATTCTTCCGAGTCCCGGGCAGCATCCGTGTCCTCGATCCGGAAGATCATCTTGCCGCCGGTGTGACGCGCGTAGGCCCAGTTGAACAAGGCTGTGCGAATGAGACCCACGTGTGGTGTTCCGGTGGGTGACGGGCAGAAACGAACACGGACATCGGTGCCGGTGGCCTCAGGCGCGCCGGAGGCGGCAGCATCCGCTGAGGTCAGAACGGTGGTTCCAGTCGTGTGGGCTGATACGGGAGATTCGGTCATGGGTGTTCACAAATCCTTGTGTGGAGAAAACATTGGTGGGCCCGGGCTGGGCTGGGCTGGGAGAAGTGTTCTGTCAGCGGCGCAGGATGGTGGCCAGGGTACCGATGCCTTCGATCTCCACCTCGAGCCGGTCGCCGTCGTCGACCTTTCCGACCCCGGCAGGAGTACCGGTGAGGATCACGTCCCCGGGAAGCAACGTGAACGCCTGGGAGACGTAGGCGATCAGGTCGGCCACACCAAAGACCATGTCTGCGGTGGTGCCATCCTGTTTGGGTTGGTCATTGACGTAGGAGCGCACGGCCAGATCTGAGGTGTCCAACTCCGTTTCGATCCACGGCCCCAGGGGGCAGGCACCGTCAAAGCCCTTGGCCCGGGCCCACTGGCCGTCCGTGCGCTGGGCGTCACGGGCCGTCAGATCGTTGGCACAGGTGTAGCCGAAAATGACGTCGTTGACCTGATCCACCGGCACGTCCTTGCAGATTCGACCAATGACCACGGCCAACTCGGCCTCGTAAGAGACCTCCTCGGTCCAGGTCGGCAATGTGACAGGGTCACCTGGGCCTGCCACGGACGTGTTGGGCTTGAAGAACAGCAGCGGGCTGACAGGCAGCTCGTTACCCATCTCCTTGGCGTGATCGGCATAGTTGCGGCCAACGCAGACCACCTTGGAGCGTGGAATCACCGGAGCCAACAACCGCACGTCCTCCACCGGCCAGGACTTGCCCTCCACGGGTTGAATGCCGTTGAAGAAGGGGTCCCCGGCCAGGGCAGTCACGGTCAGGTCCTCCCCTTCACCGTGCACCACGCCGTAGTAGATCTCATCCTCTGCAGTGAATCGGGCAATACGCATGGACACCAGGTTAGTGGTCATTGCGTGGTGCCCAGAAACAACGCCGCCCGGTCGGGTGGACCGGGCGGCGTCACAGGAAGGATTCGGGTGGCTCAGGCCAATCGGGTCAACCAACCGTGTCGGTCTTCCCCACGGCCGGTCTGGATGTCCAACAGTTCCTTGCGCAGGGACATGGTGATCTCCCCGGGCCGGGCGTCATCCGGGCCGATGACTTCCGTGTCACTGATCAAACGACCCACCGGGGAAATCGCCGCGGCCGTGCCGCACGCAAAAACCTCCGTCAATCGCCCGGAGTTCACGCCGTCACGCCACTCATCCAACGTGAACGCACGTTCCTGAACCGTCATCCCACGATCCTTGGCCAGCTGGATGATGGAATCGCGGGTCACGCCTTCCAGGATGGTTCCGGTCAGTTCCGGGGTCACCAGGGTGTTGTCGTCAAACACGAAGAACACGTTCATGCCCCCCAGTTCCTCGATGGCGTTTCCGCGCTGCGGGTCCGTGAAGATCACCTGCTGGCAACCGTGGGCATCGCCTTCCATCTGGGCGATCAAGGACGCTGCGTAGTTTCCGCCGCACTTGGCGTTGCCCGTTCCGCCGTGACCTGCCCGAGCCCAGTTCTTGGACAGCCAGATGTCAACGGCGGTGCCTTCTCCGAAGTAGTTCCCGGCAGGTGAGGCGATCACGGAGAACAGCACCTCGCGGGCTGCACGGACGCCCAGGAACACCTCATTGGCAATCATGAACGGGCGCAGGTACAACGACTGACCGTCACCGGTGGGCACCCAGTCCTTGTCTCGGGACACCAGTTCCTTGAGCGAGTCCAGGAACAGCTCCTCCGGCAGAGCCGGCATGGCCATGCGCCGGGCCGAGCGGTTGATGCGCGCAGCGTTCTTCTCCGGCCGGAAGGTCCACACGCTGCCGTCGCCGTGCTTGTAGGCCTTCAATCCTTCAAAAATCTCCTGGCCGTAGTGCAGCACGGCTGAGGCAGGATCCATGGACAGAGGGCCGTACGGGAGCACCTGCGGTTGCTCCCACTCACCCGTGCCAGCCTCCACATTGCCCCGCCACTGGATCTGGACCATGTGATCCGTGAAGTACTGGCCAAAACCGGGTGCGTCAAGAATCTCCTGGCGCCGTTGCGGGCTGGCCGGGTTGGGGTTGGGTGTGGTGCTGAAGGTGGTCATGGGATTCTCTCCACTCATGCTGGCGTCTGTTGCCCACCAGCCTACGGAACAGGTGTGATCAGGCGGGCAATGCGGCCACGATGGCGTCGCCTATCTGCGCGGTGCTGCGCTGTGTGGCGCCGTGGTCCTCCAGGTCCGAACGGACCGCTGAACGGATCTGCTCCGCCTGCTCACCGTGGCCCAGGTGTTCCAGCATCATGGCCGCAGCCAGGATGGTGGCCACAGGGTTGGCCTTCTGCTGACCCGCAATGTCCGGGGCAGAACCATGGACGGGTTCAAACATGGACGGCGCAGTGCGCTCTGCATTGATGTTGCCGCACGGAGCCAGCCCGATGCCGCCGGTGATGGCGCCTGCCAGGTCCGTGATGATGTCACCGAACAAGTTGTCCGTGACCAGCACGTCAAATCGCGAGGGATCCGTGGTCATGAAGATGGTGACGGCATCCACATGGAGGTAATCGACCGTGACGTCCGGGTACTGCGGCGCCATGGCGTTGACGGTGCGCTGATAGAGATGGCCCGCGTTGACCAGCACGTTGTGTTTGTGCACCAGGGTCAGCTTCTTGCGCTCACGTCGGCTGGCGAGCTCAAAGGCAAAACGCACCAGGCGCTGCACCCCGTGGGCGGTGTTCAAGGAGACCTCGGTGGCGATTTCCTGATCGGTCCCCTGCCGCAACACACCACCGTTGCCTGCGTACGGACCCTCTGTGCCCTCGCGGACGACGACGAAGTCCACCTCACCTGGATCCCGCAGCGGGGACACCGTGCCCGGGAACAGCTCGGAGGGACGCAGATTGATGTAGTGGTCCAGGCTGAAACGCAGTTTCAGCAGGATCTCACGTTCAATCAGTCCTGACGGGATCCGGGTGTCACCAGGGGCTGCGCCAACGGCTCCGAACAAGATCGCATCATGCTCACGGATCTTCTCAAGCGTCACTTGAGGCAAGGTCTCCCCCGTGGCCAGCCAATGCTCGGCACCCAGCGGGAAGGGAGTTTTTTCCAGGGCGATGTTGGCGGGCCCACAGACAGCGTCCAGCACCTTTTCCGCTTCTGCCACGACCTCCGGGCCAATACCGTCTCCCGCGATCACCGCAATGCGGTGGGATGTGGAAGACGGTGACTGGTGCGTGGTGGAGGTCTGCTCGCTCATGCCCCGATCCTAGGGTGCGGTGGTGACCCCGTCCCACATGGCGAATGCAGATCTCAATATTCGGACACATGGGACCTCGGCGTGTGACTCACCACTTGAGCGCCTCGGGTTCCTCGTACCGCGGGAACACCGGCGTTGGTTTGGGAAGCTGCGTTCCGGGCTTGATTTTCTCCGTGATGGCGCTGAACTCACGGTCCTTCTCCGGCTGCCCCAGGACATCCAGAAGTTTTGCCGCAGAAGCCGGCATGAACGGCTGGGTCAGCAAGGCCACCACCCGCACCACTTCCAGGGTGGTCCACAACACGGTCTGCATGCGCTCCGGGTCAGTCTTGCGCAGCACCCACGGCTCCTGAGCCGTGAAGTACCGGTTGCAGTCAGCCACCACACGCCAGATGGCCTCCAACGCACGGTGGAACTGGAGGTCGTCGAAGGCCTCCCGTACCGGCCCCAACAATTCGTGGGCGGCGTCCAGAATCTCCCTGTCCGCGGGCATCAACTCCCCCATGACCGGAACCTGGCCATGGCAGTTCTTGGCCACCATGGACAGCGAGCGCTGAGCCAGGTTGCCCAGATCATTGGCCAGGTCGGCATTGATCCGGGCCACGATGCCGTCGTGGGAATAGGAGCCGTCCTGACCGAAGGAGACTTCCCTGAGGAGGAAGAAGCGCACCGGATCCAACCCGTATTCACCGATCAGGGCATGAGGGTCAATAACGTTGCCAACGGACTTGGACATCTTTTCGCCCTGGTTGTAGAGGAACCCGTGCGCAAAGACTTTCTTGGGGACCGGCAGCCCTGCAGAGATCAAGAAAGCCGGCCAGTAGACCGAGTGGAACCTGGCGATGTCCTTGCCGATCACGTGGACATCAGCCGGCCAGAATTTCTGGAACATCTGGGACTCGGTGTCCGGGTAGCCCAGTCCGGTTAGGTAGTTGGTCAGGGCGTCCACCCAGACGTACATGACGTGCTCGGGATCCCCCGGAACGGGTACACCCCAATCGAAGGTGGTGCGTGAAATGGAGAGGTCCCGCAGTCCGCTGCGCACGAACTCCGCGATCTCGTTACGGCGTGTGGTGGGGTGTAAGAAGCCTTCACGGTCGTAGAGCTCCAGCAGGCGGTCCTGGTAAGCGGACAACCGGAAGAAGTACGAGGATTCCTCTGTCCAGGTCAGCTCCGTGCCGGTCTCCTTGGAGTAGCGCTGACCGTCTTCACGTACTTCCGTCTCGTCCTCGCCGTAATAGGCCTCGTCGCGCACCGAGTACCAACCCGAGTAGGAATCCAGGTAGATGTCACCGGCTTCCTGCATGCGCTGCCAGATCTCCTGGGAGGCCGTGTAGTGATCGGCGTCCGTGGTCCGGATGAAACGGTCGTAGGAGATCCCCAGGGCATCGTCCATGGCCTTGAAAGCAGCGGCATTGCGGTCAGCCAGCTCCTTGGCGGTGATGCCTTCCTTCTGCGCCGTCTGCTGCATCTTCTGACCGTGCTCGTCCGTGCCGGTCAGGAAGCGGACGTCATAGCCGTCCAGGCGCTTGAAGCGAGCCAGGGTGTCAGCCGCAATGGCCTCGTAGGCATGCCCGATGTGCGGCGAACCGTTCGGGTACGAGATCGCAGTCGTCAGGTAGAACGCGGGGCGGGCATCGGCTGCAGCGGGAGTTACCTCGGAAGTCACGGGCTCCATGGTAACGGCCATCCAGAACTGGGATTCGCCATCCGGATCCGGCACGGGCGTCACAGACAGACGTGTCCGTGTCACGGATTCACATGTGCAACCGCCGGTGCCAAGCTAGGGCTGTACCCGCCTCCATCCGGAGGTGGCCTACGTCAACACCTCGTGAAAGGGACGTCATGCGCAGTGAACTCTTTGCCCCCGAACACATGGAGCGGCAAACCCAAGATCAGTGGGCTCTGCAGTCCAAGAAGATGCTGAGGGTCAACATGACGCAGGACATCATTGCCACCAAAGGTGCCATGGTGGCCTACCAGGGCCAGATGTCATTCCGGCATGAGGGCTCTGGCACAGTGGGCAAGTTCCTCAAAAAGGCCCTGACCAACGAGGACGCCCCCATGATGCGGGTCTCCGGTCAGGGTGAGGTGTTCTTTGCCCGGCAGAACCGTTTCATCTTCCTGCTGTTGTTGGAAGGTGAGGCGATCACGGTCAACTCGTCGTCCTTGTTGGCCTTTGACTCCTCCCTGAGCTGGGACATCCGCCGCGTGCAAGGTGCCGGCATGCTGGCCGGCGGGCTGTTCAACCTGGAACTGTCCGGTCAGGGATACGTGGCTATCTGCTCTGATGGTGATCCCATGGTGTTGGACGCCTCCGGACAGCCCACCTTTGTGGATCCGCAGGCCGCTGTGTGCTGGTCGGCCAACCTGGCACCCAGCATCAAGAATGACTTCAACTTCTCGGGAATGCTGCGCGGAGGATCCGGTGAAGCCTTCCAGTTGGCTTTCCATGGCCCCGGTTTTGTGGTGGTGCAGCCCTCCGAAGGCACGCCCGTGGTGCGCGCCGGTGGTTAGAGAGACGGAGGCAACTCCGGGGGAAATTTCCTGGACGATCTCCTGAACTGATGCACGGTGCGGCCCGCGAACCACTGGGATTCGTGGGCCGCACCGTGTGGTGGGTCAGGCACTCACGACGGCGAGCTGGGTGGCCAACTCCTGCTCGAGGGCTTCCACGATCGCGTGAGTGACGTCTTCCGTGGATGCCGTCCCACCGAGATCACGCGTGAGGTGACCTGCACCCGTGGCCGATTCAATGGCGCGTTCAACGGCGTGTGCTTCTGCTTCCAGACCGAAGTGGCGCAGCATCAAGGCCCCACTGGCAATGGCCCCGATGGGATTGCAGATGCCTTGGCCGGCAATGTCCGGTGCGGAACCGTGCACGGGCTCGAACATGGACGGGAATCGCCCTTCCGGGTTGAGATTGGCGCTGGCGGCAAGACCCAGGCTGCCCGCCAGCGCGGAGCCGAGGTCGGAGAGGATGTCCGCGTTGAGGTTGGAGGCCACCACCACGGAGAGCTCCTCCGGGTGCAGCACGAACTTGGCGCTCATGGCATCCACCAGCACACTCTCCGTGGCCACATCCGGATACTCCTGGGCGACACGGGCGAATACCTCGTCCCAGAGCACCATGCCGTACTGCTGGGCATTGGACTTGGTCACGCTGGAGACCTTCTTCACGCTCCGAGTGCGGGCCAGCTCGAAGGCGAAGCGGATGATGCGCTCACACCCCTTGTCCGTGAACAGGGAGGACTGCACGGCGACCTCGTTGCCCGGCCCGCGCCCGGAGAGGTTGCGCCCACCCAGACCGGCGTACTCGCCCTCGCTGTTCTCCCGCACCACGATCCAGTCCAACTCACGGTCATCGGCTGCTCTCAGCGGGGAGTTGACACCGGGCAGGAACTTCACCGGACGGATGTTGGCCCACTGATCAAAGTTCTGGGTGATGTTCAGCCGCAACCCCCACAGGCTCACGTGGTCGGGGACGTTTTCCCACCCCACGGCACCAAAGTAGATGGCATCGAAGTCGGTCAGGGCTTCCAATCCGTCCGACGGCATGAGCTGCCCGTGTTGGGCGTAGTACTCACTGCCCCAGGGGAACTCGGTCCAGTCAAAGCTGAAGCGGCCTGCGGAGGCAGCAGCCACGGCATCCAAAACCTGGCGCCCTGCGGAAACCACCTCTGCTCCCACTCCGTCGGCGGGAATGGCTGCGATGCGGTACGTGTGGGTCATGGTGTCCTCCTGGTCTCTGATCTCTCACAAACCAGTAGAGCGCAGTCACCTGCATGCCGTCTAAGACCTGTTTTCTCTGATCCACATAGGTTGGACCTATGTATTCACCCTCACAAGGCCTCGGCGCGCGCCACGTCCACCAGAGCGCGTGCTGCTGGTGTGAGGTCCTGACGTCGGCTGATCAGCGAGACTGACAACTCAGGGGCATCGGCCAAGGCATGCACCCCCAGGCCCAACTGCTCGGCTGTGCAGCGCCATGCACTGGGGAGGATGGTGTGACCCACACCGGCCGTCACCAGGGGAAGCACCGAGGACCGGTGGTCCGTCTCCACCGCCACCTGTACCGCAATGCCTGCGGCCAGCCAGTCATCCAGGACCCTGCGCGTCAATGTTCCAGGAGCCGAGGCCACAAAGATGCTGCCCTCCAGGTCACTGCCCCGCAGCGGTTGACCAGATCTCAGCATCGGTGCCTCAGGATGAGTCACCAGAATCAGGGACTGACTCCCCAACGGCATCACCTCAACGTCTGCTGCCAGTGGCGTGGTATTGCCACCCAGCAACCCCACCTCAGCCTCACCTGATTCAACAGCGGTTAGCACCTGGCGATCCGTCAGGGCTGAGCGCACCCTCAGCGCAATGTGGGGATGCAAGGCAGCCAGTCGGGCCGTGATGGAGCTCAGCGGTTCCAGCGCGGGAGTGGGCATGGACACCAGATCCACGTGACCACCCCTGACCTCAGCCACGGTGGCAGCCGCGTCATGGACGGAATCCATGTGCCGCACCGCCGCACGAGCAGGCCCCAGGAGTGCCTGACCTGCTGAGCTCAGCACCATGGTGCGTCCCACACGGTGGAACAGTGGCACTCCCAGCTCTTTCTCCAGACCCTTGATGGACTGGGACAGGGAAGGCTGGGCGATCCGCAGGTGCTCAGCCGCCCGGGTCACCCCGCCCTGATCCACCACGGCCAAAAAATGCCGCAGATGGCGATTCTCCATGGATCCTCCCGGGCTCAGCGCGATCTTGGGAAACAGGGCTCAACGACGCCGCCCCCGCACACCATCACAGTGTGCGGGGGCGGCGTCGTCGTGAAAACCAAGGCCTAGGGAAGGTGGGAAGATCCAGACCTGGCGGTGATCACGCAAACTTTTCCGGCTGACTCACAGTCACGCGGGGGGTCAGCGAGCAGCGGTACCCTCAGTGTAGTCGGAATCGGTGTCAGTCCAAACAAAGAGCTTGCGCAGCTCACGACCGGTGGTCTCGATCGAGTGGCCTTCTTCCTTCTCCCGCAGCTCCTTGAATTCCTTGGCGCCACCGTCCTGGTCCTCGATGAACCGGCGGGCAAATTTGCCGTCCTGGATGTCGGAGAGAACAGCCTTCATGTTCTCCTTGACGGAGGGGTCGATCACTCGCGGGCCGGAGATGTAGTCGCCGTACTCGGCGGTGTCGGAGATGGACCAACGCTGCTTGGAGATTCCACCTTCCACCATCAGGTCCACGATCAGCTTGAGCTCGTGCAGAACCTCGAAGTAGGCGATCTCCGGCTGGTAACCAGCCTCGGTCAAGGTCTCGAAGCCGTACTGCACCAGGTGGGACACGCCACCGCACAGCACAGCCTGCTCACCGAACAGGTCGGATTCGGTCTCTTCGGTGAAGGTGGTCTTGATGACGCCTGCGCGGGTGCCGCCGATGGCCTTGGCGTAGGACAGCGCAATCTCCTGGGCCTTGCCCGAGGCGTCCACCTCGACTGCCACCAGGCAGGGCACGCCGCGGCCGGACTCGTACTCGCGGCGCACGGTGTGGCCGGGGCCCTTGGGGGCAACCATGGCCACGTCCACACCCTGAGGAGCCTCGATGTAATCGAAGCGGATGTTGAATCCGTGGGCGAACAGCAGGATGTCGCCATCCTTCAGGTTCGGCTGGATGGAGTCGGCGTACACGGTGCGCTGAACCTGGTCCGGGGTCAGGATCATGATGACGTCTGCCTCGGTGGCTGCCTCGGCCACGGTCTTGACGGCCAGGCCCTCAGCCTCGGCCTTGGCACGCGAAGAAGAGCCTTCAGCCAGACCGACGCGAACGTCCACACCGGAATCGCGCAGGTTCAGCGCGTGGGCGTGGCCCTGGGAGCCGTAGCCGATAACAGCGACCTTGCGGCTCTGGATGATCGAAAGGTCTGCGTCGTCTTCGTAGAAGATCTCAGCTGCCATGGGGATGTGTCTCCTTCGTGCTTACTGCAGCTACTGCAGTTCTTGGACCTGCGGCATGCAGGCTGTCGTATGAGGGTGCAGACGCCGATTCGCTCTCAGCGCCGTGAATTGCGGATCTGGCCGCCACTGTGGCGGCACCATCCGGTGTCAGTGGCGCAACGCGCGATCGGACATCGATTTGGGCCCACGTCCGAGCGCCAGGGTACCGGCCCGGACGATCTCGCGGACGCCAAAAGGCTCCAGGACATCAAGTAAGGCCTTGAGCTTCTCGGTGGCACCAGTGGCTTCGATCACAACGGAATCGGTGGAAACGTCCACGATCGAGGCCCGGAAGAGGTCCGCGGCCTGCGTGACCTGCAGCCGGGTTGCGGCATCGGCACGGACCTTGATCATCACGTGTTCACGCTGCACCGAGGTTTCCGGTGGCAGCTCCACGATCTTGATGACGTGAATCAGTTTGTTCAGCTGTTTGGTGACCTGCTCCAGGGCATCCCCTTCAGCATCGACCACCACGGTCATGCGGGACAGCCCGGGAACTTCAGTGCTGCCCACGGCCAACTGGTCGATGTTGAAGGCACGACGTGCGAACAGCGCGGCCACCCGAGTCAAGACGCCAGGCTTGTCCTCAACCAGCACTGACAGCGTATGGCGGCTCATGCCCCTGCTCCTTCGTCTTCGCCAACCCACTCGGGGGTCATGTTCTGGGCAACCTGGATCTGGTCATTGGACACACCGGAGGGGACCATGGGCCACACCATCGCGTCAGCGGAGACCACGAAGTCGATGACCACAGGGCGGTCGTTGACCTCAAGGGCGGCCTTGATGGTGGCCTCCACGTCCTCCTCACGTTCGCACCGGAACGTGGCACAGCCGTAGGCATCTCCGAGTTTGACGAAGTCCGGGACACGGCGGGATTCATGGCCGGTGTTCAAGTGGGTGTGGGAGTAGCGCCCGTCGTAGAACAAGGTCTGCCATTGGCGCACCATGCCCAGCGACGAGTTGTTGATGACCGCCACCTTGATGGGGATGTTGTTGAGCACGCACGTGGCCAGCTCCTGGTTGGTCATCTGGAAACAACCGTCGCCGTCGATCGCCCAGACCGCGCGGTTCGGCTGGGAGACCTGTGCGCCCATGGCCGCCGGCACCGCAAAGCCCATGGTGCCCAGGCCTGCGGAGTTCAGCCACTGCCGCGGACGTTCGTAAGTGACGAACTGGGAGGACCACATCTGGTGCTGGCCCACACCGGAGACGTACACGGCCTCGGGGCCGGTGAGTTCGGAGAGCTTCTGGATCACGTACTGGGGAGCCAGCAGGCCGTCCTCTGTGGCAGTCCATCCCAGCGGGTAGGACTTCTTCAAGCCGTTGAGCGTGCGCCACCAGGCGGAAAGATCCGGGACGTCCGTGCGCTCGGTCTCGGCGCGGAAAGCCTCCGTGAGCTCCGGGATGATCGAGGCCAGATCCCCCACGATCGGCACGTCTGCGGTGCGGTTCTTGGAGATTTCAGCGGGATCAATGTCCGCGTGGATCACCTTGGCGCCGGGGGCAAAAGTGGGCAGCACACCGGTGACGCGGTCATCAAAACGCGCACCCAGGGTGATCAAAAGGTCTGCCTGCTGCATGGCGTAAACCGCTGGAACGGTACCGTGCATGCCGGGCATGCCCAGGTGCTGGTCATGCGAGTCCGGGAAAACACCACGGGCGGTCAGCGTGGTCACCACAGGGGCTCCGCTGGCCTCCACCAGATCCTCCAAAACCTCCGAGGCGTTGGCCTTGATGGAGCCGCCACCCACGTAGAGCACCGGGCGCTGCGCCTGAGCCATCAGGCGGGCCGCCTCACGGATCTGCTTGGCGTGACCACGTGCCACCGGCCGGTAACCCGGCAGGTCCAGGGTGGGTGGCCAGGAGAACTCCATCTGGGCCACCTGGGCGTCCTTGGCGATGTCCACGAGCACCGGACCCGGGCGCCCTGTGGAGGCCAGGTGGAACGCCTCAGCCAGCACCCGAGGGATGTCCTGAGCATCGGTGACCAGGTAGGAATGCTTGGTGATGGGCATGGTCATGCCCACGATGTCAGCTTCTTGGAATGCGTCCGAGCCGATCAGGGTGGAAGACACCTGGCCAGTGATGGCCACCATGGGGATGGAATCCATGTTGGCATCGGCCAGAGCCGTCACCAGGTTGGTGGCACCGGGACCCGAGGTGGCAATGCAGACTCCCACACGCCCGGAGGCCATGGCATAGCCCTCAGCGGCGTGGCCGGCGCCCTGCTCGTGACGCACCAGGATGTGGTTGATGGTGGTGGTCTCCAACAGAGGGTCATAGGTGGGCAGAATCGCGCCACCGGGCAACCCGAAAACATCGGTGACACCCAATTCCTCCAACGAGCGAATGACAGCCTGTGAACCGGACATGGCAATCGGCTCAACAACCTGCTGCGATCCCGGGACCTCCGGAGCCACCACAGAGGTTTCATGGCTCGCACGGCGATCGGCGGAAGTGTCCGCACGCTTGTTGGCCATCAGCGCCGGGCTGATGGACTGTCCCTTACTCATCTCGCGTCCTTCGGTTCGTTCTGTCCATGAAGGTGGCCACCACTGTGTGCGCACCGTCTGACCGCTCCCCCAGGGTTGCCACTTTCCGGATCAGAAATGTGACAACCACTGCCCTGGTTGTACCCCGCGTGGACAGGGAGGACCTTCACCCCCGGCTTGATGGAGCCGGACACGAAGAAGGCCCCGGCCGCCTGGTGGGCGGCTTACGGGGCCCGGTGCACGTTGTCGATGATACGGCGAGCAGGCCCGTCACCCAATGAGGATGACCGGGTCCGTTACGACGATCTTGGCTGTGGTGCACTGCATGTGACCATGGTCCGTTGCGGCGAGATCAGTGTCAAACAGCGGTCTCTCCATTTCACATCGTGAGACACCCCACATTCCGCTCCAGAAATGGACTCGGCGAACTGGAGGGCGTAAAGTCTTGCGTCGTCGCAGCAGCGGCACCACGTTCAGACTGTTTCCACTTGCATCCCTGCAGGAGAAAACGACGACGTGAGTGTGGTACTGTCTACGGCCGTAGCGAGCAGCCGCAAGGTTCGTTTCGCAGCTACATGCGCCTCTAGCTCAATTGGCAGAGCAGCTGACTCTTAATCAGCGGGTTCACGGTTCGAGTCCGTGGGGGCGCACCACCTCAAGATCCCGGTCAGACTCACAGGAGTCCGACCGGGACCTTTTCGTCCTTGCCTGTCGTGCTGCCCCACCACCCTCCCAACGCACCACTTACTCGGCACGACGCCGGAGTTGACGCCCACGATTGGCGCGGCCTCCGACCCAGGTCATGAAAGAACCCGTCATCGCGATGATGACGGGCGTTCAACGGCGTGCCTGGAGCACACGAACCGAACGATCAGTCAGTGGCCACGCGCGCCACGGGAGTCTGCGAACTCGGCGCGGGATCCGCGGTGAGTTCGTGCACCTCCCCGTCCTGGTCCACCTTGAGCTTCCAACGGGCGCCGCCGAGTGTGGTCACAATGTGCGCCAGGGAGCGTCGCAGTTGGTCATCCGACAAGGAGCCGTCCCCGATCAGGTCCTCCTCCATACGGGTGGCCTCAGTGAGAACTCGACGGCCCTCCTCCGTGATGACTACCAGATGACTGCGGCGATCATGGACGTTGCGGCTGCGTGAAACGTGGCCGTGAATCTCCAAGCGGTGCAGGGTCTTGCCCATGGTCTGGGCCTGCACCCGGACCTCCTGCGCCAGACGCGCCTGGGTCAATCCGCCCTGGTCCGCCAAAACGTCGAGCGCCATGACCCCAGCGCGCGTCACGCCCAGGGAGGCGAGGCGTTCGTTCCAGGCGTGTTCCACCAAACGGGCAGCCGTTGACAGTAGCCGGTTGGTTGGCCAGTTGGAGATCTTTGGCATGTCGGCGATTATACCCATGACGAGGGAAACAGTTGACTAAGTGTGCTTACACTTTACGGAGATGACGATCACACCGCCACGGCTGTTGCCACAGGGGTGCAACCTCTCCCCGTAGGACCAGTCCTGACCGAATCACGACCAACCCCTGCCGAAACATGACCATTCCTGGACGGAAGGAACCCATGACCAACCAGCTCACCCCAGGCGCACCGGCGCCCACGTTTTCCCTGCTCAATCAGGACGGCGAGCCGGTTTCATTGAGTGATTACGCAGGCAAGAGGGTGATCGTGTACTTCTACCCCAAGGCTTCCACCCCCGGCTGCACCACTCAGGCCTGCGACTTCCGGGACAATATGGCGCGATTCTTGGCTGAAGGTTACGCAGTCCTGGGCATCTCTCCGGACTCCCCCAGAGCTTTGGCCCCGTTCACCGAACGTCAGGACCTGAGCTTTCCCCTGCTCTCCGACCCCGATCACACCGTGGCCGAGGCGTGGGGCGCTTGGGGAGAGAAGAAGAACTACGGAAAGGTCTATCAAGGCCTGATTCGCTCCAGTTTTGTGGTGGACCCTGACGGCCGGATCGAGGTGGCTCAGTACAACGTCCGGGCCAAGGGGCACGTGGCCAAGCTGCGCCGGGACCTTGGGCTGGACGCTTGATCTTGACCGTGCAGTGTGGGGCAACCACTCCGGGAGCAAGTTCTCGGTAAACTGTTGCGGCCTCGTCGGCGCGATTGCGCCAACAAGCGGGGTCAGCGCGCGAGTGGTGGAATTGGCAGACACGCAGGATTTAGGTTCCTGTGCTCCGGCGTGCGGGTTCAAGTCCCGCCTCGCGCACCACGACGGCTCCGCTCTTTGCCGATCGAAGATCGTGCCGTGAAGGACCACACCATGGGTGATCCGCAGTGACCATGTTGGGCGAAGGTGGAGAGGAGTCTCATGACATCACGGTGTTCCCGGCGTCATTTCCTGTCCGCGGCCGCAGGTGGCCTGTTGGGTTCTGCCGCCCTGACTTCCACGTCTGGATGTGCGCGAGCTGATGACCAGCCTTCCTCGCAAAGTTCCCAGCCGGTGGCTCCGGCGCATTATGTGTTCGCCAACGCCGCCACGGCCCCGTCACTGGATCCGTCCCTGACGGACAATCTGGAAACGCACCGGATCGCACGCCAGATCCTGGACGGGTTGGTTGCCCCGGATCCCATGACCGGTGAGCCCGTACCCGCGCTGGCCACCGCCTGGCGCTCCAGCGAGGACGGATTGAGTTGGGACTTCGCATTGCGAACGGGCGTGTTCTTCCACGACGGTTCCGGGTTCGACGCCGAGGCCGTGGTGACCAACTTCAACAGGTGGGCCGCCGCCTCGGTTCGCGATTCCAGCACGGGCCGGCACAGCTTGTTCGACGCCGTCTTCCGCCGTGGTGCGCCGGAGGGTTCCATTTATCAGGAGTGCCAAGCGGTGGATTCCTCCACCGTGCGAATCCTGCTGCGCCGCCCGCATCCGTCCCTGCCCAAGGCCCTGACTCACCCGGCCTTCGGCGTCGCGGCGCCGTTGTCGATCTCTGCGGACACCGTGGGCACTGCGCCCGTGGGGACGGGGCCCTTCAAGGTCCAGGCGGGGCTGGACTCCGGTTCCGGTCAGCGCCCCGGTGAATCCGTGGTGTTGAAAGCCTCTGAGACCTACTGGGGTGACCTGGGGCCGATCGGCACTTTAGAATTCGTGGCCATCCCAGACACCGAACTGCGCTACGTGGCGTTACGCAACGAGCAGGTGGACGGCTATGACCTGGTGGGGCTGGACGCTTTTGCACCGTTGGCACGCGAAGGTGTGCAGGTCCTGCAACGGGACCCGTATTCGGTGGCTTACCTGGGCATGAACAGCAGCAGCGGGGCCTTCACGGACATCAACGTCCGTCAGGCTGTGATGGCCTCGATCGACCGTCAGGCAGTGGTCCGGGACCACTACCCGCAGGGCACCAACGTGGCGCAGGCTTTTCTGCCCGCCCGCTTCAACGTCCCGGACACTGAAGTCGGCTTCCCGGGTTACAACCCTCAGGAGGCGCGGGATCTGCTGGGTGCCTCGCAGTACGACGGCGCGCCGTTGCGCTTCCTGTACCCCACGGGGGCCTCACGGTCGTGGGCCCTGGAACCGGAACGCCTCTATGCCGATATTTCAGCCCAGCTCACGCGGACCGGCTTTGAGATCTCTCCCGTTCCCGTGCCGTGGAGCATCTACGAGGAAACCTTGCGTACCAGGTCGCAGGACCATGAACTGTTCCTGTCCGGTGTCAACGGCGGCTTTCGGGATCCCGATTACTTCACGGCCACACTTTTCAGCGCACCCACCCCTGAACTCGGGTTGGATTCGCCGTCGCTGCGCACCTTGATCAACGACGCCGCCAACGTTGACGACGGCGAGGACCGCCAGGAGCTCTACCGCAGGGCCAACGGTCGCGTGATTCAGGAGAAGGCAGCAATGCCCCTGGCCTTCCCGACGACCGGTGTGGCCGTGAACTCCCGGACGGCCAGCTTCCCCCTGAGCTCCACGGGCTTCGAGGAGTTCAACGCCATTCGGCTCAACGAGGCACCCTGAACTTGGCAAGGCACCCTGACCTGGGTGAAGCACGGTATCCGGTGGTGCAATGTGGCCCCGGACCGCGCGTTCGGTGTGCGTGAAAGATCACTGTCGGACTAATCTGGAACGTATCTATGAGCGCAGGGGCACCATGAGTCAGGCCCCCGTGTCTGACGACGGGAGACCCCACAGTGACCCAAGCGACAACCACCGAGTCCACCGACGTACTTCTGGTTGGCGGCGGCATCATGTCCGCCACGCTGGGCGCCATGCTCACGGAGCTGGAGCCCAACTGGAACATCATCCTTGTGGAGCGCCTGGATGGTATCGGTCAGGAGAGTTCCAGTGTCTGGAACAACGCCGGCACCGGACACTCTGCTCTGTGCGAGTTGAACTACGCCCCACTGAACCCTGACCGGACCGTGGGCACGGCCAAGGCCGTCAAGATCAACGAGCAGTTCCAGACCTCCCGCCAGTTCTGGGCCACCATGGTGGAAGAAGGCAAGCTGGGGCGGGCCTCTGATTTCATCAACCCGGTGCCCCACATCTCCATGGTCTTCAACGACGACCATGTCCGCTACCTCAAGGCCCGTCACCAGGCGTTCAAGCAGCACAAGCTCTTTGAGCGCATGGAGTTCTCCGAGGACCGCGACCAGCTGGCCGCCTGGGCTCCGCTCACCATGCGCGGGCGCGGCGCTGGATCCGTTGCCGCCACGTTCTCCCCCGAGGGCACGGATGTGAACTTTGGTGAACTCACCAAGCGTCTGGTGCAGCACATCTCGGCCAACGGCGGTCAGATCCGCACCGGCACCCAGGTCACCAACCTGACCAAGCGCTCCGACGGTACGTGGGCAGTGACCACCAAGAACCGGTTGAACTCTGAGGACACCCGGGAGATCAACGCCAAGTTCGTCTTCGTGGGCGCCGGCGGCGGGGCCTTGCCGCTGCTTCAGAAGTCCGGCATTCCCGAGATCAAGGGATTCGGTGGTTTCCCGGTCTCCGGTCTGTGGCTGCGCAACACCAAGCCGGAGATCGCCGAGCAGCACAACGCCAAGGTTTACGGTCAGGCCTCTGTGGGCGCCCCGCCCATGTCCGTGCCGCACCTGGACACCCGGTACGAGAACGGCAAGAAGTCGCTCTTGTTCGGCCCTTACGGCGGATTCAAGCCGAACTTCCTGAAGCAGGGCTCCCTGTTCGACCTCCCGCGTTCCGTCAAGGCGGACAACATCTACCCCATGACGCGTGCGGGTCTGGCCAACATGGACCTGGTCAAGTACTTGATCTCCGAACTGATGAAGTCCAAGGCCCAGCGGGTTGAGTCTCTGCAGGAGTACTACCCCACTGCTGACGGCGACGACTGGGAGCTGGTCCACGCAGGCCAGCGTGTTCAGGTCATGCGCAAGGACAAGCAAAAGGGTGGTGTTCTGCAGTTCGGCACGGAACTGATCACGGCCGGGGACGGTTCCATCGCAGGCCTTTTGGGCGCCTCCCCCGGAGCCTCAACAGCTGTGCCCATCATGTTGGACCTGCTGCAGCAGTGCTTCCCCAACCACCGGCAGACCTGGGAATCCCGTCTGACCCAGCTCATCCCGGCTTACGGTCGGGCGCTGGACACTGACGCCGCACTCGCAGACGAAATCATGGGCCACACGGCAGGTGTCCTGGGGATTCAGTGACCCTGCTCTGAGCTGACACCACCCTTCCCGCACGGGGTGAACGCGGCCCGTGCGGTAACGCGGTGCACGGTGAGGAAACCATGAGAGATCCGGGGGCGACACGACGTCGCCCCCGGATTCTTGCTGTTGTGCCGCCGTTGCCGGCGCGCCCGCAGCGCCGTTCCCCGCAGGCTCCGGTGGCCGCGTCCCCACCAGTCAAGCCACAGACCACGACGACGAACCACGATGCACTCGCCGAAATCACCCCCTGCCCCCGTAGATGCTAATTCATTTACATTGGGGCACATTAGCGGACGGGATCACCAGATCTACCGCTGTCACATCGCTTACTATTAGCTCCGTGCCCATCAGAGAAACCACTAATGACCCGGTAGAAACCTCCACGGCAGCGTGGGAAGCGCTGTACCGTGCGCAGGTCACGGTGATGCGGCGTTTGCAGCGCCGCGAGGAGTTCGCGGATCTTTCCATGCGCGAATACGACGTCCTGTTCAACCTCTCTCGGGCAGACGATCGTGGCATCCGACTCAACGAGCTCAACGAGTACGTTCTGCTCACCCAGTCGAGCCTCTCGCGAATGCTGGAACGCCTGGAGTCCAAAGGTCTTGTGCACCGCTGGCAAGATCCCCAGGACCTCCGGGGCCTGCGGATCAGGCTGACCGAAGACGGTCATGACCTGCAGGAGCGCATTGCCGAACATTTCGATCGCCATGTTCATGAGGTCATGGCCAACGGCCTGGACACGGAGGAACTACGAATCCTCACCAGGTTGTCCGATCGCCTGCGCCACAGCCTCAGCGACTGACCCCACAACGCATCCCGGTCCGACCGGCCCGCCGGATGCCACACACGGAGCCTCCCATCAGTACACTGATGGGAGGCTTTGTGCATGTCGTGGCCAAAGGGCTGACCGGTTGTGACATGACGAATCCACGCCCGCCACCGACCACCACAAGGGAGAGATCGTGTCCAAGAACACCCTCCGTGAAACCCTGGAGCGGGCCGAGGCCCCCGCTCCGGACAACTCCTCCAAGCCGGAGAACCCCACCCAGGTTTCCAAGCGGTCCTGGAAGTACATCTTCAAGCGTTCCTTGGCGGAATTCACCCAGGACGGATGCACCGACCTGGCAGCCTCGCTGACCTACTTCACGGTCCTGTCCGTCTTCCCCGGTCTGCTGGCCGTGGTCTCCCTTCTGGGTGTCTTCGGACAAGGACAACAGACTGCGGATGCCATCACCGAGTTCTTGGCCGGACGTGTCCCTGAGGAACTCAACACCCTGCTGGAACCCACCATCACCAACCTCACGCAAGCCACAGGCGCTGGAATCGTGGCGTTGATCATTGGTGTGGCCTCAGGACTCTGGACGGCATCCGGGTACGTGGGAGCCTTCTCCCGCGCCATGAACCGCGTGTACGACGTCTCTGAGGGACGCACCTTCATCAAGCACAAGGCCTCCATGTTGGCCGTGACCCTGTTTGTGGTGGTCACTGTGGTGCTGATCTTCCTGATGGTCCTGCTCTCCGGCAGCATTGCCCGCACCTTGGGAGATGCCATTGGCCTGGGTGAGACCAGCGTGATGGTCTGGAACATCGCCAAGTGGCCGGTGGTGCTCCTGCTGCTGATCCTGCTGGTTGCGGTGCTCTACTACGCCACCCCCAACGTTCAGCAGCCCAAGTTCAAGTGGGTCTCCCCCGGTGCTGTCTTTGCCATCATCGGCGTGATCGTTGCCGCTGTGGGTTTCTCCATCTACGCCACTCAGTTCGCCTCCCAGGCAGACACCTACGGAGTCATCGGTGGTGTGATCCTGGGTCTGTTGGGCATCTGGATCTTCAACAACGTTCTGCTCTTCGGCGCCGAAATCGATGCCGAACTCCAGCGTGGACGCGAGTTGGAGGCCGGCCTGCCCTCCGAGGAGATGCTCCATCTGCCCCCGCGTGACGTGAAGGCCGTGACCAAGGCGTTGGAGAAGCACGAGAAGATGGTTGAGGAGGGCCGCAAGGTCCGGCTCGCTCACGAGACCGTGGACTACAGCCAGAGTGGCAAGGACAGCGGCCGTGACGGCCAGGCTGAAGTGGCCAACTTCAACGGTGAGACCAAGCAGGTTCTGGAGCGGGAACGCACTGAAACACGCTGACTCATTTAAGTGTCTGAGCTCGCGCCTACACTGGGGTGCAGGTACCTTTCGATCACGGTGACCCTGAAAGTTGCCGCGTTTCCCCTGGTATCTGCACCCCAGTGGTTTTTCGGCTCAGATGCCGGAGCCCTGCGACCCATCCACGATCGGAGCGCACCATGCATGAAGTCCAGGCCGTAGTGGTCAAGGCAAAGAACGAGCCCGCCGTCATTGAAACCATCCTGGTGCCGGATCCCGGACCGGGAGAGGCACTGGTGGATGTCCTGACCTGCGGTGTGTGCCAAACGGACCACCATTACCAGGTGGGTGGAGTTTCAGACGACTTCCCCTTCCTTCTGGGGCATGAGGCAACGGGCGTGGTTTCCGCCGTCGGTGACGGCGTGACCGAGGTGGCCGTGGGCGACCGCGTGATTCTGAACTGGCGTGCCGTGTGCGGTGAATGCCGCGCCTGCCGCCGCGGTGAACCGTGGTACTGCTTTGCAACCCACAACGCCACCCAGAAGATGACCCTCAAGGACGGCACCGAACTCAGCCCGGCATTGGGCATCGGTGCCTTTGCAGACAAGACCCTGGTTGCTGCGGGTCAGTGCACCAAGATCGACGGCGACCTGGAACCCGAACAGTTCGCAGCGGTCGGACTCCTGGGCTGTGGCGTGACCGCGGGCCTGGGTGCTGTGCTGAACACGGGTGCCCTCAAGCGGGGCGAATCCGTGGCCGTCATCGGGTGTGGCGGAGTCGGCACGGCGGCCATTGCCGGCGCCAAGCTCGGTGGCGCAACCTCGATCATTGCCGTGGACGTCGATGACGACAAACTCGCCACGGCACGCAGCTTTGGCGCCACGCACACCATCAACGCCAAGGAACAGGACCCCGTGGAAGCCGTCCGTGAACTGACGGGCGGCAACGGCGCGGATCTGGTGGTGGATGCAGTGGGTGTGGCTGCCACCTTCCAACAAGCCTTTGAAGCCCGTGACCTGGCAGGCCGTTTGGTCCTGGTGGGAGTCCCGAATCCCGGCACCACGTGGGAGATCCCGCTGGATCAGGTCTTTGGCCGCGGTGGCTCCATCAAGTCCGCCTGGTACGGCGACTGCCTGCCCAACCGGGACTTCCCCATGTTCGTGGACCATTACCGACTGGGCAATCTGGACCTGGACGGCTTTGTCTCCGAGCGGATCGGACTGGACGACGTCGAGCCCGCTTTCGCCAAGATGCGTGACGGCAAGGTGCTGCGTTCCGTGGTGGAGATGGAGGCCCTGTCCACCGTCGCAAGCGGCAACCAGCAGTAACCGGATCGGATGCACCGACTCATCCGCCGCTCATGAAGAACTCACACGGTTGAGACACAACCGTGCACACATCTTTCAGAGACAGGAGCTACGCATGACCGTCACCCAAGTCACCACCTCAGCAGATGGCAACGTCACCGTGGAGAACTGCGTCACCAGTGGCACGTTTTCCCTGGACGGCGGAACATGGGACGTGGACAACAACGTCTGGATCGTCGGCACGGACACTGAGTGTTTTGTGATCGATCCTGCCCATGATCCCCAGGCCGTGGAACAAGCCGTCAACGGCCGCACCGTCAAGGGCATCCTGTTGACCCACGGTCACGACGACCACATTCGGGCTGTGAAGGACACGGCGCAGCGGGTTGGTGGGGAGATCCACCTGCACCCGGCGGACCGCATGCTCTGGGATGCCGTGCACCCCGACTCGGCCCCTGACCGTGAACTCGCGGACGGTCAGGTCTTCACCCTGGACGGAGTCGGCCTGACGGTCCTGACCACCCCCGGCCACTCGCCGGGTTCCGTGTGCTTCCACAGCCCGGAGTTGGGTGTGGTGTTCTCCGGTGACACCTTGTTCCAAGGTGGTCCCGGCGCCACCGGGCGTTCCTATTCGGACTTCCCCACCATTGTGGACTCCATCCGGGAGCGCCTGCTGGTGTTGCCGGAGGAAACCGTGGTGCTGACGGGGCATGGTGACTCCACGCTGATCGGCACGGAGGCCCAGGACGTCCAGGAATGGCTGGCCCGCGGTCGCTGATCCGTGTCCTGCCGGCGCATGCCGGTCACCCGGCTCACACAGGGGGTGACCGGCGTGCGCTACGGGGAATGTCCATGGGCACGCGCCGGCGGCGGTCAATGAACAGAAAGGCCGTGGCCAACAGCAGGGCTGAGGCCAACACCGGCATCAGCGCCACTGTCTGATAGCCACCAACACCTGCCAGACCCGCAGCCGTGATCAAACCGGCAGCCAGTCCCAACTGGATCAACACGTGCGTGATGGCGCTCAGTCCGACCGTGAGACGCCTGGGGCTGATCAGCGGGACAATGCCGAACACCGCCACCAACGTGGGGCCTGTGGCGGCGCCGATCACGGCCAAAACCAACAGCATGCTGAAGGGGCCAGACGGCACTGACATCAGCATGGTGGCCAACACGGCAGCAGCTGCGCAGATGATCCACAAGTTCCAGGGTCGCCGGACGTCAAAGCCTGCCGTGATCACGGCGGAGATGGCGGAGAGCAATCCCAGGGCCGCGAATTGAGCGCCGATGCTCTCCACCACGTCAAAGCTGGCCGCAAAGTAGACCAGCCCGATCTGCACGGAGCCCCACAGCAGACCCAGCCATCCACCGCCCAGCATGGGCAGGAAGCGGACGAATCGGCGGGCACGGCGTCGTCGTCGTTCAGCGTTGTTGAGCCTCTTGCTGGCCGGAACCCACAGCGCGGTCCCCCACACAGGCAAACCCGCGGTCCGATGCAACAGCAGCACAGTGGTGCTCAACACCAGCAGACCAGAACCCACCATGATTCCCACCAGGGACCCTGCGGTGATGGCAATCATGCCTGCCACCAAGGCGCCCAGGACCATGGCCAGGGCGTCCATGACGGCTTCGTGGCGCATGGTCGAGGTGGTCAGGGAGAGATCCTTGTGTTCCCTGAGGATCGAAGGCCACCGCAGGCGTGTGGCAATCCCCAGCTGCGGGGAAGTTGCCCCCACCAACAAACACAGATACCAGGGCCAGGTGCCAAAGGGATCGTGGGCTTGGGCCACCAGTGCCTGGACCAGCCACAGGACGGCTGCCACCTGAACCACGGTCTGGGCCAATATGCCCCACTGGTAGTGCTTCCACGGGGCATACAGTGCTGTGACGCACGTGGAGATGGCATGGCCGAAGTAGACGCTGCCTGCACACAGTGCCCCCCACCAACCGGATCCTGAGGCCACGGCCACGTAGACCAGAACACTTAAGGGCATGATCACGCTGGGAAGTCGCACCAGCAGTGTGAGCACCAGGTACCAGCGACCCACCACGGACCGCAACCGCTGGGAGTCTCCGAAGAGGAGATCGTTGAGGGTGGTTCCGTTGTTCCACCCGTTGAACGTTGAGGTGTTGGTCAGCGGCACCAGCTGGCGTCGGTGCCCCGAGATTGACTCGGTGTCCTGGTCCCCATCGGGCAGCACGTCAGGTGTGCTGTGACCGTGCGGGTCCTGATTCGGGGACGATGTGAGTGGGTCGGACTCGGAGGTGCCGCCCGAAGGTTGGATCGAAGAACTGCTCACCGTGGATCCTTCCTCTGCAGCACGGGTGCTGCACGGCGGAGATCCTGCGTGCAGCACCGAGTGAACTCGACCTGCCCAGCGTACCGGGCAACGGCCCGTACTGAGGCACATGGACCATACTGGCGGGATGGCTTCCGTTGACCCCACCAGCACGTCCTCCACCAGCCCCGATGGCCCTCTGTTCTCAGCAGACGCCGCGTTTGACGGTTGCCTGCCGGACGTCCCGCAACGCCTTGCCGCCGTGTTGGAAGGCCTGGCTGTGGGTGAGCTCCGATCACAGGGCGCGAGCATTGCGGAGCAAGCCCAGAGCACGCCATACACGCTGATGACGTTATTCACAGCGGACGGGCTGCTGGAGGCGTTGGAGTGGGCCAACGCCGGCCAACCGGCTGATGAGAACGCGTGTCTGTGGCTGGCCTACCTGCGGTGGCTTCGATCGCTGGAGGCCCCGTGGCCGGAGGCCGCACCATCGCCATTGCCCCGGTGGTTGGACGCCGCGGTGTCGAACGCCATCCTGGCTGGTGCCGGGGCCCGTGCCACCCGTCAGAGCCTGGAGGCCCTGAGCACTGGGGCCATGGGAGAGGTTGAGCGCCCCGTGCTGCCAGAAGCTCAAGAACCAGACGTTGTACTGCGCAGCGTGGTGCTGGGGCTGCTTCCCACGGGTTGGAAGTCCGTGACAGCCATGACCGTCAACGGTGCCGCCATCACTCACGGACACCCGGAGGCCCAGGTGGCTTCTGTGGGCGCGGCACTGATGGTGCAAGCCACCGCCACAGCCGCCCTGCGCGGCGATCCCCAGCCCGTCCATCGCGCCCTGAAGGCCACTGTGGAGATCCTGCCGCAGGTCACCCGGCCCGGGCATGCAACGGTGACGGCGCTTGAGGCCGTTCTCAGTTCAACACAGACACACACCCACGACGACGCAGCCGACCTGGGCACACCTGTTGGATCTGCCGACGCAGATGGAACCATGTCCATGGACGGCGCCGGTGACGAGTCCATGCCCGCAACCGGGGCCGCAAACATGCTGGCGGCAGGGATCAGGGCAGCTCTTGACCGTGAACTCCACGGTGGCTGCGTCCTGGACTATTCACCGGCCACGGATCCAGCGGTGGAGGCGTTGGCCTGTGCCCTGGCAGGTGCGGCCGGTGGTCTGACGGCACTCACTGGTGCGGGCCGACCGGCGGTTCCGGAGGCGCTGGTGGAGACCGTCCAACAGGTGGCTGCCCGGTGGGGTGAACAGTTGGGCGTGGCCACATCAGACTCGGTGTGATGCCAGGAGCCTGATCACAGGCCACACCGCCATCAACCCGGAGGCTGGCCCACTGCGGCCCACGCTCAGCGCTTGAGCAAGCGCCGAAGCCGGGTGTCGATCCATTCATCGGCGCGGGTCACGGCCTGATTGACCTGGGCGGTGTCCATGTCCTGCACCAACGTGTAGGCCACGGACTGCATGGGCACAATCCGAGCATGCAGGCGCGCACGCCGCATGATGTTCGGGTCCAGAACTGCATCCAAGGTGTCCCACCCAAAGCACAATGCCAGGGAGGCGACGTCCTGCGCCGCGTCCCCCATACAGGCGTGGTCCCAATCAATCACGCCGGACAGCTCCCTGCCCTGCCACAACATGTTGTGACTCATCAGGTCAGAGTGGACCAACCGCGGGGTGACCACATCCAGGTCAGCAAGGTCGTGAATGGCTTCCCGTGCCAGCTCCCGGTTGCGGGGAAGCAGCAACGGCACCACTTCATCAAGGATCACGTGGCGGCGGCGGTGCCCTCCCCAATGCTGGCCCGGCCGATCCAGATAGGACTCAAACCCTGATGTGTCCGTGTCCCACAGTTGCTCCAGCAGGTGCTTGAGCGTCTCAGCGGGAACATCCGAGGTCCGGTGGGAGCCCTCCACCCAGGTCAGACCGACTGCCGTGTGGCCTTTGACGGTCTTGGTTTCCGTCAATGGCCGCGGTATCTGGAAGTCGTACTCCGGCAGTCGCCGCAACACTTCACTGCGGCGGGCCAGGTTGGCACGCGCCGCCGGGTTCTTGGCGATCCGGACGGATATGCGTTTGTCGATCTCCACCACAAGGTGGGAGGAACCGGTGGGAACCACCGACCACCGCGTGCAGTCGCTGCGCTCCCCCAAATCCTCCAGGACGGCATCCACCACGTCCGCAAAAGGCATCATGCGCCGCAAGGCTTGGGCTACCACGGCGGATCCTCAAGCCTGGAACCATCACGCGCATTCACCTGGGCCGGATGGCACCCCTGATCTCCCAGAACAGCCACCACGTGGGGCAGCAGATCCCGCATGGCTTGCCCGCGATGGCTGATGGCGTTCTTCTGACTGCGGGTCAGCTGCGCGCAGGAAACCTCCATGCCTTCTGGCTGAAAGATGGGATCGTAGCCGAACCCGCCGTCGCCAGCCGGCTGGTGCAGCAAGGTGCCCTTGAGCACTCCGTGTTCCACGTGCTCCAAACCGCTGGGAGTCACCAAGGCTGCTGCACACACGAACGCACCAGTGCGGTAGGGATCTGCAATGTCACCCAGTTGGGCCAGCAGCAGGTCAAGATTTGCTTGGTCATCCCCGTGGCGTCCGGCCCACCGGGCGGAGAAGATCCCAGGCGCACCCCCCAGGACGTCCACGGACAGGCCCGAATCATCCGCCACAGCCGGCAATCCGGAGGCAGCGGCTGCCGCACGTGCCTTGATCAGTGCGTTCTGGCGGAAACTGAGACCGTCCTCCACGGCCTCCGGCAGGCCCAAAGATCCTGCGTCCACAACAGCGGTTTCCACGTCCAGTTCAGGCAGCGCGTGAGCAATCATGCTGCGCAGTTCAGCCAACTTGCCCTGGTTGTGCGTGGCCAGGACCAGACGTGCACCTGAATCCGGGTCAGGCATGGCCGCCATCTCCCAAGGTGGCCTGCTGGATCTGCGCCAGCTCCGCACAGCCCTCCACCGCCAGATCCAACAAACCGTCCAACTCATCCCGGTTGAACGGAGCACCCTCTGCGGTGCCCTGAACCTCCACAAAGGCACCGCTGCCTGTGATGACCACGTTCATGTCCGTCTCGGCCCGTACATCCTCCGGATACGGAAGATCCAGCATGGGCACGCCGTCGATGATTCCCACGGACACGGCAGCAACGGAGTCGGTCAGCGGACGTCCCTTGACCAGACCCTCCTTGCGGGCCCAGGCCATGGCTTCTGCCAGTGCCACATAGGCGCCCGTGATGGCTGCGGTGCGCGTGCCGCCGTCGGCCTGCAAAACGTCGCAGTCCAGCACCACGGTGTTTTCACCCAGTGCGTGAAGGTCAATCACGGCGCGCAGGGAGCGCCCGATCAGGCGTGAAATCTCGTGGGTTCTACCGCCCACCTTGCCCTTGATGGACTCGCGCTGCGACCGCGTGGAGGTGGCGCGCGGCAACATGGCGTATTCGGCGGTGACCCAACCGCGACCCTCTCCGCGCATCCAGCGCGGCACGCCTTCCGTGACGGATGCGGTGCACAGCACCCTGGTGCCGCCGAACTCGATCAAGGCAGAGCCTTCAGCTTGTTGCGACCATCCGCGGGTGATGGTGATGGGTCGCAGCTCGTTGACTGCCCGTCCATCTGCTCGCCGGAAATCAGTGGATGCAGTCGCGCTCTGGGAAGGTTGGGGGCTCATGTGTCCCACAATAGACCGGCACACGGTGGTGACCAACGTGAGCCATCCGCAGCCCACCACGGGCTGCGTCAAACCGTCAGCGCCGGGACCCGATCCCGGCACGGGTGCCGGGATTCACAGCGCGCCCCGCACGTCGGTCGCCATCGGCAACAATCCGGAACGTGGTGGCCGGCTGGGCCAAGGCGATGGGACCGTCATAGGCGGAGGCGGCCTCGATCACGGCCTTGGTGGGTGAGTTCCACACCGGGATGTGCGTGAGCATCAACTCATCCACTTCTGCTTCCTGCGCAGCCTGTCCGGCACGCAACCCGGTGAGGTGAACGTCGCGGTACTCGTCGCGCCCCTCCTGGTAGGCGGCCTCGCATAGGAACAGGTCGGCGTGGCGGGCCGCACGAACCAATCCCTCGCAGGAGTCTGTGTCCCCCGAGTAGGTCAGCACGCTGCTGCCCTGGGCGCCGTCGTATTCAATCCGCAGCGCATAAGGATCCTGGACCGGGTGGTTGACCCGATACGGGGTGATTCGGAACGGACCGATGTCAACGGTCTGTTCATCCTGCCATTCGCTGAAGACGAATTCGGTGGACATGCCCGGATCAGCGTCCATGGCCTGAGCTGCTGCCAAGTACTCGTGGGTGCCGTTGGGCGCCCAGACCGGGATCCGGTCCCCGGGCCATCCGCGCGGATCCCATTTGACGGCCACGTGCAATCCGGCCAGATCCACGCAGTGATCAGGGTGCAGGTGGCTGATGATCACTGCATCCAGTTCATGAAGGTCGATGTGGCGCTGCAGAGAACCCAGGGAACCATTGCCCATGTCCATCAGCACGTGCCACACGCGACCGTCGTGGTCCGTGCCGGTGAGCAGGTAGCTGGAGGCAGGTGAGTCCGGGCCCGCAAAGGATCCGGTGCAACCGATGACTGTCAGGTTCATGCTGATGTACCTTCCGATTTCACTGGGTGCAGGGCCTCGTCGCGCGCAACGGCCAGCATTTCCGGGGTGATCGTGGACAGGGAGCCCGTGGGGAACTGTTCGGCCACTGAACCCACATGGCGCACATGCGCCACCTCCGGGCCCAGGAACCGCCGGGCCAGAACCGCAAATGGCTCAGGGTCACCGGTCGCCAGGAACTCGTGTGGCTCTGCGGGAGCCTGGGTTCGGGCGAGGTCATGACCGACCAACGCCCGGAAGACGTCCTTTGCCGTCTCTTCTGCACTTGATACCAAGGTCACGCCCTCACCCATCACGTAGGAGATGACACCGGTCAGCAGCGGGTAGTGCGTGCATCCCAGAACCAGGGTGTCCACCTGCTGATCCAACAACGGGGCCAGGTACTCCTGGGCGGTGGCCAGAACCTCCGGTCCGGTGGTCACACCGGACTCGACGAACGGGACGAACCGCGGGCAGGCCTGTGAGTGGATCTCCAGTTGCGGAGCCGCGGCAAAAGTGTCCTCGTAGGCGCGTGAACCAACTGTTGCCTGGGTGGCAATCACTCCGACCTTGCCGTTGCGTGTGGAGGCCACGGCCCGGCGAACTGCCGGTTGGATGACTTCCACCACGGGAATGCCGTAGGTGTGGGTGTAACGCTCCCGGGCATCACGCAGCACCGCAGCCGATGCAGTGTTGCAGGCGATGACCAGCAGCTTCACGCCACTGTCCACCAGCTCATCCATGATCCGCAGGGCATGGGCCCGGACATCGGCAATGGGCAGCGGACCATATGGTCCGTGCTGGGTGTCACCCACATAGATGATGCGCTCATTGGGCAGCTGATCGATGATGGCCCGAGCCACAGTGAGCCCACCCACCCCGGAGTCGAACACGCCAATGGGTGCGTCCGCCACGGGACGCACCACAGGACGGTCCCCCTCGACCGGAATGCGTGATTCTGAGTGCATAGGATTCACAGGCTAGTGGGAAGTCTGCACATTGCTTGCAATCCGAGACGCACCTCACTTCATGAATGAGACGTGAATCACGGGTGAACGTGATCCCCCGGCAAATCCATGAGCATGGCCTCCACCAAGGAGTTCTGCAGCCAGGAGACAAATCCGTACACCACGGCCATGTAAGTCTGGGAGTCCTCAATCTTCCGCACCCTGACCTGGGAGGCGATCTTCTCCACCCGGCGGGCGTCCTCCTCCGAGTCGATCTCCAACCGAGTGGCCAGCACCAGCCGGACGTCGTTGAGTGCTCGGGAGAAGTCCTGGATGGCAGCGCCCTCCAGCTGCACGGGATCGTGTTCCACTTCCATGGCCGAACGGCGTAACGCGCCCACTTTTTCCTCCCGCAGGGACCGCTCCGTGTAGCGGCGGAACTCCTGCGAGCGCTGCTCGTCCGAGCTGGCATTGGGCAGCAGCCGGTGCACGGCAGGATCCCTGGGGACCTGGGCGTCGTCGGTCAACCCCAGCAGTGCTTCCAGAGGATCGTGGGTGCCGTCAATGGAAGCGTCGTCCAGGTCCTCGGGTTCGAGCATGGAGATGACGTCCTCGAACAGGCGACGCAGCAGGCCGCGTTCCTGCTGGTCCAAACGGGCGATCATCCCGTGGGGAGTGGAACGGAAACCTTGTGCCATCAGGCACCACCTCCGGGGGTCTGCGAGCCGTTGGATGATCCACCGGCACGCTCGTACGTGGCCCAGAGCCCGAATCCGTGGAGGGCGGCCACGTGCTGTTCTGCCTGTTCCAGGGACCCGGATGCCACCACGGCCCGGCCGTTGGTGTGAACTTCCAGCATCAGGCGGTGCGCCTTGGCCTGGGAAAAACCGAAGTAGGTGCGGAAAACCCAGGTCACCCAACTCATCAGGTTCACGGGATCGTCCCAGACCACCACCTGCCAAGGGGTGTCCGTGGCTGTGGCTTCCGTGGCGTGGGTTTCCGGCCGTTGATCCAGTGCCGGCCCAGCCGTGATGAGCCCACCGGCCGGGACCACGGACGGGGCTTGGACCTTGATGCGGCGGCTGGGCGTGTGGGCACCGCAGGCGACGGCGCGGGTGTGGTCAAGGGAAGTCATGATCCCTCCATCGTAGGCGGGGTTGCCAATGATCGTAGGCGGGGGTGCCAATAGCCGTAGGCGGGATGCCAATGGTGGTGGGCGGGGACGCCGGTGGTGGTCTGCGGGGCCCGGGGTCAGCGGTTGCGGATACAGTGGCACCTGTGAACGCGAACACTTCCACGTGGAGCCCGGCACCCACCGCGCTGCTGACCGACCACTACGAACTCACCATGCTGCAAGCCGCCTTGCGTGACGGCACCGCACTGCGTCGCAGCGTGTTCGAGGTCTTCTCCCGCAGACTCTCCAACGGGCGCCGCTACGGCATCGTGGCCGGAACCGGACGTTTCTTGGAGGGACTGGCCCAGTTCCGCTTCCACGGCGAACGCCTGGAGTTCCTGGAACGCACCGGGGTGGTTGATGCCACCACTGCGCAGTGGCTGGCTGATTTCCGTTTCAGCGGGCAGATCCAGGGTTACGCCGAAGGTGATGCTTGGTTCCCCAATTCCCCGATCCTGCGTGTGGATGGCACCTTTGCCGAGGCCTGCATGCTGGAGACCTACATCCTCTCCGTGCTCAACTACGATTCCGCCGTGGCTTCTGCGGCCTCCCGCATGACCTCGGCTGCAGGTGAGCGCCCGTGCCTGGAGATGGGTTCACGCCGGGCCCATGACGAGGCCGCCGTGGCCGCCGCCCGAGCCGCCGTGATCGCAGGCTTCACCGGCACGTCCAATCTGGAAGCCGGTTACCGCTACGGGGTCAAGACCATTGGTACCGCGGCCCATTCCTTCACCCTGTTGCACAACGACGAGCAGTCCGCCTTCCGCTCACAGTTGGAGGCACAGGGGCTGGGCACCACACTGTTGGTGGACACCTACGACGTCGACGCCGCCGTTCGCAAGGCCGTGGAACTGGGCGGTCCCGAACTGGGCGCGGTGCGCCTGGACTCCGGGGACCTGGTGGCCCAGGCGGGACGGGTGCGCGATCTGTTGGATTCGCTGGGCAACACCAAGACCCGCATCACGGTCACCTCCGATTTGGACGAATACGCGATCGCCAGTCTGGCTGCCGCTCCCGTGGATGCTTACGGAGTGGGCACCCGCCTGGTCACCGGTTCCGGTGTTCCCACCTCTTCCATGGTCTACAAGCTGGTGGCACGCGAGAACTCCGCCGGTGAGTTGGAGCCGGTGGCCAAGAAGGCAGCCGGCAAAGGTTCGGTGGGTGGCCGCAAGACCGCGCTGCGTCGTCGTGATGCCCACGGTGTGGCCACCCACGAAATCGTGGGCGTGGACACGGTCCCCGTGGACGACGGCGATGACCGCCCCCTCATGGAAACCTTTGTGCGCGACGGCGAGCTGGTGGATGGTTGGACCGGCCCGGCGGCGGTGGAACGTGCCCGCCAACGGCATGCCGCCACCATGGCTGAGCTACCGCGCGCCGCCAGCCGCCTGTCCGAAGGTGAGGCCGTGATTCCCACGGTCCTGGTATCCTGACCACCACCGCACATCTGAAGGGTGTGAAACTTTTCATGCGCACCGCATTGATTGTTGTTGACGTTCAGAACGACTTCTGCGAGGGCGGCAGCCTGGCCGTGACCGGAGGCGCTGCCACTGCAGGAGCGATCTCCGAGTTCATTGAGGACCACCACCCCGATTATCACGCGATCGTGGCCACCCAGGACTGGCACGTGGACCCGGGATCGCACTTCTCCGAAACCCCCGACTACGTGGACTCCTGGCCTGTGCATTGCGTGGCGGACACGGACGGGGCAGAACCGCACGCCGAATTCGAGACCGACCGGATTGAGGCCTGGTTCCGCAAGGGCGAGTTCGAGGCCGCCTATTCAGGCTTTGAAGGGGTCCTGGCACCTGAGACCTCCACTCCCCTGGGTGCCTTTGAGGAGGAGTCCGCTGACGACGACGGATTCGCCAACACCGAGGAATCTGCCGAAGACGAGGCCCGTGACGCCTCTGCAGACGGTCAGGCTCAAGGTTTGGACGACTGGTTGCAGGAGCGCGGAATCGAGGCCGTGGACATCGTGGGAATCGCCACAGACCACTGCGTGCGCGCCACCGCCCAGGACGCAGTGGATGCCGGATACGAGACACGGGTGCTGGCAGATCTCACGGCAGCGGTCTCACCGCAGAACCTGGAGCCGGTGTTGGAGGCCCTGGAAGATGCAGGCGTGGAGGTGGTCCGTGACTGATGGGTGCGCGGGTCCTTGAACGTTGGTGAGTCAGACTGAACTGCAGCCTGTCTGCGCGTGCGCGCAGGCAGACTTCATTTCCTCCCGATGAACCAGTTCTGCATCTTGGCCAGTCGAGCTTCCAGCTGTTCCTGGGTGGCCTGAGCCACTGCGGGCCCACCACAGGCCCGGCGAAGTTCATTGTGGATCACGCCGTGCGGTTTCCCGGTCCTGGCCGACCACGCGGAAACGTTCTTGGACAGTTGCTGACGCAGTTCCTTCATCCGACGGTGATCCGGTACGGAGGGGGCCGCGGCTTCCTGCGGTGCCGGGCTGGAGGACCGTCGCCGAGCATGTTCGGACTGGCGCTCCCGCAGCAGTGTGGTCACCTGATCGGCATCCAGCAACCCGGGGATGCCCAGGTAATCCGCTTCCTCATCCGACCCGGCTGCCACACCCCCGCCGAACTCGCCGCCGTCAAACAGCACCCCGTGGAATGAAGCATCCGATTCCAGAGCCTTGAAACTGCCGTCGGCAAGCTCCGAGGACGCAGCCTCTGAGCGGTTGGCGGCCGCCAATTCGTCGTCGTCCCAGCCCGTCTCTGCCAAGTCGATGAACTCGCCGGACTCCTGAACCGGACGGTCCAGGGCGTGATCGCGCTCATGCTCCATGGAGTTGGCATGGCCCATGAGAACAGGTACGGAGGGCAGGAACACGGAAGCGATCTCACCGCGTTTGCGTGCGCGGACAAAACGCCCCACGGCCTGGGCGAAGAACAGCGGGGTGGAGGTTGAGGTGGCGTACACACCCACGGCCAACCGCGGCACGTCCACGCCTTCGGAGACCATGCGCACGGCCACCATCCACCGCTGGTCGCCTTCGGAGAACTCCTCGATCCGCTGGGAGGCCGCCTTGTCGTCGGAGAGCACCACGGTGGGCTTCTGCCCGGTGATGGCCTGCAACAACGCTGCATAGGCCTTGGCATCCTGATGATCGGTGGCAATCACTAAGGCACCGGCGTCGGGAACGGTGCGTCGGACCTCGGAGAGGCGACGATCCGCACCTTGCAGGACCGCGGGAATCCACTGGCCTTCCGGGGAGAGCGCTGTTCTCCAGGCGTGGCCGGTGATGGACTTCGTGAAACCGTCGCCCAGTTCCGCGGCCATCTCTTCCCCCGCGGAGGTCCGCCACCGCATCTGGCCCGAGTAGGCCATGAAGATCACCGGACGTACCACGTGGTCCTTCAGGGCATCCCCGTAGCCATAGGTGTAATCGGCTGATGACCTCCGAATGCCTTCCGCATCCTCCTTGTAGGTCACGAACGGAATGGGAGCGGTGTCCGAGCGGAACGGTGTGCCAGTCAGGGCCAAACGCCGCGTGGCGGGTTCAAAGGCCTCTCGCAGACCATCACCCCAGGACAGGGCATCACCGGCGTGGTGGATCTCATCCATGATCACCAATGTGCGTCCCTGCTCCGTGCGGGCCCGGTGCAGCAGCGGCTTCATGCCCACCTGCGCGTAGGTCAAGGCCACACCGATGTAACCCTGGGCGTGCTGACCATCTGCATTCTTGAAGTTGGGGTCGATGGCCAGGCCCACCCGCGCTGCGGCGTCGGCCCACTGGCGTTTGAGGTGTTCGGTGGGGCACACCACGGTGATGCGGTTGATGCTGCCGCGGTCCACCAACTCGCGTGCCAGACGCAGTGCAAAAGTGGTCTTGCCGGCGCCGGGGGTCGCCACGGCCATGAAATCACGCGGCTGTGTGGCGAAGTACTTCTCCAGTGCCTCCGCCTGCCAGGCGCGCAGCTTTCCCGCAGTGCCCCAGGCTGCACGCTCCGGGTAGGCCGGAGGCATCTCAGCGGCCGGGCCACCGAACAACGTGGGCTGCATGTCATCGGACACGGGCAGTGAAGGACCTTTCAAAAGAGCATGTCAAACCCTGCCGAGCGTCCAATGCGGGTGGCTCTGAGGGTCCGGAATCGTCCGAAGTTGGACGCTCGGCGTGAGGGTCCGGCGGGACGGGTCACTCGCCGCCGTCCTGCGGGGAACGCAGGCCGTCGTAGATTTCCTTGCAGGTGGGGCACACCGGGAATTTGTTGGGGTCCCGCCCAGGCACCCAGACCTTGCCGCACAGTGCGATGACCGGATCCCCGGAAAGAGCCGACTCCATGATCTTCTCCTTGCGCACGTAATGCGCGAATCTCTCATGATCACCCGGTTCGGTCAGCTCGCGGGTCTCCTCACGCTCAATGGTGGAGGTTCCGCCCACGGGCTCGTTGGAGGTGGACCGGGTGAACGGCCAGGGGCCTGCCACGGGCATGGTGTGATCGTGGGAAGTCATGCCGGTCAGTGTACTCGCCAACCCTCACGGATCACGGGTGGTCAAAGTCACCGGTAGGAGGAGACCGTGCTCAACAGCTCAGGTGCACGGGCGTCAACCCACTTGCCACCCAGCCAGATGCCGCCGGCACACACAGCAGGAGCCACAAGCGCACCCACCACCAGACCCAGCCAGCCCCACATGGGATTGCCCGTGACCATCTGGACCACCAGAAAAACGGCGGCAGGTACCGTGAACAGCGCCATGACCAGCACGGCCGCCATTTGAGCCAAGATGTTGAGCACGGTGAATCCCTGCGGGGTCTTGAACGGTGACTGGCCAGGCAACGGCACCGGAAAGGTGTACCGGGCGGAGATCACGGAACTGATGCCGGCCCCACCCAGCAACGCCAACAGCCCCACCCCGGTCAACCCCGGCAGCAGATGCCAGGCATCACTGAACATGCACGCCAGCACCAGCGCCAGCCCGGTCAACGGCACACCGGGCAGCAGCATGCCGATCACCCGGCCCAGACGATCCTCCCAACCGCGCACGCCGGTGAGGACGTGCAGGGCGAATCCTTTGTGGTCGTAGGCAACATCAGCCGAAATCGCATAGGCCATCAGGAATCCCACGAATGGCCCGGCGAACAACAACATGCCCATGCCGCCACTGGAGCTGATCCAGAACACCAGGAACATCACGGGGATCACCACCAGGGATCCTGAATACCGCGGGTCCTTGACCCAGTAGATCAAGCTGCGCGCAGCAATCGTGCCCCACGGCCGTGCGGGAACCCGGTCCAGCAGCCCCGCACCGTGAACTTGTTTGGCACTGCCTGTGGCCGCAGATCCTGTGACCTGTTCCAGTGACGTACGCAGTGCCCGGTTCCACAGCGCTGCCAGCGCCGCGCCGGTCAAGACCACGACGCCGATTCGCGCGGCCGCCATCACCCAGGAACCTGCTGCGATGTCTGCAGGAATGGCCCACAACGCGCCCACAGGGGTCCAGGCGAGCACTGCCGCCACGGAGTACAGGCTCTCGCCCAAGCTCCCCACACCGGCCATGACGGCGGTGATCATGGGCCCGGCCAACATCAGCATCACCAGGAACAGCAGTGTGATGGCTTCGCCCACTCGGCGCTTGGCGGCCATGCGCTCAGCCAGTGCGGTGAAACACCGATTGCCCAGGATCATCAGCACCCCACCGACCGGCATCAGCAACAGGGCCGTGATCAATGCCGCCGGTTGTTCGCGCCACATGGTGGCGTGCAGAACCAGTCCGATGGCGGTGACGGGGCCAGCAATACCCACCAGGGCACCCAGGACCTGCCCCAGGACAATACCCGTCCGAGGCAGAGGGAACAGTGCGAACTGGCTGGCGTGCAACGTGGCATCTGCCCTGCCGGAGACGATGGAGAATACCCACCACAGCACGGTGCCCGCTGCACCGGTCACAACCGCCGTGGCCAGAACACCTTCCGGCGGCAGGATGTTGGGTACGGAGACCAGCATGAAGCCGAATATCAGCATCATGGCCAGGCCCCACAGAGCGCCCAGCACCACACCCACGATCACGGCCGGGCTGCGGGTCAACGTGGCCCAGGTCAACCGTGCCTTGAGGCTCACGAGGTGGCGCGCCGTGGCCGCCGTGGAGGGCCCGCGGGACACCCGGGGAATGTCCCGGGCAGTGGAGACGGGTTCGGGCTTCACCGGGGGCGCAGCCATGACAGCTCCTCCCCCACGTGCGTGCGGCCACCCACCAAGTCCACAAAGGTGTCCTCCAAGGATTTCTCCCTGCGCACCTGATCCACCGTTCCGGCAGCAAGCAGTCGTCCGTTGTCCACAACCGCCACGTGGTCGCACATGCGCTGCACCAGATCCATGACGTGGCTGGAGACGATCACCGTGCCGCCCGCGCGGGCAAAGCCCTGCAGCAATTCACGGATGTTGGCCGCAGACACGGGGTCAACGGCCTCAAACGGTTCATCCAGCACCAGCAATCCAGGTGCATGCACCAGGGCGGCTGCAAGCATCACCTTCTTGCGCATGCCGGCGGAGTAGTCCTGAACGGGAGTTCCGGCGTCGTCGCTCAAATCCATGGCGCCCAGAAGATCATCCGTGCGCTGAGCCACCGTGGCCCGGTCCATCCCACGCAACAATCCGGCATAGGTGACCAGTTGACGCCCGGAGAGCCGTTCAAAGAAGGTCATGCCGTCCGGCAGCACCCCCATGGCCATCTTGGCTCGGCGCGAATCCGCCCAGACGTCGATCCCGGAGACCATGGCCACACCTTCCGTGGGGCGCAACAGACCGGTCAGCATGGACAGAGCCGTGGTCTTGCCGGCACCGTTACGGCCCACCAACCCGTAGAACGCCCCGTGCGGCACCTCCAGGTTCAACCGGTTCACCGCCACCTTGGAGCGCTCCGTACCCGGTGAGAACACCTTGGTCAGCCCCCTGAGACTGACCGCCATGGAGGAATCAGGCGGCGTGGCCCACGGTGGTCCGGACTGATGGTGAGGATGCGGATCAGCGGTGGTGTGGCTCATGCCTCCAGGCTATCCAGTGGCTTCACCTGCACCATCGGCCAGAAGTATGACGCAACCTGGATCAGAACAAGGCGCGCATCAACTGGGAGCGAGCCGCCACCACTCGGGGATCCTCCGCACCCACCACACCGAACAGATCGATCAAACGCTTGCGCACGGTCTCCCGGTCCTCCCCGGCCGTGCGGCGGACAAGATTCAGCAGCCGCCGGAATGCATCCTCCACGTGCCCACCGGAGAGGTCCAGGTCAGCCACGTCCAACTGGGCCTTGAGGTCATCCGGGGAGGCCGCCGCGGCATCCCGGACGGCCTGGGCATCCATGACCGTCACCCGCTGCAGCAGCTCCACCTGGGCCATGGCCAACTTGGCCTGGGTGTCCCCGGGGTTCTCCCGGATGGCCTGCTCATACGCGGCATGGGCACCATCCAGGTCACCGGCCTCCAGCTTGTCCACGGCTTCCTGGTGCAGCGGCGGCAGCGGTTCGGGCTCACTCTGCTCGGCGGTGGGCTCAACCTGTCCGCTGACCCCGTTCTGCTGGGCCAGGCTCAACAGTTCCTGCAGCACCGGACCCACCTGGTCCATGGGGATGGCCGACTGTGCAATCGGGACCGGACGTCCACCAATCAGTGCCACCACCGTGGGAATCGACTGCGCCTGCAGCGCTTGGGCGATCTCCGGAACCTTCTCGACGTCGACGCCGCTGAGCACCATCCGACCATCGAGCTGATCGATCTGGGCGGCCAGCTGATCTGCGAACTGCCCCGACTCAGGTGCGTAGCCCGCCGTCAGGACCAAGACCACCGGCACCTGGGAGGACAACTCCGCCACGGCCTGGAACTGCTGGGGATCGGCAATGTCCCTGCGGAACCGGCCGGGCCCAGCTGATGGAGCCGAAGCACTCTGTGAGGCCTCCGCCGCTGGGGCACTGTTGGCACCTGCCCCCAGATCCATGGCACCGCGCACCGAGGCGGGCACTGATTGAGCATCCCCTGCTGCCTGGGCGGGGTGCTGGCCGGAGTGGTGGGACAGGTTCTGGGGGTTCAAACTCATGGGCATCAGCTTAGTCGGGGCCCGACGCCCTCACGGTTGCCGGTTGCACAGGTTCGCGCACCGGGAACGGGGCCGGTGGTGAGCAGGAACCGCCAATCTCCCTGTAGGCGGACACGTACCTCCCTGCTGATGGACAGCTGATCTCCCTGTCCATGGCCATGG
>NZ_JAAVUN010000050.1 GCF_012163155.1 Kocuria subflava
CCGCCACAGGACTCTGACCAGCGACAACACCGGCCAAGTCAGCCAGGAGCTCTCAAGTGGCACGAGTCAGGTCTGGCGGCCACCCCGTGGTGAAGTATGCAATTCGTAAGCGTTTTTTGAATGAACTGAGGAAAGTCATTCTTTCTCCTGGGTTATTGCAGGCATGGATTGGATCCTGAAGGAGTGGTTCTGTGAGGATGCCGGCCTCACACGGTCGGAGGTGGTGTGTCGTCCAAGGATTCCGATGGGTCGGGTTCCCTCGGGGTGACGATGGAACCGGCCAACCCGATGAGCAGCAACGTGATCGATGCGATGAGGGCGGAGGGTAGACCGACCTGGAATTCCTGTGGGGTTTCTCCTCCTCCGCCAAGGACGAATGCCGCGCCCACGCCGGCGACCCCGATGAGCACCCCCGCCTCGCGGATCGATGTGTTGATCCCTGTGGCCACGCCTTCCATGGAGCGGGAGGCGAACGAGACGGCCTGCCCCGTGATCAAGGCGAAAAAGACTCCCATCCCCAATCCAGCCATGACCATTCCCGGAAGCAGTAGGAGATACGGGGCCTCTGGGTGAATGGTGAGCAGAAACCATCCGAGGCCAAAAATCTGCAAAATTGTGGAAAGCACGATCAGTGGTCGTATTCCCGTGCGTGGGGCTGCCATTCCCGCCAAGGGTGCCGATATGGCCGGCAGGAGGGTCCATGGGAGGGTGGCAAGGCCCGCCTGAAGCGGGGAGTAATTCATGGCCACCTGCAAGTACTGCGTGAGTACGAAGACGACTCCGAATATCCCTGCAGTGACCAGGAGGGCCGTGATGTTGGTACGGACGAACCCCCGAGAGCGAAACAGCGCGGCAGGCAGAGCCGGCTGATCCTTTCGCAAGACATTGACGACGCCGGCACCGAGGCCTCCCACTGCGACGACGAGCCACAGGAAAGTCCACCGGGTACCAGAACTGAATGCCAATGCTGCCCCCGCGGTTCCCAGGAGCCCGATGCTGAGCAAGACCAGAGATACCAGCGGGAGCACCCCTGACGTGTGCGAGCGTTGTGGTCGGATGAACAGTGTGAGAGCCAAAACGATGATCGAGATCGGAACATTGATCCAGAAGATCCAGTTCCAGTGACTCATGGAAATGATCAGGCCACCCGCGAAGGGCCCCAGCGCGATTCCGAGTCCCTGTATGCCGGAGAGGATCGCGATGACCAGAGGTCGCTGGGCAGTTGACACCGATGAGATCAACAGCGTCAGGGCCAACGGAACAATGAAAGCCCCACCCACCCCTTGAATCGCGCGAGCGGCGACGAAGAACTCGTAGTTCGGGGCGGAGGCCGCCACGACAGACCCCAGACCGAACAGGATCACACCGACGGCGAACACCCGGCGTCGCCCCCACCTGTCACCGATGATGACCGCCGCCAGCATGAAGATGGCGAACGGAAGGGTGTAGGCGTTGATGGCCCAGGTGAGGCCCTGGAGCGAGGTCGAGAATTGCTGTTGAACATGGGGCAGGGCCATGGTCACGACCAGGTTGTCCAGTGAGGCCATGAACGTGGCTGCACCAAGCGCCCCCCAGTAAGCGACCCCGGACCACTGAGACGGCTTCATCTGCACGGGAACGGGCTGCTGTGTTGCGGTGGCATTCACGCAGTTACCTCCTTGGTGCGTGCCGTCTTGTGCCGAGCTTTCCCCGAGGAGGACGGCCACCACCATGCAGACTTTCCGACCAGGGAGAGTGCAGCCGGGACCAGCAGCATGCGGACCACGGTGGCGTCCAGGAAGATTCCGACGGCCAGGCCGAAGCCCAGCTGTTGGATCGGCACGATGCCGGTGAACGAGAAGGCACCGAAGACCACGACCATCAGCAATGCTGCGCCACTGATCAAAGGCGCGGTCACGGTCAACCCGTGTGCAATGGCCTCACGTGGGCTACGCCCGGCAGCCCACTCTTCCCGGATTCTGGAGATCAGGAACACCTGGTAGTCCGTGGCCAGACTGAACAGCAGGGCCAGGAGCAGGACGGGGACGAAGTTCTGGATGTATCCGAGGGCCATGTACCCAAGGAGTTCGGCTCCCCATCCCCACTGGAAGACAAGGACCATGATTCCGTAGGTGGCACCCACGCTCAAAAGGTTCATGATGACCGCAATTAAGGGGATCAGCAGAGACTTGAAGCTGAAGGCCAGAAGTACGCCGATGACGACGATCATGCAGAGCATGGCCCAGGGAAGTGCCTGGGCGATCTGCTGATTGCTGGCGATCCCCTGAGCCGTCTGCCCGCCGACCAGGACCGTCCCATGATCAATGGTGGTCTGTTCCGTGACGTTTTCGACGTCGTGCAGGACCCGCTGGGTCTGCACGCTGGAGGGCCAGTCATCGGTCAGCACCTCGAGAAGCAACCGGTCGCCCTGGTCATCAACGTAGAGGCCCAACGCCTTCTGTTGTGCCTCGGGCAACTGCCGACGGAGATCTGGCGCGGTCACCGACAGAGGCTGTTGCGGGTCCAGAGCCGCCATGGCAGGCAGGGGCGAGGTGACCTCCGTGACGCCGTCGATGTCCTGTATTTGCTCGACGAGGCGGTTCACCTGGTCATCAGGCAGCGTGCTCAGCCCGTCCGGTGCAGAAATCAGAACCTGAATGGGTGCGGTGGCGCCCACAGAGAACGTGTCCGCGACTCGGTCATAGCCCTGCCGCACGCTCGAGGAGGGGTCCACGATGCGCACGTCGGGTGTGAATGTGGTCAGTTGCGCCGCAGGAACCGCGAGCAGCCCAAGGGTACCGATGCCCACGAGCAGGACAGTCACGGGGCGAGAGGTGACAACCCGAGCAATACGCGACGGTTGACCGGAGGTGTCCTCGGTGCGTTCCTTCCGCCCCGGTATCCGTCCCCAGTTGATCTTGTGGCCAAGCAGTGTGAGCAGTGCGGGCAGCAGGAAGACGCAGACCAGCAGCGACATAATCACGACGGCGACCACGCCCAGGGCCAGTGACTGGATGATCATGAGGTCCACCAGGAACAACATGCTCATGGCAACGGCGATGGTCAGGCCGGAGGCGACCACCGCGTGAACTGCGGTCTTGCGTGTGGTTGCCAGGGCTTGGGCGGGGGTGAACCCACCCTGCAGTTCTTGCTGAAAACGTCTCACGATGAACAGTGAGTAGTCGATGCACACCCCGAGCCCCAGCATGGTCACCGCATTCAGGGTGAACGACGACATGGTGAAGAACTGGCCGATCACCACCAGGATCCCCAACGTGACGATGATGGCGACACCCGTGACGACAAGAGAGACCACTGTGGCGGCAACGCTGCGGTACAGCAACAGCAGCACCACGATGATCAGTGGAAGGGCGATGAGTTCGGCTTGGGCCAAACCGGCGACGCTTGCCTGGTTGATCTCCCCCCAGAAAGCATCCGCGCTCAAGAGGGCGACACTGAGATTCTTCTGCGGGTATTCGGCGTCCAGTTCGCTCTGGACCTCAGGCAGCAGCAGAGAGGCCTCACTGGAGGTCAGATCGCTGCCGAGCATCGTCAACGTGGTCCGGTCGTCCTCGCCGAGAAAGTTCTCCTGTACTTCCGCGCCGTCGGTGTAGCCGACATGAGACGAGACTTTGAGCCGGGAGTCGTCGACGATCGAGGTGACCGTCTCGTTCATGCGGCGGTTGAAGTCCGCATCGCCAGCCGTGAAGTCGTGGTCCGTGACCTCCAGGACGAGGCTGCTGGTGTCCCGCCCGACGAAGCCGTTCTCGAGTTCCTTTGCGAGTTGGAAAGAAGGTGCACCTTCGATCTCCCATCCACCTTCCTGGAAGGTGGACTCAACCTGAGCTGCACCAGACATACCGGCCAGAACAACAACGAACCATGCGCTCACCATGAGGATGGATCGAATCATCAGACCCCGAGTGTGTGCGCCGTCGTTCGGGGAAGAGCGACTGACGTTGTTGAGCATGAAACCTCCTGAGGAAGAGGGCGGATCTGACAAAGGTGCGGCTGGGTCGACTACAGTCGGCAACTGTAGATCGATTGTTCAATCAATTACTGGAGATGACGGATTGTGACCGAGCTCGAGCGACATGAGGGCGCTACGCTGTTGGAGTGGGGGCCGCAAGGCCGTGACGTGGTCCTGTGCCTGCACGGGCTGGGTGACCGCAAGGAGGCCTTTCGCCATCTGGGACCGTTGCTGGCCCAGCGCGATTACAGGGTGTTGGCGATGGATGCGCCAGGCCACGGCGACTCCACCGTTCCAGCACCGCGTACTTCCCAGGACGTGGCGGCGGTGCTGGAGCAGGCAATCGAGGAGATCGGACAACCGTGCCTTCTCATCGCGCATTCGGCGGCGGCCGCTCCCGCAGTGTCCGTCGCCGCGAACAGGCCGGACCTTGTGCGCTCACTCGTGTTGCTCGCGCCCGTTCTGGACCAGGACCCCGACGGGTGGCTCCTGAAGCTCGCTTCAATGACGATCATGCGTTCACGACCGTTGTGGATGCTCTATTACCGCGCGATGTTCCCCAAAGGACGCCCCGAGGACCTGAAACAGCACATGCGGTCGGTGCGGAAAGGGCTCAGGGGCCGGATGGGCGCCGTTTCGGGATACTTCCGTGATCGGCAGGAGCTCACTGTTAAACTAAGTAACCTTCACGGTAGGCATCTGGCCATCATCGGTGATGGGGACCCGTCCGGGGTCACACTCGATTTGTTGTCCGCGACCCTGCGTGACACAGCACCCCAAACCACGTGGGACGTGTACGAAGTTGCGGGCTCAGGGCACTGTCCGCATCAGGATGCTCCGGTATCCGTGAGTGAACTCGTCACTACGTTCGACTCACCTCCCAAGACCCCCCACAGGAGAAGCAGATGAGACTGCAGTCCGCCGACCAACGTCGGGCGAGGGTCCTTGAAGCCGCGTTGGACGAGTTCGCCGAATTCGGCTTCCACGCGGCGACCACCGCAAGGATCGCCCGTACGGCCGAGATCTCTCAGTCCTACGTGATGCACCTCTTCGGATCCAAAAAGGGCTTGTTCCTGGAGACCTTGCAAACTTCCTCCAACCTGCTCAATCGCCGATTGATGGAGGTTCCGGACTCCGGCGACGTGCTGACGGTTTTGTCCTCCACCTATGACCGTCTCATGAGCGAACAGCCCAACCTCATGCGGTTCCAGCTTCAAGGATGGGCGCTGGCCGCCCAGGACGAGGAAGTCCGTGCGATGTGCGCGGATCAGTTCCAGAGCCTGTGGTCCACCGTGGCTGACCGCATGGGACTGGAGCGCTCCGACACCGCACCCCTGATGGCGGCCCTGGCTTTTTTCAACGTGACGGTCACCCTTGGAATCCAGGACGACGAGAACTGCGCGGTGAACTCCCTGCTCGAGACCTTCACCCGCAACCTCGGAGTCAGCTAGGTGTAGGAGGTCAAGACGTTGGTGACGCCTTGGCGTAGCCGCGATGCTGGAGGTTCACCGTCGGCG
>NZ_JAAVUN010000051.1 GCF_012163155.1 Kocuria subflava
CGTCAGATCTACAGGCAACTCAACGCCACGATCACACCTGCGGCGGCTGCTTGACATACATAGGAGATTCAACGGACGGCTCGAACACCTCCGCGGCTCCGCAATCGGCTTCCGCAACCTCACCAACTACATCGCCAGATCGCTGCTCGAGACCGGCGGGTTCAGACCCCAACTACACCCTGGATCATGATGAGCCGGCAAACCCGTTCTGCGCGGCGTCCGGAATGATGTCCGTGGGCAGTCCACCACCGACCGAGCGCGGGGCGGAAAAGATCCAGATGTTGGTCAGCAGTGTGCCCAGGATGGCAATGCCACGCAACACGTCCAACGCCGGCAACCGACGCTTAAGCCCGTGGGTGGTTGCCGTTCGAGTGTGGTGGGAGGCGATGCGGTGGCTGTGGACACGCAGGACCTTTCAGATGGGGGGATTCAACACCTTCAGCGTAGAAATATCCGGCCTGTGCCAACACGGCTGAAGGAATGAACCCGCCTACATCCAGCGTGCAGACCTTGGCCGCCCCAGGTTCATCCGTGCGCTGCACTGTCTCCTGCTTTGGAATGACTCCTCATGCCCAGAACTCGGCGAATGTCTGCCCCGCCTGCCGGGTGACACCAGCTGACGGCACCCTTGCCATCGAACCACTTCTATGGTTCATTAGTTGAGTAACTAACCAACTGACCAAGGGAGGATGCCGTGACACCACCTGCACCACGATCGGACCGTCCCATCTTCTTGGACCTGGCCGACCAAATCGCAGACGACATCCTCTCCGGCGCCTACCCGCCAGGCGCCCGGGTGCCCTCAACCACGGAGCTGTCCGTGCACTTCCGCATCAATCCGGCCACCGCAGGCAAAGCGGTCAACCGACTGGTGGACCAGGGAGTACTTGAGAAGCGCCGCGGCGTCGGCATGTTCGTGACTGCCAATGGTCCAGCAATCCTGCGCACTGAACGCCAAGGTTCACTGCTGCGCTCCTATGTGGAGCCCCTGCTGGCGGAAGCCAAACGCCTCGGCATGACCACGGATGACGTCGTGAGCCTCATCCGCAGCCACTCAGCCGAGCAACCCCAGAATGCGTCCAGCACACCCACTGCCTCGGAGGCTCAGTCATGAAACTCGCCACCACGTCACACGACCACCATCCCCTACACTCCGATCACCCAGATGAGTCCACCAAGACTGACGGAATCACGGTGCAAGGATTGACCAAGTCCTACGGCAAGCACCGCGTCCTGCAGGGTCTTGACCTCCGTTTGGAGTCCGGCAAGGTCTACGGCCTGTTGGGCGCCAACGGTGTGGGCAAGACCACCTTGATGTCAGTGATCCTCAACCACACTTTCCGCAGTTCCGGCCAGGTGAGAATCGACGGCCAGAATCCTGCGGAGAATGCCCGTGTTCTGGAGCGGACGTGCTTCATCCATGAGGACCAGCGTTGGCACGATGAGTACACTGCCCGGCACCTGCTCCAAGCCCTTCCAGCGTTTTATCCACGGTGGTCTGCCCAAACAGCACAACACCTGTTGGACCGTTTCAGTGTGCCGCGCAAGACTCCGCTGAAGAAGCTCTCCCGTGGTCAAAGATCAGCGTTGGCCATCTCAATTTCGCTGGCCAGCAGGGCGGACTACACGTTCCTGGATGAACCGTATCTGGGCCTGGACCCCTCCTCGCGGAACATCTTCTATGAGGAACTCATGCTGGCTGTTTCAGAGCACCCTCGCCTGGTCCTGATGTCCACGCACCTGATTGATGAGGCTGCAAATCTCATGGAGGACGTCATCCTCATGCGCTGGGGGCGGATTGACCTGCATGCGCCGGTCGAAGACGTCACGGCATCCATGACCGCAGTCCGCGGCATGGACACGGCAGTGGATGAGTTCACGGCGGGGTACGACGTCGTGTCATCCCAATCTCTTGGCCGGATCAAGTCCGTTCTGGTCAGAGGATCCGTGGTGGGCCGCGAACAGCAGCGTGCAGAAGATCTCCACCTGTCCGTTGAATCCCCAGGCCTGCAGGAGATTGTGGCGGCCTTGGGTGTTCTGGATGCCGAGCAGAACACACCTGAACATGTTGAGAACAAGGGAGACCTGTCATGAAGTACCCGTTGCGCAGTTTTCGCCTCTACATGGCCCTGCGGACCCACTCGATCTACGTGGCCCCCTTGATGTTGGCCGCCGTCCTGGCGCTGACCATGCTGGCCGGTCTCATCACCGGCATTGTGACCGGTTTTCCCCTACCCCAGGAGGTTGCCTCCACATTCACAGGCCTGGGAATGCTGGTCAGTGTGCTCATCGGTTTCTTCATTTCATCCGCGGCCCTGGCGGTCAACCGCACCTTTGCCACTGTTCTTGCCTTCGGTGGAACCCGGCGCGATTTCTGGGTGGGCAGCTCCATGGGTTTTGCCGTCACCGCCTTGATTGCGGCAACCTGCGGCACCATCCTGCTGGGTCTGGAACACCTCACGGACGGTTGGATGATCGGTTTGCCGGTTTTCGCCACGCCAGTACTGGGAGACGGTCATCCCGTGGTGACCTTTGTGGCGATCTTTGCCTATTCCATGGCCGCACTGTTCACAGGGGCAGCTTTCGGCACCATCTTCCGGGCCTTTGGCGCCACCGCTGTCACGGGCGCGATTGTGGCGGCAGTGTTGTTGCTGGCCGCAGCCGTGGCACTGTTTGTGTGGCAGCGGGAGTTCACCATGGATTTCATCCGCTCACTCGGCGCGTGGGCGCCCACGGTAGGTGTCTCAGCGTTCGCCGTCGTCTGCCTGGCCGTGAGCTACGGGGCCAACCAACGCGCCACCGTCTGAACCCCTGACGCCAGCAGGACAACGACGCCGGACCGCCCCACACCCCGTGAGATCACCACCAACTGATGAGATGACACCCAACAGAGTGTCATCTCATCAACAAGGGGTGATCTCATGGATCCAGGGACGCCGGACCGGGTCAGCCATCCCGGTCCGGCGTCGTTTCTCACTGCCCCACGGTTTCCAACACGTCCAGGACGCTGTCCGGGTTCAGGGAGATCGAGTCGATCCGGTGCTCCACCAGGAACCTGGCGAAATCCGGGTAGTCGCTTGGGGCCTGGCCACAAATGCCAACCTTGCAGCCGGCGGCGTGCGCCTTCTCATTGACCTGGGCGATGGCCGTCTTCACGGCTTGATTGCGTTCGTCGAACAGGTCGCTGAGCTCCTCCGAGTCACGGTCCACGCCCAGGATCAACTGGGTGAGGTCGTTGCTGCCGATGGAGAACCCGTCAAACCGCTGCGCGAATTCCTCGATCAGGAACACGTTGGAGGGGATTTCGCACATCATGTAGAGCTGCAATCCGTCCTTGCCGCGTTCCAGACCGTTCTCCGCGAGCACCTGGATCACACGGTCCGCCTCCTGCGGGGTTCGCACAAACGGGATCATCACCACCAGGTTGTCCACCCCGATTTCCTCACGCGCCCGCTTGATGGCACGGCATTCCAGCGCAAAACCGTCCTTGTAGTTCTGGCTGTAATACCGGGAGGCCCCGCGGAAACCCAGCATGGGGTTTTCTTCCTTGGGCTCGAACTGGGTGCCGCCGATCAACTGTGCGTACTCGTTGGTTTTGAAGTCGCTCATGCGCACAATCACGGGATCCAGGTACTGGGAGGCCGCAATGGTGGCGATCCCGCGGGCCAGGTGGTCCACAAAGTACTCGGACTTGTCCTGGTAACCGGCCGTGAGCTCCTCAATGGTGGCCCGAACAGCAGGGTCCTCCACCTGATCGAACCTGGTCAGCGCCAGCGGGTGGATCTTGATGACGTCGTTGACAATGAACTCCATCCGCGCCAACCCCACACCGTTGACCGGCAACCGCCACCAGTGCAATGCGGCATCCGGGGTGGCCAGGTTGATCATCAGACGCACCGGCGAGTTCGGCAACTCATCCAGGGAGAGTTGCTTCTCCTCGAAAGGCAGGGCGCCGGCGTAAACGAACCCCTCACTGCCCTCCGCACAGGAGACGGTGACCATTTGACCGTCCTGGATGGAGCGGGTGCCGTCCCCGGTGCCGACGACGGCGGGCACGCCCACCTCGCGGCTGACCATTGCCGCGTGGCTGGTGCGGCCACCGTGATCCGTGACGATTGCCGAGGCCCGTTTCATGATGGGGCCCCAGTCGGGGTCGGTGCGTTCGGTGACCAGGACGTCGCCGTCGTTGAGTTTGTCCATGTGGTCCGGGCTGTGCAGGACACGGGCGGGACCGACGGCGATGGACTCCCCCACAGAGGTGCCGGAGGTGACCACGGAACCGCGTTCCTTGAGGTCAAAGGTGGTCATGGCGGTGGCGGCCTTGCGCGACTGCACCGTCTCCGGGCGGGCCTGGACGCTGAACAGCTCACCGGTCACGCCGTCCTTGGCCCACTCCATGTCCATGGCGTTGCCGTAGCACATGTCGGAGTTGCAACCCTCGAAGAAGGGCGCTGCCGCAGATGACTCGACCTTGACATCGTGGCAGCTGGCCCAATGAAGCCTCAGACCGAGGGCGCTTGACCTTGCCCCTGGGGGAAGGCGTCAAGTGGTTGCAGGTGGTCAAAACGCCACCGGCAATACGAAAAGAGGACGTGATCTGAAATGGCACTAAACATCGCAGCCGAAGAGCGGCAGACTGTTCACTACATCGGCATTCCCCTCAGCGCCCGATTCTCGGAGTTTGGCGCGCACGGCGGACCCAACGAGGCGATCCCGCGGATCTATCAGTGGCTGGGCGAGCACCAGGTTGCGCCGCTTGGCGGGCCTCTCTATGTCTACCGTCACATCGGAAACAGTGATGACACGGTTGACCTCACAGTCGCGGTGCCGATCTCCGCACCAGTCAAGCCGACTGACGGTCTCGTTCTCGGTGCCCTCCCGGCAGGCACCTACGTCGTCGGCCGCCATGTCGGTGCGCCTGATGCCATCCCGGCGGCGCACAGCGAGGTCAAGAAATGGGCCGAGGCCAACGGGCATCGCCTCGACGTCCTCGAAGACGACAACGGTGGACTGTGGACCGGCCACGCCGAGCACTACCTCACCGGTCCCGCAGAAGAGCCGGACCGCTCCAAGTGGGCCACCGATCTGCTGTTCAAGACCGTCTGAGCGCGCAGAGCCTTCGATAGACTGGGCTCTTGAGGAGGGGCATGGCCGATCTGATGACGATTGGGGAGTTCGCGGCGGCCACATGGCTGTCGCCGAAGGCGCTCCGGCTCTACGACCGGAACGGTCTTCTCTCGCCCGATGCGGTCGATCCGTTCAATGGGGCCCTTCACAGATGAGCATGGGTAGCGGTGTGCGCGTGGGCGTCTCGAGGGGTGTGTTGTGAGGTCTGGG
>NZ_JAAVUN010000052.1 GCF_012163155.1 Kocuria subflava
GTGTGTGGCGGGCCAAGGTGCGTAACTACGCCGATGACTGCATCCAGAACCCCAACGGCGCCGGCTGCTGAGACACTGAAGCATGGCCACCAGCTTTCGACACTTCGGAAACCTGCCGGATGGCAGTCCCGTCACGGCGTTCACCATTGGTGATGCTGACGGCATCCACGTCACACTGCTGGAGCTCGGCGCAGCCGTCCAGTCCCTGTGGGTCCCTGCTGACGGTGGATCAACCAACGTGGTTCTGGGGCACTCGGATGCCGAAGGGTATGTACGGTACGCAGATGACTACATGGGTGTTGTGGTCGGCCGGTACGCCAACCGGATCGCTAACGCCACCTTCACACTCGACGGTCAAACGCACACCCTAGGGGTCAACAACGGCAGCGCGTGCCATCACGGCGGGCCAGAGGGCTTCAGCCATCGCGTGTGGTCAGTGACCCGATCCAGCTCGCACAGCATCACGTTTGAACTCACCAGTCCTCACCTGGACCAAGGATTCCCCGGGGAGATGACGGTCCTTGCCACGTACACGGTGGAGGGCGCCGTCGTCGTTCTGGAGATGGAGGCCACGGCTGACCGGGCCACGGTCTTCGGCCCCACAAGCCACATCTATTGGAATCTGGCGGGTGAAGGCAGTGGGGGTGTGGATGATCATCGCCTGACCGTGGCAGCTGGCCAGTTCCTTCCCGTTGACGACGACGGCATTCCTGACGGGGCGCTGCGATCCGTGGCGGACACGCCCTTGGACTTCCGTCACCCGGTTCGCCTGGGGAATGTGATGCGGGCGGACCATGCCCAGCTGCACAACGGAGTGGATCACTCGCTGCACGTCACCGGCCACGGCCTCCGTCACGCGGCAACCCTGACGGACCCCGTGAGCGGTCGATCCGTGGAAGTTCATTCCGACCTTCCGGCGGTGCAGGTCTACACGAGCAACTTCTTTGACGGCCGCACGGTCGGCACCTCCGGTACTCGGTACCGGCAAGGTGACGGCGTGGCGTTGGAACCCCAGTTCCACCCGGACACCCCCAACCGTCCTGAGCTGGGCGACCCTGTTCTGCGCGCTGGGGCGGTGCGCAAGCACCGTATTGAATGGCGGTTCCAAGGTTGAGGTGACCCATCACGCCAGTGGGACCAGGTGCTGCTGGACAAATGGACAGCGTGCAATGGGCGTTCGGCGACCTCCCACGCGCATCGATTGAGACTGCCTGGGCCGAATCCTACTTTTTGAGGCACACGATCGATTTCGGTCGACGGACACCTGCTGGGTAACTGGTCCTCACCAGCTGCTGTGTGCATCACACCTCGTGAAAGGTAGAAGTCGCTGTGAAAACTGCACCTGCAACACGCAAACTGGCAACCCTCTCCACCTGTGTGGCCATCTGTGTCACTGGATTTTTCACTGCATCCGCACCGGCTCAGGCAGCCGACCCGTATCCCAGTGCTCCCAACTGCGTTGTGGAGTCAACGCACGCGACCATTCAGAAGGGATCGAGCGGAAGCTCCGTCAAGGAAGCTCAGTGCTGGCTGAACAAGTTCAACTACGGCCTGGTTGTGGATGGCCAGTTCGGTACCGCCACGGACAGCGCAGTCCGTGCGTTCCAAAAGTCCAAGGAGTTGGAGGTGGACGGGGTTGTGGGCCCCAAAACCTGGAACGCCCTGATCTACGGGACCAAGCCGCCCGTTGACAGCCGCGCCCAGAAGGTCCAGCGGGTGATCAACTACGCCCGAGCTCAGGTGGGCAAGCCCTACGTCTTTGGAGCTGCGGGACCCAACTCCTTCGACTGCTCGGGCCTGACCCTGAGGTCTTATCAACAAGCCGGGATCACGCTGCCGCGCTACTCGGGTGACCAGGCGGCCAAATACCGAGAGGTGCCGGCCTCCCAGCGCCAGGTTGGCGATCTCATGCACTGGCCCAATCACGTCGGGATCTATGCCGGGAACGGGAAGGTCATTGAAGCGGCCAACAGCCGGACAGGTGTGGTGGAGCGCAACGTTTGGGGGACGCCCACCTATCACCGGGTGATTCCCTGAGTTGTTGACCGTGTTCGCAGGGGGTGTTCACCGCAGCGCGCGGTGAACACCCCCTGCGTGGCGTCCGCCCCTCGTGCGAGGCTCACCGCCGCTGTGGGTCAGGGGGCGACCGTCGTCGTGAAGTGTGACGCTCAAGTGGGGATGTGTGGGGTCTGCCTCAAAGCTCCCTAATAGGGGGTCATGTCCCGTTAGCCTAGTGGAAACCCACCGAAAGGACGCGCCTTGTCTCACCCTGCCCCCAGTCTTGCCGCCGAAGAAGGTGGACTCGCACCAACCCGAAGGACCAGCCTCCCCGGAAACCTGGTGCGTGGCGCCCTGATCGGCACGGTGGAGACCGTCCCGGGTGTCAGCGGTGGAACCGTGGCCTTGGTGGTTGGCATCTATGACCAACTGATCGGATCCGCCAGCGAACTGATCTCTGCCTTCCGTGCTTTGCTGTTGGGCCCCAACCGTATTGAAGGCTTCAAGAAGCATGCCGCCAATGTGGAGTGGCGCGTGGTGATTCCGGTGATGATCGGCATGGTGGCGGCGCTGCTGCTCATTGCCGGTCCCATGGAGCACCTGGTGGACAACCACCCCGAGCTGATGCGTGCCATCTTCTTCGGCATGGTGGTTGGGTCCGTGTGGGTTCCGTTGTCCCTGGCAGGCAAGGGGTGGACCTGGGCTGACTGGCTGTTGGGAATCGGAGCTGCCCTGGTGGCCTTCTTCCTGGTCTCCATCCCGTCCACAACGCTTGAACCTCAGCCGTGGATCATCATCCTGGCCGCCTCCGTGGCGGTGTCCGCGCTGCTGCTGCCGGGCCTCTCCGGATCGTTCATCTTGCTGACCATCGGGCTCTACCAACCCACGCTGCGGGCCGTGGACAACCTGGACTTCGGCTACCTGGGCCTGTTCTTCCTGGGTGCGATTCTGGGCATGATCGTGATCGTCAAGGCTCTGCAGAAGCTGCTGGAGCATCACCACCGCGGCACCATGATCGCCCTGGCAGGTCTGATGATTGGCGCACTGCGTTCCCTGTGGCCCTGGCAGGACGACGACCGCAACCTGAACGCACCCGCGGATGACTGGGGCATCCTGCTCATGGCAGGTCTGGCCGGTCTGATCGCCGTGGTCATCCTGCTGGTGGTGGACAACCGCATGGCGGCCCGCAACGGCCAGTGACCTCGCCCAGATCATGCGAAGTGGCGCTTTGAGGCCCTTGGGTATTCATGCATGATCTGAGCAGTCAAGGTCTCCGCTGAGGGACCACGGCAACGGCCCTGCACAAGTGTGCAGGGCCGTTGCCGTGTCTCTGGCACAGTGGCGTCATGGACCTGCCGCACCACCTCCGTTCCGTGTACGACGACGCCGCACCCACCTACGACGCACTGCTACCTGACCTGAGGGTCGAACAACCCGTGGACCGAGCCATGATTCGCGCCTTTTGCGAGGAAGTCCGCGCAACATCGCTGCTCCGGGTGCTGGATGCCGGATGTGGGAACGGCCGGATGATCCACGAGTTGGTGCAGCAAGGCCTGACCCCGCAGGGGGTGGACCTGTCCAGCGGGATGATCGAGCGAGCGCGTCGTCGAGAACCGGAAGTGGATTTTCGAGTGGCCGATCTGAGGGCATTGCCCTACCGCGATGATGCGTTCGGTGGTGTGCTTGCCTGGTACTCACTGATCCATCTGGACTACCCCGGGTTGGCGGATGCACTGACGGAACTGGCTCGCGTCACAGATGTTGGAGGGGCACTGCTGGTGGGGTTTCAAGCGGGCGCCGGTTCGCGGGAGATTGTGAACCCGTACGGGACCACCGACTCCATGACGGCTTGGTTGTACTCACCTGAGGAAATGGCTTCGGTTGCCACGGCGGCCGGTTGGACCGTCGCCGCCACTGCCACACGTCGAGCCGTCATGGAGGACCATGACCAAGGATTCGTTCTGGCCCGGCGCACCGCATGACTCATACCTGGGGCCTTGGTCACAGGCCGGAATACGTCCGTGTGGCACGGAGGTTGCACCCCTCGAGAGACAACTACACCGCATGGAGGTACCCGTGCCCACCTTGTTCGATTCCCTGACCGCAGGCGACCTGCAGCTGCGCAACCGCGTGGTCATGGCCCCGCTCACTCGTTCCCGCGCGGAGGAGGACGGTGTGCCCACCGATCTTCACGTGGAGTACTACACACAGCGCGCCGGTACGGGTCTGATCATCACGGAGGGCACGTTCCCGGTCTTCACCAACCGTGCATTCGTGGGTCAGCCGGGCATTGTCACGGATGAGCAGCAGGCAGGGTGGGCCCGCGTGGCCGAGGCCGTGCACGAGCAGGGCGGCACGGTGGTCATGCAGATCATGCACGCCGGTCACGTCACCCACCCCGGCCTGACCCGTGGCGCGCAGCCGGAGGCCCCCGGTGAGACCGCACCGGACCGTGGTGAGATCCGTACCTACGACGGCAAGCAGGAAATCATCACCGCGCGCGCCTTGACCGCGGATGACCTGGAGCGCGTAAAGAACGAATTCGTGGCCGGTGCCCGCCGTGCCGTCGACGCCGGTATGGACGGGGTGGAGCTGCACAGCGCCAACGGTTACCTCCTCCACGAATTCTTGAGCCCCGTGACCAATCAGCGCGACGACGAATACGGCGGCTCCCCGGATGCCCGCGCCAAGTTCGTGGCCGAGGTCATCCAGGCAGTCGCCGCTGAGATCGGTCCCGGCCGCACAGCCTTGCGGATCTCCCCGGAACACAACATTCAGGGTGTTCCGGAGACCAATCACGACGACGTCCTGGCCACTTACGATGCCCTGCTCGATCAGATCAAGAACTTGGGTCTGGCCTACCTGTCCGTGCTGCACGCGGATGTGGACGGAGAGTTCGTGGCGCACCTGCGTGAGCGTTTCAACGGGGTGTTCATGCTCAACAGTGGGTTCGGCTCCAACACCACACGTGATGAGGCCGAGCACATGGTGGAAGCCGGGATTGCCGACGCAGTTGTGGTGGGACGCCCCATCATTGCCAACCCTGACCTGGTGGAGCGCTGGCGCAACGGGGCGGAGGAGAACCAGCCCAACCCGGCAACGTTCTACACCCCGGGCGCCCGCGGTTACACGGACTACCCGTTCGCGGAGGCCCTGGCACCGGCAGCCCAGCACTGATCCCCGCCCAGACCTCCGTTAAGGCCCAGAATCCTGCTGTGGGTTCATGTGGTGGTTGCAACACCCCTAGTAAGAACAGGGGGTGGGTCCCGGTATGGACGCGAGACC
>NZ_JAAVUN010000053.1 GCF_012163155.1 Kocuria subflava
TCTTGGCCGAGCCCGGGTGCAGATCCGCGATCCGGCGCATGGCCAGTCCCGGCAGATACGCCACCTCAACACCGGCACATGACTGGGCCACGGCGACCGGAAGGGCACCGATCGTGGCCGGCTGATCGACGACAAGCAGCACGGGCCCATGGGTCTTCCAGAGTTCGTCGAGGATGCCTCGCAGGCGAGTCTCGTCGTTGGGCAGGGCCTTGTCGTAGACCGTCTCGCCGTTGCTGGTGAGTGCTACGGCGTGGTGGTCGGTTTTGCCGACGTCGAGGCCGATGTACACGGCCGGGGTTGGGGTGGTCATGGCGGTTGCTCCTGGGCTGGTCGGGCCATGGTCGTGCTGGCCAGCCCTGTGGTGATCACGCTCGGCATCCACGTTACAAAGACCCTCGTGAGGGGGCCCCGCCTCTATCAGCGATCCGTGATCACCAGACCGGTCCTCGGTGACAACACCCCCCGGATCATGAGTGCGACTGGGGGCAACGATCATGCCGAGGACCGGCTGGCCGGCACCTGCTCATCCTGGACGATCCAGGCGCCGCCGAAAAGGTAACGGGGTGACCCGCCGTCGTCGGGCCAGAATGTAGTCTCGTGGAATTGGGATATGAGATGCGCAACACAGCGTCATGCAATCCCTTCAGCTTCCATGCACCTGGCAATTCGCATCTCTGCATGTCAGGGTGTCTTCATGAATTCCCACCGGGTAACCGACCTGGTGGAACTGTTCAATGCGCCAGGTGCCAGGGGGTTGTCGTGAACAAGGTCCGTTCCATCAGTGTGGGTTCCGTAATTACTGCTGCGATCTTGGTTCTCAGTGCGTGCAATCCACCGGACAGCTCCCAGGACGAGAGTGTTTCCGCCCCGGCCACGGTCACGGTGACGGCCGCGCCGGTGGATGCCAGCCCCACAACGAATCCATCGGCGTCGACCACGGCCACAGAGACCGCGAGCACTGCATCAGCCGTGTCTCCTACAGAAACGGCTGACGACACACCCGTTCGCGGGGCGTCACCTTCGTCCACCGAGGGTGCAGTACTCAGCGAGGACGTCAAGGGTCAGAACCTTACGTTGTCTGAGTTCTTCCAACCGGGAGATTACTGGGCGGAGAATCGGTATGACGTCGCTGATGAGAACAGTATTTCGGGCATCTCAAGAGAGATTCGTGACTGCGGTAGTGGTTACGGCGGCCCCGCGCGACTCGAACTGCGCCTGGCCAACAACTTCGACAAACTCTCCTTCAAGGCAGGACAAGCCAATCAGTCCGAATCCAGCCGGGACACACTGGTAGTTCGCGTTGTGGGCAACGGCAACCAGATCGACATTCAGCGCATCCCGTTCAACAAGGTCCAAGGATTCGACCTCGAGGTCGCGGATGTGAACGCGTTGGAAGTCGAGTTTTATCTGGACGATGAAGTCACAGAGTGCGGCAACTCCGGCACCTCTACCGCTGTGATCTGGGATGTCGAGCTTCAGTGATCCGCCCTTCGCGGACTCAGGCGTGTCTGAACCCAACCCTGTGGGTGACCAGATGCCGTGGCGGGGTGTGCTTGGGGTGAATAGCTGGCTCCTCTCGTGGCGCAACAAGTGGTCGAGTTGGTCTTTGAGCATTCGAATTGCCATGGCCACCTTGGTGGTTACTTCGATAGGTGTTTGTGTGAGTGTTCTGGCCTATGTAACGACTCTCGTATTGCATACAGATGGCCAGGATGCCGAGGTTCGGACCGATCAGCGTGATCTGCGGACTCCAAATGGCGCGAGCTCGCACGCCATGGTCGATGATGCAATGGATGAAGGTGCGGCCCCGGGGGCATGTTTGAACTCCGTGGAAGACATTTCTTCCGTAGTTGCGTGTGACACCGCACATTTTGGGGAAATTATCGGCGCGGGAGACGCGTGCTCCATTGAGGCTGCCACACGATACATGGGTGGCAATCCCGATGTAGACGTTCTGGATCGAGGAGTCAGTGTGTCCATGGTCGATGACGTTTGTGTTTTGTCCGTGGAGGGTCAGCAGGTTGCCGTCTCCTTCGCCGGTGCCCTCGATCTCAACGATGGGGTGGCGTTGCGGGAATGCTTAAACGGGCGCACCGCTGAGTTCGTTCCGTGTTCGAATGACCACACGGGAGAGGTGGTGGCTCGTGTGTCTTCCGATTCGACGGGTTCTCTGGACTGTTCACAGCAAGCGACGACATACATGGACCGCAGCCCAGCGAGTGTCTTCAAGGAACTGACGGTGGAACAGATTAATACGGATTCTGCGCGACGCTGTATGGTTTCGGTTCGTGCGGACAACCGGTGGTTGGAGACGTCGCTGAGGGCGCTCGGTAACCGTAGCCCCGAGACGCGGCCCATCAACTGAACTTCGCTGACAAGCAGCTGGTCGTTTAACAGGGTGACCTCGCCGAGTAGGCCGTTTGGTCGCTGCTGAGCCAGTCAGGGGCGATCAAACGGCCTACTCGGCATAGGGGGAGGGGGAGTGGATGACCCGCCGCCGTCGTGGGTGGGGGAGGTGACAGACTGGGTGGGATACGCCAGCCCGCCCGGAAGGGTGCAACAGAAAGGTGGCCCCATGCCCTCGTTCCTCTTCACTGCTCCGCTGCCCGGCCCCGCCGAGGACATGCTCCGTGAAGCCGGGGAGGTGGAGATCGGGCACGGCTACACCGCCGAGGAGCTCAAGGACGCTGCCCACAGTGGCCGGTACGACGTCCTGATCACCCAACTCTCCGACCAGGTCACCGCAGATGTCCTCAAGGGGTCTTCGCTGAAGGGTGTGGCGAACTTTGGTGTTGGGTTCAACAACATTGACGTCCAGGCGGCCACCGAAAACGGGATCTTTGTGGGCAACACCCCGGATGTGCTCTCGGATGCCACGGCCAACATCGCCATGCTGTTGCTCCTGGCCGCCGCCCGCCGTGCGCATGAAGGCGAGACCATGGTCCGCTCCGGCGAGTTCAAAGGCTTGACCCCCGACCTGCTGCTCAGCGCGGACATCACGGGAACCCGCCTGGGGATCGCGGGTTTCGGCCGCATCGGCAAGGCCATGGCCCGCCGCGCCCTGGGCTTCGGCATGGAGGTGGTTTTTGTGCAGCGTCCGCCGCAGGACCGCCCGGTGGACGACGACGAACTCGGGGATCTGGCCCGGAAGGTCACCCAGGTTTCGTGGGACGAACTGTTGGAGACCTCCGACCACATCTCTTTGCATGTGCCTCTGACCCCGGAGACCAAGCACCTGATCGGGGCCGACGAGCTGGCCCGGATGAAGTCGACCGCCGTGCTGGTCAACACCGCGCGTGGACCGGTGATTGACGAACGAGCGCTGGTGGTAGCGCTGCGGGACGGCACCATCGAGGCGGCCGGTCTGGATGTTTACGAAAACGAGCCCGCCCTGGCCGACGGTCTGGCCGAATTGCCGAACACGTTCCTGTTGCCGCACATCGGCTCGGCGGAGCGTGCCACGCGCGCCCGGATGGGGGAGATGTGCGCGGAGAACGCCCTGGCCATGGCCCGCGGGGAGGTCCCGCCGTTCCCGGTCAACCCGGAAGTGGTCCGCTGACCCGCTGACTCGGGCTTTCCCACCGGCCCCACCTGCCGAGACCTCCGATATGTCCCAATTTTTGTGCGAATTTGGGACATATCGGAGGTCTCGGCAGTTCTGGACGGCGGCACAAACCGGTGGTGAGAATAACCGGCTCATCGCAAAGCAGGGTGTAGCGGTGTCTTGAGCTGTGCGGCGCGTCGGTACGTGGATGGGGGTCGAGGCCTCCCGAAGATGGAAGTTCTCACACTGCCCATCCGGAAGACCTCGACGTGCCCCACGCTACCTTCGTTAGCCCTGACCTGACCACGTTCACCCGCCTCGATGAGCTCGGCCTCGAGGTCATCGGCCAGCATGTGGAGCCGAACCAGGCGGTACTGGCCTGCCGGGTCGCCAATCCCGACCCGTGGTGCCGACGGTGCGGCTGTGAGGGAACCCCGCGCGGCAGCGTGGTTCGCCGGTTGGCGCACGAGCCGTTCGGTTGGCGACCCACCGTCCTGCTGATCACGGTGCGCCGCTACCGGTGTTCCGAGTGCGAACACGTGTGGCGCCAGGACATGAGCAAGGCCGCCGAACCGCGATCCAAGCTGTCCCGGCGGGCGCTGCGCTGGGCGCTGGAAGCACTCGTGGTCGACCACCTCACCATCGCCCGGATCGCCGAAGGCTTGGCCGTGTCGTGGAACACTGCCAACGACGCCGTCCTGGCCGAAGGCCGGCGGGTCCTGATTGATGACCCGAAGCGGTTCGACGGCGTGCGCGTGCTCGGCGTCGACGAGCACGTCTGGCGCCACACGCGCCGCGGCGACAGATACGTCACCGTGATCATCGACCTCACTCCGATCAGGGACAACACCGGCCCGGCACGCTTGTTGGACATGGTCGAGGGCCGCTCCAAGCAAGCATTCAAGACCTGGCTCGCTGCCCGTCCCAAGCAGTGGCGGGCCGGGGTGGAGGTCGTCGCGATGGACGGCTTCACCGGGTTCAAGACCGCCACCACCGAAGAGTTGCCCGATGCCACTGCTGTGATGGATCCATTCCACGTGATCCGCCTCGCCGGGGATGCCCTCGACCAATGCCGCAGGCGGGTCCAGCAAGACCTCCACGGCCACCGCGGCCGTGCCACCGACCCGCTCTACCGGGCCCGCCGCACCCTCCTCACCGGTCTGGACCTGCTCACCGCCCGACAGAAGACCCGCCTAGAGACCCTGTTCGCCGGCCATGACCACGTCGAGGTCGAGACCACCTGGGGCATCTACCAGAAGATGATCGCTGCCTACCGGGAACCCGACCGGGCCACGGGACGCATCCGCATGCAGGCCGTCATCGACGCCGTCGGCAGCGGTGTCCCCGCCGCTCTGAAGGAGGTTATCGTGCTGGGCCGCACCCTGAACAAGCGGGCCGCTGACATCCTCGCCTACTTCGACCGGCCCGGCACCTCGAATGGCCCCACCGAGGCCCTGAACGGTCGGCTCGAACACCTCCGCGGCTCAGCCCTCGGCTTCCGCAACCTCGTCCACTACATAGCCAGATCGCTGCTCGAGACCGGCGGATTCAGACCCCAACTACACCCTGCTTTGTGATGAGCCCGATAATCCCTACAGCGAGTCGGCGTTCAAGACCTTGAAGTACGCCCCGGTCTTCCCCAAACCTGACTCGTGCCACTTGAGAGCTCCTGGCTGACTTGGCCGGTGTTGTCGCTGGTCAGAGTCCTGTGGCGG
>NZ_JAAVUN010000054.1 GCF_012163155.1 Kocuria subflava
GGATCTTTCTACCAAGAACCCACCCCGCCCACCGTGGCCCTAGCCGCTTGACGAAAACCATAGAAGCACCCCCCACACCGCCGAGACCTCCGTTATGGCCCCAACAAGTGCGCGATATGGGCTTCATCGGAGGTCTCGGCGGTCAGGGGTGAGGGGGTCAAGGGTGAGGTGGCTCCTCAGGCGGTGGCGCCGCCCTCCTCAGCCTTCTTCTGCTGAGCAATCTCCTGGGTGTGCTGTTCGCGGTCCTTCATCTCCCGGGGCCGGAAGTAGAACAAACCGGTCAACACAGCGATCAGGAAGACCACCAGCATGACAAAGAACAGGGGCCACGGCCCGGTCAGGTAGATGATCGGGATGGCCAGAGCTGTCACCAGACCGCCGCCGAAGAACGGTTCGAACACCAACTGCTTGTAGCCGAACGCCTCGAAGGCCGGGGACTCGCCTTCCGGGTCGACCACGCGCATCAGGATCAAACCCGTGGCGGTCACACCCATGGACTGGCCGAAGTCACCGATGCCGCGTTCAAACCAGTAACGTCCGATGATCCGCGGGGCCAGCCACAAGAAGATGGCCACATTGAACGCGATGCCGGCAATGGCCAGAATGGTGAAGGCCGCCAGGTTGTCCCCCACGGCCTGCAGGGACAAGGTGGCGATGGCTGCCACGATCAGGAAGTCAAGTGCCCACCCTTGAATCCGCACCATCATCTGGTGGTCGATGTAGTGATCGGCGCCCACCGCACGGGCGATCATCTGCAGGATCACACCGCCCAGCAGCGCCATGGGGAACAGCGGGACGTAGGCAAAGATCTCCAGAGGTGTGGTGTCATCCAACATCACGGAGGCGTAGGTGGCCTGCTCGACCCAACGCAGGCCCTCCAGGATCAGCCAGCCGATCAGCACCGCCACAGCCATGATGGCCATGTGCAGGGACAACGGCTCCACAGAGGAGGGACGGCTGGTCATCTTGCCTGCCGAGTAGTGCTCGTCCGTGCGGAACAAGCCTTTCTGTTCGGCCACGGACATCTTGACGTTGCCTTTGAGAATTTCGGTCTTGCCGGTACGAACACCCCAGTTGATCAGCGCAATACCGATGATCACGCCGCTGACAATGCCCACAGTGGCCAGACCGACCGCCAGATCAGCACCCTCACCAAAGCCCAGGTCCTCCATGACACCGCGCATACCGGCCGCCGTGCCGTGACCGCCTTCAAAGGCAATCTCAATCAGCGCACCAGTCATGGGCGATGCAGCAAACAGCGGCACCAGCACCAGTGCTGCCAGCAGCAGACCGATCACGTACTGCCCGGAGCCGAAAGCCACACCCAGGGACAGCTGCGGGCCCACCAGTTTGGCGGCTCGTTTGGGTGTGGGCAGATCCTGCCCCAGGAACATGGTGGCGAAAATGACGCTGATGAGCAGACCCGGCAGGGCCGCCCAGGTGGTGATCATGGCCTCCGTGAACAGGCCGTTCTCACCCCACGGTCCGTTGATACGCCCCAAGACCTGCGGCCCAAGGAGCAACAGGATGGCACCGGCAATGATGGAGCTGGGCAGAAACAGGGACTGGATCCACCCCACCTTCACGCGGATGACCTTGCCGAGCAGCAGCGCCGCTCCCAAGATCAGTAGGGCAAAGCCAATGGCATTGGGAGACATCACTACCACCTCGTAGTTGGTCGGTGCGGGGCGGGCCGGTCACTGCAGAGCCACTCACGGGGCCGGGAGTGACGACGACGCAACCTGCGGCGTCGTCGTCGCTGTGCTGAGACCAACGGGCCGTGGGCAGAGGACCCGGCACGTGAGATGGAACGGCAAGTCTAATCTGAACGGCAGCTGAGAGTGACTCTGTGAACCGCCTGGGAATCCCGAGACGGGTACTGACAGGCCCTGTTTCCTGCAGGTGAAGGGTGCTTACGGTGGGCGCATGAGCATTCCGAACATGACACTGAACAACGGCGTTGAGATCCCGGAACTGGGCTTTGGCGTCTTCCAGTCGGCCCCTGAGGAAACCGTGCAGGCCGTGACGGACGCATTGGAAGTGGGCTACCGGCACATCGACACCGCTGCCGCCTACGGCAATGAGCGCCAGGTTGGTCAGGCCATCCAGCAGTCCGGGCTGAGCCGGGACGAGGTGTTCCTGGAGACCAAGGTCTGGATCAATGACTACGGGTTCCAGGAAACTCAACACGCCTTTGAGAAGGCCAGCGGGAAGCTGGGTGTGGAGAAGATCGATCTGCTGATCCTGCACCAGCCGCTGACCCCGGAGTTCGACCGCACCATCGCGGCTTACAAGGGATTGGAGAAGCTGCTGGAGGACGGCAAGGTGCGCGCCATCGGTGTCTCGAACTTCATGCCGGAGGATCTGGACCGTCTGATGGAGCAAACCACGGTCATCCCGGCGGTCAACCAGATCGAGATCCACCCCTACTTCCGTCAGACGGAGCTGGTGAACAACAACCGGGAGCTGGGAATCATCTCCCAGGCGTGGTCCCCCATTGGTGGCATCACGTTCTACCCCGGCTTTGGTCAGGACCGGAAGTCCACCCTGGAGAATGCGGAGATCCTGGAGATCGCCGAATCCCACGGCAAGACTCCAGCCCAGGTCATGCTGCGCTGGCACCTGGACCAGGGACGTCAGGTCATCCCCAAATCGGTCAAGCGCCACCGCATCGAGGAGAACTTTGACGTGTTCGACTTTGAACTCACCAATGATGAACTCACGCGAATTGATGCCCTGGACACCGGGGTGCGCGGCGGCCCGGAGCCGTCTTCCGTGAACATGGAGGACTTTGGCATGGAGATCCCGGAGGCCTGAGCCAGTCGGTGCTGCCCCTCCCTTCCCCGCCGAGTAGGCCTTTTGATCGCTGCTGACCCACTCAGGGGCGATCAAACAGCCTTCTCGGCGGATGGGGTGGGCGGCGGGAAGTCGTAGGGTCGAGGTATGGCAACCCGCTCGACTCCCCCTCACCTCAGCCGCCGGTCCCTGCTCAGGTTCGGTGCGGCCGCCACCGCCGGGCTCACTCTGACCACAACGTTCACAGCCTGCGGTGGGGCCCGGGACAACCGCCGGGCACAAGGCAGTGCCGGAGCTCTGCTGACCAGCGAGCTCGAACTGCCGCAGCCTTTCACCGTGTCCCTTCCCATCCCCGAGGTGCTGGAGCCAACACGCAAGGATGCCGACACCGACTTCTACCAGATCACCCAACGGGCCGCCGACCTGGAGATCATTCCCGGCACCACCACGCAGGTCTGGGGTTACAAGGGCACCGTGCCCGGCCCCACGTTGATCTCCCAACGCGGCCGCCGCACCGTGGTCACCCACCGCAATGAGCTGCCCGTTCCCGTGGTGGTGCACCTGCACGGCGGCGTCACCGCGCCGGAACACGACGGCTACCCCACCGACGTGATCTTCCCTGCCAGCTCGGACCACGGCGATCACGGAACCCACGACGACGCCGCCGACTTCGAGCACTCCGACCACCTTGCCTCCGGGGACACCAGCGACGGCGAGCGCGAATACGTCTATGACATGGACCAACCCGCAGCCACACTGTGGTACCACGATCACCGCATGGACTTCACCGGCCCCCAGGTCTACCGCGGCCTGGCGGGCTTCCACCTGATTCACGACGACGCCGAGGACGCCCTGGGCCTGCCCACCGGCGACCGGGACATCCCTCTGATGATCATGGATCGGGCTTTCGCCGCGGACGGGTCCTTTTTCTATCCATCGGTGGACCCGGATCTGGTGGACCCGCCCGGTGTGGAGTCCGAGTACATGAGTGGTGTGCTGGGTGACTGCATCCTGGTCAATGGCGCGCCCTGGCCTGAGCTGGAGGTGTCCAACACCAAGTACCGCTTCCGGATCCTCAATGCCTCCAACGCCAGGCGGTACCGGCTGAACCTGGACGGTGGTCTGCCGTTTGTGCAGATCGGAAGCGATCTGGGCCTGCTGGAGGCTCCCATCGAACACGGGACGTTGGACATTGCGCAGGCGGAACGGTTCGACGTCGTCGTGGACTTCTCTGGATTGGACATCGGTGAGGAGGTCACGCTGCACAATCAGCACGGGGCGGATGGGACGGATGTGATCATGCGGTTCAAGGTCACCCGCCAGGAGGAAGATTCCGGTCCGATCCCTGAGCGGTTGGCGGAGGTGGAGATTCTCTCCGAGGACGATGTGGTGGCCGAGCGGGAGTTCGTGTTCGCCCGAGGTGGCGCGCAAGCCCACGGGATGACGTTGTGGACCGTGAACAATCAGGCCTTTGACCCGGACACCATCCTGGCTGATCCCAAGCTGGGGACCGTGGAGCGCTGGCGCATCCGAGGGCTGGACGTCGAGCACCCGTTCCACATCCACCTGGCGCCGTTCCAGGTGATCGGGCAGGACCGGCAGCAGTCCGTGAGCAGCTTCAACCACGGGTGGAAGGACACCGTGAGCATGGACACCGGTGGCCAGGTGGACCTGTTGGTGCGCTTTGACGGTTACCGCGGGAAGTACGTGTTCCACTGCCACAACCTGGAACACGAGGACATGATGATGATGGCCAACTTCGAGGTGGTCTGACCCTCCCCTTTCTCTCCCGCTCTACCGCCGAGTAGGCCGTTTGATCGCCCCTGACCCAGGCGGTTTCAGGGGGTGAGTGCAACACCGGATTGATTGGTGGTGTTGTTCATGGGTGCTCCTGTGGTGGCGTTGGCCAGGCGGGTTCG
>NZ_JAAVUN010000055.1 GCF_012163155.1 Kocuria subflava
CCATCCTGGAGGCCTCGACCCCTACCCGACCCCCGTGACACGCACCCCGCTTGGGCCCTTACCCACACTCATTTGGGAAGGGCCGCTTTTGGTACGGGGCGATCTCGTCAATGTATCCAGACATCGTTCATTGGAACTTGGTGTTGGAGTTCGACGGCAGTCAACCCATGATGCTCATTGGGCCACCTGTACCGACCGCTGCGGTGGCAGCCGTAGCCGCAACTCACGGTCCGGAAGCACTCTTTCAGCACCCTGCCTTGCGCCCCTTGACCAACAACTGAGGGGTAGCTGCTGAACCGCTCAGTCGCCATCCCATGCAGCCAACTGATCGTCAGGCAGATCGTCGAAGAAGCTGGCCGGCATCACGAAGGAACTGAAGCCCAGCTCACGTCGATCGGACTCGGCAGGTACCAGGCGCGCGATGGTCCGCGAGCCCCTGGCGATCAAGACGGACTCTCAACGTTCAACTTCGGCCAGGAGCTCACATAGGCGCGCTTCCGCCTCGTGAATGTGAACCCTCTTCATGAGCCCACCCTATAGGCCGCCCCGCCATCAGCCCCCGTACGTGCTCAGATACCTCTGGATCCGTTCGGAGTCGGAGGCAAAGAAGTCCTCCGGGGCGCCGTCGAAACCAATGCCGCCGTCGGCAAGGAAGATCACGCGCTGCGCCACGGTGCGGGCGAACTCGATGTTGTGGGTGACCACCACCAGGGAGCGGCCTTCCTGGGCAAGGTCCACCATCACGCGGGTGACCTCAGCAGCCAGTTCGGGGTCCAGGGCGGAAGTGGGTTCGTCGAACAGCAGGAAGTCCGGTTCAACGGCCAACGCGCGGGCGATGGCCACACGTTGCTGCTGCCCACCGGAGAGGTTGTCCGGGTACTCCTCCAGGCGGTCGCCCATGCCCACGCGGTCCAGGTAGGACTGTGCGCGGGTACGGGCCTCATCCTTGGAGATCTTGCCGTTGAGGACCGGCGGCAGGCTGACGTTGCCCAGCACGGTCTGGTTTGGGAATAGGTTGTAGCCCTGGAACACCATGGCCGAGTGCTGGCGAACGGAGCGGATCTGTGCATCGGTGAGCCGCTGGCCAAACGTCACGGAGTCACCGTTGACCGTCAGGGCACCGGTCTCCGGAACCTCCAGCAGGTTCATGAACCGCAGCAGCGTGGACTTGCCGGAACCGGAAGGGCCCAAGATCACGGTGGTCTGACCGTCCGGGAGGTTCAGGGACACGTTGTTCAGAACAGTGTTGTCCCCGTAAGCCTTGGAAACGTTCTTCAACTCAAGCATTGGTGCTCCTGACGTAACGGTTGGAGACCTTCTCCAGGCGGGACTGGAGCACGGACAAGATGGTGAACAGCAGCAGGTAAATGGCGGCCACCTCCATGTAGAGGGCCAGCGGCTGGAAGGTGGTGGCAGCAATCTGGCGGCCCACCTGGAACACGTCAGCCAGGGTGATCACCATGACCAAGGATGTGCCCTTGACCAGGTCAATCAGGTCATTGCCCAGCGGCGGCAGCGCAATGCGCAGAGCCTGCGGGGCAATCACGTGGCGCAGCATCTGCCAGCCGGTGTAGTTCAAGGTCTTGGCGGCCTCAATCTGCCCCCGCGGAATGGACTGCACGGAAGCACGCAACGTTTCCGCGGCATAGGCGCCGGTGTTCAACGTGAACGCAATGATGGCCGAGGTCCACGCGGACAACGTGATCCCAATGGCGGGCAGCCCGTAAAAAATGATGAACAACTGCACCAGGATGGGCGTGCCGCGGAACAGCCACACGTAAAAGCGGGAGATCCACTGCAGCGGTTTGACCCGCCCCATTCGCATGGTGGTGGCCAACACAGCCACCACCAACGCCAGGATGAAAGCAATGATGCTCAACGGGATGGTCACCGTGATGGTGGCCAGCAGCAGTTGGGGCAGTGACTCCGCCCAGAGTGAGAAAAGTTCAGTCATGATTCCGGGGTGAGGTCAAGAGAAACGTACTTCTGGTAAATGCGCGCCAGATCGCCGTTGTCCATGTGGGTGCGGAGGGATTCGTCAATGGCGGCCTTAAGGCTGTCCTGCCCCTTGGCCATCAGGATTGCGGATTCAGCGGGGTCCCCAAGGGTGCCGTTCAGCAGGCGGATGTCAACGTCAGGGCGCTGTTGGAAGAACGCTTCAAAGGTCACGTAGTCATTGCCGGTCATGTCCACACGGTCAAAGGAGACCAGCATGATGGCCTCGTCAAAGCCCGTCACGGGAACAAGATTGGCTCCTGCCTTGGCCATTTCCTGGCCAAAGTTGGAGGTTTCCGTCTGTGCTGCCGAGTGGTCCGGGATTTCATCCACGGACTGCAACGGGGAATCACCGGAGACCCCCACTTTGCCCTCACTGATGGCATAGGGGATGGAGAAGTCAAAGACCTCCCGGCGGGCGTCCGTGGGTGCAATGTTGTTGATCACAATGTCATATCTGCCCACGTCAACGCCTGCAATCAGCGAATCCCACTGGGTTTCCACATACACCGGCTTAACTCCTAGATCGGCTGCCACCAGGTCCGCGATTTCCTTTTCGAATCCCACCAGTTCACCGGTGGAATCGTGGTAACCGTACGGCTGGAATGTCCCCTCCATGCCAATCCGGATTTCCCCGGCCGCACGGATCTTCTCCAGTTCATCACCCTGAACCGCTGACGACGACGTCGATCCGTCCCCACCCGAGCACGCTGCCAACACCAGGGACAATCCACCCAATCCCAAGCCACCCAGCGCTGCACGCCGAGTCACGGGGGAGTTCAGGCGCGCCCGAGCGGCGGAAGGACGGTCAGGCTGCATCGATCGCATGAGTCAGATCCTCAATCAGGTCTTCAGTTTCCTCGATGCCCACGGCCACGCGAAGCAGGTTCTCCGGAATCTGGGCCAGGGCGCGGTCCTCATCCGAGTAGGCACCGTGAGTCATGTGTGCCGGCAAGCAGATCAGGGACTCGATGCCGCCCAGGCTCACCGCAAAGCCGAACACTTTCAGTTCGGCCAGGAAGGCTCGAACGTCCTTGTCCTGGGTCAGCTCAAACGCGAACACGGCACCGTTGCCGGTGGCCTGCTCGGACTGGATCCGAGCTTCCTGGTCACTGAAGGAACCCGGCTCCACCACACGCGCCACGGACGGGTGCTCACGCAGGGCCGCCACGATCTTCCGGGTGTTCTCCTGCTGGCGGTCCAGGCGCAGACCCAAAGTTTTGACGTTCTGCAGCAGCCGGTAGGAATCAATGGGGGAGAGTACTCCGCCCAGAATGACCTGCGACTGCGCCACGGTGGCGGCAAGGTCGTCGTCGTTGGTGGCCACCACGCCGGCCAACAGGTCCCCGTGGCCGCCCAGGTACTTAGTGGCGGACTGCACGGTCAGATCGGCCCCCAACTCCAGGGGTCGCTGCAGGTACGGGGTCAGGAAGGTGTTGTCCACCACCACCAGGGCGCCGTGGGAGTGCGCCAGATCGGCGATGCGGCGGATCTCCGCCACCCGCAGCGTGGGGTTGGTGGGGGTCTCCAGGAACACCATCTTGACGGCGTCCGTGAAGTGCTCATCCGTGAGTTGGTTCAGATCCGGAACAAAAGTGGTGGTCACCCCGCGCTTGGGCAGCTCAATGCTGGCCCAGCGGTAGTTACCGCCGTACACCGGCAGGCCCATGATGACCTCATCACCGGAGGCCAGCAGGCCCAGAACGGAGGCCGTGGCAGCCATGCCGGTGGAGAAAGCGAACGCGTGCTCGGCGCCCTCCAGGGCAGCCAGCGTGGTCTCCGCGTCCGTGCGCGTGGGGTTGGAGCCGCGCTGGTACTCGAACTCACCCTCGCCGCCCTCGGTGGGCTGCAGGAAGGTGGATGCGGTGTGGATCGGTGGCACGACGGCGTCCAGATGGTTGCCGTGCAGCGCATGAATCACGCGGGTGTTGAAGCCGGGCACTGTTGCTCCTGATTGGTGGTGGGGACCTGATTCTTGTCCCTACAACCAACCCGGGCCACATGAATAGTCCGTTGGTCAGCAGACTGTGGCGCGGCACATAGGTTTTGTGACGCCCGGTTTCAGTTGGCTGGGAGCCGGTGGCTCGTGAAGGTGTATCGCCCCGGGTCTGGTGGAGTCTCTGAATCCACGGGAGGATGAGGAGCATGGCAGCACCGAGGAAGTACCCCGACGAGCTTCGGGAGAGAGC
>NZ_JAAVUN010000056.1 GCF_012163155.1 Kocuria subflava
TCCTGTCGCAGCCAGTTGTGGAGGGTGACCTCGTGGATGCCCAGGTCCAGTGCGGTCTGCTTGACCTGGCGTGACCTGACCTATGGCTCGGTTTCCAGTTTGACCTGACCTATGGCTCGGTTTCCAGTTTGACCTGACCTATCGGTGCGGCAGTCCCATGCGACTTCGCGAGGGGCCGGTTCAACTTGCGAGCAGGCTCGGCATCGCACCGTCCACCGTGCATCGCATCCTCACAACCACCCGGCTGAACCGGCTCGCATACGTCGACCGCGCTACAGGTGAACCTGTCCGCCGTTACGAGCATGACTACCCCGGGTCGCTCGTGCACGTGGATGTGAAGAAGCTCGGGAACATCCCCGACGGAGGCGGCTGGCGTTATGTCGGCCGCCGCCAAGGCGAGAAGAACCGCTCCGCCACCCCGGACAAGCCCCGCAGCAAGTGGCACAACCCTAAGCTGGGGTACGCGTTCGTGCACACCGTCATCGACGACCACTCCCGCGTCGCCTACACCGAGGTTCACGACGACGAAACTGCCATCACCGCCGTCGCCGTCCTGCACCGGGCGGTCGACTGGTTCGACGACCGCGGCGTCACCATCGAACGCGTCCTGTCGGACAACGGCGGCGCGTACCGCTCCTTACTGTGGCGCGACGCCTGCGAGGAACTCTCGATCACACCGAAGCGGACTCGCCCGTACCGGCCGCAGACCAACGGGAAAGTCGAGAGGTTCCACCGCACCATGGCCGACGGGTGGGCTTACGCCCGCTGCTACCGCAGCGAGCAGGAACGCCGCGACGCCTTGCAGGCCTGGCTGCACCAGTACAACCAGCACCGGCCACACAGCGCCTGCGATAACCAGCCGCCGTTCTCACGTTTGATCTACGTCCCCGATCAGTACATCTAGGCGCTGCTCGTCACAGCTCACGTGGGGTGATCCCCCTTCCGTGATCTTGCACTCGCGATCACGGAAGGCTTGTCGCGATCCTATCCGTCCTGCCAAACAAGGTCAAGGGTGAGCGGTCATGACGTTAGCGATGTTCGCTATGTGGTCGAATGGAGATTCAGTTTGTAAGATGCCTGGTCAGAAGCATCTTTTGGTCCAGCTGGTAGAAGGAGTTCGGTTCCGCTCTGGCATCTGAGTCCGTGTCTTGTCGCGCGGGTGGGTGGGGCTGTTGTGTCGATCACCGGCCTCAGGCGTTGAAGGTGAATGCCATCTCGCGTACACTCTGGAGTACTAAGACCGGTTCCGCCTACTTCGGTAGGTCCAGGGCCGGTCCTCATTTTTTCCGGGGCGGTGGCGTGTGGCGGAGCAGGTGAAGTCGTACAAGACCTACGACGAGCAGGTTGACCTCTTGCTCAGGCGGGGCATGCTCATCGAAGACCGCGCCGTTGCTGCCAAGACACTGGCGCGGGTGAACTACTACCGGCTCAGCGGCTACTGGTACCCCTTCCGCGTTAAGTGCGAGGACGGCCGCGCTGACGACTTCTATCCAGGCACGAGATTCGACGACGTTGTTGCGCTCTATGAGTTTGATGCCAAGTTGCGAGGCGCAACGTTTGAAGCGCTCATGCCGATCGAACTCGCGATCTGCACTCTCCTCGGTCATGAACTAGGGCGTGTCGACCCGAGTGCCCATCTGGATCCCACCCTCTTGGGGCCAGTTGCCCGGCGTGGTCACGCCCACGCAAAGTGGTTGCGGCGCTACAACGAATCGCTTCGCCGCTCGCGAGAGGACTTCGTTGCTCACCACAAGAAGAAGTACGGCGGGCAGGTTCCCGTGTGGGCGGCCGTCGAGCAGTTGGATTGGGGCAGCCTCAGCCGCCTGTTCGAGTTCGCTCCGCTTGGCGTGCAGGAGGCGGTCGCTGATGCTTGTTCGCTGCGTGCGCCGCAGCTGGGTAGCTGGCTCAAGGTGCTCAATGTTGTGCGGAACACCTGTGCTCACCACGGGCGATTCTTCAACAGGGTGCATGCCATCACTCCGAAGCTGCCGGCGGCGGGGCTGCACCCCGATCTCGACGCAGTCAATGCCGACTACAACCGCACCTTCGGCCTCCTCACGCTGATCCAGTTCCTGCTCGATCGTCTCGACGCGGGCCCAGGCGATCTGCTCCCTGACGTAGTCGCCGCCTACCCTGACGTCCCGGCCATACCGATCACGCACATGGGAGCACCTGGTGAATGGCGCGGAAGTAGCCGGTTGTGGAACGGTGGTCAGTCGCCGGAAGCCTGACCGTAAAGAGCGACTGCTCCTGCGGCCGATCCGGTAGTGGAGTCGGCGTGGTTGGCCAGGCTCACGCGGCTTGCGATCCCTCCATCTGTGCATTGACCAGCGGAGGCGCTGCTCGTAGCGCCCCTATCGCGTGATGGCCGTATCCATCGGAACTCGGTGGAGTTCCGATTTAACGTCTAGCATTATTGGCGAGGTCGGCAAAATTCTTGTGTCGTGATTAGGTCGTAGGGCAGCAAGGACGCCGAGCGCATCTGGCAAGAGTAGTACGTCAAGCGTGTTGATCGGGCAGTGCAGCGTGCCACCTTGAGAAAGCTCGAATTGATTCATGCAGCTCGGGACGTTGAGGACTTGAGGATCCCACCGGGCAGCCGCTTTGAGCAGCTGGTCGGAGACCGACGGGGCCAACACAGCATTCGAGTTAACTTGCAGTGACGTATCTGGTTCGTGCGGACCGACGCAGGACCGGAGGAGGTGGAGATCGTTGACTACCGCTGAGAAGATTGCCCCGATCCACCCTGGGGAGGTCCTCATGGAGGACTTCATCGAGGGCTTCGGGATCACGCAGAACAAGCTCGCCGTGTCGATCGGCGTCCCGCCTCGGCGGATCAACGAGATCGTGCACAGCAAGCGGGGGATCACCGCAGACACGGCGCTGCGGCTCGCGAGGTACTTCGGCACGTCGGCCGAGTTCTGGATCAACCTGCAGAGCCACTATGAGCTTGACCGCGCCGAGGACGCAGCAGGTGAGCAGATCGCGGCGATCGCGCCGCTACAGGTCGCGTGACCAGCTGCGTCGTGCAACGCCCCGGAGGCGTCTGCATCGCGGTCACCGACCTCGGCGGCGACGGCCCTGTCGTCGTGCTTCTGCACGGGCTTGCCGGGAGCTCGCGGGAGTTGCTGCGCACGGCGCGAGCGTTGCAGGACCATCGGGTCCTGCTCGTGGACCAGCGAGGGCACGGTGCGAGCACGCGGCTTCCCGATGATCTATCCCGCGACGCTTTCGTCGGCGACGTCGTGGCGGCGATCGAGGAGCTCGCCCCAGGGAGTCGAGCGACGCTCGTCGGGCAGTCGATGGGAGCCCACACTGCTTTTCTCGCAGCAGCAGCGCGCCCAGACCTGGTCGAGGGGCTCGTGATGCTCGAAGGTCATGTGTCGGGGAGTGACGATCCGCGCGAGGCTGCTGGTCTCGGCGCGTACTTTGCGTCCTGGCCGGTTCCGTTCCGGGGAGAGGCCGCTGCCCGCGAGTTCCTCGGTGATGACGCGATCGTTGATGCCTGGGTAGCGGATCTCCAGTCGACGGATGATGGGCTCGTCCCGCGTTTCGACTCCGCGGTCATGCAACGCACGATCGAGGCTGTGCATGAACCGCGCTGGGACGAGTGGGAAGCTCTGCAGGTTCCGACGCTCGCGATTTTCGCCAAGCACGGGATGTTCAGCGATGCCGACAAGGACGAGCTGATCCGGCGCAGGCCCGAGACGGTCAGAGTCGATCTCTCTGGCGGCAGCCATGATGCGCACCTCGACGCCTTCGACGAGTGGATCGACGTGCTTCGCCGCTGGTTATCTCGCGATCAGGCCAGCGACTCGCGGACCAGTGTCCGCTGAGGTTGTTAGCTGCGGCGACGCGGTGGAGTTCCGCTTCTCGAACTAAACCGCTGAGGTCGCCACTCGATTGTACGATCGCGATCCGGCGTTCATTAGCGGCCGCCTGAAATGCTTCCGCTCAGCGGCCGAGCTGACTCGTCACCGTGGGCATGTCTGTGTCTGCCCGCAGGAGTCGGGAGCGGGCAAACCGGGCCTTCACAGCTGAGTGTGGGTAGCGGTTCTCCGCCAGGGGCGATGACCGCCTGCAGCGAGCAGAGCC
>NZ_JAAVUN010000057.1 GCF_012163155.1 Kocuria subflava
CCGCCCCCGCGCCCGCGCGCGCGCCCCGCCCCCGGCGGTCCGCGGGGGGCGGCCGCGCGCGGGGCCCCCCCCCCCCCCGTCGTTGTCGAGACAGCAGTGTCCGGCCCCTGCGCCCGGGCGCGGGTGCTGGGCGCCTTCCTTGAACTGCTTCGCTTGACGTTCTACGGAAGGCGCCCAGCACCCGCTCGTCGGTCGGAGCCGCCCTATCTGCTCACGGACAGCAGCGAGCGGTCAGCAGCAATCGCTCAGTGCACGACGACCGGGCGGTAGCCCTCCGCTTCGAGTGCGGAGAGCACCTGGCGGGAGTGCTCGTGGCCCTTGGTCTCCATGTCGATGGTGATGGAGACATCCCCCATGGCCAGGGAACCGCCGATGCGGGTGTGGTCAACGCCGGTCACGTTGGCATCCAAGCGGGAGATGATGCTGGAGATCCGGGTCAGTTCGCCGGGGCGGTCCACCAGCATCATCTTGACGGTCATGTATCGCCCGGCAGCAGCAAGACCACGCTGGATGACTTTGAGCATGAGCATGGGGTCGATGTTGCCGCCGGAGAGCACCAACACGGTGGTTCCCAGATCCCCGTAGGTTTCCTTCAGGCGCCCGTCCAGCAGGGCAGCCACTCCCACCACACCGGCCGGCTCCACCACAAACTTGTTGCGCTCCAGCATGAAGATCAGGGACTCGGCCAAGCGGTCCTCGGAAACGGTGACGACGTCGTCGGCAAGTTCCTTGATGATCTGGAACGGGAGCTGACCGGGCTGACCCACGGCAATGCCGTCGGCAATGGTGGAGACCTTTTCCAAGGACACCAGGGCGTCACCGGCCAATGAGGGCGGGTAGGCGGCCGCGTTTTCCGCCTGGACACCGATCACCCGGACGGGGCGCCCGCCGCGGGCCTCCCGGGCCTTCAGCGCCACCGTCAGCCCTGCCAGCAGACCACCGCCACCCACACCGGTGAGCACGGTGTCCACGTTGGGGACCTGGTCCAGCAGCTCCAGCCCCAGGGTTCCCTGCCCGGCAATGATGTCCGGGTGGTCGAAGGGGTGGACGAACACCTTGCCGGTGGCTTCCGCCACGCGGCGTGCCTCCGCGAGGGCCTCGTCCACCTTGGCTCCGTGCAGGACCACTTCAGCCCCGTGATCCTGGGTGGCAGCCACCTTGGGCAGCGCAGCACCCAACGGCATGTAGATGGTGGCCTTGATGCCCAAACGCTGGGCCGCCAGGGCAACACCCTGGGCGTGATTGCCTGCAGAGGCAGCCACCACCCCGCGGGCCTTCTCCTCATCGGAAAGCTGAGCCATGCGGTTGTAGGCGCCGCGGACCTTGAAGGAACCACTGCGCTGCAGGTTTTCCGCCTTGACCCAGACCTCTGACCCGATCATCCGGGACAACGCCCGCGAGTGAGCCACCGGAGTGCGTTCAATCACGCCGTCCAACAGCCCGGCGGCACGCTCCACGTCCTCCAACACCACCGGCAAGGAGGCCAACGTGGTGCTCAGATCCCGCTCGGTGGCAGGTGGCTGGGTCAGCAGATTCGGCTCAGTCATCACGCGCGTCCGGGATCGTTCGGGGAATCGGTGTCTTCGATGTCGTCCTCGCGCCGGGCAGCCGGATGAGCACCCGGATCCTGGTCCATGGACTTGTTCTGCGGGAACTCCGAGGAATCATGGTCAGGGCTGCCCACAATGCGTTCGGGGCTCTCCCGTCCGGCGTCGCGACCCAAACCGTGCGGCATCCGAGCTGCCTCAGAAGTCTCTGCAGCCGTGGCCGGACGGGTCATCACCGGAGTGGTCTTGTCATCGGAATCGGCGATGCGAGCCGACACGGAGCGGTCGTCACGGCGCTTCTCCGAGGCCTGGACCTTCTCCGCCGCGGAGACAGCCAATTCCTTCTCACGCTCGGCGGCTGCCTTCTCCACTTCCTTGTTCTGCTTGCCGGCTTCCTGGTTGCGCTTGGAACGGGAGAACCGGCGGAACTGCTGAAGGACCTGTTCGCGGGTGAGTTCTTCCTTCTTGGCCAGCTTGCGGATCTCCCACGGGAAGTAATTGGGTTGCCAGGCGATCTCTGGATCGTTACGCCAGCCCTGTGCGGCCAGGTAACGCATCACGGAGTTGACCACGGCCAACAACGGGACGGAGAACAGTGCCCCCAGGATGCCTGCGGTCACGGAGCCCGTGGCCACGGCCAGGAACACGGCCAGGGGGTGCAGGGAAACGGCCTTGCCCATGATCAGCGGCTGCAGGATGTTGGATTCGACCTGCTGCACCAGCAGCACCACACCCAGCATGGCCAATGCGATCCAGGGGCCGTTGGCCACCAGAGCCACCAGCACGGCAATCGCGCCGGTCACCACGGCACCCACCATCGGGATGAAGGAACCCAGGAACACCAGGATGCCGATCGGCACGGCCAGCGGGACCCCCAGCAGGAAGGCACCCAGGCCAATGCCCACGGCGTCGATGAAGGCCACAAAACCCTGGATGCGCACGAATTGCACCAGGGACAACCAGCCACGGCGTCCGGCCCCGTTCACGGCCGGGCGGGCGGGGCGCGGGAAGAGCTTGACCAGGAACAGCCAGATCTTCTCCCCGTCGGCCAGGAAGAACAGCAAGGTGAAGAGCATGATCAAGGTGCCCGTCACAATGGTGCCTGCTGTGGAACCGAAGGAGATGGCGCCGGAAACGATTGCGGAGGAGTTGTCCTGCAGGGTGGAGAACCCCTGGTCCACCCACTGGTTGAGAGTTTCCGTGGAGATGTCGAACGGAAGGTCCTCGATCATGCCCAGCAGCGTGTTGATACCACGCATGGCGGAATCGGAGAGCTGGCTGAAGCCCAGGATGATCTGCTGTCCGGCCAGCGCCAGCAGACCCAGGACAGCCACGATCAGACCGAGCTCCACCAGCGCTGCAGCCGCAAAGGTGGGGAACCTCTTGCTGCGCAGCCACGTCACGGCCGGCGACACCAGACCAGCCAGCAGGGCAGCCAGCAACACCGGGATCCACACGGTGGTGAAGTAGGCCATCAGCCAGCCAACAACCAGCAGCGCGGCAACAATGATGATGACGCGCCAGGACCAGGCAGCGGCCACGCGCACAGAGACGGAAACGCCGGAGGAATCGGATTCGGAACCGACCGGCAGCTCCGGTTCGGCTATCCGTGCAAGCTTCTTGCCTGCCTCCGTTTGAGAGTTCGATGAGGACATGAGGTACATGTTCCCATTGATTTATTCATATGGAGGACATCGTGAACACGGTCACGCACCCAGTTGAGGTGTCATGATGGAGGCATGTCCACCCACTTCTTGAGGATCCTCACCCAGCGCCGCCCGGCCCCCGCGCTCACCGCGGAGGCTCCTGCCCGTGAGGAACTCGAGAAGATCATTTCTGCGGCAGCCGGGCCTCGGGTCAAGGGCCGCCCGCTCACATGGCGCCTGGTGGGCACCACCCGGGGCCAAGCCACCGAGCTGGCTGCAGCATTGTCCGGACTGAAGACCATCCCGGACCTCAAGCAGCCCACCGCGCGCCTCAAGGGCAAGAACATGCGCCGCTTGGCAGCTTTCCGGGGTTCCCTGGCCTTTGCCTCCAACGGCGGCCTTGCCCTGGCTCTGGTGTTCCACCCCAAGCGAGGATCGGATCTGCCCAAACGTGCTCAGCACGGCGAGGCCCTGGGAGCACGCCTGCTGCTGGAAGCCGCTTTCTACGCCAGTGGCTGGGCCACGCAGTGGTCACCGCGCCAGAGCCCGGACCTGGAATTCCTGGGTGAGTTCTACGGCCTGGACGCCGACGAGGAAATCCTGGGCTGGCTCTTCGTGGGCCGCCCGGACACCCAGGTCTCCAGCGATCACGCCGCCACGTTGCCCGCCCGTCCAGCACCTCTGACCTTCCGCTGACACTGCTCAGCACGTTCCCTGCAACGACGTAGCGCCCCCCCCCCCCCCCCCACGGGGGGGGGGGGCGGCCGGGGCGGGGGTGGGGCGCCCCCGGCGCGCGGGCCCGCCC
>NZ_JAAVUN010000058.1 GCF_012163155.1 Kocuria subflava
TGTGGCGAGGAGCCCGTTCCTCATCTCACCAACGCACCCGTGACAAGAACCTCATGCCCCACAACACCTAGTGACGCGCAAGAATGCGCCTCTGACGGTCGAAGGGCGCTGTTGGCTCATCGAGCGATGCCGCACGAGACCCATCGCCCACGCCGTGGCTGAGATGGGCCTCTCCCGTGCCTGCACAAGCAAGTGGGTCAACAGATGGCGGGCGCACGGTGAGCTCGGTCTGCTCGACCAATCCTCGACACCCCACCATGGCGCCGCCGCGTCCCCGGCGGCGGTAGTTGCCCAGATCGAGACGCGGCTCCACGAAGGACTGGAGTACCGGACCCCGGTAGAGGTCGAGGCTGCTTTCACTGAGGCCGACGTGACCGCGCCCGCGGTGCCCTGACCCCGGAACGAAACCCAGGGCGCTTCACGGCCAGCATCCCACACCGCGGTATCCACCGGACGCTTCGCCTGCCTTTGGGGCGGTGGATCGACTGCCCCGGCAGGCTCGGAAGCACCCCGGTAGGTTCCGGCAGTCGTGCAGCACATTCAGGAGCACAGCAGCCCCTGGGCCCACAGTAGATGTGGTGCAGTTGGGGTTGTACGTCGGGCTTGTGCTCAGGGGCTCAGGCGTCGACCTTCTTCGAGTCAGTCCGGTCCCTCTTCACACATCCAAATTTTCCGGTTTTGTGCACTATGCTGAGGCCGGTGGAAGGAGCCAACATGATCCCTGAACCTCTTCAGTCCCAGCCGTACGTCACCGCGCAGGATGCTCCATCGGTGTTGGCGCTCCTCGGGCTGAACAATGGGGTCTTGATGGACTCCGTACGCACCGGAGTCGCGCGAGCCCAGGATGTGACGGCCTTCCATCCTGTGACCGCTCGTGGGTACACGCAGTGGTCGGAGACTGTGGCTTACCTCCGGCAGGAGCTCGTCGGGCGCCAGTGGGCCCAAGGGGACCCGCAGAACTCTCCTCGAGTGTTTTCCCCGGACGGTAAAACCTCGATCATGGTGGTCGGAGGAAATGCCGACACGGGAGTCTCCGTCGAGAAAGACCCCCGGACGGCACGTCGCCGCGGTCCGGCGACCCGAGCCGCGGTGCAGTGCAACGGCCAGCAGATGCTGGACGTGATCCTCGAACTGCCGGCAACATGGGACCGACAGGAGCCGCTCACCTGGGTGTTGCTCTACCACTGGTCGAAGGACGAGCCAACCGTGCGCGCCGAGCTTTCCCTTCCTGCAGCCGTGACCGATGACGGCGACATTTCTCGCTGGAGTCACCGCATCCTTCTGCCTCCGCAAGACCTCACCAGCTTCGAGGTGCCCCAGCGTCCGGCTGGCCCGCAGGACGACATCGACTTCAGGATCGTAGAACTATCGTGACACTAGAACCCTCGCGGATCGCACTGGCGAGGTTGCGTGCGGGACTAAGTAAGAGTGAGCTGGCCCACCGGCTTCAGGCCACTCCCCGCACAGTGACGAACTATGAGACTCACGGTGCTCCGGATCGGGCCGCTTCCGCACTGGCGCAAGCAATTGGTTGCGCCCCAGCGTTCTTCCGCATGCCTGCTACATCACCATTTGAAGAGGAACGGGTGTTCTTCCGTGCCCGGCGCCGCTCGAGTGCTGCGCAGAAGCACGCGGCGACCTCCGCAGGACGTATCGGGGTGGAGCTATATGGGCTCATCACCGAGCACTTCGCTTTGCCGGAACTAAGCATTCCTGACCTGGCGGGAGTCGATCCGCTTGATGCGGCGCAACAACTACGTGCCGAGTGGCAGTTAGGGATTGACCCTCTGCCAAACTCATTGCGTCTGGCCGAGTCTCATGGTGCCCGAGTCCTCAGCTTGCCCGCGGGAACGGCTGATGTGGATGCCTTCAGCTTGTGGGAAGACGGCCGGCCGTATGTGTTCCTCTCCACAATGAAGACCGCCGAACGCTCCCGGTTCGATTTGGCGCACGAGATAGGGCATCTAGTTCTGCATGCTGGCCTGGACGCCTCCTTAAACAGCGAACGAAACGCGGAGCAAGAAGCCGATCAGTTCGCCTCTGAGTTCCTCATGCCCCGCATTTTGCTGCGTTCACAAGTAGGCAGGGAGCCGTCAATCGCCACAGTTCTCAGACTCAAAGTCAGCCTGGGCGTCTCGGCTATGGCATTGGCCTACGCCCTTCATAAAGCTGGGCTGCTGACGGACTGGTCCTATCGGCAGGCCTGTATCGAGCTAACTAAACGCGGTTATCGATCCGGTGAGCCAGAAGGCATGGACCGCGAAACTTCTCGCGTCTTCAATGTCGTCCTTCCGGCGCTCCACAAGTCCAAGGGCTGGGGCACCGAAGAGATCGCCCAACGTCTCGGCGTTCCAGCGGCTGAAGTGCACGGCTTGACTTTCGGACAAGCCCTCGCAGACGTCACCCTGCGGGAAAGCAACACTCGAGTGCGTGACCGCTCTCGAGCGCATTTGTCACTAGTGCATTGAGAGGCGATTGCCGCGTCGGCAAGCCGTAACCCGTGCAGTCTGCGCCACTGCGTTGCGCACTCGAACGACGCGGTGAGGGTTCCGGTGTGAGCGCTGGAGCCGTTTCCTCGGTGCAGCGGGGGCATGACATTGGTTCTCGAGCCAGGTCTGATTGAGGGCAGACTGTGCTCATGACTCCTGCCCGTCCTGAGCATCCGTCCATGGTCGACCGACTGGTTCATCTGGCTGGCCAGGCCCCGGCCGCGGTCGGCCTGGGCTCCTCACCGGGAGACGGAGACGAGGTGCGTCTGCTGGGGCATGGGGAGAGCTTCGCGGCGTGGTTGCTGGAGGCCGGTGGGCAACGAGTGGTGGTGCGGATCGCCCGGCGTCCGGTGGAGGAGTTGCCGCGGCCGATACGGGAGGAGTTCCACGGGCTGAGCCTGGTGCCCGAGGGTATCGGCCCGCAGGCCCTGGTGCTGGAGGAGTCGGCGGACAACCCCCTGGGTGCTCCGTACATGGTGGTCAGCTTCGTACCCGGCCGCGTCCTCACACCGGGGCAGTGGACTCCGGCTCTGGTCCGGGCCCATGCCCAGCAGATGGCTCGTCTGCATGCCCAGCGATTCGACCGCTGCGGTGAGCTGACCACCCCGGAGGAGGAACGCCGGGAGGCGGTGGACATCGCCGGTCAGTTCGCCGCCGGCCTGGACTGGTGGAACGACAACCACCCGGGAGTGATGGCCGAGCCCGACGTGACACGACTGGCCCGGAAGGTGGGGGCATACCTGCAGGACGCGCAGAAGACCTTCAACCGGTTGGCGTCCTTCGGGCTGATCCATGGGGATCTGTTGTTGCCCAACATCCTCGTCGAGGGGGACACCACGGTGCGGTACATCGATTGGGAGTGGTCGGAGATCGGGGACCCCGCCCAAGACCTCGCTTACCTTGGTGGGCGGATCACGGTGGACCCGTGGCATCTGCCCATGACCCGGGCCCAGACCCGGGATTTGATCGAGGTCTATCTGGCGGCCAGCGAGCACCAGGCGGCCACGGGCACCGTGGAAGAAGTGATGATTCGCTGTGATGCCTGGGAGGTCTACGAACGGTTCCTCACGTCCTTGCATCATCGCAGCCTCTTGGTTGATCGAGGTGATCTGACCGGTCAGGAGCGAGACCTGTACGCCAGTGCCGTCGCTCACGTCACCGGAGAACTCGACGCTCGACTTGAATAGATCCAGGCCAGGCAAGGGACTGTCCGATAAACGGTGTATCGCCCCGGGTTTGTTAGAGGCTCGCAAGTGCCGCGTCGGCGGGTGCCGGTGCGGGGTTGTTGTGATGGT
>NZ_JAAVUN010000059.1 GCF_012163155.1 Kocuria subflava
CCATCCTGGAGGCCTCGACCCCTACCCGACCCCCGTGACACGCACCCCGCTTGGGCCCTTACCCACACTCATTTGGGAAGGGCCTGTTTAATCATGTCGCGTATTCAATTTTGCGCCACTATCCAGGTGAGGCCCATCTCCTTTGCTGTGGCGGCCAGTTCGACAGCTGCCCTGATCGACTCCATTTCACCCGTATTGGGCCTTCGTGACGGGTTTGGATTTTTGATCGGCGCCCAATGGTAATTGCTAAACGAATTGCGCGGAGAATTGAGAAAATCACGTTGCGTTGAATCTACAGCCTGTTGAATGCCGAGTGACTTTGATGGCCCACGACTTTCCGATGGACTTTTGAAGAATTCCGAATCTCTGGTTTTTAATAGGGGGCTGGAGCGAATTGTTTCAATCTCCCGCAAAGGGCTTTGAGGGGCCTTGGAATTCAATTTTCCGTTCACCTCGTGCCAAAATTGGTCGCCGGTCTCAGCGACTGTATAGGGTCCTTCGGGATTTGGATACCCTGAACCAGGGTTGCCAGGGAGAAACGTCCAAAAGTCATGCCACCATTCATGGGTCCCGGTTGGTGCGTGCGACAGTTTTCTAGGGTCCAGAAAGCAGCAACTTGCTAGAAGGGTTCCTTGGGCATATTGAGAGTATAGGGCCCTTCGAATTGCCGTTGACGGACATGCATAGCGAACTACAACTGATGGATTTTGACTGGCGATAGCATCGAGCGCCTCAAGTTGGGCGTGATTACGGTGTCGCTGGCCGTTCAATTGGTAGTGGGATCGTGCGTCAAATCGAAGGAATTCTTGATCCCTCCAAAGTCTCTGCCGATGGTTTCTTGAAAATTGTGTGGGGCGTTTGTACTGTAGGAACGTATTGACATTTCTAGCGATTGGAGGCAAATTTACCGCGGCCGCCTGCGCTCCTGGTGTCACGGGACCGGTGAAACTTCCGAATAGAAGCTTATAGGTAGTAGAACTAGGACTGAGGTAGACTGAAAAGTCAAAGCCCAAAGTCTTCTCGAGTACTTGACCCGGACTAAACATTGATGGTAATGACTGTTGTCGAGATTGCCCACCGAGCGCAAAACTTGCGTTAGCTAGTGTTTCGAATTCCTTCTCTTCAAACTCTGCACTCGTTCCCATGGGTACTCCAATAAGTTTCCGTTCGGATTGACTTTGTGATCATTATACACTATCAGACGGAGTTTATGATTATAGGGTAAACCTGTGACGCTGTTCAGTCTCTCACAAATGATCTTACATGCTATTAAATTCGCGATATTTGGAGGCCTGAATTTCCCGTTTACAACCGAGGGATGTGAGTGTAACCAATGGTTTTGGGGCTTGAGTGTTAGGACGTGGAGAAGTTGACTTTAGATATGATCTCTACATTGTAGTAACTTGATGACGCCCCCTCAAAAAATTAGCCCTGATGCCTGTATATTTATGCCACGCGGTTCCGGAGATGATTCTATTCTGAAATCTTTAGCCTAAAAACAAAACAATTCCTTTCGGTCACCGTGGTCCGCACTTTTTTCGCTGTGTGAGCGTATTTAGTTTCGGAGTGGTGATTTCGCGCGTTTCAGTATTGAGTGTGGGTGTCCGGTCTCAGGCGGGTCACTCGATAGCGTTAATTAACTGACCCCCTTCGGCTTGACGAGGACCAGGGAGTGTTCTTGGTCGCAGGCAGTGTGCCTTACCTTTCGAGCCCATCGATCCCAGTCGAGACCTGGTGGGGGAGTTGCCCTGGTGTCGTGATCATGGAGAAGAAGGCTGCCGTCTCCAATGGAGCGTCTCTACGTCAGATCAATGAGGTCGTCGACGGGGTGTATTTGTATACGGAAACTCGCGTCAGCTTCGATTGGGCGACCCAGGTGACTTCCTGCTCAGATCGCTTGAGTCAATAGCTATCACCCACCCCGTGATGCCTCATGTCAAGACCTCTGGATGGGTGAGTCGTTGCCTCAGGTGGGTTTCTCGGGATGCGGGGGTTCGTTGCCTCAACTGTTTCCTCCGCTTCAGCCTGCGGCGGTGGTCTGGTTGTGGTGGGCGCGTGCCTTGGCTTGGACGAGGGTCTCGAGCGGGCCGGTGAGGTCGAGGATCTGGGGTTGCAGCGCGCCGAGGTTGAGTTTCTTGAAGCGGGCGTTCATCGTGATCACGGGCCGCTTGAGGGTCGCGGGGTGTGCCCAGGCGCGTTGGTGCGGGGTCGCGGCCTGGTGGTACTTCTTGATCACCTTGGCCCGTCGCAGTGTTTGGAGGCCAGCTTGACGGAGGGCAGGAAGTAGTTCGCGAACGCGTCATCGGCTTCCCAGATCTGATTCAGCAACTTCAGCTTGGCGTCTGGGTCGTATCGGAAGTAGCAGACCAGTTCGCGCACCCGTGCGCAGTTCTTCTGCTCTACATAGCAGCCGTCGTTCTTCTTGCCGGATCGGCGCCGGGTGAAGGTGATCATGTTCGTCTCGCAGTAGTGCAGCAGGTGGTGGTTGATGAACTTGGATCCGTTGTCGCTGTCGATCCCGAGGATCGGGAAGGGGAACATCGCCGCGGTGGTATCGATGGCCTCGATCACCCACACCCGTGCCTTGTTGGGCACTAAGCGGTTGAGGGTCCACCCGGTGGCGATGTCGGTCATTGTGAGCGTGTAGCAGTACTCCCCAGAGGCGATGCCGCTGTCGTGGGCGACCAGGTCGATCTCGACGAATCCCGGGGTGGCATCGTTCCAGTCGGCGAAGGTGCGGATCGGGATCTGGTCCTTGAGCAGGGATCCAGGCTTGGTGCGCGAGCGGCCCCGCAGTATCATCCGCCGTCGTTCCTCGGCGAGCATCCGCCTCGATCATGGCCGCTGAGATCCCGCTCAGCTGATCGGCCTGGGCATCGGTGAGGTCGATCTCGCCCTCGGCTCGCAGCCGCGGCACCAGGACCGGCATGAAGGGCCCCATGATCGTCCCGGCTGGGGCCCGCAGTAGCACCCAGCATCGAATCCGCGCCGGCAGCAGATCATCCCCGTAGGTCCGCTGGCGCGGCCGGCGGGCGCGCACTGGCTTGATGACCAGCGCCTGGCCCGAGTCGTGCCAATTTAGTGTGTTGGCCATTCGGTGCCGGTGGCGGTGAGGATCTCGCTGGCGGTGCCG
>NZ_JAAVUN010000006.1:0-56724 GCF_012163155.1 Kocuria subflava
CCCAGACCTCACAACACACCCCTCGAGACGCCCACGCGCACACCGCTACCCATGCTCATCTGTGAAGGGCCGAATTTCAGCAGTCGATGCCATTCCGAGAAATGCACCGAAGGAAATACACTCCTATTTAACTCGAAAAATAAGAACGGAGATCACCACCAAGCAAAGTCGCCCTATCGCCCACTATACGCCCATTCTTGCGGCAGTTTGCGGGTACCAGGAGTCGGTGTCCTTGTTCTGTCGCGCCCTCTTAACTCACTGTTTGGATTCAACCTTCCGCTTGGCCCCGGGGGGCGCTTCGGCCACGTGGCCCGAAATGCAATGGTGTGCCCAACGAGTGGGCCTCACGGGCTATGCCGAATTATTCAATATACGCAGGGGGGCCCGTGACAGGCATGCACGTAGAGTAGAACGATTCGTCACAAATCCCTCAGAGGACCACAATTTCGAGTTTGGCACACATGAGGAACCGGGATTTGCTTGGTCAAAACGGCCTGATATCGCCGTTCAACGATATCTGTCGGAGATGTCAGAGATCATGTTTCTGCGTTTGTCTCCCGGTGAGAACGCCCTGGGCTGGAACCGCGCGCACTGCGACGCCGAACTAGAAGCCATCGCAGCGGATCTACGAGCCAGAATCGGACTCGAGCCAGAGCTCCAGGACCTGGGAGCCCCCGATCCGGTGGTGATCCTGCCCGAAGGATTCACAAGCGTCTACGACACCACCAACCCCGACTTTGGCCCCGCAGGCGGCTACACACCCCCCATACCCACTATCTACCTCCCAGCAAACACCGACCCAGCCACCATCGCTCAACACCGCAACACCACACCCACGGTGACCCCACCAGCCACCGAACCCCAGGAGCACACCATCACCACCCCCATCCCCGCAGACGCAGACATCACCCCCTACTGGGAAGCCGTGGAACACCACCTCGGCGATCAAGCCCCAGAGATCCTCAACCCACCAGCCACCGACGAAGAGATCACAGAACTCGAAACCACCCTCGGACTCACCCTCCCCACCCAACTACGAGCCAGCTTGACCCGCCACAACGGCATGGCCACCTACCCCGAAGACAACTTCCCCGGAGAGATCCTGCTCTCCTGCACAGAAATCATCGATCAATACGAAACCTGGCAAGACGTCTTCGAAGACCTCCACGAAGACACCGCAGAGTTCAACCTCTCCGGCGACACCGGCCTGACCCTGCCAGGATTCTGGAACCCCGGCTGGATACCCATCACCGACGACGGCACCGGCAACGCCTACGTCACCGACACCACACCCGGCCCCAACGGCACCACCGGCCAAATCATCAGCATCACCACCGTCGGAACCGACCAAGGCGTGATCTACCCCAACCTCGCCACCCTCCTGAACCACTACGTCCACGGCGAATAACCCAGTGGACCCAGCCATCCGGCAGCTGCGCTCAGTACACTCCCAACCATGAACACCGCGTCTGCTTTCGGCGCCCTGGGCGTCACGGGGCTGTTGGCCATTGTTGTGGTGGCTGGTTTGATCTCCTGGTCACGGTCCCGGCGTCGTCGTGGAGAAATCCAGGGCACCGCAGCCGAGCAGCGGTTCGGCCCCGGTGGCCAACCAGTGCAGGCCCAGACTCAGGCGCCACAGGCGAACGCCCCGCTCCCCCTCCCGGAGCTGCATCGGCGCGCCGGTGAGGCGCTGGTGGCAACGGACAATGCCGTCCAGTCCGCGGATCAGGAACTGGCTTTCGCCCAGCTGCAATTCGGCGACGACGCCGTGGCCCCCTACCAGCGCGCCCTGCAGGAGGCCAAGGACCACCTTCAACGCTCCTTCGCCCTGCAGCAGAAGCTGGAGGATTCCATCCCCGACACAGAAGCAGAACAGCGCGCCTGGATCGCCGAAATCCTGGACCGCTGCCAACAAGCCAAGACTCCTTTGGCGCAACACCGTGAAGACTTCAGTCAGCTGCGTGCGCTGGAGTCCACTGCGCAGGAGGCGGGAAACGCCGTTGTCGCTGCTGTGGATGCCCTGGGCCCGGACATGCAACGGGCCCAGACAACCCTGGACCGTTTGGCGCAGCGCTATCTGGATTCCGCGTGGCAAACCCTTCCGGAGAACCTGACCCAGGCCGGTGAGCGCATTGCATTCGTCCGTACAGCCGCACAGCAGGCTGAGCAACACCTGAGCTCCGGTCAGCGCTCCCAGGCGGCCGTGGAGGTCCGTGCCGCAGGACTTGCGGCCACACAGGCGCGGGACCTGGTGGACTCCGTGCAACGCGGCGCGCAGGACCTGGAACGCGCGGACCAGAGCTTGCGTGATGCCATTGCCGTGGCCCACCGGGACGTGGCCGAGGCCGAAGCCACCGCGCAGGTTGCCATGCGCACCGAACTCACGGGCACCGCAGCCGGGGTCCGATCCGTGTTGACCGGGATTGAAGCAGAACTGGCAGGCGGCCGATTTGATCCCTACGCCTTGTCCCACCGACTCTCCGTGGTCACCACCGAACTGGAGAAAGCTCTGGCCGGGCTGCGCGAAGAACACGAACGGGACCGTGCCGCACGGGCCACCCTGGATCGCACCATGGTCTCCGCCCAGGCTGCTGTCACCCAGGCCCACGACTACGTGGGCGCCCGCCGCGGGGGCATCCAGGCGCAGTCCCGCACCCACCTCTCCGAGGCCGAACGCCACCTTGCCGAGGCCCAGCGGCTGCGCAACACGGAACCGTCCACCGCCCTGAACCACGCCAACGAGGCCATCCGCCTTGCCACCGCTTCCCACCAGGAAGCACAGCAGGACGTCTCCGGTTTTGGAGGCGGTCCAGATGCAAGCGGGGGCTGGGGCATGGGTGGAGCGGGCTGGAACGGCGGTTACCGCAGATCACACCACCGTGGCCTGTCCGGCACCATGCGCGGCATGGGCGGCTTTGGCGGCCCCGGTCTGGGCGGAGCAGTCCTGGGAGGCATCCTCCTGGGCTCGGTACTGGATGGCATGGGCGACGACGACGGCGCCATCAGCCAGAGTTTTGGTGGCGGATTCGGTGACTCCCACATCTCCGGGGATTTCCTGGGCGGACTGGGGGACTTTGGAGGATTCGATTTCTGAGCCCGCTCGCGCTGCCGCCCAAGTTTCTTGACCACCTCAACGCCAACTTCACCATCACCACGGAAGGAAACACCCATGAGTGCCAAACAGTCCATCTTTGGGCGTATTGCCCAGCTGGCCAAGGCCAACATCAACTCCCTGATCGACTCGGCTGAGGACCCGCAGAAGATGCTGGACCAGATGGTCCGCGACTACACGCAGAACATCCGCGAGGCCGAATCAGCCGTGGCCACCACCATCGGCCAGCTGCGCATGCTGGAACAGGATCACGCTGAGGACGTTCGGGACGCCCAGGAGTGGGGCAACAAGGCGCTGGCCGCATCCACCCGCGCTGATGAGTTCCGCGCAGCCGGGCAGAGTTCCGAGGCGGACAAGTTCGACAACCTGGCCAAGGTGGCCCTGCAGCGTCAGATGCAGCACGAGTCCGAGGCCCGTACCGCGCAGCCTCAGATCGAGCACCAGACCCAGGTGGTCAATCAGCTCAAGGACGGGCTGAACAAGATGCACGGCAAGCTCCAAGAACTCTCCGCCAAGCGGGACGAGCTCAACGCGCGTCAGAAGACCGTTGCTGCGCAGGCGGCCGTGCAGGACTCCCTCAAGGCCTTTGACGTGATGGATCCCCTGTCTGAGGTCACCCGGTTCGAGGACAAGATCCGCCGCGAAGAGGCGCGGGTTGCAGGCCAGCAGGAGCTCGCGGCGTCGTCGTTGGACGCACAATTCGAATCCCTGGAAGAACTGGGCCGTCAGTCCGAAGTGGAGGCCCGCCTGGCTGCGTTGAAGGCCGGCCGCAGCGGGGACGCGGTCAAGGACGGCGAGAAGATTGTGGGCTCCCAGGAAATCTGAGCCTGACGGCACGACTTCTACGCATTCTGGGCCGCCATCAGGACGTGATGGCGGCCCAGAATGCGTAGAAGTGCTGCGCGGTGGCCCAGGCGGGCAAAGCAAGAACCCCTCCCCCTGAGCTGAAAACTCAAGGAGAGGGGTTCTTCAGAGTTGCGGGGGCAAGATTTGAACTTGCGACCTCTGGGTTATGAGCCCAGCGAGCTACCGAACTGCTCCACCCCGCGGCGACAGATGATTACTTTACGCACCCACCCCGGTAGACGCAAATCGAGGGCCCCATCACCGCCCGAGCAGTGGTGGGGCCCCCGATTGCTGTGGGACATCAAGGCCTCACTCGCCCGGTGCCACAGGGCCTACCTCCGCAGGAGTGCCCTCCCTGGTATCACGAACTCACTGACCAGGTGCCACCGCACCTTCCCCCGCACCAGGTGTGGCGGAGACCCCATCGGCCTCAAGTGCGCGGTCGAGTGCCTCCTGCAGGCGATCCTGGGCCTCGCCGTAAGCGGACCAGTCACCGTCCTCCATGGCGGTCTGGGAGTCACGCATGGCGGTGCTGGCGTCATTGAGGGCCTCGTCCAAGGACGCACCACCCGTGGGCGACGGAGACGGCGACGGCGTTGCCGTCTCACCCTCCGTGGGCACAGCATCCTGACCCACGGCATCCGCCGCTTCTTCCTCACTCACGCCGGCACCCTGAACGGTCTGGGCACCGGAGTCGCCACCGAAGACCTGGTCCAAGGACTCCTCCAGGGTGGGGGCAAAGCCCACTTCCTCGCCGTAGCTCACCAGCACACGGCGCAACGTGGGATACCCGGAATCACCGGAGGATCGGACGTAGACCGGCTGGATGTAGAGCACGCCGTCGTTGACCGGCAGTGCCAACATGTTGCCGTTGATGACCTCAGAACCACCCTGACGCAGCAGGTTCAGCGCGGAGGAAACTTCTGTGTTCGAGTTGAAGTTGTTCTGCGCCTGACCCGGTCCCGGGACCACCGAACTACGTGGCAGCTCCAGCAGGGTCATCTGCCCGTAGGTGTCAGCCTTGACCCCGTCCTCACCGGTTCCGGCGTCACCGTTGGCGGAGAGGTACCCGTAGAGCACGTTACGGGTGTTCTCGCCTTGGTTCTGCTGCGGAATGAAGGGTGTGGTCAGGGAGAAGCTGGCCTGATCCTCACCGGGCATCTGCAACGACAGGTAGTACGGCGGGATGGCCGTGGCGTTGTCATTGGTGGGGTCATTGGGAATGGACCAGACGTCATCGCCCGCGTAGAAGCTGTTGGCATCCGTCACGTGGTAGGTGTTCAGTAGGTCACGCTGGACCTTGAAAATGTCCTCCGGGTACCGGACGTGGTCCATGAGCGCGGCGGACATCTCCGAGTACGGCTTCACCGTCTCCGGGAACACGTTCTGCCAAGCCTGCAGCACAGGGTCCTCGTCATCCCAGGCATACAGATCCACGGAACCGTCGTAGGCGTCAACCGTTGCCTTGACCGAGTTGCGCATGTAGTTCACGCGCTCGTTGGGCAGCTGAGCCGCAGCACCCTCCTCCGTCGTGGTGTCAGCGGTGGCCTCCTGCAACTGCATGGGGGAAGAGTACGGGTAGCTGTTGGACGTGGTGTAGGCGTCCACAATCCACTTCACGCGTCCGTCAACAATGGCCGGGTACGGGTTGCCGTCCACCGTCAGGTACGGGGCCACCTGGGACACACGGTCACGGGGGTTGCGGTCGTAGAGGATCTGGGACTCAGGCCGCACGGCATCCGAGAACAGCAGGTCCGAGGACTGGAAACGGATCGCGTAGGACAAGCGGTTCAACGGGTTGCCCACGTTGGGTCCACCGTCACCGGAGAAGGTGTTGCGGACGTCCTCGGTCTCGTCATCTGCCGTGGAGGGACGGTCCAGTTCCAGGTGGTCATCACCTTCGGCACCACCCACCACGGAGTAGTCCGGGGACTGCATGCCGAAGTAGATTCGCGGCTGGTAGTCATCGGAGATCTCACCCTGGGCCAGAATGCCGCCCTGGATGAACGACGGGCGGCCATCCGACTGCACACGGTCACCGTAGGCGGCCACCAGGCCGTAGCCGTGGGTGTAGACCACGTGCTGGTTGTACCAACTTCCGCCGGTGTCCACATCCAGCTCACGGGCGGCCAGGACGGTGTCCTGCACCTCTCCGTCCAACTCGTAGCGGTCCACGTCCAAGGTGCCCGGGAAGTTGTAGTAAGGACGGAACTGCTGCAACTGCGCGAATGCCGGGGAGACCACGTTGGGGTCCAGCAGACGGATGTTGCTGGTGGTCTGCGCGTAATCGGCCAGATCGCCTTCACCGGCATCCACGGTGGCCGCATAGGCCTCTGTGGTGATCCCGTCCAGACCAAAGGCCGCACGGGTGCCGTCAATGTTGCGCTGGATGTAAGGGTTCTCCACGGACTGCTCCGTGGGGGTCACCTGGAAACGCTGCACCAGGGAGGGGTAGATGCCTCCGGCGACGACGGCGACCACAACCAACATGGCCGTTCCGATCAGCGGCAGACGCCACCGACCGATCACCGCGGAGATCACAAAGAGCACAGCCACCAACACAGCGGCAATGGCCAAGATGCCACGCACGGGGATCACGGCGTTGACATCCGTGTAAAGCGCACCGGTCCAGGAACCGGACGTGGACTGCAATGTGGCGTAGCGGTCCAACCAGAAGTTCACACCCTGCAGCAACAGGAACAAGGCTGCGGTGACGGCCAACTGCACGCGAGCCGCGGTGCTGAATTTCAGGCCCTTCTCCGTGATGCGGATGCCGCCGTAGATGTAGTGGACCAGAACGGCACCGATGGCGCACAGCAGCAGCACGGAGACCAGGAAGCCCAGGAGCAGACGCAGGAACGGCAGGGTGAAGACCCAGAAGCCAACATCCATGCCGAACTGGGGATCGTCCTGACCGAACGGAACCTGGTTGAAGAACAGCAGCACGGTTTCCCACTGGGAGGCCATGGTGGAGGCCGTGAACAAGCCGAACAGCACCGGGATGGCCAACATGGCCAGCTTTCGGACAGGCTCCAGGGCCTGCTGGTAACGCCGCAGGTTGTCATCGGCAGCCGCTGCTGCCGTGAGCGGGCGGTTGCGGTGGGCAAGCCACAGGGAGAGCCACAACAAGGCAGCCACAACAAGGGCTGCCACCACAAAGATCACGGCGCGGGCCACGTTCTGGGTGACAAAAACGTTGAGGTAACCCACCTGGCTGAACCAGAGTATCTCCGTGTAGAGCTGGGTGAAGGCAACAAACGCTGCGATCAGGGCGACCACAATTGCCACGGTGATGAACAGGGGGCTACGTCCCCTGCCGGGTTTACGGTTCGCCGCACCTGTGGGCCGTGGCGATTTCGGGGGTCGAGGCGGTTCTGCCGCTCCTGCTGTCACGTCGGTCCTGGGCCTTCCCTGGGATCGGTCATGGGACTGCGCAGACTGCGCAACCTCCATTCTGACCGCCACAGGTGCTTGTGGGCAAAGTCTCCACCCAGTTCCGCCACAGGCTCATTCCAGGTTCTAGGTGCAGGGAGCGCCGTCAATGGCCCAGGCCAGCCCGTTTGATGACCCAGGCCCGCGCGATAGACGACCAAGACCCGCCCGCTTCCGAGGATCCGCGGGTGCTCACCCGGTGCTCAGGAACCGCTGGTGCAGGTGGGCAGTGAGGCCGGGTCCTCCCCCGCCGCCACAGCCTCCAGCGCGTTCACGGAGTCATCCAGGGTGTCCACGGCCACCACGGTCATGCCATCAGGTACGTGCCCCACCAATTCCGGGCAGTTCTCCACCGGCGCCAGGAACAGATCCGCACCGGTGTCCTGGGCCCCCACCATTTTCTGGCGGATGCCACCGATGGGTCCCACATCCCCTCCGACGTCGATGGTCCCGGTGCCGGCTATGTGCCTGTCCCCACCCAGGGAGCCCGGCGTGAGTTCATCGATCACGCCCAGGGAGAGCATCATGCCGGCACTGGGGCCACCCACGTTTTCCAGGGCAAAGTTGACCTGGAACGGGAAGTCGAACTCACGTTCCAGGTACACACCCAGTTGTTGGTTTCCGTCCACTTCAACCGTTCCCACGGTCAGCTCCTGCTGGTCACCGTCACGTTGCACACCCACGGTCACGGATGCGTCGAAGTCGTTGTTCAGGGTTTCGCGCAGTCCGTCCAGTGAGGCGATGGGCTGCCCGTCAACGGAGACCAGGACGTCCCCGGCCTGCAGGATGCCATCGGCAGGGGCACCGGGGACGACGTCGTGAACGGTGAGCGTGGTGGTGTAGTCCTCCCCCAGATGTTCAAGGGCTGAAGCCACCGCCAGGTCCTGTGAGGAATCCATGGCCGCGGTACCGGAATTGGTGATCTCCTCCCGGGTGGCCGTGGGCGGATACATGACCTCCTGCGGCAACACGGCTTGGGTGGAGGAGAGCCAGGAGTACATGGTGTCCAGGATGCGCGGACTGGAACCGGGGCCGCCCACCACGTACACGGTGGTGAAGTCCAACTGCGTGTCCGTGGAAAACGTCTCCACGCCCTCCAGCGTCATGACCTGTTTGCCGTCAATCTCCCCCGTGGTGTCAAAACTGGGGCCGGGGCGCTCCAACACGTAGGGGGTGGGCGACCATGCAGCGGCGATCAGCAGCAACCCGGTGGCGATCATGGAGCCGGACTCCAACCCCAACCAACGGGGACGGGTGAAACGAGCAGACACGTGAGCGATCCTTAACACGCATGCTTCCAGCGAACTGCGGGCTCTGACGGGAATCCATGCGCGTGCTAGTGGTTAGCCTGGACGCCTCACTGTAGGTCACCGGATGACAATGTCCGTGAATCCATTCCATGTCGAGGATCTGAAGGCGGGATCAACAAGCCATGACTTCGCAGCCACCCAACCCGGAGAACGACCCCGAAAACCAGGGCGAGAACAACGGTCAGAACAACAACCAGGACCCGTTCCAGGCCATGTTCCAGCAGTTCCTGGGACAGTCCGGGATGTCTGCGGAAGACCTGCAGAAAATGGGCATCCCCACGGACCCCGCCGGCATGCAGGCCATGTTTGCCCAGGTCCAGTCCATGTTCTCCGCAGGGCCCAGTGACGGCCCCGTGAACTGGAAGGCGGCCAAGGATCACGCACGCCGCGTGGTGGCCGCTGCCGGGGACCCCAGCGTGGATGATGCCCAGCGCAAGATCGTGGCCGATGCCGTGCAGCTGGCCCACCTGTGGGTGGAGGACCACACCTCCTTTGGCGCTCCGGGTGCCGAACCCGGTGCGTGGTCCCGTGCGGAATGGGTGGAAGCCACGTTCGAGACCTGGAAGGAGATCACCGGGCCCGTGGCGGAATCCATGAGCACGGCCTTGACCGACTCCATCCAGGGGCAGCTTCCGGAGGAGATGGCCGGAATGCTAGGGGGTGCCTCCGGGATGCTGGCCAACGCCGGTTCCATGATGTTTGCCATGCAGTTGGGTCAGGTCCTGGGTGGTTTGGCCGCAGAAGTGGTCTCGTCCTCTGACATCGGCTTCCCCCTGGCCAAGGACCGCGCTGCCATGCTCCCGCGCAACGTCAAGGAGTTCGGCGCTGACCTGGGTGTCCCCCAGCAGGAGGTGGTCATCTACCTGGCCGTGCGGGAGGTGGCCCACGCCCGCCTGTTCCACGCCGCACCCTGGTTGCGGCAGTACGTGATCGATCTGATCACCACGTTCTCTGAAGAGATTCACATTGACATGGACCGGATCGAGGGACTGGCCTCCCAGATCGACCCCTCTGATCCCGCTGCGGTGCAGGAAGCTCTGGGATCCGGGATGTTCATGCCGGAACAGACCCCCACTCAGAAGGCCACGCTCAAGCGGCTGGAGACCATCCTGGCCCTGATCGAAGGCTGGGTGGACGTGGTCACGGTGCGCGCCACCACCAACCTGCCCGGTGCGGCAGCGCTGGCGGAGACCATGCGGCGTCGTCGGGCATCCGGAGGCCCGGCCGAGCACGCCTTCGGTTCCTTTGTGGGTCTGGAACTGCGCCCCCGGCGCATGCGGGAGGCCGCCGAGTTCTGGCGTTTCGTGGAGCAACGGCGCGGCCTGGATGACCGTGACGGCCTGTGGGAGGCACCGGAGTTGCTGCCCACGGACGAGGACCTGGATGACCCCGCCGGCTACGAATCCCGCCGCGGCCTGCTCACCGCCTCTGACGAGGAGTTCGACGCCGCGCTGGAGCAGTTGCTGGGAGGCGAGGGCGATACCACACCGCCCGAGTCGGAAGATCCCCAGTCACCTCAGAGCTGATGCCGATCCTGCTCTACTGATGCTGAGCCTGCTCTGAAAAACCAGGTTCACCCAAGGCCCAGGCCGCTCCGTCCAGGAAGGCCTGGGCCTCGGCCATGCGCGGGTAGCGCCGTTCCAAACGGCGGAAGGCCGGACCGTGGTTGGCTTCCAGCAGGTGACAGAGTTCGTGGAAAATCACGGCATCCAACACCCATGACGGCGCCGACTCCAGACGGCGGCTGATCCGCACGGTTCCGGTGGCCGGTGTGGCCGATCCCCACCGGGTGTTCTGCCGGGAGGACCAGGTGATGGAGGAGGGCTGCACGGCACCCTCCAGGTGGCGTCGGGAGAGCTCATGAGCCCGGGTCTCAAGGTACGCGTCCCCAGATTTTGCAGCACGCTGCGATGCGGCCAGGTTGCGTTTGGCCACCAGTTTGGGCACCATTTCCCGCTCCCACCGCTTGACCTCACGGGCGGACATGCGCGCCGGCACCTGAAGCACCACGGTCTCCCCGGACCAGTGGGCGGAAACGGTCCTCTTGCGCCGGGCAGATCGCTGCACCTCAACCGGTGGGACGGCCGAGCCGGCTGCGTCTGATCCTGGGGAAAGTCTGGTCACGGTTACCGATGGTAAACAACCGCACAGACTGAACCCGGCCTGTGGGGTGGCCTCCCGCCTGGTTCACGATCTTCCTGTGGATAACTCCTTGGGGTGCCGCACCCGGCCGCAGACTGGAGGAAATCAGCCCGAGCCTGCGCATTCTTTGGGAGAAGACCGTGACCACTTCCGCCGTTCCCGCCGCCCCCACTGCACGCCACCCCTCGTTGCGGGCAGCCCACCCCACAGGCACCCGGTTGCTCACCCGCACCCCGGCGGCCGATCTTCAGCTGTTGTTCTTGGGAGTGAATCCCGTGACCGCGGCTGCAGCCATCATCCTGGCCGGTTGCGGCGTCCGGGGATTCACCGTGCTGGATCCACGGCCGGTCACCTGGGATGACGCCGCAGCCGGTGCCTACGACCTCCCCGACGTCGGGCGCAGCCGGGACCACAGCCTGCGCCAACGGTTGTTGGCAGCCAACCCGCAGGCCCTTGCCGGTGGCCGAGCCGAGCTCTTTCCCGGACCCGATCGCCCGGGCACCTTGGTGATCCGCGCCCGGTCCACGGGCATCACCGACCCCACCGACGACGACGCCCCGCTGGCGGCCGCGGCCTCCCACCTGGCGGAAGATCACCTGGTGCTGGACGTGATTTCCGTGGAGGGCCATCCCCCGGGGACCACCATGGTGTGGCCGGTGCGGCCCTGGTACGCCCGAGCATGTTCGGAATGTGTGAGGGCTGCTGCCGGCACCAGCCCCCGCGAACCAGCCCGCACACCGCGTCACGAGGCATGGCCTTCCCACACAGCTGTGGCCGCTGCCGTGACGGCCCAACAGGTTCTTGCAGCAGCGACATCCACCCTGGTGGACCCGAGTGAGTCCCTGGTGACCGTGCTGCGACCGGGCGCCCCACTGAGCACCGTTGACATCACCGGTGTGGGCCCCGAGCCCTGCGCTTGGTGCTCCCCTGGGTGAGTGAACGCTGCGGCACGATGTCCTGCACAAAACGTGACGCACTGCGGTTGGCGCGGCCTCCCGGGGTGCGGGACAGGGACCAGGAGAGCATCAGGTGTTCACGTGCACGGGTGATGCCCACGTAGAGCAGGCGCCGTTCCTCATCCACCTCATCGGAGGTCTCTGCAAAAGCAATGGGCACCAACCCCTCGGTGAGCCCCACCAGGAACACGGCATCCCATTCCAGGCCCTTGGCCGAGTGCAGAGAGGCCAACGTGACGCCCTCCACCGCCGGGGCATCCTGTTGCACGGAACGGCGAGTCAGCTCCTTGGCCACATGCCGCAGGGTGAACGGGCCCGGGTCCTCGGTGCCCGCGTCCACGGCGGCCCGGACTGCCTCCCGGTGGGCTGTCGCCATGCGGTCAGTCATGTCCACCAGGGCGGCCAACGACTCCCACGTCTCCCGCACGGCACCGGTCACTCGAGGTGCAGTGGCTGACCACCCCAGGGAGGAGAGCATGTCACGCACGGTTTGGCCGACATCGTGAGCTGGGGCCGAACTGATGCCGTGGTCCCCCTCCGTGTCCGGGTCCACGGCGTGGGCGGCACTGCGGATCTGCAACAGTGCCTGACGAATTTCCGGACGGCGGAAGAACTGTTCCGTGCCGCGCAGCCGGAAGCCGATCCCGGCATCCGCCAATGCGGTCTCATAGGCCTGGGCCTGGCCGTTGGTCCTGAACAACACCGCGATCTGAGAGGCCGGCACGCCGTCGTCCAACAGGTCCTGGATCCGCACGGTAGTGGCTTGGGCCTCGAGTTGGTCGTCGTCGTACTCGTTCCAGGAGGGCACCGGACCGGGCGCGCGCTGCCCCACCAGCTCCAGCGGTGTGGCCCAGGATCCCGGCGTTGAATCAGCACCAGGTCGCCGGGCGGCCAGCAGACGGTTGGCGGTGTTCACGATCTGCGGGGTGGAGCGGTAGTCGCGGACCAGTTTGACCACTGTTGCGGACGGGAAACGGCGTGGGAACTCCAGCAGATGACGGGACGTGGCCCCCGTGAAGGAGTAGATCGTCTGGGAGGCATCCCCCACCACGCACAGATCATCCCGCGGACCCAACCAGGCATCCAACAATCTCTGCTGCAGCGGGGAAACGTCCTGGTACTCGTCCACCACAAAGTGGCGGTACTGCTCCCGCACCGTGGCCGCGATCCGCTGGTCCTCCTCCAGGATCCCCACCATCAGAAGCAGAACGTCCTCAAAATCGATCAGGTCCAGGTCGGTCTTGAGGTCCTCATAGGTCTGCCACAAGCGTGCCACGGTCCGGGGATCGTGACCGGCCGGCAACTGGGCCACGGAGGAATCTTTGCCGCCGCCGGTGACTGCATCCACGTAGGTCTCCGGGGTCAGCATGGACACCTTGGCCTTCTCGATGGCTCCTGCCAGGTCCCGGATGGACGCACGGTCATTGCTCAGCCGCATGGATCCGGCGGCTTGGGCCACCAGGCGTGCTTTGTGCTCCACCAGTTCCGGTACCGTGCCGCCCACGGCTTGCGGCCAGAAGTACTGCAACTGCCGCAGAGCAGCGGAGTGGAAGGTCCGCGCCTGGACACCTTCAGCACCCAGGACACGCAGGCGGTGACGCATCTCGTTGGCGGCCCGGGTGGTGAAGGTCAGCGCCAGAACCTTCTGCGGGGTGTACACGCCCGTGGCAATGCCGTAGGCAATACGGTGTGTGATGGCCCGGGTTTTGCCCGTACCTGCTCCTGCCAGGATGCACACCGGGCCGCGAAGTGCGGTGGCTGCCTGACGTTGTTCAGGGTCCAGCCCGTCCAGGATGCGTTCGGCCAGCGGACGCTCAGGATCTTCCGCGGCGGGGAACAGGGCAAGGGCCGCAGCATCAGGGGTGATCATCTGCTCACCAGCCCGATTCGGGCAGCTGATGACCCAGCCAGTGTTCAATCAGAGCGCGGGCAATGGAGACCTTGCCCGGCAGCGTGAGGCTGCCCTGCTCCGCGGACTGGCGCAGTTGCTCCCGAGTGAACCACCGCAGATCCACCACCTCGTGCCCGTCAGGCTGGGCCTGACCGCTCTCCCAAACCGCAGTGCATCCGATCATCAGCGAGCGGGGAAACGGCCAGGGCTGGGAGCCCAGGTAGCGGACATCGCCCACCTGAATGGCGGCCTCTTCCTGGATCTCCCGGACCACGGCCTGCTCAATGGACTCCCCGGGTTCCACAAAGCCCGCCAGTGTGGAGAACCGGTTGCCGCGCCAGGCGGCGGCCTGGCCCAACAGCAGACGTTCGCGCTGCGGGTCCGGGTCACCGTCCGTGACGGCCACGATGATCGCAGGATCGGTACGCGGAAAATGCATCGAGGAATCTACCGGACAACGCCGCATCCACCCCGAACGCCGCACCTCAGTCACCTCACCGCACCGTGGACACCGGGGATGATCCACGTGCCAGGCCGTCACCGCCTGCGCCGTGACGGCCAGCGCCGCATGCACGGGTTCCGTGTCAGCCAGAGCGGTGGCCACGGCGCGCAAGGTGGCAAACTCCAGCGGCTGATCTTTTGCCTCCGAGCCCTGGTGGGTGGAGCGCACCACCTCCACGGTGGCGTGGGCGTCGTCGTCGTCCTCAAAGGCGCGGACGGTCACCCCACCACCATCCGGTTGGGTGATCTCCCCCAGGTACACCTCCGGAAGGCGGGGATCCTCACCGGTCTGCGGCAACTGGTCCCGGGCCACCAACACCAGACGGCCACCGGCCACCGGCATCCGCCCGTTCAGCATGACCAGGGTGAGTGCGGCTGCCGGACGTTGGTCTGCCTGATCGCGCTCCGGGCTGCGACGTTGCAGGGCGGAGACGGACAGTGGCATGGAACGGGGGTCCAACCGGGTGGTGTCAGGCGTTTGCACGGTCTCACTCTATCGGCGCAGCACGGCGCCTGCCTGGGCCGTCCACAGGAGGTGATCAACTGTAGGGTTGAGCCCATGCGCGCAACACTGGAACATCTGGCAGCGGTGGCGGTGGCCGGGGTTCCGGGGATCGTTCCGGTTGCCGTGGGCCCTTCCCCGGACGACGACGCCGACTTCCGCTCCGCAGTGGTCACCGATCAGACCAACAAGCGCTGGAGGGTGCGTAGTCCCCTCACGGAGGAAGCCGGTATCCGCCTGGCCTCCGAGCACGCAGTGCTCTCCGCCTTCACCCCGCAACTGCGCGCCAAACTCCCGTTCCTGATCCCCACCGTGGTGGGGTCGGTGGACGACGACGGCGGGCGCACGTTCATCTATTCGCACCTGCCGGGACGCCCGGTGCCCATCAACCAGCTGGACGCGCTGGCATCAGCGGCACCGTCACGGCCCCAACCGCCAAGTGCTGAACCCGTGCCTGCGGTGACCACACAGATCGGCACCATCCTGGCTGCCGTCCACGATCTCCCCCGGGCCATGGTCATGGACGCAGACCTTCCTGCTTACAGCGCCGATCAGTGCCGCACGCGCATGCTCAATGAATTGGACCAGGCCGCCACCACCGGGTTGATCCCCGCCGGGCTGCTGCAGCGCTGGGAAAACGCGCTGGAGGACCGGACGCTGTGGCGGTTCTCCACCCATGTTGTCCACGGGGATCTGCATGAGGACAACCTGGTGGTGGACGGCAATCGCATCACCGCCGTCACCGGGTGGTCCGATGTTCACGTGGGCGACCCCGCACTGGACTTCGCCTGGCTGATCGGTGCCAACGACCCCGGGTTTGCCGAGGCCGTGGTGGCCGCCTACTCCCGCGCACGCCTCCAGGCCCCGGACGCCCACCTGCTGCGCCGAGCCCACCTGGAAGCAGAATTTGCCCTGGCCCGCTGGCTGGTCCGTGGCGTGGCCCGCGAGCGCCAAGACATGGTGGCCGATGCCCAACGGATGCTGGCCGTGCTGGAAAAGGACGTGGAGGACTACCAGGAAGAACTCTCCACCCGTGACGCCCCGCAACCTTCCTGAGCGTTGGTGCGCCACCGTGCCCCGGTCTCACCGACGGCCGGTGATGATCGCCTCCAGCTGCTGTTCATCGGCAAGGTCATGAGGGCGGACCGTGCGATCCGAGCCCACAAAGTAGAAGGCTGCAGAGATCTTCTCCAGGTCCACCTGCATGAGCCGGGAGAACGCCAGCCGGTACACCGCCAATTGGACGGATCGTTCAGCCAGGTCTTTGGGACCCGGTGCTCGCCCTGATTTCCAGTCCACCAGTTCCCATTGCCCGTCCGGTTCTTGGAACACGGCATCAATCCGACCGCGCACCGTCACCCCGCCAATGGGCGTTTCGATGGGGTACTCCACCGCCCACGGTTGGCGGGTGCCCCACTCACTGGCCCGGAACGTCTCAGCCAGTGCGGGGAGGTCGTAGCCCTGGTCCACAAAATCATCGGCACCGCCTGGCAGTTCATCCATGTCAAAGATGGCGTGAGAGTCAAAGTACTCCTCCACCCAGGCATGGAACGTGGTGCCCGCCCTGGCTGCCACCGCAGGTTGACGCGGCATGGGGCGACGCAACTGGGCGGCCACCGCCGCCGGGTCCTTGCCGAGTTCCACCACCGTGGAGGCAGACACGTGTGTGGGCATGACCAATTCGGCCGCCCTGGGAGGGTTGTGGTGGGCCGCCAGGAGCACTCGGGCTTCCTCCACCCATTGACGCACCGTTGGATCCTGCAACAACTGCGCATCGGAGAGATGACGGTTCTCCCGGAACCCACCGTCACGAACGGCCTGCGCCACGGTTTCCAGTCGGAGACGTCGACCAGCGTGGACCGGCGGGTGGAGCACACGGTGCTCGTGGTCAGTTCCGTCGGCCGTGATCTCCGCAATGACCGGCCCCTCCAGGGGGTCATAGGGCCAGGCCGCCTCCAAAACACGTGAACCGGACGGGTTCTTCTGGTCCTCCTCCGGTTCGGCCCACAGCTGTTTGTGAATGATCGGCTGGGCACCCGGGACAGCCTCCATCAAGGGTTCCAGGTCCTCCAAGAACGTCGATGGCTCTCTGATGCCCTTGGCTGTGCCCGCAAAAGCTGCACAGGAAAGCGCCAAATGGGTTCGTGCCCGGGTGAAGGCCACATACATCAGGCGGCGGTCTTCACTGTGGTCATGGTGATCCCCGTCCTGAAGGAAGGTCTCCATGGACTCCTTGAGTGCTTTCACATCTGTGGTGTCCACGGCCCATTGAGGGAGGTGGTTGCGGTCACCGCGCAGTGGCCAGGGGACACTGTCCGCATTCTTGGTCCAGGCCGATCGATCCTTGCCTTGCTGTTGTTTGTCCTTCTGGTTCATGCCCGGCACGTACACGTGATCCCACTCCAGCCCCTTGGAGGCGTGCATGGTCAAGATCTGCACCGCGTGGGGGTCGGGTTCTGACGGGGCAACGTCCGGGTTCTCCTGGGTGGCAGAAACCTCCAACCAAGCCAAAAAAGCTCCCAGGTCCTGTGAACCCGTGGCACCCACGTGGGTGACGGCCAGCTCCTGCAGGGCATCCAGATTTCTCCTGGCCTCCGCACCGGCTGATCCAGGGCGAGCTGCCACTTCCAGGTCCAGCCCCAGGGTGCGCTCCACCGCGGCCAACACACTGGTCAGATCCTCGGACAACCAGGACCGCAGACCGTGCAGCTCCTGAGCGAACTGCTCCATGCGAGCCTGAGCCACAGGTGTCAGGCTGCGCCCGGCTGAGGACGTCCACCCCGCTTCCGGCAGCGATTCCACCGCTTCCACCAGGGAGGCCAGATCGACGGAATCGGCCTCCACCACAGTCTCTTCTGCCGTCGAGGCCCCGTCCTGGACCTGGGGGTCCACATCCTCCAGGGCCACACCCAGCTTGGCAGCCCGGGTGCGGCGTCGTTCCAGATGAGCCGCCCAGTCAGCCAGTGCCACCAGGTCACGGGCACCGATCCGCCACCGGGCACCCGTGAGCAGGCGCGCCAGGGCATCCGAGCGCCCTGGATCCGTGAGCACCTGCAAGGTGGCGATCACATCCGCCACCTCAGGGACCTCCAACAGCCCACCCACACCCACCACGTCATAAGCAATACCTGCTGCGGCCAGTTCCCTGCGAACGGGTTCAAACTGCGATCGAGCACGGCACAGCACGGCCACCGTGGGATACGGGGCCTGCGAGCCATCGAGCCGCTCGGAGTCGATCTGGGCTCGGGTGTTGTGGATGGACTGGGCGATGGCGCGGGCTTCGTCGTCGTCCGTCAGGTACCGGTTCACGGTGACCGTGCCGGTACCGGCACCTGGGCGGGGATCCAGGTGCGGGACTTCCTGCAAGCCATCTCCCGTGGTGACCGCCCACGGAGGTGGGGTGCGCAAGGCTTCGGCCACGGCATTGGCCGCGTCCAGGATGGAGGTGTCGTTGCGCCAGGCCGTGGTCAGGAAACCGGGGACGGACCGCTGCCCTGCCGGAGCCGGGAACCACTGGTCAAAGCTGAAGAGCTGGCCCGCAGAGGCCCCACGGAAACCGTAGATGGACTGCTGGGGATCCCCCACGGCCATGACGGAGTGCCCCTCACCGAACAGGGAAGCGAACAGCACCATCTGTGCGTGTGAGGTGTCCTGGAACTCATCCAGCAGCACCACCTTGAACCGCTCCCGTTCCAAGGCGCGCGCTGCGAGGTCCTCCTTGGCAATCCGAGCGGCCCGGCTGAGCAGATCGCCGAAGTCCATGGTTTCGCTCTCACGTTTGAGAGTTTCGAAACGCTGCACCATCTGGGCCAGCACTCGGAGACGATCCAGTGTCTCCACCGCGGTCTTGACATGCGGCCCAGTGGAGGTCTGCTTCCGCGAACCTGGCTCGTCACTCTTGAACGCTGGAACATCGTGAAGCTGCGGCAGAAGTTTCTCCGCAAACTCCTGCAGGTCCTGTGGGCTCAGCAGATGCTCTGCTGCACCAGAACTGAGCTTCAAGATCTGCTCCGTCAGGGTGGTGGCGTTGAAGTCGTCGAACACCTCGCCATCCCAGCTCTCCACCAGGCCACGCGCTATCTGCCAAGCCTGGGCCTGACCCAACTGAACCGTTTCCGGCTCCACACCGATCCGCAGCCCGTAGGTGCGCACCAAGGTGTTGGCATAGGAGTGGTAGGTCAACACGGTGGGATCGGCCTCCACCGTGGCATCCAGGACCTCTGCCCCGCTCTCCGAGGGGTCGGCGTCCACCACCAGGCCCTTGGACCGCAGCACGCTCAGACGACCACGAACGCGGTCCCGCAACTCACCTGCAGCCTTGCGTGTAAAGGTCACGCCCAATACCTGTTCCGGGCGGACGATGCCGTTGGCCACCAACCACACCACGCGGTCCACCATGGTGGCAGTCTTGCCTGACCCTGCCCCGGCCACCACCAGCTTGGGAGCCAGAGGAGCTGCAATGACCTCAGCTTGTTGAGCGGTGGGCTGGTTGCCACCCAGTGCTTGGGCCAACTCCTGTGGAGAGAAGCGCGGATCAACCCCGCCGTAAGGGTGGTCAGAGGGCATGGTGGTCTCCTGTGTCTGCCCGGAATCCTGGTCTTTGAACGGTGCGCCAGATGCGGCTGTCATGAGGTCACCTGCCGTCCTGCACTGCACAGCGGGCACACTCCCGGCAACCTGCATCTGAGCCCGTGAGATCCGGAATTCTCCGCCGTGTGCCGTGCCACGAACTGGTGGCCCGCCACCAGCTGCGCGGCCGCTGAGATCAATTCCTTGGCCCAGGTTTCATCCGCCGGCATGGGGTCCTGGGCACGAACCGCCACTTTCACGGCCTTGGTGCCCAACTGGACCAGGGCGGCACCACCGGGGACAGCGGTGCCCGGCCGTGCGACGTCGATCTCCAAGTGTGGATCCTCCGGCACTGAAGTCTGCGCGTTGGCGTCGGCATGGTTGCCCGCGGCGGGCCGCGTACCCCCCGCCTGCTCAGCTCCAGCCTGTTCAGTGGCTGCTTGTTCAGCCATGGCCTGCCCTGCACCGGCGGCCAACGCCACCTGGTAGGCACCCAGTTGAGGATGCTCTTGCACCGCAGCGCCCGTGACATCGCCCTTGCCGGTCTTCAGGTCCACCACCACGTAGCGTCCCTGATCATCAACCTCCAACCGGTCCACACGCCCACGCAACAAGGCGTCGCGAGCGCCGCCGGTGATCAGAACGCTGAACGATCCTTCGACGGCCACCAACTCGCGGCCAAAGTCCTTGCGAGCGGCAATGGCGTACTGCGCAAACTTGCGAAGCATGGTCTGGGCAGTCTGTTTGAGTTTCTCCGACTCCCAGTTCTGCGCCAAGCCGAGCTCCGGCCAGCGGCGCTCCAGTTCTTGGATCAATTCAGAGCTGGGGGCATCCGGTGTTGCTTCCGCAATGGCATGCACCAGGGTTCCCAGACTCCGTGCCGTGTCCGTGGCGGCCTCCGCCCGGGCCACAGAGACCCACCAGTCCAAGGGCGAACGGTGGATGGTCTCCACCCTGGACGGAGAGACCGGCACGGGCTGGTCAGGATCCAGCACGGGCTCCTGAGTTGAAAGTTCCAACAAGCCCCACCAGTCCTCCGGATCCGCACCAGCCACGGGTGTTCCAGCACGCATGAAGTGATGCAGGATCCGCGCCGCAGCCTCAGCGTGCACCGCTTCAGGCCCACCCTGGTCAAAAACACGGTGACTGTCAGAGTCATCCGCAGTGTTGCCCTCCGCCCCGCTCTGCGCAACCGCCCGCAGCTGGGCGGTGAGTGCACGCAGAGTGAGGGGCCTGGGTGCTGTCAGCACGGGGCGCGTCTGCTCGGCGGCCTCCGGGTGGAATCGGTGGTCCCAGGGGTCGATCAGGCTCAGGAATTCAGAGGGTTCGTTGTCCTGGTCAGCCACGGCCGTGACCACCAGGCACTCGGCAGCACGCGAGACGGCCGTGGAGAAACTGCGCAGTTCATCGTGCCGGACCAGGTTCAACCGCGTGACGGGCGAGGTGTGGCGGGCCACCTCCACTCCGAGTTCAGCAGCATCTCCCAGAAGATCCGCTCCCAGCAGGGCTCCGCGCAACGCGGTGTTGGGCCACTGCCCCTCCTGCACCCCCGCCACGTAGACCACGGGCCACTGGCGACCCGCTGCCGTGGCTGGAGTCATGATCTCCACAGAGGCCAACGACGGCGCCCGGGCCGCCAGGGTGTCCATGGGCAGTTCCTGCAATTCCAGGAAGTCCAAGAATTCGCCGGCACCAGCACCGGGCAGGTGGTCAACAAAGCGCTCGGCCATCTCGAACAAGCCCACCACGGCGTCCAGGTCGCGGTCGGCACGACGTCCGGACTCTCCTCCGGCCAGGGCGTCCTTTTGCCAGGTGTAGGCCACACCGGCTGCTTCCCACAGGGCCCACAACACCGTTTCCGCGGTGGCATTGGGGTTCTCCAGTGCATCCTTACCGGACTGGAGCATTCGCGCCACGCGCTTGGCCGGGGTGGAACGCACCTGGGCCACGTCCAAAGCACCCGGCTTGGTCAAGGCCTCCACCAGCAAGCGATCAGAGTTGCGTCCGCCACCGTCCCGTATTTCTGCATACCGCAGACGTTGGCGCAGCCTACGGATGTCCATGGCTGTGGCAGCCCCGATCCGGGAGGTCAGCAGTTCCACGGCTTGGGCAGCCTCCAAGACGTCCCGGCCAATGTCCTCCTGAGCGGTTTCCCCAGCGCGCTCCTGGGCCACCACCAGCCGTAAGGCAGCCAACAATGGCTTGACGGCGGGCTCGTCCCGTACCGGGGTTTCCGCCGCAGAGGTGGTCACCGGGATGCCCAGGGATTCCAGGTGGCGCTGGAGCCCACGCAACGCCGCGCTGTTGCGCACCACCACGGCCATGTGGTCCAGGCCCACCCCGCCCAGCAGGTGACGGCGCAGGATGTCAGCACCGATCCATCGCGCCTCATGGGTGCTCGATGCCAACACTGCAGCCTGTACTGCACACCCATCCTCTTCAGGTTCCGGGCGGGCGGCCCGCAGGTTGTGCGCCGTCACCGCCGGGATGCGCTGTACCACCCGGTGCCAGGCTTCTTGAACAGCAGAGTTCATGCGGTGGCTGCGTTCCAGCACCATGGGGGTCATGGGTTCACCGTGGTGCCCGAGTTGACGGACGGCATCACGCAACGCATCCGGCCTGGCACCACGGAATCCTTGAACCACCGTGTCCGGGCACGCCGTGGTCACCACGTCCTGCCCGGCGCACAGTACCCGCAGGAGGCGATGAATGGAGGCAGTGGCCTCCTGCAGGTCATCCACGATCACCAGCTGGAGCCGTTGTTGTTCTTCCGCCAAGAACTCAGGATTGGTCTCCAGGACCCGGGCGGCCTCCGTGACCAGTGCTGCGGGGTCAAAGGCCTCAGGCATCCGCAATCGACGAACCGCCTGGTACTCCTCCCGGAATCCGGCTGCCACGGCCCATTCGGGACGCTGCAGCTCGCGGGCCAGCTGCCGCAGGCGCTGTGGTGAGATGTCATGTTCTGACAGACGATCGAACAACTCCCGCATCTCACCCCGGAAACCGCGGGTGCCGACGGCCTCCCCCAGGTTGGGCGGCCAGACGACGGCGGCCCCAGCACCTTGCGCGTGACCTTCCATGAGTTCGCGGATCAAGACGTCTTGTTCCGGGCCGGAGAGCAACTTGGGTGGGTTCTCCACCCCTGGTAGCAGTCCGCGGACATGGGCGCGACGCAGGACGTCAAAGGCATACGCCTGCCACGCACGGACCGGAGGAGTGGACATGGTGGCACCGGCAGCGGTGGCCAGCGCGTCCCGGAGGCGGGCAGCTGAGGCACGGCTGGGCGTGAGGACCAACAAGTTTTCCGAGGACATCCCAGCCCTCAACCGCTGGATCGCCAATGACAACACCGCGGTGGTCCGTCCTGTGCCGGGTCCACCCCACACCATGACCGGCCCACATCCCGCGGGCAGATCAGCGATTCGGCGCTGACCTGGGTCCAGGTCCTCCAGGCCCGGCACAGTGTGGACTGCCAGGTCCGCGGTGCCGAGTGCATGCTTGTGATCCCCCGGGCTGTGCAGCATCCGAGAAAGTTCACGGGATCCATGGTCCCCGGCACCATCACGCCCGAAATCGATCATGGATCCATCTCACCACGTGGCACGGACAACACAAGGATTCCGGTCTGCTGGACCACCCCGTGACCGGATGTGGAGCCCATCTCCGTACCGCTCACAACGGTGTCCGAGTCCGGACGTACCGTAATGACATGCCGCATCAAGAACCTGCCGCGCCGTCCACCCGCCAGTCGGAAGGGACCCATCAGCCCACGCTGTTCGACCCACCGGGTGAGACCGGAGGGCAGGTTGATCTCCCAAGGGCCGGTGTTGACCCACGGGATGTTGTTGGCCCCATCGATTGGGCCACCATCGCCTCCGATCCCGCCGTGGCGTGGACAGAGCAGCCCGTGGCCACATTCGACTTGGAAACCACCGGGCGGGAAGCAACCACCTGCCGGATTGTGACCGCATCCGTGCTCTTGGTGGATCCAACAGGTCAGGTGTTGCACGAATGGGAATGGCTGGCGGACCCGGGTGTGGAGATCCCGGAAGGGGCTGCTGCCATTCACGGCATCACCACAGAGCACGCACGCACCCACGGGGCCCCGGCAGCAGCGGTGGTGGCCGAGACGGTGGAACTGATGGACGCCTTGTTTGAGCATTCCATTCCCGTTCTGGCCTTCAACGCCGCCTATGACTTCACCGTCCTGGAAGCTGAGGCGCGCAGGCACGGACTGAACTGTCCCACGGCCCAGCCGGTCATCGACCCGTACGTACTGCACAAGCAGGTCCGACGCCGTTGGCGTGGCAAGCGCACTCTGGTGGCGTTGTGTGAGGCCTACCAGGTGAGACTTGAATCCGCGCACACCTCCGCAGCGGATGCGCTGGCGGCTGTTCACCTGGCCCAGTTGTTGGCCCGCGAGAACCCAGAATTGTCCGTACCGGCCCAGGTCTTGCACCAGAGCCAGATCGGCTGGGCGCAGGAGCAGGCCGCCAGTTTCCAGGAGTACCTGCGCCAGAAGAAGAACGACCCCACCGTGGTCATCCACGGGGACTGGCCGCTGCGCCGGTGACCACCTGCCACTCCTGGCGAACAGTCAGGTACTTGACCCCTCAATCAGGGTACTGTTGGCAAGGTCACTGTTGATCACACACAGGAGGAACACATGGGACTCGGCGACAAGATCAAGAACAAGGCTGAAGAGATCTCCGGCAAGGGCAAGGAAACGGTCGGAGACGCCACGGACAACGAGCAGCTTCAGGCTGAAGGCGTTGGCGACCAGGCTTCGTCCAAGACCAAGCAGGCCGGCGAGAACGTCAAGGACGCCGCCAAGAACATCACTGGTCAGTGATCAGCTGATTCTTCTGCGAACAGTTGGGGCCCCACCAATCGGTGGGGCCCCAACTGCGTTCGGTTCAGGTTCTCAGTTCTGCGGTGTGGCTTGAGCTGCAGCGCGTGCAGCCGGCGGCAGTGCCTGGAAGATGCGCTCCATGGCAGAGTCATCATGGGCTGCGGAGACAAACCACGCTTCAAAAACCGAGGGTGGCAGGTGCACACCCTGCTCCAGCATGGAGTGGAAGAACGGTGCCCAGCGGAAGACCTCCTGGGCCTTGGCATCTGCGTAGTTGCGCACCGCACCCTGCGATGTCCCGAAGGTCACGGAGAACAACGACCCTGCGTTCTGCACGGAGTGATCCACGCCTTCGGCATGCAGTGCTTCAGAGACTGCCGTCCGCAGCTGTTCGGAACGTCGGTTGACCGTGCGGTAGCAGTCATCGTCGGCCAGCTGCAGCGTGGCCAGACCGGCGGCCATGGCCACCGGGTTACCGGAGAGGGTGCCCGCCTGGTAGACGGGTCCCGTGGGAGCCAGCTGCTCCATGAGCTCGGGCCGGCCGGCCACCGCTGCTGCCGGAAGGCCGCCACCAATCACCTTGCCAAAGGTGAACAGGTCTGGCGCCCAATCCCCTTCCTGGGGCGAGGACAGGCCCCAGTACCCGGCAGCGTGAACCCGGAATCCGGTCATGACCTCGTCAAAGATCATCAGGGCACCGTGTTCGCTGGTGATCTGGCGCAGACCGGCGTTGAACCCGGGATCCGGCGGAACCACGCCCATGTTGGCGGGCGCTGCCTCTGTGATCACCGCGGCGATCTTGCCCGGATGAGCCTCAAAAGCTGCTCGCACGGCGTCGAGGTCGTTGTAAGGCAGCACCAGAGTCTCAGCTGCGGTGGCTTCCGTGACGCCCGCCGACCCCGGCAGGGAGAATGTGGCCACTCCTGAACCGGCCTCGGAGAGCAGGGAATCCACGTGTCCGTGGTAACAACCAGCGAACTTGATCACCAGGTCGCGTCCGGTGGCACCGCGGGCCAACCGGATGGCGGTCATGGTGGCCTCGGTTCCGGTGGAGACCATGCGGATCTCCTCGATGGCCCCGATCCGATCCACCACCAATTCGGCCAGTTCGGTCTCGGCCCGGGTGGAGGTGCCAAACCCCAAACCTTTTTCCACCGCGGCGTGAACGGCTTCCAAGACCACCGGATGGGCGTGGCCCACCAGGGCGGGTCCCCAGGATCCCAGCAGGTCCACGTACTCGCGGCCGTCCACATCTTGCAGGTAGGGGCCGCGGGCAGCAGTGATGTAGGCGGGGGTTCCCCCCACGGAGTTGAAGGCGCGCACGGGTGAGTTGACCCCACCGGGCATCACGCGGCGAGCGCGTTCAAAGAGTTCTTGGGAGACGGTCACGGGATCGTCCTCTTTCGTCGTCGTGGTCCGGGGTGAAAACCGGATCCGGGGTTGCAGCCGCCCAGGGTGTTCACGGGGCGGGAAGTCAGTTGTCCTGGTGCCACCAGCGAGCGAAGTCGGCGGCAAAGTAGGTCAGCACGGTGTCCGCTCCCGCTCGGCGGATGGAGAGGATCGATTCTTCAACGGCCGCCCGGCGATCAATCCAGCCGTTGGCCGCTGCAGCTTGAATCATGGAGTACTCACCGGAGATCTGGTAGGCGGAGACCGGAACCGGGGAGAGATCAGCCACCTCCCGCACCATGTCCAGGTAGGACATGGCGGGTTTGACCATCACCATGTCCGCGCCTTCAGCCAGGTCCAGTTGCAGTTCCCGCAGGGCCTCGCGGCGATTGGCGGGATCCATCTGGTAGGTCTTGCGGTCCCCGGTCAGGGTGGAGTCCACGGCCTCCCGGAACGGACCGTAAAAGGCGGAGGCGTACTTCACGGAGTAGGCCAGCACGGAAACATCGGTGTGTCCGGCCTCATCCAGGGCCTGACGGATCACTCCCACCTGCCCGTCCATCATGCCGGAGGGGCCCAGGACGTGTGCGCCGGCCTGGGCTTGCGCCACGGCTGCCTGGGCGTAGAGATCCAGTGTGGCGTCGTTGTCCACCCGCCCCTGGGCGTCCAGTACGCCGCAGTGGCCGTGGTCGGTGAATTCGTCCAGGCACAGATCCGCCATGACCAGGATGTCATCGCCAACCTCCGCGCGAACTTCATTGAGGGCCCGGTTGAGGATCCCGTCCTGTGCCAGGATTCCGGAGCCGGTGGCGTCCAAGGTAGTGGGCACGCCAAAGATCATGACACCGCCCAGACCGAGCTCCACTGCCTCTTGGGCAGCCTCCTTGAGCGATTCCATGGAGTGCTGCACCACCCCGGGCATGGAGGTGATGGGCCGCGGTTGCCGTGCACCTTCCCGCACGAACACGGGCAGGATCAACTGACTGGGATGCACCCGGGTTTCCCGGACATGCGAGCGCATGACGGGCGTGGTGCGCAGCCGCCGCGGGCGGTACGGAAGGTTGCGGGGGTGGGTGATCTCTCCACCGGGGTTCATGCTCGGTTCTCCTTGACAGCGTGTTCCAGTGCATCCAGCAATCCGGCCGTATCCGGCACGGTGGCCGCAACGGCCTTCAGCCCCAGTTCCTGGGCCGCGTTCAGGGTGGGCTCCCCCATCACCGCGCAGGCCATGGGCTCCACGGTAACCGCGGGGGCTGGGGGTTTGCCGTCAGTGGATGCAAACAGTGCCCACAACAACGACGGCGCCGTGGCCACCACCGCATCCACCGTCCCCCGGGCCAGTTCCTCCCGGGCACGATGTGGGTCCCACACGGCCACGGAACCAGTGCTGGTCACCTCCGTGAGAGGGCTGGCCGCCGGGAAGTCCACCATGCGGTAGGCCACGGCCGTCTCCACCCTCCAGCCTTTTGCCTCAAGCCCGTCACGCAAGGTGGCGCGTGCCCAGGCTGATTGGGGCAAGTACACCACAGCCGGGCCGGTGGCCGTTGGCTGGTTGACCTCCGCCGCATGGGGCCACACGTTCACCAACCCTGCGGCCGAAGACTGTTCGGGGGGTGGGACCAGATGCACCGGCAACCCGGCATTGCGTGCGGCCCGTGCGGTGGCCGCACCCACGGCGGCAATCTGAAGACCTCCGGCAACGGCTTGCGCCAGGTGCTCCCCCAGGTCAAGAGCCTGGTCATGGCGGGAGGAGTCGGGACTGCCGCCATCGGCACCTTCAACAACCGCCTGCAGGGCACGCACGGTGTTGACGGAGGTGAACACCAACCATTCCCGTGCATCGGCGTCGGCCACCGTCCGCACCAGCTGGCTGAGGTCACGGGCTTCCTGTCCGGCCACCGCTGCAGCCTGGTGCATGGGTGCCAGCACCGGCTCTGCCCCACGGTCACGCAGACCGGCCACCAGGTCACCGGCACGCTCCGGTGTGCGAGTCACCAGAACACGTAACCCACTGAGCACCGTGTCACCGCGGGGCACGTCAGCGCAGTCCAGCCAGTTCGGCAGCGCCGTCAGCCAGCAGCCCGTCACCCACTCGGCGTCCCAGTTCCCGGGCTGCATCCACGGAGAGCTCATCCGAGGCCTCGGTACGGCGCATCAGACGTGTTCCGTCCGGTGAGGCCACCGCAACCTGCAACACCAGCAGACCGTCCTCCACGGTGGCCAAGGTGCCCACCGGCGCCGCACAGCCGGCTTCCAGCCGCGCCAGCAAGGCACGTTCGGCGCTGACGGCCCAACGGGATTCCACGTGATTGACGCGACTCAGGGCCGCAACCAGTGCTGCATCCAGCTCCGCCTGCCCTGGGCGTTGGGGTGTTCGGACGTGCTCCGGGACGTCTCCGTAGGCGCCCAAGGCCTGGGCTGCCAACTCGGCATCGGCATGCAGCACCTCCGCCCGCACCTCCAGGGCCAGAGCGCCTTGCCCCGGAGCCGGCAGCATGACGGAGGGATCCAGGTGCTGGCTGATGTGGCCCTCAAGACCCAGACGCCGCAGGCCGGAGCTGGCCAACACCACCGCGTCCAAGTCACCGGGGCCGGAGGAATCCAGGCCCGCGACCCTGGCCAGACGGGTGGGCACGTTGCCGCGAATGTCCACCACGGTCACGTCCGGGCGGGCAGCCAACAGTTGGGCGACCCGCCTGGGTGAGCCTGTGCCGACGGTGGCACCCTCCGGGAGGTCTTCCAGCCTCAGACCGTCCCGAGCGCACAGCGCGTCCCGGGGGTCCTCACGCACTGGGACGGCCCCGATGGCCAGTCCCGGATGGGGTGCTGTGGGCAAATCCTTGAGGGAGTGCACGGCCAGATCCACCCGGCCATCCACCAGGGCGTGCCGCAGAGCAGCTGCAAAAACCCCGGTACCACCCAAAGCTGCCAAGGAGCCGGTGGCAACATCACCTTCCGTGCGGATGATCTCCAACTCATAGGCGGGCCCACCGGCTGCCACCAGGGCATCCGCGGCGTGCCCGGTCTGTGTGGTGGCAAGGGCGGAGCCACGGGTTCCGATCCGCAGAGTTGCAGGCCCCGTCACGGCAGGATCTTCCGGCATCACGCCTGAACCACTGCGGCGACGTCGTCAAGGCCCACCGGCAAGGGTTCTGCCGGGGTGCGCTGCGAAATCGTGGGGCGCGGTTCAGTGGCCCCACGCAGCACCTTGACGCAGCATTCAGCGGCACAGGTGTCAAACCAGGTGCCCTCCGCACACGCCGAAACGCGCGGCGGGGCGTCACGGCCCACCATCCGCTGTTCCAGCAGATCCACCAGAGCAGACACGAACGCGGGGTGAGTCCCCGGGGTGGCCGTGCGGATGAAAGCCAGGCCCTGCTCGCCGGCAGTTTCGGCGGCCTCGGTGTCCAGGTCCCAGATGACTTCCATGTGATCGGAGACAAAACCGATGGGCACCACAATCACCCCCGTGGCGCCGTCTTCAGCAGCCTTCTCAATGGCGTCGTTGACGTCCGGCTCCAGCCACGGAACCTTGGGCGAACCGGAGCGGGACTGGAAAACCAATTCCCATTCCGGGGTTTCACCGGTGGCCCCACCAATCCGGTTCATGATCTCCCGGGAAGCGGCCAGCAACTGGTGGACGTAGGCGGAGCCGCCCACAAACTGATCCCGCATCTGCTCCGGTCCGGAGGTCAGACCGTCCACGTCCGGCACCGAGTGGGCAGCAAACAGGATGCGCACCGGGCCGTCCTGGAACGCCTCCTGTTCGGTGATCTGAGTCAATGCAGTCTGAAGTCCCTCCACAAAGGGAATCAGGAAGCCCTGGGAGTCGTAGTACTGGCGGATTTTGCGCACGGTCATCTGATCCACCAGCCCGGTCTCCTCCAGGGCCACCCCGTAGTCCTCGCGGTACTGGCGGCAGGAGGAGTACCCGGAGAACGCGGAGGTGGCCAACACCAGCACACGGTCCTTGCCGTCCTGGTGCAGCTGACGCAGAACATCGGCCACGTAGGGGTCCCAGTTTCGGTTGGCCCACAGAATGGGCGTCTGGATCCCGCGGGCACGCATTTCCGTTTCCAGGGCTTCCCGCAGCGCACGGTTCTGGGCGTTGATCGGAGAGACCCCACCATTGGCACGGTAGTGGGTGGCCACTTCCTCCAGACGCTCGTCCGGGATGCCGCGTCCGCGGGTGACGTTGCGCAGGAACGGGATCACGTCATCCTGGCCCTCTGGACCACCAAAGCTGGAGAGCACCACGGCATCCCAGTCGGCGGGTGCATCGGCACGCGCCTGGCTCAGGGCTGCCGAGGACTCGTGATCACGTCCCGCAGCGGCACCGGCTCCACCGTCCGCTGCAATCCGCTCCAGTTCGGCACCCGTGGGAACCACCACGGCGGAGGGTGCCAGAGTTTCCTCCGGCTTGGCATCGTTGCCCGTGGATTCGTTGTGGCTCACTGAAGGACCTCCAGAAGTTCGGTGGTGTTCACGCGACGGCCCGTGTAGAACGGGATCTCCTCACGCACGTACAGGCGGGCCTCCGTGTTTCGGAAGTGGCGCATGATGTCCACCAGATCCACCAGTTCGGGGGCTTCCAGTCCCAGAAGCCACTCGTAGTCGTTGAGGCCAAAGCAGGCGATGGTGTTGGGCTGGACCTGCGGGTAATCGCGGCCCTTCATGCCGTGGCTGCGCAGGATCTGGGACCGGCGTTCGGCATCCATGTAGTACCAGTCGTAGGAACGCACAAACGGGTAGACGCACAGCCAGGCACCCGGTTCGGTGCCTCGAGCGTAGGACGGCAGGTGGTTGCTGGTGAACTCCGCATCACGGTGCACACCCATGGAGGACCACACCTGGTGGGTTCCACTCATCATGGCGGTGCGGCGGATCTTGCGCAGTGCCGCTTGCAGCGCCTGGGGGTCCTCACCGTGCAGCCACACCATCACGTCAGCATCATTGCGCTGCCCGGAGACGTCGTAGGTGCCGCGCACGGTCACACCCTGGGCCTGGAGTTCGGCCACCAGGGAGTCATATTCCTGCACGGCAGCCGCTTCCTGGGAGGCCTCCAGCGCCACACGGTTGGTGTCACGGGCGTAGACGGACCACACCGCCCAGTACAGGGTTTCCTGCCCCTGGTTCTGACCAGTTTCCTCGGCTGCCTGGCTGCTGTGTGCGTGCTCGCTCACGGTTTTCCACTTCCTCGTCATCTGCGATGGTGAGCCGACGGTGCGGGCTGCATACCCGCAGGCGGCTCGGTGATGGTGTGTTCAGTTTTTGCTCGGGCTGCTTGCTGCTTACCGCCTCAGTCCGGAGCCGGGTGCACTCCCCTGCTGGCCAGTAGCGCTGCAACCTGCGCCCTGGTGTCAGCAACGACGGCGGCCAGGCCCGTCCCAGCCAACCACGCCCCCACGGCAATGGCGCTGGGCAGGCGCGAAACTCCCTCCCGGACCTTGATCACACGTTCCGGGTGTCCGGCCGACGGGCGGCTGAGGGCCTGTTCCCACCGGACTACGTCCGCATCCACCAGGTCTTGGGGCTCGATCGGTACGCCCAACAACCGGGAGGCATCCCGTAGAGCCAGTCTGACCAGCTGGTCATCGGAAAGCTCCAGTTCCGGCGCCGGTTGGGCATCGGTTCCACCACCGCGTCCGTAGGACAACCGGACCACGTGGCGCCCTTCTGGCAGCGCATCACGGACCCATTCCCACTTGGCGCTGGCATGGGTCATGGCCTTGGCCCGGACATCCGTCACGGCCGGTGATACCAGGACCCCGGTGCCACGCGGAGCGGAATCCAACGCAGGGCAGTCAACCACCAGGGTTGCCAGGGCAACCCGGGGGCTGGGGTCAGGTTGCAGGTGGGAGAACTCGGGGTCGGCGCCGGAGAGCAGACGAATGGCGCTGGTGCCATCAGCTGCCATGACCAGCAGCTCACCGCGGGCAATCGCGGTCTTGTCACCGGCCTCGGGTTGACGCTGCACCACCATCCAGCCATCCCGGCGCGGGTCCCGGTCCAGTGCCAGGACGTCGTATCCGGCCACCAGCTTGACTCCACGCCGGGTCAGGTCGCGGACCAGTGCTTCAGCCAGAACGTTCATGCCACCGCGCAGGCTGGCAACGTTCTGCCCAGCCGGGGTTGCCGCGCGCAGGGAGGCGGCAGCAGCCACCAGTGAGCCCTTCTCCCGCAAGGCTTGCTTGAGTCCCGGGGCCACCGCGTCCACATCCAGATCATCCGGGTGCAGGGAATGGACACCCAGCGTGAAGGGGGCCACCAATTTGTCCACGACGGCGGAGCCCATCCTGGCGCGCACCAGCTCACCCACGGTGGTGGCCTGGGACCCGATCCGGGCGGGACGCTTCAGATCTTGTTTGGCCCGCCACCAGCCCAGGCGGCCCAGGGTCTGACGCAGTGCGTCACTGCTCAGGTCTCCCGGAATGCCCAGCACACCGGAGCGCTCACCGGGCCGGGCTCCGTCGGGAAGGTATACCCAGGATCCAGCTTGATTCGGGGTGCACACACGATCCGTCAAACCGAGTTCATCAATCAGAGCCGCAACGTCCGGAGTGCGAGTGGCAAAGGACTCGGCACCGGAATCGAACACCGATTCAGCCACCATGTGCGAACCCACAGCACCGCCGAACTGCGGGCGGGACTCCACCAAGCTGACCCGCAGACCGGCCTTGGCCAGATCCCGTGCCGCCACCAGTCCGGCAATGCCACCACCCACCACCAACGCGCTGCGAGGCTTGCGCGGGAGGAACACGGACGCACTCCGATCCGAGCTGGTGGTCACCGCTGGGCTCCTTTCAGATGTAGGCCGGACGGTTCAGATGTAGGCCTGACGGTCATGGGATTCAGGTGCTGAGGACTGCACGTGGTTCAGGCAGCCGCAACCATGCTCAACCGGTTGTCCCCGCGGGGTTCTGGTGGATGTACTCCACCAGGTCAGTGAGCACATCGGGGTTCGTGTGCGGCGGAACTCCGTGCCCCAGGTTCACCACGTGGCCCGGGGCCAGGGCGCCACCGCGCAGCACCTCGTCCACGTGCCGGTACAGCACCGAACGCGGCGCAGGCAGCAGTGCCGGATCAATGTTGCCCTGCACCACGGTGCGCCCACCCAGGCGCCGATTGGCTTCCTGCAACGGGATGCGGTGATCCACACCCACGGCCTCGGCACCAGCATCACGCATGGCCCCCAGCAGTTCACCGGTTCCGGTGCCGAAGTGGATACGCGGCACGGGAGTGTCCGCAACAGCTGACAGCGCGGTGGCGGAATGACCCACCACGTGGTCCAGGTAGTCGGACACGGACAGGGACCCCGCCCAGGAGTCAAAGAGCTGCACGGCGGAGGCACCGGCCATCACCTGTGCCCGCAAGAACGCACCGGAGGCTCGCGCGGCCCAGTCGGCCAGGGCCTCCCAGGTGTCCGGATCCGCGTGCATCATGGTGCGCGGCAGCAGGTGGTCACGGGACGGGCCGCCCTCCACCATGTATGCGGCCACTGTGAACGGGGCACCGGCAAAACCGATCAGCGGGGTGCTGCCCAGTTCAGCAACGGTCAAGGCCACGGCTTCACGGATGGGTTCCAGAGCGGCGTCGTCGATCTCCGGCAGAGCGGCAACATCTGCAGCCGTTCGGACCGGGGTGTCAAGGACCGGACCCTTGCCGGGCACGATCTCCACGCCCACCCCGGCCAACCGCAGGGGCACCACGATGTCCGAGAAGAAGATCCCGGCATCCACGTTGTGGCGGCGCACCGGTTGAAGGGTGATCTCCGCAGCCAGATCGGGTGTCAGGCAGGCATCCAGCATGGCGTTGCCTTCCCGGGCTGCACGGTACTCCGGCAGCGAGCGCCCCGCCTGGCGCATGAACCACACGGGCCGCCGCGACGGCTTCCGAGCGGTCAAGGCCTGCAGCAACGGCGCGTCAACGGTGCCTCCGGCGCGCAGAGGATGCTGCTGGGGAAGGTTGTGGAATCCGCGGCGGAAACCTGCGGGAGCGGAGTCATCGGTCACGTCACTGTGACCGGAAGTTGAGGGTGCAGTAGTCATCACTGCCATTGTGCCAAGCACCGTCCGGGACTTTGGTGACGCCTCGTCATTGGGCAGGCGTATCACTCGTGCGGCCTGCACCACCGCAGCACCGGCCCTACGTCGGCGCGTGCGCGGCCACGTGGTGCGCCACACTGCTGAGGCACAGACAGCGGTCTGCGCGTTACGATGCTTGCACTGTGGTGCTCTTTTCACTGGTGGCCTCACACCGCGATGTTGACCTGACAACCGTTGCCCGCCTGGCAGACGGTGCAAGAGGTCTGCCCTCTGACCTGGTGGGATCCGGTCTGCTCAACGGCGCCGTGGCCCTGTCCACCTGCAACCGGCTGGAGCTCTACGGGGAGATCAACACCCCCACCCAGGATGCTGCGGCCCTGAGGGAAACGCGCGCCGAGCTGGTGGGTCTGTTGGCCGAACGGGCCGGATTCGATCCCCAGGACGTGGCCCATGGAGTGCAACTGCTGACCGAGGACGACGCCGCACGTCACCTGTTCACCGTGGTCTCCGGCCTGGAATCGGCAGTGGTGGGTGAACGTGAGATCACCGGCCAGGTGCGGCGAGCCCTGACCGAGGCCCAGCGTGACGGCACCGCCAGCGGTGAGCTGGTCAGGCTGTTCGAGGCCGCCGCCCACACTGCCCGCGAGGTGGGAACCCACACCAGTTTGGGTGAACGGGGCCGCTCCATCGTGTCCGTGGCCCTGGATCTTGCCGACGACGTCACCGACGGACAGTGGCCGGACCGACGCGCCCTGGTGTTCGGAACCGGAGCCTATGCGGGCGCCACCATGGCCGCGCTGCGTGACCGGGGCTGTGCGGACATTGAGGTCTATTCGGCCTCCGGGCGCGCGGAACAGTTCACCGCCAACCGCGGTGGCACCCCCGTGGCATCCGATGACCTGGAAGACGCCCTGAACCGGTGCGACGTCGTGATCGGATGTTCCGGTGGAGCAGAACCCATGCCGGCCCAGGACATGCCGACCAATGCCCTGACCGTGGTGGACCTGGCTCTGTCCCGGGACTTCGATCCTTCCGTGGCAGACCTTCCCCACGTGGAGCTGATCACGCTGGAATCCGTGAAGTTGGCTGCACCGGAGGAAACCGGGGAGTCCGTGACGGCTGCCCAGCGCATCGTGGACCAGGCCGCTGACCGGTTCAAGAACCAGCGCACGGGCAGGGACATGAGCTCTGCCATCGTGGCCTTGCGCAAACACACCATGGGTGTCCTGGAGCAGGAGCTGGATAAGATCCGCCAGCAGCACGGATGCACCGGGGCCCATGAGGAAATCGAGTTCGCCATGCGCCGCATGGTCAAGTCCCTTTTGCACCAACCCACCGTGCGCGCACGGAAAATGGCTGCCGAGGGCCGTGCCGAGGACTACCTGATGGGCCTGGAGGCCTTGTTCGGCATAGAAGTTCCAGCGGCCCAGGCGCCCGCCCAAGAATCCGGCACGAATGCTGCCGTGAGCGGCCAACACACCACCTCCGAGCCGCGCCTGCCCTCCGCACCGCGCGCCGCCGGCTGAACCGGCAGGAGTTCCCATGCCAACATCACGGTCCGCCCGGCCCCTGAGATCAACCCGCCTGCCCCGCGAGCAACGCAGGGAGCAACTACTGGGCGTTGCCCTGGAGATCTTTTCCCGCCACGGCTACCACAAAGCCTCCATGGATGACATCGCAGAGTCTGCAGGCGTCTCCAAACCCGTTCTGTACCAGCACTTCCCGGGCAAACGGGAGCTGTACCTGGCGCTGGTGGATGACAACTTGGATCAGCTGGCAGCCCGCCTGCTGACCGCCCTGCAGTCCAGCACCGTCAACCGCACGCGTGTTGAGTCCATGCTCAACGTCTACTTCGACTTTGTGGCGGACTCCCCGCAGGCCTACCGCTTGATCTTCCACACGGACCAGTTGGCCGACACGGAGATCCGCGAACGCTTTGAGAACTTCCACATGGGCGTGGCAGAAGCCATCGGTTCCGTGCTGGGACCCAATGCCGGAATCAGTCAGGCCCACGCCGTCATGCTGGCCCGCTCTCTGACGGCCATGGCGGAAGCCGGTGCCTACTACTGGGCACACAACCCGTCTGTGGGCGACCGTGAGCAGGCTCAACGCCAGGTGTTCCGTTTAGCCTGGGGCGGAATCAGCATCATCGACGAAGACTGGCAATGACACCTTCCTAGGATGGGGGAACTGAACCCCGTCACCAGAGCCGCAGGAGGCACCATGGAGATCAAGATCGGCATCCAGAACGTGGGACGTGAAGTTGTTGTGGACTCCCCGTTGAGCGCCCAGGAAGCCCAAGAACTGGTCAGTGCCGCTCTGGCGGACGGTTCCGTGCTGACCCTTACGGACACCAAGGAGCACACCACCATAATTCCCTCTACAGGGATTGCTTACGTGGAAATCGGCAGCGAATCGCGCCGCAAGGTCGGTTTCATGCCAGGTGTTTCCAACAACTGACGTGGTGATGGAAAAAGTGCAGATCCGTTTCTCGGATCTGCACTTTTTTCGTGTTCGGCTCCAACATCTCGGCCTGCAGCGCCGGTCGCGGTAGAGTTGGCCCGTATTCGGATGACCGGTCGTAGACACCCAACACGTCTTCAGCTTTTCGGTTGGCGCCCTAGGCGAAGCCTGCACACCGCGATCGGCTTCCGCCAAGCGCGTGTCCGCACCACAGACGTGGTTGCCGCACGGCACATGGTGCGGCGTCGTCAAAAAACCCACGATGCATCAGCCGCCCCACGCCGCTGCCCCCGCGCCCGATCAACGTAAGAGGACCCCGAAAACCTGTGACTGAGACCAATTCCACCCCCGAATCCGTTGAGGCGATTGCCGAATCCTCCGTGGAGGCCACCCCCGAGACCGTTGAGGCCGCACCCAAGTCGTTCGCGGACTTCGGCGTGCGCCAGGACATCGTGGACGCCTTGGCAGCGGAGGGCATCACCTCCCCCTTCCCCATCCAGGCCATGACCCTGCCCGTGGCGTTGACCGGCCAGGACATCATCGGCCAGGCCAAGACCGGCACCGGCAAGACCCTGGGCTTCGGCATTCCCGTGATCCAGCGTGTGGTGGGCCGCGACGACGACGGCTGGGGCAAACTCGCCCACGCCGGTGCACCCCAGGCGTTGATCGTTGTCCCCACCCGTGAGTTGGCCGTTCAGGTGGGCTCGGATCTGGCCACGGCGGCCAAGACCCGCAACGCCCGCGTGTTGACCATTTACGGTGGCCGCGCCTACGAGCCCCAGATCGAGGCCCTGGAAAAGGGCGCGGAGATCATTGTGGGCACACCTGGCCGTCTGATCGACCTCAATCGCCAGCACCACCTGGACCTCTCCCAGGTCAAGGCCGTGGTCCTGGACGAGGCCGATGAAATGCTGGACCTGGGCTTCCTGCCGGATGTGGAGAAGATCCTCTCCACTGTGCCCAAGGTCCGCCACACCATGCTGTTCTCCGCCACCATGCCCGGCCCCGTGGTGGCCATGGCCCGCCGCTACATGTCCAAGCCCATGCACATCCGTGCTGCAGCCCCGGATGAAGGCACCACCAAGGCGGACATCCGCCAGGTGATCTACCGGACCCACCACCTGGACAAGGACGAGGTGGTCTCCCGCATTCTGCAGGCCGAGGGCCGCGGCAAGACCATCATCTTCACCCGCACCAAGCGCACCGCAGCCAAGGTGGCAGATGAGCTGACCAACCGCGGGTTCGCAGCCGCTCCCCTGCACGGTGACCTGGGTCAGGGTGCCCGTGAGCAGGCGCTGCGCGCTTTCCGCAACAACAAGGTTGACGTGCTGGTGGCAACGGACGTGGCCGCGCGCGGCATCGACGTCGACGACGTCACCCACGTGATCAACTACCAGTGCCCGGAGGACGAAAAGACCTTCCTGCACCGCACTGGTCGCACCGGGCGTGCGGGGAACAAGGGCACCGCCGTCACGTTCGTGGACTGGGACGACGTCCCGCGCTGGCGCCTGATCGACAAAGCCCTGGAGCTCGGTGTCCAGGAGCCGCAGGAAACCTACTCCTCCTCCGCCCACCTCTACACGGACCTGAACATCCCGGAAGGCACCAAGGGCCGCCTGCCCAAGGACAAGCGCACCCACGCCGGGCTCGGCGCGGAGAAACTCGAAGACCTGGGTGGCCCTGACAAGTCCGGACGCCAGCCCTCCGGTCGCAGTGATGCCGGTCAGGGCCGTAACCGACGTGGTGGCTCCGGTTCCGAGCGTGACAGTGAGGATTCACGCGGAGGTTCGGGACGCAATCGGCGCCGCTCGAACAACCGTGGCGGCCAAGGGCGTAGTGGTGAAGGCCGTCGTGGTGAAGGCCGTCGCGATCAGGACGGACGCCGGGGTGACTCCAACGGGAGCAACCAGGCCCAGCGTGACGGTCGCCCGCATGACCACGAACGCAAGACCGAGAACCGTGAGGCAACCTCGGCTTCCGCCGCTGAGAACTCCACCACCGCCCCGCGTGACCGGTCAGCGGAAGGTGCAGCACGGCGTCGTCGTCGGCGCCGTAGGACCACCAACGGTGAGGTGCAGTCCCAGGAGGGCTGACCCTCCCCGCTGAGCAGTGTTTTGTGCCGCCCATCAGGCCTGATGGGCGGCACAAGTCACATCTGGGCCAGGAGTTGGCGTCATGCCCACAGGACGGGCGTGACCCCACTGGATTCCGCCTCGATCCGGCGCAGCGACTGCACAGAGGTCAAGTTCTCCCCCAACCGATTGGGCTTGCCGGCCCCGTGATAGTCGGAGGACCCGGTGACAATCAGATTGTGCTGTGCGGCCATCTCGGAAAGTTGAGCGCGGGCAGCATCCGGGTTGTCCCGGTGGGCGATCTCCAGCCCACCCAACCCGGCCGCAATCATGGTGTCAAAAACCTCCTGCCCCACCACCCGGCCGCGCAGAGAGGCCAGGGGATGCGCCATGACCGGGACGCCGCCCGCTTCCCGAACCAGACGAACGGCCGTGACCGGGTCCGGCGCGTAGTGGCGCACGTAGTACCCGGAACGTGGGTGCAAAACGGTGTCGAATGCCTCCGTGCGGTCCGCCACCACACCGGCTGAGACCAAGGCGTCTGCCAGGTGAGGGCGTCCCACCGTGGCTCCGTCAGCAACGTGGCGTTGGACCATCTCCCAGGTGATGGGGTAATCGTTGCCGATCAACTCGGCCATGCGCTGCGCGCGCGTCAGGCGGGAGTTCCTGGCCCTCTCCATCACCTGATTGAGTCCCTCATGATGCGGATCGTGGAGGTAGGACAGCAGGTGAACGGAGATCCCGTGTTCCGTCTGACAGGAAACCTCCGTGCCACGCACCAGACTCACCCCCAGGCGGGCGGCTGCCTGCGCGGCTTCAGCCCATCCGGCGGTGGTGTCATGATCCGTCAGCGCCACCACGTCCAAACCGGCCTGTGCCGCCGACCCCATGACTTCAGCCGGGGGCTGTGTGCCATCAGAAACGGTGGAATGGGTGTGGAGGTCGATCTTCATGCAACCATCCTGGCACGGCTGCCGGCCTGCACTCCTGGATCCCCGCTTGCGCCCCTGGATTCCCGCTTCAACTGGTGGCTCCCAGCGTCAATTGGTGGCTCCGCGCAGAACTCAGGCACGCACCAGGACGTGGCACGATTGAGCTCGGGGCTCAAGCCCATGACCCGCAGGGTTGCTGCCCCTCATGCTTTGCACCTTCCACCCGAACGGAGCCACATGACCACCCAGAAGGATTCCGCCACCCCCGCCCAGCAGTCCGCACCCACCGAGGAGCAGTCCATGGCCCAGCGCGGTGACAACCGGACCCGCTCCCCGGAATCCGAGGCCTTCAAAACGTTTATGGCCTCCCAGTGGGCGCCGGTGCCGGATGCGGACCTGCCGCGGGAGGCAGTTGCTGAATTCGCCGCGCAGCGCCGCCGCCGGGTTTCGGAGAAGTTCGCGGGTGAGCGCATTGTGGTCACGGCCGGTGCACCCAAGGTCCGCTCCAATGACACCGACTACCGTTTCCGCCCCCACTCCGCCTTCGCCCACCTGACCGGGTTGGGCGTGGACCACGAGCCCAACGCGGTGCTGGTGATGGAGCCGGTGGAGACCGGCACGGGTGACGACGACGCCAACCACACCGCCACGCTCTACTTCCATCCCATGGCCGGGCATGACACCCAGGAGTTCTACGCAGACACCCGCAACGGCCAGTTCTGGGTGGGAGATCGGCCCTCCTTGCGGGAGATCAGCAGCGCCTACGGCATCAAGACGGCGGATCTGAGCGGGTTGGAGGCTGCGGTCTCCAAGAACGTGGGCGACCCCGCCGGTGGTGGAATGCGCATCCGCGTGATCAAGGGGCAGGACGCGGTCGTGGACCAGATGGTGGATGCCGCCCGCTTGGCAGCTGGGGTTGACCTGGCTGCCGAAGATGCTGTGGATTCGGCGTTGCTGGAGGCTCTCTCCGAACTGCGCCTGGTCAAGGACTCCCATGAGATCGACCAACTGCGGGAATCCGTGAACATGACCATTCGCGGTTTCGCAGACGTGGTGCAGGCCCTGCCGGTGGCCACGCAGAAGCCGCGCGGAGAACGTGTGGTGGAAGGTGCTTTCTTTGCCCGGGCCAGGGCCGAAGGCAACGATCTGGGGTACGACACCATTGCGGCCTCGGGCAACAACGCCACCGTGCTGCACTGGACCCGCAACACCGGTGTGGTCCGGGACGGGGATCTGATCCTGGTGGACGCCGGAGTGGAGGCCGAATCCCTCTACACGGCTGACGTCACCCGGACCCTGCCGGTCAACGGCCGCTACACCCCGGTGCAACGCAAGGTCTATCAAGCGGTGTTGGATGCTGCCGATGCCGCATTCACCGTGGCCGTGCCAGGCAACCGGTTCCGGGACGTGCACGATGCCGCCATGAAGGTCCTGGCCGCCCGCCTGGAAGAGTGGGGGTTGCTGCCGGTCTCAGCTGAGGCGTCGCTGTCCGTGGAGGGTCAGCACCACCGTCGCTGGATGCCCCACGGCACCAGTCATCACCTGGGTCTGGACGTCCACGACTGCGCCCAAGCCCGCCGCGAGATGTACCAGGACGCCGTGATCGAACCCGGCATGGTGTTCACCATTGAACCGGGTCTCTACTTCAAGGAAGAAGACCTCTCCGTCCCGGCCGAGTACCGCGGCATCGGTGTGCGGATCGAGGACGACGTCCTGGTCACCGCCGACGGCAACCACAACCTCTCCGCTGCCCTCCCGCGTGATCCGGACCAGGTGGAATCCTGGATGGCCCGGCAGCACTGAGTCGGGTTCCCCGGCACAGTGCTGCTGGGGCCTGCTCAGGACTGTTGCTGGGACTGCCCAGCGTCCCCAGGGGTTTCCTGCGGATCCACGCGCACCCCGTAGCGGGGGCGACCATCCGGCAGGTCCTTCTCACCAGGTGCGGGAGCCCGGCGGGTCGGCTGCTGGGACGCGGCCTGACCCGGGGCACCGTGAGTCCCCGACGCCGGTTGGCCGCCATTCCAGGGCGCGTGACCCGTGGCAGTTCCACCCGAAGCGTTGAAACCTGCAGCACTGGAACCTGCGGCACTGGAACCCGAAGCGCTCGAGCCCGTGCCTTGACCCGTGCCTTGGCGTTGACCCTGACTCACGGGTCCTGACTGCGGGCCTGCCTGCTGAACAGGCTGCTGCGGCTGGGGTTGCTGGTGCGGGGCGCCCCATCCCCCGGGCTGCAGTTCGGCCAGGTTGAGTCCCTGGACGGCCTGGCGTGCCGACTGCGCAAGGTCACCACGGACCACGACGTCGTAACGGGCGGCCACGAACGTGGAGACCGAGGTGAAGTCGCGGCGTCCCCGTTGGGCGGCAAAGCTGATCACGCCCAGGATGACCCAGAACGCGGCCCCCAGCAGCACGGTGAGCAGAACCGAGACTCCCCAGCCGCTGCCTCCGAACATGGCCAGAATCACACCGAAGAACAAACCGAACATGGCGCCCTGCGCTGCGGAGAGCATGGCCACCCGTGGATAGGACAACCGGCCCGTCACCCGCTCCACGGAACGCAGGTCATGACCCACGATCGAGACCGCCTGCACGTCAAAGTGCTGGTCAGAGAGGTGATCCACCACCTTCTGGGCATCGGCGTAGCGGGAGAACGTGCCAATGGCCTGGCCTTCGGGCAGACCGGTGGGAGCCAGGGACGAGGGACGCTGACCAAAAAAGCTCATGCCGTCATGATCACCCGGTTCACTGAAAGTCACGTGAAGATCCGCTGCATCATCGCGATGGGCTGAACCCGGTGCACGGCCAGTAGGCTGATGCGGTGAGCAGCTCCCTGGAAAAGATCTTCATCGGCCGATTGATCGGTCTGGACGTCTTCGACCCCCTGGGCGACCGTGTGGGACGCCTCCGCGACTTTGTGGTGCTGCGCCGCGCCCCCGGAGGCAAACGCGGCGGTCAGGTCAAACGGCCCATTGTGGTGGGCATGGTGGTTGAGGTCCCCGGCAAACGGCGTGTGTTCGTCCCCATGACCCGTGTGACCAGCATGGACTCCAAACGCATAGTGTGCACCGGCCTGGTCAACCTGCGCCGGTTCCAACAGCGCGGACAGGAAACCCTGGTGATCGGGGAGATGTTTGATCAACACGTTGCCCTGCTGGACGGCTCGGGCACGGCCACCATTGTGGACGTGGCCATGGAACGGGCCCGCTCCGGGGACTGGCAACTCACGGAGTTGTTCGTGCGCCGGGCAAGCACCACGGGCGGGTTGATGCGTCGTCGTCCCGGGGAAACCTTGGTGGTGGACTGGGAAGAGGCCCGCGATCTGGCCAGTGTGGGGCCACAGGCCGCCACGCAGTGGGTCCAAGCGCACGAGGAGGACCAGCCCGCGGACATGGCGGAGGAACTGCACGAGCTCTCCGACAAGCGAAAAATGGAGATCGCAGGTGAGCTGCAGGACGAACTGCTGGCAGACGTTCTCCAGGAGCTTCCGGAGGAGGACCAGGTCTACATCCTGACCAACCTGGACGTTGAGCGTGCTGCAGACGTCCTGGAGGAAATGGAACCGGATGATGCCGCGGACCTGCTCAACGAGCTGCCGGACACCCAGGCCGAGGACCTGCTGCAGTTGATGCAGCCGGAAGAAGCCGAGGACGTCCGCCGCCTGCTCGAGTACGACGAAGGCACAGCCGGTTCCATGATGACTCCCGTGCCCATCATCCTCTCCCCGGAAACCAGCGTGGCCGATGCCCTGGCCGCCATCCGGCAGGAGGAGGTTTCCCCCGCCGTGGCGGCCGCCGTGTTCGTGTGCCGCCCGCCGCTGGAAACCCCCACTGGGCGGTATCTGGGCATGGTGCACATGCAACAGTTGTTGCGCGTGCCGCCGCCTGAACCTCTGGGCACCATGCTGGACACCTCGATCGAGCCCGTGCGTGACATGGCCCCGATCTCCGATGTGGCCAAAGAACTGGCCACCTATGACCTCACCATCATCCCTGTGGTCAATGAGAACCGGCGCCTGGTGGGCGCTGTGACCATTGACGACGTCCTGGACGATCTTCTGCCCGATGACTGGCGGACTTGGGACGATGGAACCCCCGTACGAAAGGTGGGACGACGCTATGAGTGACATCCGCGCAAACGCCGAACGCCGTTCCTCCGGTCTGGACACGCCATCCGGTCTGCGTCACGGCGTGTGGGACCGACTGCGTCCCAACCCGGACTCCTTTGGTCAGATGACAGAGGGTTTTGCCCGTTTCATGGGTACTCCGCAGTTCCTGTTGTGGATGACCGTGTTCGTGGTGGTGTGGCTGGGGTGGAACACCTTGATGCCCGAGAGCCTGCAGTTCGACCCCCGTGCGTTGAACTACACCCTGTTGACCTTGATGCTCTCCCTGCAGGCCTCCTACGCCGCTCCCCTGCTGCTGTTGGCCCAGAACCGACAGGACGACCGTGACCGTGTGATTGCCGAACAGGACCGCAAGCGCGACGAGGAGAACCTGGCGGACACCGAGTACCTGATCCGGGAGATCGCCTCGTTGCGCATGGCTGTCCGGGATGTGGCCACCCGCGACTTCGTCCGCTCAGAGATGCGTGACCTCCTCCAGGAACTGCTGGAGGACCGGGATGAGAACGACGACGACGCCGGTAAGAAATCTCCGGCAACACCTGCCACGTTGGCGCCCAAGACGAAGAAAAAGAAGAAGACAGGTCCCGGTGAATCCCGGGACTCCAAGGCTGCACCCACCGGGCTGATTCCGGTGGTTCCGGACTCGCTGGAACCCCATGCCGAGCCGCTGGATCAGCCCGTGGAGCGCACCCAAACCGACCCGGACACCAACACCCCGTCCTGAGAGCAGTGACACCAGTGAGTTCTGAGACCGTTTTGCCCCAACCCACCGTGGATCCCAGGCTGCGTGATGCGTTGAACACGGTCCAGGACCCGGAGCTGCAGCGTCCGCTGTTGGATCTGGGCATGGTGCAGCGGGCCGTTCTGGAAGCCGATGGCACGGCCACCGTGGGGGTGCTGCTCACCATTTCCGGATGTCCTCTGCGCTCCACCATTGAGGCGGACCTGGAATCCGCCCTCATGCAAGTGGACGGCGTTCACCGCGTGACGGTGGAACTGGGCGTGATGACCCCGGAGCAGCGGCAGGAACTCAAACAGCGTCTGGGCCACACCCGTAGCATCCCGTTCGCCGATCCCGATTCCCTGACCCGGGTGCACGCAGTGGCCTCCGGCAAGGGTGGGGTGGGCAAGTCCTCGGTGACTGCCAACGTCGCAGCTGCCCTGGCTGCCCGCGGGCGGCAGGTGGGAGTGGTGGATGCGGACATCCATGGGTTCTCCATCCCTGGTTTGTTCGGGATTCAGCGTGGCCCCACCAAAGTGGATGAGATGATCCTGCCTGCTGTCGTGGAGGTTCCGGGCAACGCCCGTCGGGACAACGGCACTCCTGGCTGCGTCAAGGTGATCTCCATCGGAATGTTCACTGACCCCGCCACTCCCGTGGTGTGGCGCGGTCCCCTGTTGGACCGGGCCATCGAGCAGTTCTTGGCGGATGTCCACTTCGGGGATCTTGACCACCTGCTCCTGGACCTGCCCCCGGGCACAGGAGATGTTGCCATCTCCGTGGCGCAGAAGCTCCCGCACTCCAAGGTCCTGGTGGTTTCCACCCCCCAGCAGGCCGCCACAGGCATCGCCGAGCGCGCCGGGACCTTGGCCGCCATGACGGAGCAGAGCGTGGCCGGGGTGGTGGAGAACATGGCCGCCATGGTCATGCCGGATGGCTCCAGCCTGGAGCTCTTCGGCTCAGGTGGTGGGCAGCAGATTGCGGAGTCCTTGACGGAACGCATGGGCCACCCCGTGCCCAAGTTGGGTTCCATTCCTTTGGACGTGGCGCTGCGTCAGGCCGGTGATGCCGGTGCGCCGGTGGTCTGGTCGGAGCCTGATTCCCCGGCAGCGGTTGCCCTGCGTGAGATCGCCGAACAGATCGACGGCCCCCGCGGGCTGGCAGGCATGTCCTTGGGCGTCACCCCACGCTGAGCAACGTGGCACCAGCCCCAGAAAGCGGTGGCTCAGGTGGCCTCTGAATCGAACGGAGCCCGCTGACCGGGTGCCAGGCGCACCAGTGACGTGGTCTGGGTGGCGGCGGTGGAGCCTCCCCCACTGCCTCCAGCCTCCCGCTCGGCCTTGCGTGCTTCCCGGGCGGCCTCACGCTCTTCCCGTTCACGGCGGCGCTTTTCCTCGGCGTCCTCCTGATCCACTTCCGCCAACGCCTCCCGCACGATCGTGCGGGGGTCGTACTGCCGGGGGTCCAGTCTGCGCCAGTCGACGTCAGTGACTTCCGGGCCCAGGGTTTCGCGCAGGTCGTCCTTGGCTCCGCTGGCATAACGGCGTGCTGCTTTGACCAGGTCCTTGAGCTTCTGCGCGTATTCGGGCAGACGTTCCGGGCCGATCACAAGCAGCGCCACCACAATCAGGACGATTGCTTCTGCTCCACTGATACCGAACACGGCTAAGAGGTTAGCAGTCGGAGTTGGGTGCGGACGCGAGTTCTCATTGCACTCCCAGGATGCGCCGCCAGCCCAGCGCAATGGTTTCCAAGGTCCCGTGGTCGGGTTGGGCCGGCTGGTCCAGAACGGCCCGGTGACCGGCCTCGACCTGCTGCAACAGATTCACCATGCGCGGTGGTGCGGCATCGGAGACCAGGGTGTAGACGACGTCGTCGTGAACAATCATGGCCCGCCACGGTTTGCCCTCATGGACCCACACGGTGGCACCGGAAATGGAGGTGCGCTCCAGCCCCACGGCACTGGCCGGCAGCCCGGTGTCCCCGGCCACGGGGTGCTCGGTGTCCACGGTGCCGCGTTGTTCCACCACGGTGATCTGCCGGGATCGGTTGTTCTCCACCACCACGACGACGGCCGGTTGCCCGGCAACGGTGGTCAACCTCAAGGATTCTGTGCTGTACCCGTTGAGCCCCACCAGCGGCAGGGTCCAGCCGTCGGCACGCAAGGTGTCGACGTCGGAGTTCTGGGTGTGCACCAGCCCTTGCGGCCCCATCCAGGTGGAACCGGAGACCGTTGCGGAGCCCGTGGACGTGGTGGCACCGCGGGATCCGACATACCAACCGGACAGGGCGATTCCCACCAGCAGGAACGAGGCGACCGCCAGGGAGACCACCACGATCCGTTGAGTCCAGAAAACCTTGTGCACGCCTGATTCATCCCGTTGGTGAAGAGGTCTGTGGGGTGTTCACAACAGACCGGTTCAAGAGGTCACCGCCATGGTCACCGGAGAACCTGAACGCCTCCTGGGCGCAGGCCCGTTGCGGGCCGTGAGCGGACTGATCCTCACCCCCCCGGTCCCCCAAGCGGTCGGGACGAGTAGGATGCTCAGGGCACACTGGAGTTGACGCAGAACGGGAGGGTGAAAAATGGGCCGAGGCAAGACCACCAGCTGGTCCTATGCCGAGGCCTACCCTCGGGAGGACGAGGTCCTGCTGCGTGCACGCGAACGCGCCACCACCTTGAACATCCGCCCGGTCACACCGGGTGTTGCTGCAGCGCTCACGGTGCTGACCGCCGCAGCCCGGCCACGATCCGTGGTGGAAGTGGGTACCGGCACCGGAGTTTCCGGTACCGCCATTCTGCGGGGCCTGCCTGAGGGTTCCGTGTTGACCACCGTGGACACCGATGTCCGGGCTTTGCGCGGCGCACGGGACACCTTCCGGGAGGCCGGAGTGGCCAGCAACCGGATCCGCACCATTTCCGGGCGAGCCTCCTTGGTCCTGCCTCGCCTGACCACGGGGGCCTACGACATGGTGTTTCTGGACGCCGATGCCGCCAACGCCCTGCTCTACGTGGATGAAGCCGCACGGATGCTGCGCACCGGAGGCACCCTGGTGGTCCAGGACACCCTGGACCAGGACCGGGTGCCGGACCCGGTGGTCCGGGATGAAGCCACACGCATCCACCGGGAGATGCACCGTGTGTTCCGTGAGGACGACCGTTTTTTCTCCGCCATCCTCACAGCCGGTTCGGGCCTGTTGGTGGCCGTCAAGAAGTGACCCGGGCCCGGGATTGGCAGTCGTCTACCCGTCCCTGTAGGGACATCTCTGGTGAAAAGAGCCCTCCACCGTGATCGGTGGAGGGCTCTTGAGTTCGTGGTCAGCCGCCAGGCAGAACTGCCCGGGAACTGACGAGGTCACTTCAGGCTCAGGAGGTCACGCCTTCCAGGCATTCCTTGAGTTCTGCGGCCTCATCGGCCTTGAGTTCAACGACCAGGCGTCCGCCGCCTTCCAGGGGCACGCGCATGATCAGGCTGCGGCCTTCCTTGGTGACCTCCATGGGACCGTCACCAGTCCTCGGCTTCATAGCCGCCATTGGTTGTTCTCCTGTCATCGACGTGAGTTTCCGTCACATCTTACCGGACGGCCTGCTGGTATTTGCGAGCGCGACCGGCTGGGTTTGCTGGTGACAAGCCGGATCACGGTGGCCAGTCACCGCCGCCGGGCAATGGCGACCACTGCCAGAGGTATCCCACCCAGACGATCTGGAACAAGGCACCCACCACAATCAGCGTGATCCGGTAGGAACGCGCCGGGCTTGCGGCCACCAACGGGGCTGCCAGGACGAACAACGGCGCCAACATGCGGAAGGTGGAGGACTGCGGGTGCAGGAAGGCCAGCAGGTACACGGCGTAGCAGGCCACCCACATCCACACGATCAGCGGCAGCGTGGTACGCACCGTGCGGGTGGTGATCAACAGGGCAAAGCCCACCACCAGAACCACCACGCCCAGCCACCCCAGGTACGGGCCCATAAACCTCTCCCCCAGTGCGAACCAGGGTTCGAAGACCACCAGGGAAGATCCACGCCATGCGGTTTCGGTCTCCGTGTACGCCGTGGCTTCACCGGTCACGGCCCACGCGAAGGCCGGCCAGACCAACGCGCAGGCGCAGGCCCACACCGCCAACCAGAACCACTTGTTGAACACCCCTAGCACCGCACCCGCCTTCCACGTCCCGTTGGCGTGGTGGCTGCGCAGGGATCCCACGGCGTGGATCAACCAGGTCAGCCCCAACGCGGCAGCAAACGGAACACCGGCCGGCCGGGTCAGGCACATCACCAGGATCAGACCCACGGACCACAGCACCCGGCCCCGTACCGCCAACAGCAAAGCGGCTGCCAGCAGGGCCAGATGGAGGGATTCCGCATACGCCGCCTGGAACACCGGCGACACCGGGCCGAAGGCCACCACAGCCAATGCCCACACCGCTGGATCCGGTGCCAAGAACTCCCGGAACAGCTTGAGGATCAGCACGGCGGCTGCAAACCCCGCCAACAGCGCCACGGTGGAGGCCGCAACGGCCCACGGCAGACCTGTGACCGCCGTGATGGCTCGCACCACCAGGGGAAACACCGGGTAGAACGCCCATGCATTGGCTTGCACCGAACCGGTGGCGTCTCTAGGCAGCTCGGAGGGGTAACCGCCGTCATGAACCCGCTCGTACCACTGGCCGTCCCAGATGCTCAGCACGTTGAAGTACCCCAGCGGAGTGGGCCCCCACGGACCGTCAGGTGACTGGCGGTCGACGACGACGAAGATGATCGCCGCCCACAGTCTGGAGACCAACCAGATCAGAAGAGCCTGGCCCCACCACGGGACAACGGCGAAGGCAGAGGCCGTCCGACCGGTGGCCTGTGTGAGAGCCAGATGCACCCGGGTGGGGGCATCTGGGTTCACCGTTGTCCACCTTCGGGGAACTCATCAAGGTCAAGATGGTGCTGTTCGTGGGACCGGCGTTCGTGAGCTTCCCGCATGACAGCCACAGCCTCCTCGGGGGAATCCGTGACACACAGCAGATCAACGTCTCCGGCGGAGATCATGCCCTCGGACACCAAGGTGTTCTTGATCCAGTCCACCAGCGGTGCCCAGAAGGCCGTTCCCATCAGCACCACCGGGAACCGGGTCATCTTGCTGGTCTGCACCAAGGTCAGGGACTCGAAGAGCTCGTCCAACGTGCCGAATCCACCCGGCAGCACAATGAAGCCCTGGGAGTACTTGGCGAACATGGTCTTGCGGACAAAGAAGTACCGGAAGTTGATGCCGAGGTCGATGTACTGGTTCAGACCCTGCTCATGCGGCAGCTCAATGCCCAGACCAACCGAGCGGGCGCCGACGTCATGGGCACCGCGGTTGGCGGCCTCCATAATGCCCGGGCCACCACCGGTGATCACGGCGTACCCGGCCTCCCCCAACTGGCGGCCCACGGCGCGCCCCATGGAGTAGTCCTGCGAGGACTCCGGCGTGCGCGCGGAACCGAACACGGAGATTGCAGGCCCCAGTCGAGCCAGGGTGTCGAAACCATCCACGAACTCGCTCTGGATCCGCAGCACCCGCCAGGGGTCGCTGCGCGTGAAGTCACCGGGTTCGCGCCCAGCCAGCACTTCCGGCTCCAAGAACCGCTGGTCAGAAGTGCTGCGGTGCAACTCACGGCCGCGCAGAAGAATCGGGCCCTTGTGTCGGAACGGTTGGCCGGAGCCACTTGATGGGCTCGCTGAATGCGCAGGTGACACCGGTTGTCCGGAAGCATCTGCGGGCGGATCAGTTCGGGTCTGTCGCTCCGGCGTGGGGGTTTCTGGGGTGGAAGTCATGGTCTCCACGGTATCGGGGTGCCCCGCGCAGGCTCCCCCCGTGGCTTCGTGGCGCAACATTCTCTAGGAATTTCACCAACTTGCAACGTGGTTGACCTCACATTGACCAAACCTCAACTATGTTCTTGACATGCCCAACCAGACTGTGAGTCCGCCAACAAGTCCCATCGCCACGCAGGCCGGTGAGACCTTGGTGAAGATCGCCAACGTAAACAAGCATTACGGCAGCTTGCACGTGCTCAAGAACATCAACTTGGACGTCAAGCGCGGTGAGGTGGTGGTGGTCATCGGCCCCTCCGGCTCCGGCAAGTCCACACTGTGCCGCACCATCAACCGCCTGGAAACCATTGACGAGGGCGAAATCACCATTGACGGCAACCCCCTGCCCAAGGAGGGCAAGGCGCTGGCCAAGCTGCGTGCGGACGTCGGCATGGTCTTCCAGTCGTTCAACCTGTTTGCGCACAAGTCCGTGCTGCAAAACGTCACGCTCGGACCAATGAAGGTCCGTGGCAAGTCCTCGGCTGCCGCCAAGGAGCGCGCCATGGAACTGCTCAAGCGCGTGGGGGTGGACAACCAGGCGGAAAAACTGCCGGCCCAGCTCTCCGGTGGACAGCAGCAGCGTGTGGCCATAGCCCGCGCCCTGGCCATGAGCCCCAAGGTCATGCTCTTTGATGAGCCCACCTCCGCCCTGGACCCGGAAATGATCAACGAGGTCCTGGACACCATGGCCGATCTGGCCCGCCAAGGCATGACCATGATCGTGGTCACCCACGAGATGGGCTTTGCCCGCCGTGCGGCAGACCGGGTGGTGTTCATGGCTGACGGGCAGATCGTGGAGCAGAACACCCCGGAGGAGTTCTTCTCCAACCCGCAGTCCGAGCGCGCCAGGGACTTCCTGAGCAAGATCCTCAACCACTGATCCAGCACCACCAACCCTTCAACACCCTCACAACACCAAGGGAGACACCAATGCACCGCAGCAAAAAGATCTACAGCGCCGTGGCTCTGACCGCAGCTGCCGCCCTGACCCTTTCCGCCTGTGGCGGCGGGGACTCGGGCAACGGCGACGGCGGCGATTCGGACACCGTTCGCATCGGCATCAAGTATGACCAGCCCGGCCTGGGCTACGCCGACGGCGGGGACTACACGGGCTTTGACGTCGACGTCGCAAAGTACGTGGCCAATGAACTCGGCTACTCCGAGGACCAGATCGAGTGGGTTGAAGCCCCTTCGGCCAACCGCGAGAACATGCTGCAGAACAACCAGGTGGACATGATTTTTGCCACCTACTCGATCACTGACGCCCGCAAGGAGTCCGTGGACTTTGCCGGCCCGTACTTCACCGCAGGTCAGGACCTGCTGGTGCGTGCCGATGACGACTCCATCAACGGACCCCAGGATCTGGACGGCAAGAACTTGTGCTCCGTCACGGGCTCCACCTCCGCTGAGAACGTTCGCGACGAGGTCGAAGGTGTGAACCTGGTGGAGCAGAGCGGCTACGCAGACTGCGTGACCATGCTGGGCTCCGGCGGTGTGGACGCGGTGACCACTGACGACATCATTCTGGCCGGACTGGCCTCCACGGATGCCAACCAGGGCCAGTTCCGCGTGGTGGGCAACACCTTCTCCGAGGAGCGCTACGGCGTGGGCCTGCCCAAGGGCTCGGACAAGTGCGAGGACATCAACGCCGCCATCGAAAAGATGGTTGAGGACGGCGCCTGGGAGGAGGCCGTGACCTCCAACACCGAGGGCGCGGACTACTCCTACAACACCGACTGGAACCCGCCGACTCCTGACGAGACCTGCGGTTCCTGATCCAACCGGCCGCACCAGGCCCGTTGAATCATCGTGATCAGCGTGTGGTGGGTGCACTGCCCAGGTGGTGCACCCACCACACGCCGTTAACCCCCTGTCCGAACATGCACCGGGCAGGTTTCATCCCATTTCCATCTCACAGACTCGTCTGTGACCTCAAAGAGGCATCGTGAGTAGCTATTTCTCAGACTTTGCGAGTCTGTTCGAGCAGTTCGACGTCGCATCCGCGTTCTGGGTCAACATCCAATTGACCTTCTTTGCGGCCATCGGCTCCATGCTGCTGGGCACCGTGCTCGCCCTGATGCGGGTCTCCCCCATCACTTCCATGCGCTGGCTCGGTGCCGCCTACGTCAACATCATCCGCAACACCCCGTTGACCATCATCCTGGTCTTCCTGGTGTTGGGTGTGTGGTCCCAGCTGCAGCTGAACCTCAGCCCGGACTTCAACAAGAACTTCTTCCGCTACGCCGTGGTCGGTTTGGCCATCTATCACGCAGCGTTCGTGTGTGAGGCCATCAGGTCCGGTGTGAACACTGTCCCGGTGGGGCAAGCAGAAGCGGCCCGCGCCATCGGGCTGGGCTTCCTGCCCGCCGCGCGGCTGATCATCTTCCCGCAGGCCCTGCGCGGAGCCATCACTCCCCTGGGCAACACGCTGATCGCACTGACCAAGAACACCACGGTGGCTGCTGCCGCCTCGGTCACGGAGATCTCCGCCTTGATGAAGTCCATGATTGAGTTCCGGCCTGACGTGATCATTGCGGTGTTCTTGACCGTGGCCATCGGCTTTGTCCTGATCGTGGTTCCCGTGGGTCTGTTGACCACGTGGGCCTCCCGAAAGTTTGCGGTGGTGCGCTGATGTCCTCCAAAGCACAGAACGTTCTGTTTGACGTCCAAGGACCGCGCGGGCGGATGCTCACGTTGATCTTCAACATCGTGGGTGTGCTGCTGGTGGCAGCCATCGCCTGGTACGTGCTGGCTCAGTTGGGCGAGCGCGGTCAGCTGGAGTCGTCCAAGTGGACCCAGTTGTTCACGGCCAGGTCTTGGAACAACTTCTTCATTCCCGGCATCATCGCCACCTTGCGGGCCGCTGGTGTGGCCGTGGTGCTCTCAGTGATCTTCGGCCTGATCTTTGGTCTGGGCCGCCTGTCCCAGGTGGCGGTGATCCGCGGGATCTCCACAGTGGTGGTGGAGTTCTTCCGCGCGGTGCCCGTGCTGGTCATGATGATCTTCTTCTACTTAGGGCTTGGACGCACCGGTTTGGTCCAGCCCACGGAGACCCCGTTCTGGGCTGTGGTGCTGGCCCTGATGTTCTACAACGGATCCGTGATTGCCGAGCTCATCCGCTCCGGTGTCCACGGTTTGCCCCGGGGGCAACGGGAGGCCGGCCTGGTGGTGGGTCTGACCGAGTCCCAGACCTTGCGCTCGATCTTGCTGCCGCAGGCTCTCACGGCCATGCTGCCGTCCCTGGTGAGCCAGTTCGTGGTGATCCTCAAGGACACGGCACTGGGATACATCATCACCTACCCCGAGCTGCTGGCCTCCGGCCGACGCCTGGGATCGGGGGATGGCAACATCCTGCAGACCTTGCTGATGGCAGCCGTGATCTTTGTGGTCATCAACTTTGCGTTGACCTCACTGGCCCAGTGGCTTTCCGGGTTCCTGAGCTACCGCACTTCCGGCAAGACCAAGACCCCTGACGCACCAGCACCGGCTGCTCCAACTCCTGCCAAGTAGTTCCAGGACCCAACCACAGACGGGTGGCAGTTCGGTACCTCATCAGCTGTTGACGACGTACCGAACTGCCACCCGTTTGACTCATTCAGCGCTCAGCCAGGACTTCAAGGCTCGGTGGCAGGCGCGCACCGCATCGGCGGTCACGTGTTCGTCGTCGGTGTGCGCCAGCAGCGCATCTCCGGGCCCAAAGTTCACGGCCGGAACCCCGTGTTCGGAGAAGCGGGCCACATCAGTCCAGCCGTACTTGGGCTTGGGCTCCTGTCCCACCGCGGCCACAAAGGCTGCAGCAGCTGGGCGGTCCAGACCGGGACGTGCGGCCGGGGAGAGATCCACGAATCTCAGGTCATGTCCGGGGAACAGGTCCCGGCAGTGCTGCTGGGCTTCTTCCAGGGTCTTGTCCGGGGCAAAGCGGTAGTTGATCTCCACCCGCGCGGCATCCGGAATCACATTGCCCGCCACGCCGCCGCTGATCCGAATGGCGTTCAGTCCCTCCCGGTAAACCAGCCCCTCCACCTCAATGGCAGCCGGTTCATACCCCGCCAGAACCTCCAGGACGTCGGCGAGCTTGTGAATCGCGTTCTCCCCTCGCCAGGCACGCCCGGAGTGGGCAGCCAGGCCGGTGGGCTCAATGGTGAATCGCAGCGTCCCGTTGCAGCCACCCTCCACCGTGCCGTCGGTGGGTTCCAGCAGCACCGCAAAATCGGCTTCCAGCAGCTCGGGGCAGTTGCGGTACAACCGGCCCAGCCCGGACTTGGCGGAATCCACTTCCTCGTGGTCGTAGAACACGTAGGTCACGTCCCGGTTGGGGCGGGTCAGCTCAGCCGCCAGAGCCAGTTGCACGGCCACCCCACCCTTCATGTCCGTGGCACCACGCCCGTAGAGCACCCGGGCGTCGTCGTGCTCAGTCCACGACGACGGCACCGTCCCCCTGGCACCATCCGCGCTCGGCAACGGGACGGTGTCCAGGTGACCGGCCAGCACCACGCGCTCGGGCAGGCCGATCTGGGTGCGGGCCACCACGGCGTCGCCGTCGCGGTGGACCTCTAGGTGAGAATGTTCACGCAAAGCTGCTTCCACGGCATCGGCCAGCGGGCCCTCGTTGCCGGAGACGGACTCGACGTCGATCAACGCTGCTGTGAGCTCAGCCGGGTCAGCCGCAAGATCCAGCGGTGATGGTGTGGGCGATTGAGTGCCGGAATGCGCAATCGTCATCCAACCACCCTAGCGGCGCGTGATCCGTAGGATGGACCCATGACTTCCAATCACTCTGACGCCCCCCGCTACGCCGCCGGAATGGGTTTGGCCACTGTTGTGGCTGGAGGCCCCAAGGCCGGCACCATCTTGGACGTGTGGTACCCCAACCCCGTCCTGGCCCAGGAGCCGGACACCTCCCTGGATGCCGACCTCCGCGGTGCTGCCGTCCCTGATGCCGAGCGCAACGTGACCGCCGAGATCGTGGAACGCGTGATCGATCTTGATGCGGCCCCGCAGGACGCCGCAGATGCCTACCTGCGCCTGCACCTTCTCTCCCACCGTCTGGTGCAGCCCAACACGTTGAACCTGGACGGGATTTTCGGCCTGTTGGCCAATGTTGCCTGGACCTCCCGCGGTCCGGTGCTGGCCGAGGAACTGCAGTTCGCCCTGTTGCGCATGCGCTCCACCGGCAATGTCACGGTGCTCTCCGTGGACAAGTTCCCGCGCATGGTGGATTATGTGGTCCCCACCGGTGTGCGCATCGGCAATGCCGACCGCATCCGCCTTGGCGCGCACCTGGCTGAGGGCACTACGGTCATGCACGAAGGATTCGTGAACTTCAATGCAGGCACCCTGGGCACCGCCATGGTGGAAGGCCGTATCTCAGCCGGTGTGGTGATCGGGGATCACACGGACATCGGTGGCGGCGCCTCCATCATGGGCACGCTCTCCGGAGGCGGCAAGCAGCGCATCCAGCTGGGCGAGCGCGTCCTGCTGGGTGCCAACGCCGGTGTGGGCATCTCCTTGGGCGATGACTGTGTGGTGGAGGCCGGTCTGTACGTGACGGCCGGAACCCGCGTGAACGTGCTGGGTGAGGGCAATGAGCCCCAGGTGGTCAAGGCCGTGGATCTCTCCGGTGTTCCCAACCTGCTGTTCCGCCGCAACTCCCTCACCGGTGCGGTGGAGGCTCTGCCCCGTGCCGGGCACACCGTGGAACTCAACGAGGCTCTGCACAAGAACTGAGATCCGCGTGTGGGTGGGTGGTGAGCCCGCCGGCACGCCAGAGATTGAGGTGGGTGGGACCCGACCGGGATCGTCAGGTCCCACCCCATCACCGGTGAACCGAGGGACGGTTCACCACAACAGAAAGGCATCCCATGCGCATTCTCGTGACCGGCGGTACCGGTTACATCGGTTCTCACACCGTGTTGTCACTGCTGGAGGCCGGTCACGACGTCGTCGTGCTGGACAACCTGGCCAACTCCTCCCGGGAATCCCTGGTCCGGGTGGAAGAACTGGCCGGGCGCAGCATCGACGGTTTTGAGCAGGTGGATCTGCTGGACGCCCCGGGCCTGAACCGCGTGTTCCAGACCTGGAAGCCGGAGGCGGTCATCCACTTCGCCGGACTCAAGGCCGTGGGCGAATCTGCGGAAAAGCCCCTGCGGTACTACTCCAACAACGTGGGCGGCACCCTGAACCTGCTGCATGCCATGGAGGACAACGACTGCCGCACCATCGTGTTCTCCTCCTCGGCCACCGTGTACGGCGAGGTGGAGACCATGCCGCTGACGGAGAAGGTGGAGAAGGACGCCACCAACCCGTACGGGCGCACCAAGGAACAGATCGAGGACATCCTGGTGGACCTGGCCGCCGCCGATGACCGCTGGAACATTGCCCTGCTGCGCTACTTCAACCCGGTGGGCGCCCACGAGTCCGGTCGGATCGGCGAGGACCCCCGCGGCATCCCCAACAACCTCATGCCTTTTGTGGCGCAGGTGGCCGTGGGCCGCCGGGAGAAGCTGCGCGTGTTCGGCGGCGACTACCCCACCCCGGACGGCACCGGCGTGCGCGACTACATCCATGTGGTGGACCTGGCTGACGGCCATGTGAAGGCCGTGGACTGGCTGGCCGCCAATGGTGGGCTGCGCATCTGGAATCTGGGCACCGGTCACGGGTACTCCGTGCTGGAGGTCCGGGACGCCTTTGAGAAGGCCTCCGGCGTGGAAATCCCCTACGAGGTGGTGGAGCGCCGCCCCGGCGATGCCGCCACCACCTACGCTGATGCCTCCGCCGCCCTGGCTGATCTGGGCTGGTCCGCGGACCGGGACATGGACACCATGTGCCGCGATCACTGGAACTGGCAGAAGAACAACCCCAACGGTTACGAAGGCTGATCTTTCATTTCCTGAGTAGTGGTTTGTGCCGCCCATCAGAGCTGATGGGCGGCACAAACCACTGGTCAGCACCTGGTCTACGACGACGCCGGGGGCACCTTCCGTACGGAAGGTGCCCCCGGCGTCGTCGTCAGGAATCG
>NZ_JAAVUN010000006.1:56734-111310 GCF_012163155.1 Kocuria subflava
GAGGCGGGGGCCCGCCCACACCCCCGGGGCCCCCACTGGGCCCGCGCCGCGGCGGGGGCCCCCTCCCGTAGGAAAGTCCCCCCCGGCGTCGTCGTCAGGAATCGAAGGAAATCAGCGCTGCGGGTAGTCCCGCTCGCCCTCACCCACGTAAAGCTGACGCGGACGGCCGATCTTGGTCTCCGGGTCTTCGATCATCTCCCGCCACTGGGCAATCCAGCCCGGCAGGCGGCCGATGGCAAACAACACGGTGAACATGCGCTCCGGGAAGCCCATGGCCTTGTAAATCAGACCCGTGTAGAAGTCCACGTTGGGGTAGAGCTTGCGCTCCACAAAGTAGTCATCCGCCAGAGCCTTTTCTTCCAGCTTCATGGCGATGTCCAGCATCTCGTTGTTGCCGCCCAGCTTCTCCAGGATGTCGTGGGCGTAACCCTTGATGATCTGAGCGCGGGGGTCGTAGCTCTTGTAGACGCGGTGGCCAAAGCCCATGAGCTTCACGCCGTCTTCCTTGTTCTTGACCTTCTCCATAAACGTGTCCGGGTCCATGCCCTCGTTCTGGATCTGGCCCAACATCTTCAGAACGGCCTCGTTGGCGCCACCGTGCAGCGGACCGTAGAGAGCGTTCACGCCGGCGGAGACGGAGGCGAAAATGTTGGCCTCGGAGGAGCCCACCAGCCGCACCGTGGAGGTGGAGCAGTTCTGCTCGTGATCAGCGTGCAGCATCAGCAGAACGTCCAAGGCCTTGGCCATGTCCGGGTCCACCTCATAATTGGCGGCCGGCACGCCAAAGCACATGCGCAGGAAGTTCTGCGCGTAGTTGAGGTCATTGTGCGGGTAGAGCATGGGCTCACCCACGGATTTCTTGTAGGCGTAGGCAGCCAGGGTGGGGACCTTGGCCAGCAGACGGATCGTGGAGATCTCGATCTGCTCGGGATCGTGAGGATCCAAGGAGTCCGCGTAGAACGTGGACAGAGCAGAGACCGCGGAGGAGAGCACCGGCATGGGGTGGGCAGAGCGCGGGAACCCGTTGAAGAACATCTTCAGGTCCTCATGCACCATGGTGTGCGTGGTGATGCGGTGCTCAAAGTCCTGGTACTGCTCCGGGGTGGGCAGCTCGCCGTAGATCAGCAGGTAGGCAACCTCAACAAAGTTGGACTTCTCCGCCAACTGCTCAATGGGGTAACCGCGGTAGCGCAGGATCCCGTTGGCGCCGTCAATGTAAGTGATGGCTGAACGAGCGTTGGCGGTGTTCACAAAGCCGGGGTCGTAGACCACGTTGCCGGTTTCCTTGAGCAAGGCGCTGACGCCGTAGCCGTTGTTGCCTTCGGCGGCTTCCAGAACCGGCAGATCCAATGTGCCGTTCTCGTAGTTGAGCTGGACGTTCTTGGCGTCGGTAGCAGACTCGCTCATGGATGTCCTCCGCGGTGGTATTCCGTGATCGTTGGCCCCTCAAGGCCTTCCGTAGGTCTCAGCTCACCCGCTCTGTGGGGCTGGGCGCTGAGGATGCGAGCGGTGGCAGGTACAACGGTGTATCCACCCCGCGCGTGTCTCAAGACACAGAAATCGCTGTGGTCCAACTTACTCGCATGATGGTTGAACAGGCCAATTTTCAGCGTTGCGCGTGACGTGCTAAGCGCACACGCCCCCTGGTCTCAGACTCCGCTGAGCCTGGTCACCGCGGCACTGATCCGTTCATCACTGCCGGTCAGGGACACCCGGACGTAGCCGGCACCGGCCTCTCCGTAGAACACGCCAGGGCCCACCACAATGCCCAGGTCCGCAAAACGCCCCACCGTGCTCCAGGTGTCTGCGTCGTTGTGGGGGCGGCTCCACAGGTACAAACCTGCCTCCGAGTGCTCCACCGTCAGACCAAAGGACTCCAAGGCAGGCAACAGCTGTTCCCGGCGTGCCCGGTAGAGGGCTTTCTGAGCGGCCACGTGGGCGTCATCGTCCAAGGCAGCCTTCATGGCAGCCTGGACCGGGGCGGGCACAATCATCCCGGCGTGCTTGCGTGAGTTGACCAGGTCTTTCATCAACGCGGGATCCCCCGCCAGGAAAGCTGCCCGGTAGCCTGCCAGGTTGGACTGCTTGGACAGGGAGTAAGCGCTCAACAACAAGGAGAGATCTCCCCCGCTGACAGCTGGATCCAGGACCGACGGCACCGCTGAACCACCGTGCGCCACGTCCCAGTCACCCCAGCCCAGTTCCGCATAGCACTCGTCAGAGGCCACCACCGCACCGATGGCACGAGCCTGGTCCACCAGCTTCTTCAGCGATTCGGGGCAGCGCACGATCCCGGTCGGGTTGCCTGGAGAGTTGACCCACACAAGGCGGACTCGGGCGCGAACGTCTTCGTCGAGCTCATCCAGGTCATCGGCGGCAACGTGCTCGGCACCGGCGATCTGGGCGCCGATGTCGTAGGTGGGGTAAGCCACCGTGGGGCGCACCACCACATCCCCGGCCCGCAGCCCCAACAGCAGCGGCAGCCAGGCCACCAGCTCCTTGGAACCCACCGTGGGCATGATCTGCTCAGGGTCCAGCCCGGGCACGCCGCGGCGTCGTCCAAACCAGGCGGCAATGGACTCCCGCAGCGCGCGGGTCCCGTGGGTGGTGGGGTAACCGGGGGCGTCCGCTGCCGCGGCCAGGGCATCCTGAACCACCAGGGGCGTGGGATCCACCGGGGTGCCGATGGACAGATCCACCACACCGTCCGGGTGCTGCTGAGCCGCGGCCCGGTAAGGCGCCATGGCCTCCCACGGGTACTCGGGCAGGGACAAGCCGAAGCCGCGCGCCGAATCCGTCACCAATCAATCCTGGTTCTGCGGGGGCAGGGCAGCAATACCCGGGTGGTCCTTGCCGGTGTTGCCGAGCTTGGCGGCACCACCGGGGGAACCCAGGTCATCAAAGAACTCGACGTTGTACTTGTAGTACTCGGCCCACTCGTCCGGGGTGTCGTCCTCGTAGTAAATGGCCTCCACCGGGCACACGGGCTCGCACGCACCGCAGTCCACGCACTCGTCAGGGTGGATGTAGAGGGAGCGCTCACCCTCGTAAATGCAGTCGACGGGGCACTCTTCCACACAAGCCTTGTCCTTGACGTCAACACAAGGCTGGGCGATCACGTAGGTCATGGAACTCAGTGGTCCTTTCTCACAATCGGGTTGGCATCCATCCTAAGGCGTCACCGCCCGCGCCCAAGTTCGGGCGTCATGAGCGCAACACTGCACGCTACGGTGGGCTGGTGACTTCCTCCCAGTCCCCCGTGGAACTGCTCCGCTCGCTTTCGCCCGGAACACGGGTGACCGTGCGATGGGCCCTACCGGCCGGGGATGCCTCCGGTAAGCGATACACCGATTCCATCGGCACCGTCGTGGGTCCGGGCCCGTCTTCGAGCCTCCTCCCCGACGACGACGCCTACCATGACCCCGGTCAAGATGGATCCCGTCCGGCGCAGAACAGCGCTCTTCCGGAGGGGAAGGGCGTGGATGCCACCGGTGGCGCCGATGCCGCTGAAGGTTCCGATGCCGCGGCGGGCGTTCTGATCCTGGAGACCCGCCGGGGCCGGGTGGAGATCCCCTGGGAGGCCGTCCGCCTGGCCAAGGCCGTTCCTCCCCCGCCGCCCAGGCGCGCCCCGCAAGCCTGACCGCGAGCGAGCCGATGATCCGCTGAGCGCCGGCACCCTCCCACCTTCCCCTTCACCCGCCGAGTAGGCCGTTTGATCGATGCTGACTGGGTCAGGGGCGATCAAACAGCCAACTCGGCATGGAGGCTGGGCCGAGCAGTCAGTTCTGCCGCTCATCTGACGCCCTGAACCGCCGAGCAGTGAGTTGTGCCGCCCGTCAGCGCTGATGGGCGGCACAACTCGACGCTCGACCAGCACCACCGGAGCAACTCACTGTTCGAGACGCACTGGACCGGCGACCTCCTCAAGACACAGAACCCAGTGAGCATGGTGGTCGTGAACCGGTGGGTCCTGGAAACCATGCGGTCCGAGTTCGCCTTCCACACACGAATAGGCCTTTTGATCGCCCCTGAGTGGGTCAGGGGCGATCAAAAGGCCTACTCGGCGGGGCGGGGTGGGAAGGGTGGGGTGGGGAGGGAAGGGCGGGGTGGTGTGAATGTGGGGTGGGGTCAGGCGGCTACGGTCCGACGGCGCTTGCGCCACCAGCGGCCCACGACCACCACCGAGAACAGGGTGGCCAGCAGAATGCCACCGAACCAGGCCAGGCCCACCCGACCGATGGCCGAATCGAAACCCAGCACGATCAGCGGGGAATCCGGGCGCAGGAACGCCAAGGCAAAAGCCACCGCGTAAGCCACCACGCCTGGGACGGCAGCAGCCCAGATCCGCCTGGTGGTGGCGCCGGTCCACACGGACACACTGACCACCAGAGCCAAGGCCAACAACACTCCCCACGGCAAGGCCAGACCGCCCAGGCGCAGGATGTTCCCGTGGACACCTGTTCCCAGGATTCCGGCCAACAACCCGCACACACCCGCCACGGTGAGGGTCACCGGGATGGAGGCCTGCTCCAAAGGATCGCGGCCCTGCCGGGAAGCATGAGGATCATCAGCAGCCGTTGAACCCGCACCAGCAACTCCGGCAACACCGGCGTCCGCCACACCAGCACCAGCACCAGACCAATATTCGGTGACCGCCGACAGCTCCGTTCCACCCACCATGCGGAAGGTCTCCACTCCACTGATCTTCTGCACCACCCCGTTGGAGAACGCAAAACTCAGCTCAGTGGGATCAGAGGGCAGGGTCACCTGGGTGGCATGGGCCTCCAACGCGGCACGCTTGGCGCCCAGATCCGCCGGATCAGCTCGAACCACGGCCTGCGGTCGTGCATCAGAGGCAACGAACTCCCCCTCGATTGCCCACACCATCGGCACATTCCACCCGCCACCTTGGGATCCGGCGCTGGATGCCAGCTCCACGGCCCGCATCGTGGCCTGCGCGGTGCGGATGTGGTCAGGGTGGCCGTAGCCGCCGTCGTCGTCGTAGGAGATCACGGCCAGGGGGCGCACGGTGCGGATGGCCGCGGCAATGTGGGCTGACACCTCCTCCACGGGAGCGGCGGTCAAGGCTGCCGGCGAGACGTCAGCGGCAGCGGTGGCTCGCCCATCCGCACCCCAGGCCATCCCGGAATCCAGATACCGATCCCGCCCGTGGGACAGCCCCACGGAAGGATCAACAGCCGGATTCTGCCCAGCAAACATCTGCGAGCGCACGCCCAGAGCCGCACACGCCGCGTGCAACTCGCCCACGCGGTAGTCGCCCAGGGCGGTGCCGTCATCGGTGCACCCGGGCTGCCCCACCTCCAGGTGACGCAGGTCCGCGGGAATGACCTCTCCGCGCTCGCCACGGGTCATGGTCAGCAGCGTGACCTCAGCCCCGGCGCGCGCCAGGTGAGCCATGGAGGCCCCGGTGACCACGGTTTCGTCGTCCGGGTGGGCGTGAACATAAAGCACCCGCGCCCCCACCGGGGAGACACCGGCCGGCAGAACGGAGGTCAGCGCATGCGGCAACACCGCCGCACCCTGTTGGGGGTACGACGGCGTTGCGTCAGTCGTGCGGTCAGGCTCAGGCACGTGCCCGCTGACGAGCAGCACGCACACGCTCATTGACGTCCAGGATCACCTTGCGGATGCGGATGGCCTCCGGGGTGACCTCCACGCATTCGTCCTCACGGGCGAACTCCAAGGACTCCTCCAAGGTGAGGATCTTGGGCGGGGTGAGGTTTTCAAAGTTGTCCGCGGTGGAGGAGCGCATGTTGGTGAGCTTCTTCTCCTTGGTGATGTTCACGTCCATGTCATCGGCACGCGCGTTCTCACCCACGATCATGCCTTCGTAAACCTCCTGCGTGGGCTTCACAAAGATGGTGCCGCGTTCCTGCAGGTTGATCATGGCGAACGGGGTGGCCACACCGGCACGGTCTGCCACCAGGGAACCGTTGGTGCGGTACTCGATCTCCCCGGCCCAGGGCTCGTAGCCGTCTGAGTAGGAGGAGGCGATGCCGGCACCGCGGGTTTCGGTCAGGAACCGGGTACGGAAACCGATCAGACCGCGGGAGGGAACCTTGAACTCCATGCGCACCCAGCCGGTGCCGTGGTTGGTCATGCCTTCCATGCGGCCCTTGCGAGCAGCCATGAGCTGTGTGATGGCGCCCAGGAACTCCTCCGGGGTGTCAATGGTCATGTGCTCCATGGGCTCATGGACCTTGCCGTCGACCTCCTTGGTCACAACCTGCGGCTTGCCGGCGGTGATCTCAAAGCCTTCGCGGCGCATCTGCTCCACCAGGATGGCCAGGGCCAACTCGCCACGGCCCTGGACCTCCCAGGCGTCCGGACGCTGAGTGGGCAGCACGCGCAGGGACACGTTGCCGATCAGTTCCTTGTCCAGGCGGTCCTTGACCTGACGGGCCGTGACCTTGGCGCCCTTGACGCGGCCGGCCAGCGGGGAGGTGTTGATGCCGATGGTCATGGAGATCGCGGGATCATCCACGTGGATCAGCGGCAGCGGGGCCGGGTTCTCCGGGTCGGTCAGGGTCTCACCGATGGTGATGTTTTCGATGCCTGCAACAGCCACGATTTCACCGGGGCCGGCGGATTCAGCGGGTTCGCGCTCCAGGCCCTTGGTGGCCAGCAGCTCGGAGATGCGTACGTTCTTCAGCTCGCCGTTGGAGCGGGCCCAGGCCACGGTCTGGCCCTTCTTCAGGGTGCCGTTGAAGATACGCAGCAGCGCCAGACGGCCCAGGAACGGGGAGGCGTCCAGGTTGGTCACATGCGCCTGGAGCACGCCTTCGTCGTCGTAGGACGGGGCGGGGATGTGATCGATGATGGTCTTGAACAGGGGCTCAAGGTCCTCGTTCTCCGGCAGGTTGCCATCCCCCGGGTTCTCCACGGAGGCCCGGCCGGCCTTGCCGGAGGCGTAGACCACGGGGACGTCCAGCACGGCGTCCAGGTCCATCTCCGGGTAGTCCTCGGCAATGTCCGAGGCCAGGCCCAACAACAGGTCCATGGACTCGCCCACGACCTCCTCGGAACGGGCATCCGGACGGTCGATCTTGTTGACCACCAGAATCACGGGCAGCTTGGCTTCCAGGGCCTTGCGCAGCACGAAGCGGGTCTGGGGCAGCGGACCCTCAGAGGCGTCGACCAGCAGCACCACACCGTCCACCATGGACAGACCGCGCTCCACCTCGCCACCGAAGTCGGCGTGACCCGGGGTGTCGATCACGTTGATGGTGATCTTCTCCCCCTTGGCGGAGGGGCCGTCGTAGAACACGGTGGTGTTCTTGGCCAGGATGGTGATGCCCTTTTCCTTCTCCAGGTCACCGGAGTCCATCACGCGTTCTTCCACTTCACCGTGAGCGGCAAAGGCGTGGGTCTGCTGAAGCATGGCATCCACAATGGTGGTCTTGCCGTGGTCCACGTGGGCCACGATTGCCACATTGCGGAGGTCGGTTCGCTGGACAGTGCTCATACGCTTAAGGGGTCTCTCTCTGCGAGATCAAGTGATACGAGATCAAAAATCAGGTGGGGCTGCGGCTGGGCAGCCTGCGGAAGTCTACCCCGCAGACCGTGATTTCAGGCCGGATCATCAGGAATGTGAGACGGAGTACGGTGGGGTCGGCTCCATCTCACCCACCGTGTTGTGCACACCGAGGTTCCCATGCTCTCCGATCTCTCCCTGACCGCCGCTGTCCTTGCGGCCGGCGCGATTCTGATCGGCTCCACGTTGCAGCGCCTCTCCGGAACCGGTGTGGGTCTGGTGGTCACCCCCGTGCTTTCCCTGATCTTGGGGCCCGTTGCCGGGGTGCTCATGACCAATGCGACGACGACGGTCTCCGGGTTCACCATCATGCTCTCCGTGCGCAACAGGATTCAGTGGCGCAAGGCAGCGGTCATCATTGCCACGGCCCTGCCCGGAGCCGTGGTGGGGGCGCTGCTGGTGTTGATGATCCCCGCCGCCTGGTTGCAGATCATCATCGGTTCCCTGGTGCTGTTGGCCTTGATCCTGACGGTCAGCACCCCACGACTTCCCCGTGCAGCAGACCGCACCACGCTGCCGCTGGCCGGCCTGGTGGGTGGGGTGCTCAACACCGCAGCAGGTGTGGCGGCACCGGCCATGGTGATTGCAGCCCGCCTGACACGGTGGGACCAGAGGGCCTTCGGCGCGACGTTGCAGCCGATCTTCATGTTCATGGGTTTGTTCTCGGTGATCACCAAGTCCGTGATGGGCGCCGGAGTCGTTGACCTGCCGCCGTGGTGGGTGCTGCCGGTCGTCGTCGCTCTGGTGTTGGCCGGGGTGGGGATCGGCACCGCTTTGGAGACCAAGGTGCCCCCGTTGAGGGCGCGCACCCTGGCTCTGATCATTGCCGGGGCCGGTGGTGTGGCCGCCGTGGTCAAGGGGATCATGACCCTGGTGTGAGCGTCATACCCGGGGATGACTGCGGGACATGCATACATGGGCCTGTCGTCGGATGATCTCAAGCCCCGGTGAGAGCAAGCTTGGAGTATGTCGCACCAACACCCCGCCCCAAACTCTCCTGAGACCTCCTCCTCGCCCTCACCTGATGCCCCGTGGGGCAACACCGCAGCCCCCAGCGTGATGGATGCTGCCGTGGTGGCCCAGCATGTGTCCCGCACTTACGGCTCCGGCGACTTGTCCGTGACAGCGCTGCGGGACGTTTCCCTGACCATTGAGCGCGGGACCTTCACCGCTGTGGTGGGTCCCTCCGGTTCCGGCAAGTCCACCCTGGTGCACTGTCTGGCCGGCCTGGACTCCCCGAACGCCCGACCGGAAACCGTGATCCAGGTGGGTGGCCAGGACATCACCCGCATGAATGACAAAAAACTCACCGAGTTCCGCCGCGAACACGTGGGGTTCGTGTTCCAGGCCTTCAACCTGGTCCCGGTGCTGACCGCTCAGCAGAACATCGAGCTGCCGCTGACCCTGGCGGGCAAGAAGCTGGACAAACAACGACTGGGTGCCGTTGCCCAGGCGCTGGGCATCACGGACCGCTTGGAGCACCGTCCGGATGAGTTGTCCGGCGGCCAGCAGCAGCGCGTGGCCATTGCCCGCGCGCTGATCACCGATCCAGATGTGATCATTGCCGATGAGCCCACCGGCGCCCTGGACACCGAAACCACCGCGCAGGTGTTGGGTCTTTTGGCGGACACGGTCCACAACCAGGGCCACACCGTGGTGGTGGTGACCCACGACTCCCGCGTGGCGGACTACGCGGACCGCACCATCCGAGTCCAGGACGGGCGGATTGTCTCTGATGAATTCGTGAAAGGCGGCAGGGTGGGCAGCCTTCACGGCTCCTCTGCTGTGACCACCCACGACGACGACGTCCGCTCACCGGGTACCCCCGGCCGCGGCAACCGCCTGGGCGCCTCCCAGCCCTCCATTGCGTCCTTGGCAGATGAGATCCGTCAGCGCGGCGGTGAGCTCTGATGCGCCGAATCGTGTTGAGCCGACTGCAACTGCAGTGGGCCCGCTACGTACTGATAGCCCTGTGTGTGGCCGTCTCCGCGGCCTTCGCCACCGCCTCCATGATGTTGAACTCCACCATGAACGCCTCACTGGTGAGCAGCATCGCCGAAGGCACCAAGAATGCCGATTTGGTGGCGACCCCCAAAGTCACCACTGAGGGCGTCATGGACTCCACCTCCTACCTGACCGTTGAGCAAGCCCATGACTTTGCGGACCTGGATGGCGTGGACAGCGTCTGGCCTGCGATGTACACGTACACGGCCGTGGAGGGACAGTCATCATTGGACGGCGGTCTGAGTCTGGCCGAGGCACCGGAGGACTCCACGCTTTTTCCCTGGAAGCTCACGGAGGGGGATTTCCCCACCCAAGACGGCCAGGTGCTGTTGACCTCCAGCCGAGCTGAATCCCTTGGGCTTGCTGTGGGGGACACCATCACGGTGCAATCCACGGAGTACTACGACGGCATGGGAGCCACTGAGCCTGGGGACGGCACGGCATCAGTGGATCCTGAGTCCGCGGGTTCCATGGCACCTGGAGATCTCCCCACGGACATGGGACAGCTACAGCCACCCCAATCCGTTCAGCTGACTGTCACCGGCCTGGCGGATGTGCCGGAGATGAGCTCCTTTGTCCACGGGTGGGTCACAACGTCCCAGTTCCAGGAAATCTCTCCCATGCCCTATGACGACCTAGGAGTGGGCTCCGAAACCCAGATTCGTCTGGCAGACGGTGCTGACCTGGAAACCGTCCGGCAGGAGTTGAACCAATCGCTGCAGAACCAGGACCTGAGTATGGAGGTCCTCACCCCGCAGGAGCAGTCCGACCGGATCCTGGAGCAGATCTCCGGGGAGTCCAACGTGATGTTGGCTTTCTTGCTGGCCTTCGCCCTGTTGGCCGCGATCGTGGCGTTCTTGGTCATCACCACCACATTTGGTGTGCTGACCGCCCAGCGTGCCCGTGAGTTGGCGTTGTTGCGATGCCTGGGTGCCACGGGTCCACAGATTCGCCGCTCCGTGATCCTGGAGGCCCTGGTGATTGGCTTGATCGCCTCCACCGTGGGAATCGCAGCCACCGTGGGAATCGGCTTTGCTCTGGGGCACATCCTGCCCGAATGGGTGGTGGTGGCAGTGTCCCTGCGGGACATTCTGGCCGGATTGGCCCTGGGTGTTGTGGTGACGCTGTTGGCCTCGCTGGGCCCTGCCCGCCGCGCCATGCAGGCCTCTCCCCTGGACGGCATGCGCGGTTCACGCACCAGTGACCGTCTGCCGGCACTCCGCACCGTGTTCGGCGTCCTGTTGCTGCTGGGTGGCGCGGGCACGCTGACCTGGGCCGCCGTGGTCCAGGACCAGGCCGTGGCCGGGATCGTTGCCGGTGCCGCCACGGGCGTTGGTCTGATCCTCACCTCACGCCTGTGGATGCCCACCGTTGTTTCCGGTTTGGGCAAGCTGCTGCCCGGCAAGACCGCCTCCACCTTGGCCGCAGCCAACGCGTCCCGTCACCCGGGTCGCACGACGACGACCGCCACCGCCCTGCTGATCGGGATCACCCTGGTGACCACGGTGCTGACGGGACACGCGGTGGCCCAGCGCTCCATCTTGGAACACCTGGATGAACGCACGCCGGTGGACATCACCATTACCCACAGTGTGGATGACCAGACGCAGGGGATGCTCGGCAACCAGCCCAACGTGGTGGGCGTGGAGCGCGTGGACGGTGAAACCCACGTTGACCTTGAACAGGGCATCAGTGGACGCAGCACCTCCGCATCAGTGGCAGCCATTGCAGACCTGACGGATTCGGATCAGTACCAGATCGGCTCGGTCGCGATGGAGAAAGCCACCTACGTGGACATACTGAACATCATGTTGGGTGTGGCGTTGGGTCTGCTGGGCGCTTCCGTGCTGGTGTCCGTGTTGGGCATCGCCTCCACCATGTCCTTGTCCGTGTTGGAACGTACCCGGGAGAACTCCCTGCTGCGAGCACTCGGTCTCTCGCGGCGGCAGTTGGCCTCCACCATTCGCCGGGAAGCCTTGTTGATTGCAGCAGCCGCTTGCCTGGCCGGTGTTGCCGCGGGATGGCTCCTGGGCACGGCGGTGGTTCGCTCCATGGTCACGGATTCCGTCCCGGTGCTCTTGACGGTCCCGTGGGTTGGTTTGATGGGCGTCGTCGTGGGTGGGTGGTTGACGGCCATGCTGGCAGCAGCGCTGCCCACACTGCGGGCCACGCGGGTCTCCCCGGTGGAGGGGCTGGCCTCGATTGACTGATGCGGTCAGGCCCCACGTGTCCGTGGCGCGTTGGATCGAGGACCACCCAGTGGTCGCCAACGCCGTGGTGGTCTCTGCACTGTGCGCCATCACGGTCCTGATGATGTCCGGTTTGGGATTCTCGGGCACGGCGGGAGCAGCCATGTTGGCCGCCCCCGTCTACCTCAGGATTCACAAACCGGTCTTGGCTGCGGTTCTGGTGGCGGTGGCCGCCCTGACAGCCACGGTGGTGCTGCAGACCTGGCCGTTTGCCGTGGGACTGTGGGCGGTGCCCATGGTGGTGCACCGGGTGGCGGCTCGTAGCTCAGGCCGGGCACGGTTCGGGATTCTGGCCCTGGCCATGTTCACAGCCCTGGTGGTCACGGTCATCAGTCCACGCTGGTCCTCGCCGTTGTTCTCCGTGGAGGGTTTCAGTTACGGCAGTGTGGACTGGTGGGCCGGCCTGCTGCTGATCACGCCCCTGATGTGGCTGACCATTGTCACCGCCTACCTTTTCGGTGACCTCAAGCGGGTCAAATGGGAGCGGGAAGTCGCCTTGGCCCAGCGTGCGCAGGCACTCTCCGACCGCGCCGAGGCACTGGCCGCCTGGGCACACCGCCTGGAGGTGGAACGGGATCAGGAGGTTCGGCTGGCCGCACAGGATGAACGCACCCGCATTGCCCGGGAAATGCACGACATCGTGGCTCATTCCCTGTCCGTGGTCATCACCCAGGCCGATGGCGCGCGGTATGCGGCCTCCCAGGATCCACAGGCCGCCACGGACACTCTGGCCCGAATCTCCGTCACCGCCCGCGATTCCTTGACTGAAATGCGGCGCCTGCTGGGGATCTTGCGCACGGAGGAGGGACCCTTGACCGCACCGGTGCCTGGGTTCGGCAACCTGCCGGAGCTGGTGGCGGGGGTGCGTCAAGCCGGCCTGCCGGTGGAGTTGGTTCTCCCCCGCTCCGACGACGCCGTGGCCGCCCTTCCGCCCGGTGCCTCCTTGGCCATCTACCGCCTGGTGCAGGAAGCTCTGACCAATGCGCTCAAGCACTCCCCCGGCGCCACGGCCGCCATGGTCCGCATCCGCACCGGGTGGGAATGGGTGGAGGCTGTGGTGATCAATGACGGTGTGCTCACGGAGGTGGATTCCACCACCACCAAGCCCTTGCCGTCCTCCGGGCAGGGACTACGCGGGTTGGCAGAACGACTGGGTGTTTACGGTGGTCAACTTCAAGCGGGTCCGGTTCCGGAGAATCCTGACCGGTGGATGGTGCGCGGGTGGGTGCGAACCCGCTCGAGTGCCGCCTCCCAACAGAAAGGTGGGTCATGAGCACCCCAGATTGCCCCATCCGTGTGCTGCTGGTGGATGACCAGCCCCTGGTACGCGGTGGGTTCTCCATGTTGATCGGGTCCCAGCAGGACCTGAAGGTGGTGGGGGAAGCCGGCGACGGCGCCCAGGCGGTGGATGTGGTCCGCATGATGGGCCGCTCAGGTGAGGGGCCCGACGTCGTTCTGATGGACATTCGCATGCCGAACATGGACGGGTTGGAGGCCACCCGGGAAATCCTGACCGTCGATCCGGCCGTGACCGTGGTGCTGCTGACCACCTTTGACCTGGATGAATACGCGCTGGACGGGATTCGTGCCGGGGCCAGCGGGTTCCTGCTCAAGGACGCCATGCCGGAGGAACTGCTCTCCGCCATCCGCACGTGTCACCGCGGGGATGCCGTGATCGCGCCGTCCACCACGCACCGTTTGATGCAGCGATTCATTGACCCACCGCGTCCGGAGGCACAACCGGATCCGCGCCTGGAGACGTTGACCCCGCGGGAACGGGAGGTTTTTGTGCTGGTGGGACGCGGGCTGTCCAATGCGGAGATCATGGCGGAGCTGGTGCTTTCCGAGCCCACGGTCAAAACGCACGTGTCCCGGATCCTGGCCAAGCTCCAGGCCCGGGACCGGGTGCAGCTGGTGGTCATGGCCCACGAAACCGGCCTCCTTTGAACACAGCCGAGACCGAGGTTTCCGCCCGGCCCCAGGGCCTTCGGCGGGCAGAATCCTCGGTCTCGACGGGGGTCAGACCTCCAGCAGGTCCTTGCCTGGGATCGCATCCAGGAGGCGGCGCGTGTAGTCCTGGCGCGGGTTCTCGAACACCTGCTCCACAGACCCGACCTCAACCAACTTGCCGGATTCCATCACGCAGACGTCGTGGGCGATTTCGCGCACCACGGCAAGGTCGTGCGTGATGAACAGGTAGGTCAGTCCAAGGTCCTCCTGCAACTGTCCCAGCAGTTTCAGCACCTGGTCCTGGACCAGGACGTCCAGTGCTGACACGGCTTCGTCACACACCACGATCTCCGGGTCCAGTGCCAGGGCGCGGGCAATGGCCACACGCTGACGTTGCCCGCCGGACAGCTCATTGGGGTACCGGTCCCCCAGCTGACGCGGCAACGCCACACGATCCAACAGGTCGTAAACCTTCTCCTTGCGGGACTTGGCATCGCCAACCTTGTGGACCCGCAGCGGCTCCTCAATGGAGCGGAATACGCTGCGCATGGGGTCCAGTGACCCGTAGGGGTTCTGGAAGATCGGCTGCACACGACGACGGAAACCGAACCACTCCTTGTTGGAGAACGTGGAGATGTCCTTGCCGTCTACGTGAATGGTTCCGGACGTGATGTCCTCCAAACCCAGGAGCATCTTGGCGATGGTGGACTTGCCGGAACCGGATTCCCCCACGATTGCCGTGGTGTGGCCCTTACGGATGGTGAAGGAAACCTCGTCCACAGCCCGGAACTGGGTGGAACGGCCCCAGGATCCGCGGATCTTGTACTCCTTCACCAGTTCCTTGATCTGCACGATCTCCTGGGCTGCATCGCCTTCATCTGCGGCCCCGATGTCCTCCGGGGTCAGGGACGGCACCGCACGCACCAACTGCTGCGTGTAGGGGTGCTTGGGGTTTTGCAGCAGAGCCTGGGCCGGGCCGGATTCCACCACTCGGCCCTTCTGCATCACCACCACGCGGTCTGCTCGCTCAGCGGCCAGCCCCAAGTCGTGGGTGATCAGCAGAACCGATGTGCCCTTTTCCTTGGTCAGTTTCTCTAGGTGGTTGAGGATCTGCTTCTGCACGGTCACGTCCAGGGCGGACGTGGGTTCATCAGCGATCAACAACCGCGGGTTGCAGGCAAGGCCAATGGCGATCAAGGCACGCTGACGCATACCGCCGGAGAACTCATGGGGGTACTGGTTCATACGGCGTTCGCCGTCGCTGAGACCAGCATCCTTGAGCGCCTGGACAACGTCCTTGTCCGCGTGGGGCAGACCGTTGGCCTTCAGCGTTTCCCGCACCTGGAAACCGATCTTCCACACGGGGTTGAGGTTGGACATGGGATCCTGCGGAACCATGCCGATCTCGCTGCCGCGCAGGGCGATCAGGCGCTTACGGGACGGGTGCGTGATGTCCTCGCCGTGGAAGAACACCTGCCCTTCGGAAATACGTCCGTTCTCCGGCAGCAGCCCCATGGCGGCCAGCGCGGAGGTGGACTTGCCGGACCCGGATTCACCCACAATGGCCACGGTTTCCCCCGGCATCACGGTGATGTTGGTTTCCTTCACGGCCTCCACATCACCGGTGGTGGTCTTGAAGGTGATGCCCACATTGCGCAGTTCCAACAGCGGGGTGTTTCCCGGACCGGCGGCACTTGATCCCGTTGCCGTCGGGGCCGCGGCGCGATCCGCACGACGACGTCCCCCCGGATTGGTTGACTCCGTTGACGTGCTCATCGGGTCCGTCCCTTCGGGTCCAGGGCATCGCGCAGGGCGTCACCCAACATCATGAAGCTCAGCACCGTGATGGAGAGCATGAGCGAGGGCCAGAACAACGCACCCGGGTTGGTGCGCAACTGCGGGCGAGCGGCCGAGATGTCATGCCCCCAGGACAAGATGGACGGCGGCAGCCCGATGCCCAGGAAAGACAGGCTGGCCTCAACCACAATGAAAATGCCCAGGGAAAGGGTGGCCACCACAATGATGGGGCCAGCAGCGTTGGGCAGAACGTGTTTGAACAGAATGCTCAGTTTGCCCATGCCCAAGGATCGTGCGGCCGTGATGAATTCAGCGGAACGCACCTCCAAAACGGCACCGCGGGTGATGCGTGCCATCTGGGGCCAGCCGAAGATGGTCAACACAATGGCCAGGGTGACGATGCCTGCGTTTTGCCGCATCACGGGCACAGCCATCAACACAATGGCCCCCAGGATCAAGGGGACGGCAAAAAAGATGTCCATGATCCGCGAGACAATGGCATCCACCCAGCCACCGAAGTAGCCGGCGAGACCACCGAGCAGAATTCCCACCAAGAGCACTCCTAAGGTGGCGCCGAAACCCACCAGCAGGGAAGCTGATGCTCCGTGGACCACACGAGCCAAGATGTCACAGCCTTGGTTGGTGAATCCCAGCGGGTGACCGGCTGTGGGGGCGCCATTCGCGTTGGAGAGAGTGCACTGACTGTCTGGTGAGGCTGACGTGAACACCGTGGGGAAGGCTGCCACGAACAGCACAAAAAGCATCAGCAGCGCAGAGATGATGAAAATGGGGTTCCTGCGCAGTGAGGACCAGGCGTCCCGCCACAGATTGCTGGGTTTGTCCGCCAACTGAGTTTCAATGCCGGCACGGCCTTCATCATCCAGGACCGGGGCCACAAAGTGCTCTGCCACGGGAACTTCACGCCCGGAGGGCTGCATCACGGGACCGCGAGCGGCGGTGTCAGGGGTTGAGTTCTGATCAGGCATAACGAATCCTCGGGTCCAGAACCGCGTAGAGCAGGTCCACCAGCAGGTTGGCGATCACAAACACGATCACAATCAGGGTGACCAGGGAAACCACCATGGCGCCATCTCCCATGTTGATGGAGCGGTACAGCTGATAGCCGATGCCGTTGACGTTGAAAATGCTCTCCGTCAGGATCGCACCGCCCATCAACGCACCCAGGTCAGCACCCATGTAGGTGACCACAGGAATCATGGAATTACGCAGGACGTGGGCGTTGCGCACCCGTCCCGGGGTCAAGCCTTTGGCCGTGGCCGTGCGCACGTGGTCCGCTGTTTTGGTTTCTGCCACGGAGTTTCTGGTCAGCCGCACCACGTACGCCAGAGAGATGGCGCCCAACACCATGCCGGGTAGGAGGAGGTCTTGAATCGGCGCACCCGCACCCACAGTGGGGCTTGTCCATCCCAGCTTGATGCCGATCACGAACTGGGCCACAAAACCCAGAACGAACACGGGCACGGAGATCAGCAAGAGGGACATGAAGAGCAAGCTGGAGTCGATCCAGGTGCCCTTCTTGAGGCCTGCAATCAGGCCCAGTGTCACGCCCACGACGGCCTCGAACACAATGGCGATCAGCGCCAGCTTGACCGTGTTGGGGAAGGTCTCCGCAATCACCGAGAGGATCGGCCGACCTGAGAAGTTGTTGCCCAGATCGAGCGTGAAAACACCCTTGAGATACAACAAGAACTGGAGGAAGAACGGTTGGTCCAGGTTGTACTGGGCTTCCAACGCCGCTTTGGTGGCCGGGGTGCAGCCACGGTCACCACACAGGGCAGCAGTGGGATCCCCTGAGGTAGCAAACATCAAGAAGTAGACGATGAAGATGGCCCCGAAGAACACAGGGATCATCTGCAGGAGTCGCGTGACCAGATACCAAGCCATGTCAGAGCACACCCCCTGACGTAACGGGGTGCGAGGGCACCAATGATGGGGTGGACATGGTGAAAACTCCTGGAAGAAGACGAGTGCTGGGTGATGATGGCCGCAGCACCGCGATCAATGCATGGGATCAGGGTGGGAGCAACGGTCTGTTGCCCCCACCCTGATCATGGGGCGTCAGGCCTGCGTGACCTGCGCGTAGTTGATTTCACCGTTCCAGGTGAGGTTCACGTCGCTCACATTGGAGCTCCAGCCCCAGGTACGGGCCGGGTAGTAGAGCGGGATGGACGGCAGTTCCTCGATCAGGATCTCGTCTGCCTCAATGAACTTCTGGTTGGCTGCATCCAGGTCGTCAGCACCGCGGCCCTCTGCCAGCAAGGCGTCAAACTTCTCGTTGTCGTAGTGGGTGTCGTTGGACGATCCGTTGCTGGCGAAGTTGGACCCCAAGAAGTTGGACATGGACGGGTAGTCCGCCATCCAGCCTGAGCGAATGGCAGAGGTCAGTTCGCCCGCATTGGCCTCCGTGCGAAGTTCCTTGAACGTGGCGTAGGACTTGCCCTGGGCCTCGATGTCCAAGGTGTTCTTGATCATGTTGCACACGGCATCCACCCATTCCTGGTGTCCACCGTCTGCGTTGTACGCCAACTCGAACGGACCACCCGGGTAAGGCTCCATGTCCTCGGCTTCCTGCCACAGTTCCTTGGCCTTTTCTGGGTCGAACTGCACGTACTCCTCATTGCTGAAGCTGCCCGGGAAACCTTCCACGGCAGGCGACGTCAGATCCTTGGCGGGCACACCCTGCTTGATGACCTGGTCGATCAGTTCCTGGCGATTGATGGACATGGAGATGGCCTGACGGCGCAGCTTGCCTGCTTCGCCGGACCAACCGTCCAGGTAGTACGGAATGGCGAAAGAGTAGTTGCCTGCGTAATCCTGCTGATCAGTGCGGCCTGAAAGATCGTCCTCTCGAACATCCATGCTGGACGGCGGAATCTGGTCCAGAATGTCCAAGTTGTCGGAGATCAGGTCGGAATACGCGGACTCCGCAGACTGGTAGAGCTTGAAGGTCAGGGCATCCACCTGGGCGGGCTGTGAGCCGTCATAGTCCTCGTTCTTGACCAGGCGAATTTCCTCGTTGTGGGCCCATGCACCGTCGCCATCCATCTTGAACGGCCCCCAGCCCACGGGGTTTTCGCCAAAGGCTTCCATGTCATCAAAGGCCGATGCCGGCAGCGGTGCGTAGGCCGCGTAGCCCAAACGCACCGGGAAGGTCACGTCGCCTTCGGCCAGCTCGACCTCAAAGGTGGTGTCGTCAATGACCCGCAGGCCTTCCATCTGGTCTTCCTCGGAACCTTCGGCGGACACGACGTCGTAGCCCTTGATGGGTTCAAAGAAGTAGGAGCCGGTGTGAGCATTCTTGGCTGCAGCACCGTAGTTCCAGGCATCCACAAAGCTTTGCGCCGTGATGTCCTCACCGTTGGTGAACTGCTTGCCTTCCTTGATCTTGATGGTCCAGGTGGTGTTGTCATCGGATTCGATGGACTCTGCCAACTCGTTGACCGGCGAAGATTCGTCGTCGTAGGAAATCAGGCCCATGAACACCAAGCTGACCACACGGCCACCGCCCTGCTCGGAGGTTGCGGTGGGGATCAGGGGGTTCTCCGGCTCAACGCTGAAGGCCGTGACTGCGCCACCTTCGCCGCCGCCACCTCCTCCACCGTTGCCACAGGCGGACAGCGCCACAGCAGCCGCGCCGGAGAGAGCAAGACCGCCGAGCAGACGACGACGTGAAAGCAGAGGGTTCGGGTGACCTCCAAGTTGAGGAGAACGGAAGCAGCCTTGGGTGTGATGTAGGCCATACTTCCTGGTAACGGAGCCAAAATTAACAGCCAACCAACTGCCTGGGACAACAAGTCCCACCTAGATTGTGCACCCGTCCTGTTACGAACCGGTAACCCGGCCCCTGACTTGCGGCAACACAGCGATTAGTTGCCAACATCAGGCAACAAAATCCCTGGTGAGTCACGCCTCCAGCAGCGTGGTGACCCCCAAATGCGCCAGTACGCCGAACCCGAGCGCCCACAGCAGAATCGAGATGCTCTGCCACAGGATCACGGCGTTCTTGGAAGCCCCAAAGGACACCATCAAGGATGAGGTGATCTGACTCGGCAGGACCCACTGCCCCAGCAGGGAGACTCCCGGGACACCGAATCGGTCAAACATCGCTTTGATTTTCTGCTTCCGCGGGCTCAGCGGGGGTTGCTCACCTTTGATCTTGCGGCGGGCTCCGTAGGCGATCTGCACCAGGACGAACATGGACACAAAATTTCCGATCACGGCGGCTGGGACTGCCACGAACAGCGGCAGACCCGCCACCACCCCGATGGCTGTCCCAAGATAGGACTCAACGAACGGGATGGCGCTGATCAGAATGATCGCCACCCATTGGAGGGCCTCCGGCATGGACTGGGTGAAGTTCTGCAGGGATTCGTACACGGCAATTCTCCTTGGGGCATGCGGGCAACCAGGACGCAACAAGCCGTCTCAGGTCACCGGCTGTGGGACAACGGGATCTCCGGGGCTCAACCATCGCGCCCGGCAATGCCTCCAGGCTGTCAAAGGGGCAGGTGGGACCGGCAGTGTCAGCACGTCACCCGAACGCAAGCAGATCCTCACACGCCACCCGTGACAAAAGTCATCGGTCTACGGTTGGGGCCATGACTACTCCAGAACACGTCAGCCCCGCCACGTCCGTAGGCGTGCGGGAAGCCTGGCTCTACACCTGGGGTGGCCTGGTGCTCTACGCACTGGTTCTCTACGGCCTGGCCGTGACCGTCACCGTGGCGCGCACCGATCAGCCCGGCCCCTGGTTGTGGGGCCTCCTACTCACCTACACCGTGGCCTTCCTGGGCCTGACCCTGTTTTGCCGCAGCCTCAAGGCAGGCCTGTGGTCCCGAACCACGGCGACGTCCCAACTGGCCGCTCTGTTGATCCCCGCCGTGGGGACCTCCGTGTTGAGCTGGCGGGATCCGGACTGGGTGATCGCCGGTCAGATTCCCTGGTTCATTGCTTGCAGCACCTGGGCCTTCGCTGCCCATCGCAAAGCCACGTGGCCTCTGATTCTGCTGGGTGCGTTTGGGGCCGCCGTTGGCGTGGGCGTGGGAATCGGGCTCAACCCCGGATCGGGTCAGTACATGCTGGACCACGTCCTGCCGGTTATGACTGCCACCTGGTTCGTGACCTCACTGACCCCTCTGATGGTGTGGCTGACCGTGTGGTGGTGGGGTGTGATCCTCAAACTGGAAAGCGCGCGCAAGACCCAAGCAGATCTGGCTGTGGCACGTGAACGTCTGCGCTTTGCTTCAGATCTTCACGACATCCAGGGCCATCACCTCCAGGTGATCGCCCTCAAGGCGGAACTGGCGCAACGGCTTCTTGACCGCGACCTTGAGGCCTCACGGACCCAGCTGCAGGACGTCCGAAGTGAGGCGCAGACGGCGTTGCAGGAGACTCGCGCCCTGGTTCAGGGCTTGCGGCAGGTGTCCTTGGAACAAGAACTCGCCAACGCTGCCGAGGTCTTGACCAGCGCTGGAATCACGTCAACGCATCATGTGGACGGGTCGCCGTCGTCGTCCACGGTGCGCCACACCCTGTGACTGGTGGCACGGGAGGCCACCACCAACATCCTGCGCCATGCACGGGCCACCACAGCTGATTATCAGCTGGCCTGCGGGACCCAGGGGACCTGGACCCTGACCATTTCCAACGACGGCACCCCACCGCCAAGTCATGAAACCTCTCCAACGTTCGGGCCCGGTACAGGGCTGGAGGGGCTGCGCGAACGATTGCATGCCGTGGGCGGGAACTTGAGTGTTGAGCACGCGGACAACACCTTCACCGTGTCTGCCGTGGTCCCGGATGACATGACACACCAACAGCACAGCAACTCCGCCCAACGCCAAGAATCGAGCGCCTCATGATCCGTCTGATTGTTGCTGACGACGAGCACCTGATCCGCGGAGCCCTGGTGGCCTTGCTGAATCTGGAGGATGACATCCAGGTGGTTGCTGACACAGACACCTCCACGGGTGCCGTGGAACTGGCACAGGAGCACCGACCGGACGTGTGTCTGTTGGATCTGGAAATGCCACCCACCGATGGCCTGGATGCCTCAGAGAAGATCCTGCGGACAGTGGCCACAAAAACAGTGATCGTCACCCGCCATGCACGTCCCGGCGTGCTCCGGAGGGCTCTGGCCTCCAAGGTCTCCGGTTTTGTTCCCAAGTCCACCCCGGCCCAGGAACTGGCGGACGTGATTCGCCAAGTGGCTGCGGGCAAACGCTACGTGGACCCGGAAATCGCTGCGGCAGCCCTGTCAGCTGAGCATTGTCCCCTCACAGAACGGGAACTCGACGTCCTCCGCGAATCCCGAGGAACGGCACAAATCGCCCAGATTGCTCAGAAGCTGCACCTGGCACCGGGCACGGTGCGCAATTACCTGTCCACGGCCATGGCCAAGGTGGATGCCCGTACACGGCATGAGGCTGCAGAAACGGCCTGGCAGCAGGGGTGGATCTGAGTCCTCCCCTGCTGCCAGGACCTGCCAGTCACCAGGTCGGCAGCTGCGGTGCTTGCGCACCCTCCGGGAGGTAGATGTTCTCCGCATCCCCGCGGGCCAGCCACGGCAGGATGCCTTCCCGGTCACCCTCAACGCGCAGGGCACCGTCACCGATCACCCATTCGTCACGCTCATCCGTCACGATGGTCATGCCCGGGGCGTCCTTGACCTGCATGGTGCGCACGGCCGCCTCCAGCGCATCCAGCACCGAGTCAGGGTCTGCCTCCTCGATTTCCCACTGGGTGTCCAGATCAGCGTGATGCAGGATGATCTCCGCAACCATGACCCCAGGCAGCTGATGGGGCGCAAAAGTCTTGGGGCCAAGGGCCAGCTGGTCTACGGCCAGGGTTCCGGTGAGTCGCTGGGCATTGTCCAGGAAGTGGCGGATGGCGGCGCGGGCTTCCACCTTGAGCTGCGCTGCAGGCAACCCGGCAGTTTCTGCGATCAGTGCAGAGCGTTCCTCCTGGGAGTCATACGGAGCCTGCTCGGTGCCGGTCTGCGCCCAGTCGATCAAACGCACCAGACGGCGACTGACCACGGCCACATGGGCCACCACGTCAGCTCGGCTCCAACCCCCGCACAAGGACGGCTCAGTGAATTCGTCGTCGTGAAAGGACTCCACGGTGGAGAGGTACTGCTCAATCTCCCGCTCAAGGCGGGAGAGGTCTGACTGGAGGCGGGCGTTGCTGTGCTGGCTCATGCTCCCAGGGTAGCCGCCCACTGTGATGTCAAACACCCAAATTCCCGGTCCGTTTTATACGCTTTTCTAATGAGTCCGCCCAACCTGTGGGCCCCACCCTGCCCAGGCAAATCACTGGTCCACACCCCGATTCACGCAGGCTCCACACCGTGGGACGCGGCACCACCTTGTGCGCTCCCGTAGGCTTCGGGACATGAACGAGCACGATCAGGGATTCTCCCCCGCAAGCTACGGGGCCCCGACCTCCTCCACCGCACCGTCCGCCGATGACTCCGCCGTGTCCCCCGCGGGCACCGGCGAACGGGTGACATACCTGGTGGTGGACGGCGAGAACATTGACGCCACCCTGGGAATGTCCCTGCTGGAACGCAAGCCCCGCCCGGAGGAACGCCCCCGGTGGGAACGGGTCATGCACGGTGCCCGGCGCCTGTGGGATCAGCGCACCAAGGGACTGTTCTTCCTCAACGGCTCCAACGGCCACCTGCCCTTCAGCTTTGTGGCCGCACTGCGCGGTTTCGACTACCAAGTGGTGCCGCTCTCCGGGCCTGCGCGCGTGAAGGTGGTGGATGTGGGCATCCAGCGCACCTTGGACGCGATCCTGGACCAAGGCTTTGGCGACGTCGTGTTGGCCACCCATGACATCGATTTTGTGGACCAGCTGCGCGCACTGCTGGCTGATGACCGCAAGGTCTCCGTGCTGTGCTTCCGCGAACTGCTGTCAGCGGGTCTTCATGATCTGGAGGAAGACGGTCTGCAGATCGTCGACCTGGAAGATGATTTTGAGGCGTTCAACGCCCCGCTGCCCCGTCTGCGGATCATCGACCTGGACTCCTTCGACCCGGCCCGCTACCTGTAACCCAGCATCACCCGGTTGTGGACGGAGTGTTGGATGGGGCACTGATCACCGAATTCACCGGCAGCGTGTCCGTGGCTTTCACGCTGACACTGCTGGCCGGCCTGGCCACGGGTGTGGGCGGGCTGATAGCGCTGATCGCCGACCGCTCCAACGCCAAGTTCCTGGCTGTGAGCCTGGGCTTCTCCGCCGGCGTCATGCTCTACGTCTCCTTTGTGGAGATCCTGCCCAAGGCTCAGGAGTTCCTGGCCGCTGACCTGGGAGATCGTTCGGGCGCCTGGGGCATGGTGGGCGGGTTCTTTGCCGGCATTGCAGTGATCGCCGTGATTGATCGTTTGGTTCCGGCCCCGGCCAATCCACACGAATTCACCTACGACGCCGCAGACATCCACACCCCAGACCATCACCTGACACAGGGCACCTCCGCCGCTTCCGCCTCTGGCACACGGCGTTGCCCGTCAGGCTCCAGCAGCACCACCACACCTGCTGAGCGAGCGCTGTTGCGCATGGGTCTGTTGATGGCCCTGGCCATAGCGATCCACAACTTCCCCGAGGGTTTTGCCACGTTCATGACCGCCCTGGCAGATCCCTCACTGGCCATCCCCATTGCAGTGGCCATTGCCTTGCACAACATTCCCGAGGGCATTGCGGTGGCCGTGCCCGTGTATCAAGCCACGGGCTCACGCGGCAAAGCCCTGGGCCTGGCCTTTGCCTCCGGGGTGGCTGAACCTGTGGGCGCGCTCCTGGGATTCGCCCTCTTGGCACCCTTGCTGACTGGCACGCTGTTCGGTCTGATATTTGCTGCGGTGGCCGGGATCATGGTGTTCATTTCCCTGGACAAGTTGCTGCCCACCGCGGAGAAATACGGCGGCCACCACCTGTCCATCTACGGTGTGGTGGGCGGCATGGCCGTGATGGCTCTCAGCCTGGTGCTGTTGAGCTGACGTTGTGGCCTCGGTTCCGCGCCAGTGGTCAGCGGGCTCAATCCTCATGTTGAGTGGACAGAATACTGGCCCATCAGCGCTGATGGGCCAGGATTCTGCCCACTCAACTCGTGCAGCGAGCAGATTGGCCGTTGGACGACGACGAGTGGCCGGGCGCCGTCGTCGTCCAGCGCACTGAATCTCAGCGGTAGCGCTCAACTGTCCCGGAGGCAGCGGGGCGTCGTCGGTCGGGATCGAAGATCCCCAGAACCAAGCTGACCAGTGAAATCACCAGGGACCCCAGTACCGCAGCCGGCCAGAAACCATCCACATGCCAGGCACCGCCGAACCAGCTCATGATTCCCGATGCCGCCAGCAGCATGATCGCGTTGATCACAATCAGGAACAGGCCGAACGTGAGCACCACCAGGCAACCCGTGAGCACGGTCAGAAGGGGTTTGACCACTGCGTTCAGTGCACCCAGCACGGCTGCTACGGCAACAATCGCCAGCACCTGGGCACCAACGCTGCTGTCCGTGATGTAGATGCCGGGCACCAAGAACGTGGCAGCGGCAACTGCCAAGGCATTGACCAACCATCGCCAGATCACGCGGGCCTCCTCAAGAATTCGGGTCACCGGGAGTCGAACAACGACTCCCGGTGGATTGGGTATGCCACCCACTGTGCACCATCACCCTGGATGAAGGGGTGGTGGCAGCCCCACGTAGACCGGGGACAACGGGTCACACGGTGCCATCTGAGGCGCCGGTCACGGCCAGATCGGGTAAGTTTGACCCGGATCGCATCCTGAACGTCACCGGTGTGTCAACGCATCGGCGCAGGACGCATGACGTCGCACACGAGGGAGTATCGACTCAATGCCCAAGATCATCTGGACCAAGACTGACGAAGCCCCGTTGATGGCCACCTACTCGTTCAAGCCGATCGTGGAGGCCTTTGCCACCGCTGCCGGCGTCGAGGTGGAGACCCGGGACATTTCGCTGGCTGGTCGCATCATCGCCCAGTTCCCGGAGCGCCTTTCCGAGGAGCAGCGCATTGCAGATGCCCTGTCCGAACTGGGTGAGCTGGCCAAGACTCCCGAAGCCAACATCGTCAAGCTGCCCAACATCTCCGCCTCCGTTCCGCAGCTGAAGGCTGCCGTGAAGGAACTGCAGTCCCAGGGCTACGACCTCCCGGACTACCCGGAGGACCCCCAGTCGGATGAGGAGCGCGATGTCCGCGCCCGCTACGACAAGGTCAAGGGTTCGGCCGTCAACCCGGTCCTGCGTGAAGGCAACTCGGACCGCCGCGCCCCCAAGGCCGTGAAGAACTACGCGCGGAAGAACCCGCACCGCATGGGTGCGTGGAGCTCGGAGTCCAAGACCAACGTGGCCACCATGGGCGTGGACGATTTCCGCGCCAACGAGTCCTCCGTGGTCATCCCCGCCGATGACACCCTGCAGATCCGCCTGCGTGAAGAGGGCGGGCAGACCACAGTGCTCAAGGAATCCATTCCCGTCCTGGCCGGTGAGGTGGTGGATGCCACCTTCATGTCCGCGCGTGCCCTGGATGCCTTCCTGGCCGAGCAGGTGGCTCGCGCCAAGGAGGAAGGTGTGCTGTTCTCCGTGCACCTGAAGGCCACCATGATGAAGGTCTCCGACCCCATCATCTTCGGCCACGTGGTCAAGGCATTCTTCCCGGAGGTCTTTGATCAGTACGGTGTGCAGCTGGCCGCCGCAGGCCTGTCCCCCAACGACGGCTTGGGTGCGATTCTCTCCGGCCTGGACGCCCTGAACGACGACGACGCCGCTGCCGTGCGCGCCGGGATTGAAAAGGGCCTGGCAGAAGGCCCCGCCCTGGCCTACGTGAACTCCCACAAGGGCATCACCAACCTTCACGTGCCCTCTGACGTGATTGTGGACGCCTCCATGCCGTCCATGATCCGTACCTCCGGTCACATGTGGTCCAAGGACGACACCGAGGAAGACACCCTGGCCGTGCTGCCGGACTCCTCCTATGCCGGTGTCTACCAGGCCGTGATCGAGGACTGCCGCGCCAATGGTGCCTACGACCCCACCACCATGGGCACCGTGCCCAACGTGGGGCTCATGGCCCAGAAGGCCGAGGAGTACGGCTCCCACGACAAAACCTTTGAAATCCCCGCAAACGGCGTGGTTGAGGTGGTCAACAGCGCTGACGAGGTTCTGCTCTCCCACAACGTGGAGGCCGGGGACATCTGGCGGACCTGCCAGACCAAGGACGCCCCCATCAAGGACTGGGTCCAGCTGGCTGTGCGCCGCTCCCGCGAGTCCGGCATGCCGGCCGTGTTCTGGCTGGACGAGTCCCGCGCTCACGACCGCAACCTGATCGAGAAGGTCAACACCTACTTGGCGGACGAGGACACGGACGGTCTGGACATCCGCATCCTCTCCCCCGTGGAAGCCACCAAGCTCTCCGTGGAGCGCATCCGCCGTGGCGAGGACACCATCTCCGTGACCGGAAACGTGCTGCGTGACTACCTGACGGACCTGTTCCCCATCCTGGAACTGGGCACCTCCGCCAAGATGCTCTCGATCGTGCCCCTGATGAACGGCGGTGGCCTGTTCGAGACCGGTGCGGGCGGTTCCGCTCCCAAGCACGTCCAGCAGCTGGTGGAGGAGAACCACCTGCGCTGGGACTCCCTGGGTGAGTTCCTGGCCCTGGCTGCTTCCTTCGAGCACCTGGCTTCCCGGTACGACAACCCCCGGGCACAGGTCCTGGCCGATGCCTTGGATGCTGCCACCGGCCGCTTCCTGGACGAGAACAAATCCCCGTCCCGCAAGGCCGGGGAGATCGACAACCGCGGTTCGCACTTCTACCTGGCCCTGTACTGGGCCCAGGAGTTGGCCAGCCAGACCGACGACGCCGAACTGGCTGCCGCGTTCAAGGACGTGGCAGCATCCCTGAAAGAGAACGAACAGGTCATCGCCGATGAACTGCTGGCTGTTCAGGGCACCCCGGCGGAGATCGGCGGTTACTACCAGCCGGTTGACCAGAAGGCCTTTGCCGTCATGCGGCCCTCGGCCACCTTCAACTCCGTGATCGACGGCATGAAGGGCTGAGACCCGCTCCAGATCAGGTCACGTTGATTCAACGACGACGCCCCGGTCGGATGGATTCTTTCCATCTGAGCGGGGCGTCGTCGTTGTGGTGCGCCTTGAGGGTCTCAGGCGGGATCTGCGGCGGCTTCCACGGTGTCACGCTCCAGGTTCATCCGCACTGAGATCTGCCAGTTGACGCCGAACCGGTCCGCGCACCAGCCAAAGCGCTCACTGAACGGGTATTCGCCGAGTTCCATGAGGACCTGGCCACCCTCGGCCAGCACGGTCCATGCGTGGTCCACTTCCTCAGCCGAGTCGCATTCGACGGTGTAGGAGTGTGCGGGGCTGAAACCGAACTCGTGTGGGAAGGCGCTGTCCATCACTCGCACGGGGACACCGGCAATCACGGCTTCCGCCTGCATGACCGTGCCGGGTGTTTCCTGGCCGGCGCCTTCCTCCCAACGGTTGATCCACCCCAGAGCCGAGTTGGGGAAGGCCCGGATCCACAGGTCCAGGGCAGCTTCAGCCTGCCCGTGCTGCTGGTTGGCGAACATCAAAGTGGGGGTCATGCTGGCGCTCACGCGTACTCCTGACAGTGGATGTTCCGGGACCGGCCCGGTTTCTCCCCGCAGACTAGCGCGTGGACTTGTCGGTTTTCACGGCGTGGGGTTCGGTCTGGGTCCCGGGCTCGGTCTGGGCCGGGGTGGCTGCGCTGCCGCCACGTACAGGCTTCCGGGATCCACCCAGACCTCCAGCGCCCGAGTTGCACCCAGGGAATCACCGTCAAGTTGCAATGCTGCGGGGGTGTGGGTCTTCACCTGCACCCGGTGCACGGTGCGGTAGGTCAGTGCGCGGGCTGAGCGGGGACGACGGCGCAGACCGTGGACGGCCAGGTCCACCCAGTCCCGCGAGTTCCGTGGTTCGGTGCGCAACATTTCAAGGGTTCCATTGTGCGGATCCGCACCGGGGAACACCGTGATGCCCGCGGGAATGCGGGCGGTGTTTCCCCACAGCAGGGACCATGCGGCCAGGGATTGTGCCGCATCACCGTCCACGGCAACCCGGAAGTTTTGCCTCGGCGCATTCAACAGGTCAGCTCCGTTGCGCAGGTAGGCCAACCATCCCCACCGTTGTTTGGTGGACTCGGACGTGGCCGCCACCACCACGGCATCCATGCCCAGACCAGCGGCGGCCAGGAACACCTGCTCACGGAATTCCCCGCCCGCGGGGAGATCACCGGACGGTCCGGACTCGGTGGAGGTTGCCGGGTGGAAGCGCACCCGACCGACGTCGTGCGCACGCAAGGGTGCGCGCAGTCCCGCTTCCAGGTCACGTTCCAGGGCTGCCAGGTCCCCAGGTCGACGACTTTTCAGCCCTACGTTCATGGCAAACAGGTTGGCGGTGCCTGTGGGCATGATGACCAGGCCGGTGGACGTTTTGGCCACGCCACCCGCCACTTGGCGCACTGTGCCGTCGCCACCGGCCACCACCACACGATCCGCACCCTGCTCCACGGCCCACCTGGCTTGGGAGAAACCCGGCTCCTGGACGGTGGTGTGCACAACGTCCACCACGGAAAACCCCGCCCGGGCGCACACGCTGTGGAGAACATTTTGGATCTCCACGGCATGACGCCGGGCGGGGTTGATGACTGCCACCACGGTACTCACCAGGTGCTCAGCGCTCCCCCGAACATTGCCCGTAACGTTGCCCGGTCTTGGGAGCAGACGGCGTGTGGTGAAGCATCAGCGCAGGGTGCGCTTGATGGATTCGCGTTCCTTCTCCAGCTTGTGCAAACGGCGGGACACCACGATCAAGCGAATGGAACCCACCATGGCCATGATCAGCGCACCGGCAATGGCCGCCAACAACATGGCAACGCCCAGGGGCAGCGTGAACTCCCAGGCCATGTAGGCAATCAGGACGTCGTTCATGTTCTGCAGGACAAACACCAGCAGAAGGATCAGGATGATCAGACCGATGATCAGCGCCACCCAGGTGGCACCGGTGGCACCACCCTGGGCACGCCCATCCAGCTTGGGGTCCAGATCCGGCTGAGCCTCACGATGGCCCCGATTCTCGCGGGGGGCCCGCTGAGCCGGTTCTGCATCACGACGCGCCGGCTGCTGAGGCTCGGCGGGTGCCGGTTGCGCCGGAGCTTGCTGCGCGGGCTGCTGCTGCACGGGTTGTCCCTGCTGCGGCGCAGCGTGCTGCTGACCTTGGTTCTGGAACTGGCCCTGGCTCTGCGCCCGGCCTTGGTACTGCGGCTGACCTTGGTGCTGCGGCTGACCTTGGTCCTGGCCCACGGGCTGCTGAGCCGCCGGGTCCTGCCACGGAGTGGCATCCGGGCTGTTGGGGGAAGGGATCTGGGACATCACGGCCTCCGTTGACGGTGCGTCGGGTGGTTCAGGTGCTCAATCCGATCTCAGCAAGCGTGTGGTGTGGCCTGGCTGGATACAACCGAACAACAGTGTGCTTCATGATCAGATTACATTCCCGGGGATCACAATCCAGCGCGGTCGAAAGCATCCACGGCCAATCGTCGACCCACCGCAGTGACCTCATCAGCCCGGTCGAAATCAAACGTGGCGCATACATCCGAGGGAACAGAGACCAGGACGTCCGGCGGCTGCACAGCCAATCGAGGCAACTCGATGGCTGTCTGCATGACCTCCAAGGCGGACACCATCATGTCCACCGTGGAGAGGTCCTTGGGCAGCGCTTCAAAGGCACTGGACCACTCCGGCACCGGCTTGGCCGCACCCCACGAGCCAGGACGGCGGGTTTCGCGGGACGTGGAGTCGTCGTCGTGTTTGCGGGTTCGCCACAGTGCCGAGGACTCCTTCCACGGCTGTGCCACCCGCTCACGCCACCGCGCGGCAAGCCCGGCGGACATGGAGCCCCCGGTGTACGACGACAGCGGAGTTCCCCCTGGCAGCGTGAGAACGTCCTGCTCAGGGCCACCGTCCGTGCCCGATGGCTCTGTCTGGGTTTGGGTGTCCGCTGTTTCGGCAGTCTCGGTCAGGGAAGTCGCAGCTTCCGCCGCCGCCACCCCGGCACTGGCCACGTTGACGGCTGCAGTTCTGGCCACGTCCCCCACGGCAGTCGCCTCCTGCGAGGTGGTGGCTTGAGGATGGCCCTCCGTCTGCTCGCGGCGATCCTGGCTGGTGGGGCCCTGTTCTGTGTGCAGGCCGGTGTCCATGCTCTGTTGCCCAAGCCCCGGACGGTTGCGGCCGAACAAGGACACCGCCACGGTGGCTTCCGAGATGAAATGGGAGGAGGCGTCCACGGGCAAGGGGTTCAGGATCCCGCCGTCTGCCAGCAACCGGCCGCGGTAAACCACAGGAGTGATGGCAGTGGGGATGGCGATTGAGGCTCTGATGGCTGTCAGAAGAGGACCGTCATGGAACCAGACTTCCCGGCGATTGGTCAGATCCGTTGCCACCGCGGTGTAGGGAATGGGGAGGTCCTCGATCCGGACATCACCGATCAGCTCATGCAGTCTGTCCATGAGCCGGTCCGACTTGAACAAACCGGGCCCGCTGACGGAAAGGTCTGCGTACCGGAAGACCTCACTGCGCTTCAGGGGCCTGACGAATTCTCGGAACTCCTCCAAGGCACCGGCGGCGTACATGCCACCCACCAGCGCACCCATGGAGCAGCCAGAAATGGAAACGATCTCATGGCCTCGGGCCGTGAGTTCATCAATCACGCCCATGTGGGCGTAACCGCGCGCTCCCCCGGACCCAAGGACCAATGCAATCTTCACGATGTCCCTCCTTGTTGGACGTCACGGCTCTGATTCACCAGTCTGACATCAGTCTCTGACAGCGCAAGGAACGCGCCAGATGCTCGCCAACGGTGCCGTGCTTGTGTTGTCCGAGCCGCCGCATAGGCTCAAGAGCACCGGCACGGCTCAGGGTCGGGTGCATTGATCAGGAGGTAACCGTGGTCCGCTTCATTCACACCAGTGACTGGCAGCTGGGCATGACCCGCCACTACCTGGACGCAGATGCACAGGCCCGGTTCACAGGGGACCGTATCCGCACTGTTCGCAGCATCTTGGAGCTGGCTCGCCGCCGTGAGTGCGCGTTCGTGGTGGTGGCTGGGGATGTTTTTGAGCATCCCAACCTGGGGCGGCAGGACATTGGACGCGCTCTGGAGGCCATGGGATCCCAGGACATTCCGGTGTATCTCCTGCCCGGCAACCATGACCCTCTGGGCACGGGATCGCTCTGGAGCTCGCCCGCCGTGGCTGACCGGTTGCCCACCAACGTGACCGTACTGGACCGAACCGGCATCTGGCCCGTGTCTGACGGGGTGGAACTGGTGGCAGCCCCGTGGCACTCCAAGCGCCCGGACGCGGACCCGGTTGCCGGTTGTCTGGACGGGCTGAGGCCACATGACACCGTACGGATCGTGGTGGGCCACGGCATGTTGGAGGAACTTGAGCCGGACAAAACGTCCCCCGTTCGCATCCGGCGTCAGCCCCTGGATGCCGCCCTTGCGGATGGCACCATCCACTACGTGGCTCTGGGCGACCGCCACATCCGGTGGCCGCAGGACTCCCCCGGCGCCATCCAGTACTCGGGTACCCACGAATCCACCAGTTTCCGGGAGACCGGCCGCGGCCAGGTGCTGGAAGTGGATCTGGACCCGGGTACCACACCGTCCGTCACAGCACATGAGGTGGGTCAGTGGCAGCACGTGGTGGTGCGCCGTGAACTCAACGGCGTCCAAGACTTGGATTCCCTGGCCCGTGACCTGGATGCCATGGACCCCAAGGAGAACACCATTGTGCGCACCGCGTTCACGGGTTCCCTGACCGTCTCCGAACACGCTCGGTTGGACCAACTCTTGGATGACCGCACTCCCCTGTTCGCCTCCCTCCAGCCGTGGCTCCGCCACACACACCTTGCGGTGGTCCCTGACGACGACGAACTCGCGCAGATCCAGTGGGGTGGTTACATCCAGGCCGCGTTGGAAGAACTGAAAACCCGTGCAGAGGTGTCTGGGCACGAGGCCCACACCAACACAACCCGTGACTCAGACCCCGACCTGTGGGCGGATGAGGTTCCAGCTGAGGATGATCTGCCGCCGGAGCCCACTCCACCTGAAGGGCACCAGAGCGCCCAGGACGCGTTGCGGTTGTTGATCAGATTCGCCGGAGGGGTGAAATCGTGAAACTGCACCGCATCCAGGTGATCAACTTCAAGGGTGTGACTCAGCAGGAGATTGAGTTTCCCTCCCAGGGAGTGACTGTCCTTGAGGGCCAGAACGAATCCGGAAAGTCCTCCGTGATCCAAGCTCTGGATCTGCTTCTGGAGGAGAGGCACACCGCCAAGACCAAGGCCACGCGTGCTGCCCGCCCGGAAGGGCGTGACGTGGGTGTGTCCGTGGAGGCAGAGCTGACCCTGGACGGCCAGCGCCTGCTCTACCGCAAAAGGTGGTGGAAGGAGGCCGGAGCCGAACTGCAGTTCCTGGCGGGTCCCCGCTCAGGCCACAGCCTCACTGGGCGTGAGGCTCACGACGCCGTCACGGAGCTGATGAATCGCAGCGACCCCGCCCTCTGGCGTGCCCTGCGGCTTCTGCAGACGGGGCAGCATTCCCAGGACTTCAAGGCTTCCGCTGGGTTACGCCGGGCATTGGAGGCCGGGGGAACTGCGGTGGATGATGATTCTGCAGCGCTGACCGTACTGGAAGCCGCCCGGCTGGAACGCTCCAAGTACTTCACCGACACCGGCAAGGAAAAGACGGAAACCACCGCCTTGCGCCGTGACCACCAGGACGCCCTGATCGGTCATCAGTCTGCGCAAGCGGCCTTGGACACCATTGCGCGTGCCGTGGATTCTTATGACCGTGCCGTCGCAGAGGCCACCACCGCACGGGACACCTTGGCCCGAGCCCGCCAAGATTTGGCGGACGCTGAAGCGACAGCAACAGCGGTGCACACGTTGCAGGCAGAACGGCAGCAAGCACAACAGGCACACCAGCACGCCACATCTCATGCCCAGGGCGCCGCCCAGGATCACCAAAAACGCACACGCTTGGTCCAAGAGGTGCAGGCCAGCCAACTCCAGCGCGACCAGCTGGAGGCATCAGTGGCCCAACGGCAGTTGACAACCCAGGCCAGTCAAGATGCAGCCCACCATGCACGTTCCGCCTTGACGCAGGCCCGTGGTGAACTACGGCTCGCGCGGACCACTGACCGGGACGCACAGGCTGCAGAACGCCGCGCCGCAGACATGTCACGTTTGGCCGACCTCACAGCAGTTGTGGCGCAACTGGATGAACTTCAGTCGGAGGGTGCAGCGCTGGCTACCCAACAGGTCACGGCCATCACTGCTGAACAGGTCGAATCCTTGGAGACCGCCCAGCGTGCCGTGGAACTCGCGCAGTCCCAACTGGATGCCGGCTCCGCGCAACTGACCGTCAGTGCCCTGGCGCCGGGCGTGCAGGTGGAGTGGGACGGTACAACCACTGCACTGGATCCAGACCAATCACGGCAGCAGCCTGTCACGGAACCAGTGACCCTTGAGCTCGCCCACCAACTGCGGATCGTGGTGGAACCGGAGGACGGGCTCCAGCAGCGCCAGGCCAAGGTTCGTACAGCGCAGGACACCCTCGATTCCTTGCTGGCCACCACGGACGTGGACTCTGTCCAACACGCGCGGGAAGCCCTGCGGCTGGCACAACAGCACGCAACACACCGTGAGTCCTTGGACGAACGCAAGGCCTTGATTCTGCGTGGACGCACCGAGCACGCGGTCAGGGAGGAGACCAGCGCCTTGGCCGCGGCGCTGGAGGCCGCCGGTGCCACAGGTGTATCGGCCAGCAGCGCCGCCGGTGCTGCAGCGGAGTCTGAACACCGGCCCACTGCTGATCAGCTGCGCGCGGCGGTGGAAGCCGCGAGCGCGCAACTGGAATCAGCCCAGGATGCCACCGCACGGTGTGAACAGGCGTTGCAGCAGTCAGAGGCCCAGGAGCACAAGGATCAGCTGGCGTTGACGCAGGTGCGCACGGAGCTGGCCAACTCTGAACAAGTTCACACCTCGGCTCTTGATCGCCTTTCGGAAGCACGCTCCATGATTTCGGATGACGATCTGGTGCAGGCACGATCGGAAGCTGACCAGCATCTGACTGAGGCCACCGCCAACCTTGAGCGTCTGAACGCTGCCTGGACCTCCAGCGATGCCGACAACGTGCTCCAGTTGGCGCGCGGCAGTCGGACCCGGGTGGACAACGCCCAGAAACGCCTGGATGAGGCCCGCGCTCAGCAGTCCCGAGCCGAAGGAACGTTGGAGGGTCTCAATCGTGACGCCGTTCAACGTGAGTACGACTCCACCCGGACCCGGGTCCTGACCAGTGCCGAGGAACTGACCACTCACTTGCGCCGCGCCGCAGCGGCCAAGCTCCTGGCGGACACCCTGGAACGTCACCAGGCCGAGGCACACCGGCGATACAACGCACCGTTTCGCCGGCAACTCGAGTTGCTGGGCCAGAGAGTGTTCGGCTCCACCTTTCAGGTGGAGCTCTCCGATGACCTGACAGTCACCCGCCGCCATCTCCACGGCACCTGGCTGGAAGTGGACGCGTTGTCAACGGGCGCCCAGGAGCAGTTGGAGGTCTTGGTTCGGCTGGCCATCGCATCCCTGGTGGACCCAGAGGACGGCGTACCCGTGGTGTTGGATGACACGCTGGGGCACACCGACCCCCGCCGTCTGATCAGTTTGGCTGGAGCACTTGAAACCGTGGGCTCATCCGCCCAGGTGATCGTGCTGACGGCCACCCCTGATCGATTTGGTGCTCTGAGCGCGGCCAAAACCGTCAGGATTCAGGAATCGCCGTGAGTCCTGCCCGAGCTCAGGGCTGGCACAGTCCTGCCCTGCGCACAGGGCAGACACAATGGGCTGGTGATCAACTCAGTTCTGCAAGGTGCCGATCTGGTGCTCGGAAAGAGCAGCCTTGGCTTCGTCGTTGTTGCCGTGCTGGCCGGCAAACGCATCAGTGGCATCCGTACCGCACAGCTGGGTGATGGCCCGCTGGCCACCGGGGTGTTGAGCCACCCAGTCGGTCAGGTCATAAACGTTGTTGTCCACCGCAGCCCAGCAGTCTGACTCGGTGGAGTGCTCCTGGACCGTGGCCAGGGAGTAGGTCTCACCTGATGCCGTGGTGGAGGTGGCGGATGCGGCGTCTCCGGCGGCTGCACCTTCGGCTCCCTCATCTGATTCCTGGCCGGACTCCTCGCCTTCGTCGTCGTCGGAGTTCTGGGAGGAGGTCGCGCTGGTGGCTGAGGCCCCCATGGTGCCGCCCCAGGCGGCCTGGGCGCCGGAATGCCCGGTGAGCACGGAGAGCACAATCACGGCCACGGACAGCAGCGCGGTGATGAACCCGACCACCGTGGCAGCGCCTCGTCCTGGCCCCCGGTGGGTCTGCGGATTGCGTTCACCGGCATCAGCGCGCTTGGAGAGGAACAGCCACAGGGCAGCCATGCCAAAGAAGATGGCCGAGACCACCATGAGCCAGTCGGCCCACTGCGCATGCGTTTCCGGCTCCCCCACCACACCGGCCAGGGCCTCACCGGATTCCTTGGACACGAATGTGGCCACCACCCCCACAAACGCCACGATCACGGCCAGACCCAGGAAACGACGTCGTACCGCGGGAATGAAAGCGGCCAGCAGCAGAACCAGGGCAGCCAGCGGCAGCAGGACCACGGCAAAGTGCACCACCAGCGGGTGCAGGGGCAGATCTCCCACGGTGGAAAAGACGTTGGATTCAAGCGGCATCTGAATGTGCATCCCGCACATGCTAGGGCAGCTGATGACACATCAATAACCAAATGGCATGCCCCGGAGCATTCCCCCAAGAGATTCAGATTAATGAGGTGAGGGTTGCCTGACCTGCAGATTCGGACGTAGAGCCGTCCGTCACAGCCCACGGGAGTAAGTTTTGGTGCCATGAACACCCACCAGCCGGAGCATCCATTCGGTGTCAGCCATTGGGCCACCACGCGGGATGGTCGATCGCTGCACTACATGCTGCGAACACCGGACCCGCAGTCTGCCCACCGTGGCCCCGCGAATCCCGTGACCGTGGTTTTTGAATCCGGGATGGGTTTTTCCCGCAACACGTGGGGCTTGGTCAGCCCGGCCGTCCGCGGGTGTGCGCGGACCGTGGTGTATGACCGTGCGGGTTTGGGCCACAGCCAGGATTCCTCACGACGACGAACCCTGGGCCAATTGGCAGATGACCTCAGTGACGTGCTGACCGCCCTCGGCCCGGGCCAGTACCTACTGGTGGGGCACAGCTGGGGCGGCCCGATCCTGAGGACCCTGGCCGCGCGCGATGATCACCGCCTGGTGGGTTTGGTGCTAGTGGATCAAAGTGACGAACACTGGGCCACGGACATCCGGCCCGATCCGGTGTGGCAGCGCACGCTCATGCACTGGATTCTCCCGGTCTTGGCCGCCACCGGGGTCTACCGCGCATTCGGGTCCCGGCTCTCCCCGGGCCGCCATCAGCCTCCTGCCGTGGCCAAAGACCACGCACGCGAGGACTTCACCTTGCGTGCGGCCCGAGCTCTGGTGCTGGAGGACCGCCCCTACACCCAGCAGATGCAGCTCCTCCACGGGCGTTCCCCTCAACTGGGTGACTACCCCGTGGTGGTGATCTCCGGAACCAGGACCACCCGGATTCCGGTCCTGGGCCGGCTGCGCAAAAAGCTCAATCAAGCCCACCAGAGAACGGCAGCATCAGCACCCAACGGCACCTATGTGGAAGCACCCGCTTCCCTGCACCACGTGATGTTCACGGGCCCGCAGGTGATCATCGATCAGATCCACCAGATCCTGGGCGTCCATCAGTCGTAGTGCACATCAACTGACCGCTCCAGGGCAGGCTTTGCCCGGTCAGGGTCGCACAAGATGAGGGTCTTGCCAGGCCGACGGACCGTAGATCACGTGTGCCCGCCGCATGACCTCCACCACGTCGATCTGACGGGCGCCACAGCTGATGGGCAGGGCATGGACCTCATCTCCTGAGGCGGAATCCGTCCTGCGCATGGCCTCCATACGTTCACCGAACCTGCGCCGTGACGTCAGCTCGGCCTCCGGGGTCAAGGTGTAGCAGGCCAGCATCGTTGATGCCGACGGCCTGAAAACCCCGATCCACCGAATCCAGATTTCATTGACGTCCATCCACCGCACCATGGGCATGGTTCTCCTGCCGGCGGAGGTACGTGTTTCCTGGAAAAAACCACCCTGGGTGATCACCAAGCGGTGTCTGGTCCGCGTCTTGAGCACCGCAGGTTCGCAGGCCATACAGGAAGCGGTCGCAATGACCAGTGCCAGCCACAGGGCGGGTTCCCGGGTGGCGGTTTGGAATCCGCCGGAACCGATCACAACGGCCACCACAAGTGCTCCAAAAAGTACCGCGACCATCACCAGCAGAATCAGCGTGAAGAATTGCCGGTGGCGCGTGGCACCGAAGGACACCCGCCCACCACGTTCCAGCTGGTCCATGGCCTGTTCCACCACGCGGGCGTCACTGCGCGGCGCTGGAAATCGGCGTACCCGCGGACGTCTGCCACCACGGCGGCCCGGCGCCTGGCGACCTCCCGCGCCGAGACTTTTTTCATCAGGCGGACGGCCGGGGAGGAGTCGGTCATGCCTGCGATCTGGACTTCGTAGCCCATCACCCCCACCAGCCGAAAGGGAGGTCCCTGGGTGCTCAGCTGGGCAATGTGTTCGACGGCGCAGCGGGCATGCCCCGGTGTCCGCAACGGCGAGCGCCGGGCGCCCAGATGAGCAGGACCCACGCGTAGGGAACAGTCCATGTCCAGGCACAGGCGAATGGTGGTACTGCGCCCCCGGCGTGTGGCTGTTGGGCCACGCCAGCTGATCCGGGTGGTCCACCATGAGTGTGATGGCATGGGCCAGATCAGGGTCTGCGGCCAGTTCCTTCAGCGCGGTGCGCTGGGCCGTCGGGTAGGCCACCACGACGTCGTCGCTCACCCCGGTGCGTACCAAGTGAATGGCCTCGGCCAGGGAGTAGGCCAGGATGCCGTGGAAGCCGGGGCGTTGCAGGACCCGGCGCAGAATTGCGGTGCAGCGTACCGATTTGCTGGCCACGCGGATGGGCACGGACCCTGCGCGGCGTACCAGGTCATCCGCATTGGAGTCCAAGGCATCCAGGTCCACCACAGCCACGGGTGCATCTGATGCGCGCTGTGGCGATGTTGCCGAGTCCGGGTGGTCCAGGGCGCGATCGAGTGCACTGTCCAGGCGGGCAAAGAACTCCGCCTGCGGGATCATGGTTTGTGGGGGCACACCAATCTCCTGAGCAGCGTCATCAACTAGGGCGCGTGATGGGGCCCACACGGCGGGTCCAAACACCAAAATAACGCCGAGTAACCAACTGGACCCACACCTTCATGGCAACTGATGGTGAACCGTGTCCAAACCCAACCAAGCGGCCATGCGCCGCAAGTGACTTTCCAAGGATTCGGCCGCAGCCCGTGGGGCATCTGGTTCCCAGGTGCAGCGCTGAAGCAACAGAATCTTGGCCTGGCGATCCGCTTTGAGATCCACCCGGGCCACCAAACGGTCCCCGTAGAGGAAGGGCAACACGTAGTACCCGTGCACACGCTTGTGAGCGGGCGTGTAGATCTCCAACCGGTAGCGCATGCCGAACAGGGCCTGAGTCCGCTCTCGCTGCCAGATCAAGGAATCAAAGGGGCTCAGCAGCGCTTCCACATGTGCTTTGCGGGGGCGGCGTGCCGTGGCGTCCAGGTAGAGGGGGCCCTTCCAGCCATCGACTTCCACGGGCTCCACTTCACCGTCAGCCACCAACTGTCCCAAGGCCACAGCGGATTCTGCTGCGCCCAGCCGGAAGTAGTCCCGGAAACAGGCCGCGCTGCCAATGCCGTGGGCCCGGACCGAGGCTTTCATCAACTGGTAATGAGCTTCCTGGCTGCCCAGGCCTTGGCCCGTGGGCAGGATCTGACGTGCAACCACGTAACGACGCTCAAACTGTGCCGTCCGCCCTGCACTGGTGATTTCCCCGGCCCAGAACAGGTATTCCAGTGCGGTTTTGACTGCTCCCCAGTTCCACCCCCAGTGCTCCCGGGCCGATGGGAGGTCCACTGCCATGGCTGCATCCAGCTCCTTGGCCGTGATGGGACCCCGCAATCGTGTTTCCTCCAGGACGGCCTGCACCAGTTCCGGCTGGTCCTGGTGGATTCGGCGCATGCTGCCCCAGGCCTGGTCCTTGGCGCGGTCCATGCGGAAGGTCAACAGCGGCCAGGTCTCAGCTTTGATCAAGCTGGCTTCATGCGCCCAGTACTCCACCAGGCTCCGCGGCGAACGGTCCCGCATGCGATCCAAGCGCTCGGTGTCATACGGACCCAGCCGGGAGTAGAACGGCAGGTAGTGGCTACGGGAGAGCACGTTGACGGAGTCGATCTGCACCACTTTGACCCGGTCCATGACCCGGTTGAGATGGCGGGCAGTCACCGACCCCGGTGCGGGTTGTGGATCCAGAAACCCTTGAGCCGCCAGGGCGATTCTGCGCGCTGCCGGGAGTGACAATCGCGGCAATCCGCGCTGATCCACCAAAGGCTGGGTCACAGCTGCCCCTGTTCTGCGAGTCTTGTTATCAGGCCCCGTTGGCCCCCGGACATCACGTGTGCATGGGCAACCCCTGCCACCGGGCGTAGCGCTCTGACCGCTTTCCGTGCCGTGACAACACACCACGTCAGTTCCACCACCGTGTGGGTGGTGGACTCATCACCGTAAATCACCCGCCACAGACCGTGTCCTTGCAGGTCCCCCGTGACGTCAATGTGTGCCATTCAGGGATGCTCGACGTCGCAGATGTGGATGGTGAACCTCAAGCGATAACCCACGGGGCTGACCACCTGAACCTGAGCCCTGGTGCCTGCACCATGCGGCACATTGCCTGAGTCCAGCACCGTCACATTCGTGACCCCGGGCCACCATTGCGGCCATGCACCCACGTCAGCCAGGACCTCCCAGACGCGGGCGGCTGATGCCGGCAGCTGCCAGCGAGTCTGGAAGTGAAAGGGGCGCGACTGTCCCGGTGCGGGTTGGGTGTGAGTGTGTGGCATGTGTTCACCCACCCTATGGCGCCGGAACCGCGGGGAGGAACAGGCAGGGGCACGACGCCGTCGACGTCGTGCCCCTGCCTGGTGAGCTACTGTCCCCCGGCTTCAGTAGGTCCTTCAGTAGGTCCCGAAGTTCTGGGTGGCGTAGACGTATCCGTTGCTCGATTCAGCCAGGCTGAAGCCAATGGAGTTGAGCTCCGGGTTCATGATGTTGGCGTGGTGACCGGGGCTGTTCATCCAGAAGTTGTAGAAGTACTGGGCAGTCTCCTGGACGGACTTGCCGGAGGTGACGTCATAGGAAACGTTCTCCGCCATGTTGGTGGAGCCGGTGGCCAACGTCTGATCAATGAACGTGGGGCTGTGGCTTGCTGCGTTGTTGGCCGCCATCTGCTGTGACCACCCGCTGGCAATCCCCGTCAGGTCGGCGTTGCTGCTCAGCGGAGACAGACCCGCTTCCGCACGGGCCTGGTTGAGCATGCCCAGCATCTCCTGCGCCACCTGGTCAGAGAACGACGACGACGCCGCATCTCCACCCTCGGTCGCAGTGGACTGCGTGGTGACGGTGGACGCGTCAGCGCCAGAGGGAGCCTGGGCATCAGTGGGAGTCTGCGCGCCGTTGGAAGCCTGTTCCCCAACGGAGGTCTGGGCAGAGCCGCTGTCCTGCTGAAGGGAGGAGGAGAAGCTCGAGGAAGGAGCGTGGCCTTCGGAGCCGAAGCAGTCGGCGGCGGAGGCAGGGGCAGCAGCTGCGCCAGCCAGTGCCAGGACGGCTGCAGTGGTTACCAGGGTCTTCTTCATGGCGAGTTCCTTCGCGATTCACGGTGGACACCGGCAGTGCCCAGACTCGGCACGTTGCCAAGACGCGGAAGAACGTACGGATGCTCGAAGCCCTGAATCAACCCAGATCAGCGCCGCTGCGTTACCAAACCGTGATTTTTTCGTTATCTGAACGTTATCTGAACGCAGACTTTGAGGCCCCGTTGCCCACCATGGCGCGGATCGTCGGGCGTTCACCGGCCAGCAGGCGCTGATTCCTGGGAAAACACCTTGAAATGTTGACGCATCACGAAAATTGAGGATTTCCGGGAGGCCCGCTGAACGCCACCCCGACGCCAGCTGACCGGTGAGCGCGCCGCGATGCGCCACGTGGACCTCCCGCTCAGACAGTTATCCACAGGTGCCACAAGACTGATGCCGTGGTTGCACCGTGGGACGCAGCATGGAGACATGAGCTTCAACGACCTCCCTGAAAACTGGACCTTGCTTCCGCTGGACACACCTGGCCTGGCGGCCGACGTCGTCGATCTGGTTCTGACCATCGCCGATCGTCACCAGAACTGCCTGCTGGTGGAGATGTGCAATGCCGACGGCATTGGCTACCCCTCCCCCATCAAAGTTCCGCACCTGCACTGGACCTGCAGTGCCGGCGAGCGGGAGGAGATCATGACCTCGCTGGCCCAGGTGGCTGCGCAGTTCCCTCAACCGGCACCCAACGTTCTGCTGGCACTGTCCTCACCCCACCCGCTGCCAGAAACCGTGGTGGACGCGTGGCACTCCACGGCTCAATCCGCCCTGAGTGACGTGAACTGCCAGCTCCTGGGCTTCTACACCAGCACCCCGCAGGAGGTGGTGGAGGTCTCCGCCTGAAGTTTCGCAACCCTTCCCAAGTCAGACCAAGGGCCGGTGCACCTCACGGTGCACCGGCCCTTGAATGGAGGGGGAAGTGACTCAGGCGTCGTTCTCCGTGGTTTCAACCGGGCGCGCGCCGAGTTCGTCGTCAAGACGCAACAGGCCGGCACCGTCGTCGCCAACACGCCCCAGTCGACCGACGATCTCACTGACCGTGGCCTCTTCCTCGATCTGTTCATCCAGGAACCAGTTGAGCAGCGGACGGGCATCCAGGTCACCGGCCGACTCGCAAGCCCGGTACAGGTTGCGAATGGACTCGGAGACCTTTTGTTCATGAGAGAGGGCTGCCTGGAAGATCTGCACCGCCGTGGGAGATTCCGGAACCTCCGGGGCAGCAATGGCACCGATGTGGGGGTGGCCATCACGGTCCGTGACGTGATCAATGAACTTGTTGGCGTGCACGATTTCCTCATCCGCCTGATGGCGCAGCCACGCCGCCATGCCCACAAGGTCCTGCACGTCAGCCTCAACGGCCAACTGGCGGTACACCAAGGAGGCCTCGAACTCCATGGTGATCTGATCGTTGAACTGGGTCTCTAGCTCAGGTGTCAGCTTCATGCCTTCACCCTATCCAACGGTGCTCCATCACCCCAGGGATGGTGCCTGGGTGTTGGGTCGGTAGCTGCTGGGGTAGTGCAAAGCGGGGAGAGAACCGTACTGACGGTGCACCACGTTGTTGTCCAAGTCGCTGTTGTCCCACAGCGTCCACCGGTTGACCAACGGCTCCGTCCGACCCCAGGTCGACGGTCGATTAGCCATCAGGAGGGCGTTATGCGGGTTGTCGTCCTCAGTTTCGCCCGCTGAAGAAGGTGTGCGCTGGGCAATTTCCAAGGTGTACTGCCAGGACCCTCTCACGCCGCCGCGATCCGGCCAGTTGGTCTGGAAATCCGCAGAACCCGGGGACGTGAAACCCGCAGGAAGGGTGATGGTTTGTGTCCACGCCTGCATGACGCGAGTGCCGGTCTGGGCAACCCCGCCCCGATAAGCAGTGACTGTGGAGCGAACGGGCCCGCCCAGCGTCAACAAGGGGTCATTGACCTGCAGGGTTGGTCCAACACTCACTGCGGACAACGCCTTGTAGACCTCGTATGCGCGCAAGGTGATCACCAGACCGGAGGTGGGGCGAGCTTCCGTACCCACCCACCCCAAACGGAACACATCGCTGCCTGCTGCAGCCCCGAGGTGGTGGTGAGGGTCTGCCACAGAGCCAGGTCCATGACTTGAGAAGCGGCGTAGGCCGCTGCTGCGGTGGCCACGGCAATGATGGGCACGGCCCAGACGGCACCGTTGAGGACGGTTCTGCGATTCAGCGCTTCCACGAGCAGGTCCATTCATTTGCAATCAAAGTCATGGAACAGTCAGACACATTTCACGAATCGAATCAATTCCTCAGCAAGGTGTGTTTGCACACCTCCTTCGTGGCTTCCGGGGACGCATCGCCTGCAACTTGACCGTCACAGCTCCTTCTTGCCGAGTCGACCCTGGGAAGATGGTGGTACCGGATTCCCTGACTAATACCCCGCTGGGGCGGGTGGAACGGGAGTTCAATGACGGTAGGCAGCCACCGGGAGGAACACAGTGACCGCAACTCACGCGACGGCCTACGACGTCGTCCGCCAATACCTGGGTGCCCAAGTTGAGGCCATCAGGTCACGGGAGAACGCCGTCAAGGACAATGCCCCTGATGCCGTGCACAAAACCCGCGTGGCCACCCGCCGCCTGCGCAGCACGCTGCGTACTTTCCGCCCACTCTTCCATGCCGAATCCACCGAACCGCTGCGAGCCGAGCTGAAGTGGTACGCGGAGATGCTCGGTGGACCACGTGACGCCGAGGTGCTCAAGCAGCGGCTGACAGAAGCCTTGAGCGCATTGCCGCCAGACGCCGTCGTGGGCCCGGTGGGCGCGCGACTCTCTGCAGAATTGGACGCGCGCCACGCCCTGACCCACGCCGAACTGGTGCAGGTCATGGGCACGGCCCGGTATCGAGATCTGACGAAAGCCCTGGAGAATCTGACCCAGACTTCACCGCTGCGGTCACAGACCCACCATTCAATGACGGAGGTTCTGAACCCCTTGCTGACCGAGGCCACGCAGAGGGCTGCACGACGGTGGGAAGCAGCCCAGGCGGCCTCCGGGAAGGAACACACCGAGTTGGCCCATGAGGCCCGCAAGAAAGCCAAAGCCGCGCGCTACGCCTTTGAGGCGGTGGCGGAGTTCGATCCGTCCTACAAGGACGCTGCCCAGGCATGGGAACAGGTCACTGAGGCCCTGGGAACGGCACAGGATTCCGTGGTGACGCGCGAACGCCTCCACGAGTTGCGCACTGCCGCTGATTGCGCCGGAGAACCAACGTTCACCTACGGGGTCCTGCATGGACTGGAACTGAATCAGCAGGAAGGCGCCCACAACCGCGGCGGGGAAGCAATACAGCACGCGTTGACGGTGTCCAGCCAGTGACCCTCACTTCATGAGGCTGAAACCAAGCGTCCGAGACCCATAATGAATGCTCAATGGTCAACACTGGAGAAAATGAGAGTCATGTTCAGCATTGATGAATCATCACCTGTCCCGCCATTCGATCAGATCAAGCAGCAGATCATCTCCGGTAGAGTGACCGGCGAACTGGCTGCAGGTCATCACCTTCCGCCCGTCAGGGGTCTTGCCCAGGATCTTGGCGTGGCACCCAACACCGTGGCACGGGCTTACAAGGAGCTCGAGGCTGCAGCGGTCATCGAAACCAGGGGACGCAACGGGTCATTCGTGACCGGCACGGAGGAATCCGCTGACAAGGCAGCAACTCATGCCGCGGAAGAATTCGTGGTGGCCATGCGCGGACTCAAGATCTCCGATCAACGGGTGCGCGAATTGATTGACAAAGCAATCACGACCGTGAGTTGATCCGGCCCACCCCGGTCGATACTCTCGCAATCGTGTCTAACGAATTTCATCAAACTTTCGGAGTGTCACGCCGAACCGTTGCCCGCGGACTTGCCTGGTCAGTTCCCACCATTGCCGTGGCAGCGGCGGCACCCGCCCATGCAGCTTCCTCATGCATTCCCACACTGCGCTCCAGCGGCGGCTTGACGTACACCTGAGGAACGCTGGGCTCCTCATCCACAACGCAGAACATGACGGTTGGTGCGCAGACCTACGTGGACAACCTGCCCGCAGGTGTCACTGTCACCAGCGTCACCTATCGGTGGTGGATCGCCAACCGAATCGGTCAGACTTCGACTGGACCTGGCGCCTTCTGGGTGGGCAACTCGTCCTCCAGCCGCTCCAGACAGAACTTTGACGCCATGCCCTACACCTCCGGGACAGGCACGGCCTGGCGGAACACCGTCAGCAACACCGCCAATCTGGTCAACCAGACTTATCCGGACGGCGTCACCCGGCAGTCCTGGGACCTGAATTTCTCGTGGACCGCCGGGACCAACAACACCAGCGGAACGTACACAACTGACGCTCAAGGATGCCGGGACTTCACCACGGGCCCATCCGGTCGGTTCGACGTTGCCTACAGCGGAGTGGTGGCACCGAGCTCTTGCCCCACACCCAGTGCAACCATCCCGAACTTCAACACCATTGTGGTCACGCTTTCCAACGGTGAGACGTTGACTGAAACATCGGCCAGCGACGGCGAGTCAACCTGCCGTTGACAATGGCTCAGAGCGAGTCACTCCCCTGTGCCAGGTCGCATTCATCCCGGTTGCGCTGCACCACACCCGACCTGGGCGATGCCGATGAGTGGGCGTCACACTTGATGCACCCCAGCACGTCGACGGCCTCCTGTACCATTTCCTGTACAGGAGGCCTCAATGAAGACCATGAGTTACACGGAATCGCGCGCCAATTACGCACGCGTTTTGGACCAGGTCACGGAAGACCGCCAAGCCGTCGTCATCACGCGCTCCGGCCACGAACCCGTGGTGATCGTGTCCCAGGCCGATTACGACTCACTGGTGGAAACCGCGCATTTGATGCGGTCCCCGGCCAATGCCCGCAGACTTCTGGATGCCATGGAGCGTCTGGAGCACGGGCAAGGCCATGAGCACGCCCTTGTGGACCACGACTGAACATGGCTCTCATCTGGGACCGTAATGCCTGGGACGATTACCTGTGGTGGGAGGCCCAGGACCGCAGAGTCCTGAAACGGATCAATCAGCTCATCAAGGACATTCAGCGCAACGGCAATGAAGGAATCGGCAAACCAGAGGCCCTCAAGCATGACTTTGCCGAGTTCCGGTCACGGCGGATCACCGATGAACACCGCCTGGTGTACAAGGCGGCCGACCAGGACATTCTCATCGCGGCGTGCCGGTACCGCTACGGGTAGTTGACCTCTGCCTCACAATCCTTGGCGCACGGATACGGCCAGCGGCCGCAAGAGACGACCCACCAGATCAGCCAAGTCGGTGGAGTCCGTGTACATCTCACCGGCCCGCAAGGAGGCGTCGTTCTGGGTTATGAAGGCAGCCATGCCGCCATCAACTCCGGTTGCTTCCAGATGGGCGGCAAAGTCGTCGTCGTTCAGCGCGCGGTGAGTGATGCTTTGTCCGGATGTCGCAGAGAGTTCACGGGCGAACTCATTCATGGTGAACGCCGTGCCGCCGAGTTCATAAATGCGGTTTTCCGAGCCACCTGACGCCAGGACCACGGCGGCCGCAGCAGCCAAATCAGCACGGGCAGCACCGGAAATCTGCGCTTCCCCAACAGCGTCAACAATCTCCCCCGTGGCCAGGTGCTGGGGAATCAGGCGCGTGAACAGCTCGTGGTACCAGGCATTGCGCAGGATGGCGAACGGAATACCCGAGGCTTGAATGAGCTGTTCGGTGGCGTGGTGCTCCGGAGCCAGCGGATTGTTGGTGGTGTCCGCATTGAGGATTGAGGTGTAGGAGATGTGGCCCACGCCAGCCTCTACGGCGGCATCGATCACTGTCTTGTGGGATTGGCTGGCACCGGGCCCTGACCCGGAGACCACCAGCAGGCGATCCACACCATCCAGGGCCTCACGCCAACCAGCAGGGCTTGCGTAATCGGCCTGGCGGACCTGGACCCCACGATCCGCAAGGTCGGTCACTTTGGCGGGGTCACGCACGACAGCCACGATCTGGTCAGCAGAAACCCCGCCTGTCAGGAGTTCTTCAACTGTCAATCGGCCAAGATTTCTGGAAGCACCGGTAAGTCCGATGGTCAAGGGGAGCCCCTCATTTCAAAGTTGATCCGGACCCTTTGGTCCGTTTCAGGTGAGACTAGCAGAAACGGAACGGTCGGTCCACATCAGGTAATCTGTGATCATGACGACGACGCCCACCCCCACCCGGAAAGACGCCGCCCGAAATCGTTCACTCCTGCTGGCAGCGGCAGAAGACTTGTTTCGCGATGCCGGACTCGATGTGACGCTGAAAGACGTGGCCCGGCACGCCGGCGTCGGCGTGGGTACCGTGTACCGCCACTTCCCCACCAAGGACGACCTGGTGGCCGCACTGTTCGCCCAACAGTTGGAAGCCGAGATCGAGCGCGCTCGCAAAAGTGTTGAGGCCGGAGATTCCTGGGAGGCACTGGTTGATTACTTGAAGGAGAGCATGCGCCTACAGTCCTCCAACAGGGGCCTGCGAGCACTCATGTGCCCGGCAGGATCCGTGTTCGACTCCGTGCGCGAGTGCAAGGCAGTGGTGAACCCACTGATTGATCAGTTGGTGAAGTCAGCACATGCTCAGGGCACGTTGCGCCCTGACTGCACTTCGCGGGACATCGCCCTGTTGCAGGTGGGCCTTGTGGGCATCATGGACGCGACCCCGGAGGACCCAAATGCCTACCGGCGGCATTTGGCGCTGTTCCTGGACGGTGTCCGGGTGTGATGCGGTCACGCTGGCCCGCTTCCGCCCACTGTGCGGGTGGTCAGGTCCCCAGCTCCGGCATCGGGGCGTGATCGCTGACGCCCCCCGCGCCAGTCAGGCGCCTGGTGCCAACTGGGCCACGTAGGGCAGGTTGCGCAGCTTGTCCTGCCACGGCAGACCGAAACCCACCAGCATGTCATCGCTGTCCATCTGATGCGCAAAATACTGACGGACCGGGATCTCCACCCGCCCAGGTTTGACGAACAACGTTGCCACCGAGATTGACGCTGGATCGAACTCTTTCAGGTGTTCCACCAGGCGCTTCATGGTCCCACCGGACTCGATGGCATCATCCACCACAATGACGTCGCGCCCCTGGATCGGCACATTCTGGTAGTACACAATCGGCGAGGCGTTGGTGCGCTCCCCAGGCGTGTGAGGACACGAGATCCAATCCATGGCCACGTCAAAGTTCAGCTGCCGCACCAGCTCACCGATGTTCTCACTCATTGCCCATCTCCCAATCGTTCACAGCGGAGCACCTTTGCGCGGACAACGTTATCTGCCGACCACACCATGCGTTGGGCTGTAACGCACGTGCACGGTGCCGTCGTCGAAAATCCGGTGATCCGTCAATTTCAGCTCCAGGCGGGCATCCTGTGGGAGTGCAGGTAGGCCACCGCCCAGGACTTTGGGCACGATGAAGAATTCAAAAACCTCCACAACGCCCGCACGAATGGCGGGTGCCGCGGTGGTGGGGCCGAAAATTTCGACGACGCCGGACGCCTCCCTGGCAATCTCCACGATTCGGTCCACGGTGAGCGCCGGAACAAGGGCGTCATGGGTGGATGCCAGTTGCTCCGATGTCAGGGTTGACGAGGCAGCAAAGGTGTTGATGTTCCGCCACAGCTTGGCGAACTCCTGCTCGGCCGATGACCACTGTTCGTCAGAGGGCTCCGAGTGCCAGTAGCGCATGAGCTCGTAGGTCTTGCGGCCCAGAATCTCCGTGGACACGTGACGCATTCGCTCCAGGTGCGCGGCAAACACCGCCTCGCTGGGAGCACTCCACTGGAAGTCTCCCGAGGGATCGGCCACGTAACCGTCCAGGGAAACGGTGGTTGCATAGGTCAAAGTACCCACAGATCATCTCTTTCCTACGTCTGGTGCAACGTATTTCTGGCGCCGTGTCCAGGCTAGTCGCCGCCACGTTCGGCGACCCAGACAAGGCCGAGGCCTCGACTCCCCCGACTGGGCTGGCCACCTCTCAGAATCGGTGGGTCGATCTGCATGGCGCCTGCACCACATCACCCGTGGGTCCGTGAGTGGCACCGCAGTTACTCCGGGCTCGGCAGTCCCGCCCTTCCCCCGTTGCTGACGCGCTCGACATCAAACGTGAAGCCGTATCCGCGCAGCCGTTCCACCACATTGGTACCCAGAGCTGTGGCAGGCGTCAGAACCCCGGCTCGCTGCGGCAGGTCCACTTCGTCCTGGGCCAGAGCCAGTGCGGATTCGCCGAGCATGATCGCCGTCCCGTTGTAACCCGGGTCGTAGTCGGCCGCCACTCGAGTGCGGTAGCGGGCACCGGTGGTCGTTGTTGCGTCAATCTGCAGCGCGAATCGCCCATTGTCCAGATTCTCTTGGGACGGACCGGAGCCGGGCTTGGGCAGCACCCGGCCCATCAAGGCGCGCGTGGGTTTCCACCACATTCCAGCCGCCAAGCCTCCCAGCGCAACGGCTGTGGTGGCCGCGCGAGCGGCTCCGATCACGCCTTGACCCGTGTCGAACAATTCCTGGTAGCGGAGGCTGCGGCCATAAGACCATCCGGTGAGAGCGTTGCTGCGTCGGACAACCCTTGTGTTGTAGCTGGCCATCACGAACGGGGCAGTCCACCGCCCCGTTCGACCGTTCCGCTGGACCGGGACCTGTTCCACCAGGGCGCCCAGCCGACCCCGGGGCCGCCCACGCTGAGGAATGGCGGACCCGGTTGGCTCTTTCTTCCTGTCCGGTGACAAGGCGTAGGGGTCGCCCACCATCCTTCGGATCTGCGGGTCCTGGGACATCTGCCGGATCTGCTCGCGCATGGAGTCGATGGTGCCGCCGCTGACTCCCCCACGCATGGATCGCACGTGCAAAGTGGTGTCTCCCAGCGTGCCTTCACCGTCCTCGGCCACGCGCGCGGCTGTCACCAGCACCCCTAGGTCCGAAGGCAAGGAGTCGAATCCGCAGGAGGTCACCAGGCGAGCTCCGGCGACCACGGCCGCCTCATGGTGGCGGTCAATCGCATCTCGAACGAACAGAACCTCACCGGTCAAATCGCAGTAGTGCGTTCCAGTCTCAGCGCACGCGCCCACCAGCGGCAGCCCGTACTTGACGTACGGCCCCACGGTGGAGATCACCACTCGCGTGCGGCGCGCCATGACCAGAAGGCCGTCCTGGTCACCGGCATCAACGACGACGGTGGGCCAGGTTGCCGCGGAGGGCGGCAGGTCCGCTCGGACAGCCTCCAGGCGGTCCTTGCTGCGCCCCGCGATGGCGACGCGCAGGTGGGCGGGTGCATGCCGGGCCAGGTGGGCTGCAGTCAGTTTGCCCACAAAGCCGGTGACACCGAAAACGATCAGGTCGAACTCACGTTCACTCATTCCTCGACTGTAGCCGCTGGGGCCTCAGGCACCCTTGCTTCCGGGCGCAGAAGGGGGTCAGACGAGCCTGCTCAGGGTCTCCCCAACTGGTCTGTAAAGCACCCTCGATCCACGTCGCTCATGCGCTCACGGACTGCACCTTGCCGGTGAGGCCATGTGGGTCCAGCACGAACTTCTTGGCCACGCCGGAGTCAAAGTTTGCGTACCCTTCCGGCGCAACATCCAAGCTGATGGCCGCGGCGTTGACGGCATCGGCAATGTGGACCTTGTCGTGGAGGATCGCCTCCATCAGCGGACGGTGGTAGCGCATCACGGGGCACTGACCAGTGGTGAACGACAACGACTTTGCCCACCCCAGACCCAGGCGAAGGGACAGCGAACCTTCCTTGGCGGCGTCGTCAATTCCCCCGGGGTCCCCCGTGACGTACAGGCCCGGAATACCCAAGGACCCTCCGGCCTTGGTCACGTTCATCAGCGAATTCAGCACCGTGGCGGGGGCCTCCTTGGCATCGTGGCCGTGTCCGCGGGCCTCGAACCCGACGGCGTCCACACCACAGTCGACTTCCTCGACCCCCAGGATTTTCGCGATGCCCTCGCGCGGATCCTGAGCGGAAACGTCAACGGTTTCGCATCCGAAGGCTTCCGCAGCCTTGAGCCGCTCCGCATTCAGATCCGCAACAATCACGACGGCGGCGCCCAGCAACTGCGCTCCAACTGCAGCCGCAAGACCCACCGGGCCGGCGCCGGCAATGTAGACCGAAGATCCGGGCCCCACCCCAGCCGTCACAGCACCGTGGTATCCGGTGGGGAAGATGTCCGAGAGCATGGTCAGATCCATGATCTTGTCCATGGCCTGGTCCTTGTCCGGGAACCGCAGCAGGTTCCAATCGGCGTAGGGCACCAGCACGTATTCGGCCTGGCCACCCACCCAGCCGCCCATGTCCACGTACCCGTAGGCGCTACCCGGGCGATCAGGGTTGACGTTGAGGCAGATCTCCGTGCGCCCCTTCTTGCAGTTCACACACCGTCCGCAGGAGATGTTGAACGGGACGGAGCACAAGTCCCCCACTTGGATGAATTCGACGCCGGGGCCGGTCTCCACCACTTCGCCAGTGATCTCATGCCCCAGCACCAGCCCCTCCGGTGCGGTGGTTCGACCGCGGACCATGTGTTGGTCCGACCCGCAGATGTTGGTGGTCACCACCTTCAAGATGGCCGCGTGCGGCAGGGGCCGCCCCACGTTGTCCGGGTGGACACCGGGCCCGTCCTTGAGTTCAAAAGTGGGGTAGTCAATGTCAACCACCTCCACCTTGCCGGGACCCTTGTACGCGACTGCACGGTTGGTTGACATGAGGACCTCCCTGTCCGCGGGGCAGGAATGCCTTGGGTGGCAAGAGCAGCCCCAGTGGTCATCATGCTGAGTGATGCAGACCACAGTCGTCAAGGGTGGGTGATCGGTAGTGACTCCTGCGCCGATGGTGAGGGGTCCAACCGAGTCGATCAACCCAAGCTGACGCGACTCTCAGTACACAACCACGCCCCGTCCTTGCGTACGAATTGCTGCACACAGTGCAGGGGCCACGCCTGCCCGCTGCCGTCAGACCGGTAGCCCGTGATGATGTCACCCGTCAGCACGGCATGCTCCCCAGTGATTTCCACGGCCACCTGCTTTGCAATCACCTGGTGATAGACAAATTCCTGGCGGCGCATGCCTTCCAACCACTCATCTATGGGCTGGCGATAGCCAGTCATATGAATCAGAACGGCATCATCGGTGAAGCACTCCCGCAGAGCCTCCGTATCGGCTTCATCCATGGCGACCAGCTGTTGCTGCCAGTTCTTGAGGATTTCAGTGCGCGACTCAGTCATGGCGTCCTTCCCGTTAGGTCTCCGAGGTTCGGCGTCCTGGACCTCGCAGTATCATCCAGGAGGCGCCACCACAGTCGTCAGAAGTCACACTGGAGCAGATTGTTCTCGACCATCTCGTAGGCGGCAAGGTCCTCGGCGATCTCCAGCTCATACCGACTCTGCAGGTTGAGCCAGAACTGCGACTCCACTGCGTAGTGTTGACCCAGGATGCGCGCCGTGACTGCGGTTATCGCCCGCTTGCCCTGCACAAGTTCGTTAATCCAACGCGGAGAGATACCAATGGAATTGGCAAGCTCGTCCGGAGTCATAGCGGAACCCTTGAGAAAGTCCTCCAGCAGAACCTCCCCCGGGTGGATAGGCGCGTAGAGCTTGTTATTCATGTTGCACCTCAGTGGTAGTCCTCAATGATCACGTTCTCCGGGCCAGCGTCGGTCCACACGAAGCAGATCCGCCACTGGTCGTTAATCCGAATGTGTGTTGGCCCCGTCGGTCGCAGTCCAGCTGCTCCAAGCGGTTGCCCAGTGGGATCCTCAAGTCCTCAATGTCCCGAGCTGCACTGCCCGATCAACACGCTTGACTCACTGCTCTTGCCAAATGCGCTCGGTGCCCTTGCTGCCGAACGATCTGATCACGACAGGAGACTGTAACGACTCGCGTCGATAACGCTAGACCTTAAACCGGAACTCTGCGACATCTCCACGTGTGGGGCTATTTCTCAGGAGCGGCAATTTGTCCGGGATGAAAGAAGGAGGCCACAGGGCCCTGACAGGGCCAGCTTCGGTCAGGCCACCTGGACACGCTGGTCTCCCAGCACGTACTCGATTGCCAGGTCGCCACCGACCGCCTCGAGGTAGCTGCGGATCGTTCCGACTTTTGCATTATCAAGGTCGCCGTGCTCGATCTTGGAGACCTGGCGCTGTCCTACGCCAATGCGCTCCGCGAGCTGAGCCTGTGTCAGGCCAGCTTGCTCGCGCAGCTCACGGAGCCGGTACGCACGCACTTCGGCGAGCATCCGCTCCTTGTGTGCGTCAACGCGCTCCCGGTCCACGGGATGCTCGGCGACGAAGTCCTTCAGCGATAGAGCCATATCGCTCACTCTCCTCCTAGTTTTCGCAGGTGGTCATCAAGAATGTCGTCGGCCAACGGAATGTTCTTCTTGTACCAGCGTGTCCAATTGCCGGCCTTGTCGCCCGCGATCAACATGATCGCCGAGCGCTCCGGGTCGAAGGCGAACATGACGCGCAGCTCAGATCGGCCAGACGATCCCGGCCGGAGCTCCTTCATGTTGCGATGCCTTGACGACGACACCGTGTCGACGATCGGCCGACCGAGCTGAGGACCACGATCCTCGAGCAGCTCAATCGCGGCGACCACCTGCGCACGCGAATCTTCGTCCAGCGAAGTGAGCCATCCCGCAATCAGTTCGATGTCCACGCTCCACATGACGCAAGGTTAGACCATGCATGGTCTACGAGCAAGAGGTCGAGTTGACTCATCATGAATCTCCGCTTGTGCTGGGTCGTTGCCTCAGGGAGAACCTCCGCGTGAGCACCATCGACCATGGAGCTGACGATGAGTCAACGCAAGGCAGTGACGAAGAAGATGGCCCTGGCGTACCGGGGCTCGGACCGGGCGGGCAAGAGCCGGATCATGGATGAGTTGGTGGAACTAACCGGCTGGCGCTGCGACTACGCCCGGGCGGCGCTGCGCCAGGCCTGACTCGTGCCACTTGAGAGCTCCTGGCTGACTTGGCCGGTGTTGTCGCTGGTCAGAGTCCTGTGGCGG
>NZ_JAAVUN010000060.1 GCF_012163155.1 Kocuria subflava
CGTCAGATCTACAGGCAACTCAACGCCACGATCACACCTGCGGCGGCTGCTTGACATACATAGGAGATTCAATGGCCGGCTCGAACACCTCCGCGGCTCCGCAATCGGCTTCCGCAACCTCACCAACTACATCGCCCGCAGCCTCCTCGAATCAGGCGGCTTCAGAAACCAGCTACACCCTCGGATGCGATGAGCCCAATATGTTGCCGATTCAGAAACTGGGCCTGGGTGCAACACCGTGGCTAGACCGTAACCGGCAAGATACTGCCTATCTGGTCGCGCCGGGAGCATAATCAGCAAGAATCAGCACGAACCGGCAAGATCCTGCCGCAAGGAGGGACATGGGAGACATTCATGATGCAGGACGCAACATACGAGCCACGCGCAAAGACGCCGGTCTGGCCCAACAGGAGCTGGCAGATCTGGCCGGAACATCGCAGCGGACTGTCCGATCCATAGAGAACGGAACCGGCAATCCATCCCTGGCCTCCGTGGTGGCGGTCGCTCAGGTGTTGGGCCTAAGGGTCCTGGTGCAATGACGAGCGACTTCCATCAACTGCGCCAGGTCTCCACCGCGGAGGTCTACAAATCGAGAAAACTCGCGGGTACCTTGCAGCGCCAATCCGACAGCTCAACCGTTTTTACCTACCACACGGACTACGTTCAAGATCACGGTGAGCCGGTCGCCTCCACCCTGCCTGTCAACACCACGCCCGTTGTCACGGCGGGTGGCGGGTTACCCCCATTTTTCGCGGGCCTGTTGCCCGAAGGACACCGGCTCACCGTTGTCCGAGATGCCGTGAAAACCAGCCTCGACGATGAACTGTCTCTGCTGTTGGCCGTGAGTGCCGACACCCCCGGCCAAGCACAACGTCACCTCGGAAGATGCAGTCGCAGCCCTCGCCCTTTGAAGGCTCGCCGTTGCGTCACGCGGAGCGGGAGCTGCGGGCATGGCGTTCCGTGCTCAGCTGACTCGAACTTTGCGCACGGATAAATGCGATCCGGTGCACGGAGTACGCGCTTATCCGTGCGCAAAGTCCGAGCCTGCGCCGGAACCGGCACGGAAGCTGAGCCGGCACACAAGGTGCACCTCGCTGGGTGGTTCTCAAACCCGCGCAAGCCCCTCATGACGCTGATTCGCCGGGTTCTGCGGGGATCACGGCGTCCTGTGTCGCGTCCTGAGCGTCAGCCTATCGAGGATGTGCGCGGCCCGGTGGCGGAGAATCGGCCTCGTCCTCAAACCCGTTTGAGTGTCCCGAATCGGGCTGCGCTGGCTGAGGAGTACGCCGAAGGGGTGCCGGTCGATGAGCTGGCGCGGCGGTTCGGGATACACCGCACGACCATCCACAGGCTCGCCGCTCAGGCAGGTGTCGCGGTGCGCCGACGCGGTTTGGATGAGCCCGGACGCCGGGAGGCTGCGCGGCTGTACGAAAACGGCATGACACTCGAAGAGGTCGCTGCCGAACTGTGGGTCGGCGATGAGACGGTCCGATCCGCCGTCGTAGCCCGCGGCGGCGCAATCCGCCCGCGTGGCCGCCGTCCCGCCGGGGCGTGATGCACCCCGTCCAACTCATCTTGTGTGACGCGGCAGCATCCTCTGATCACCGCTCCGCGCTCGGTTCAGCCAAGTAGTTGTTGGCGGCAGCCAGGAACGTCCGATAAAGCGCTGTCGCCGCGTCATGCGAAACGTCGACAGGAAACTCGATATCAAGCCAACGCCAGACAAGACCTCGGCTAGTGGGACCGTCGAGACTCCACGTCTGAAGCTGTTGGCGGGTGATTTCGGCGACGCGCCCTCTCCCGGTCGTGTAATCGTCAAAGTGCTCCGCGACGTTCCGGAAAGTCCTGAGCGAAGGCACCATCTCGTCGAAGGCAGTGAGATGTTGAAGCACCGCTCCTTGAAGTTCCTGCACGTGTGCCGTGAGACCGATGGCGCGGCGAAGTCGGGTCAGCGCCACGAGAAGGAAGTGAAGGTCAATCTCCTGACGCCACACTTCGTTGCCAGGAGCGCTTGGGTCGACGACTGGTTCTGTCACGCGGCGGCGCTGCATGTGCACTGCGTTGATCCACGTGGTTGCTTCTGTTTGCATGCGCTGAACGAGCGCGGCGTCCGTGAGCGGGACCTTCCGCGCTTCAGCGAACTCGTTCAGCAGCGCTCGTGCTTGTTCTGGCCCGGTCATGCGCGGACCTCTATGCGACTGCTGCCGCAGCGTGTGTGCGACTCGGCGCACAGATCAGAGGCTCCCACCAGACATCTACGCTTCATCGGGCTTGGGCAAGACCTGCGCAAGATCATCTTCGACATCGAGACCGTGCGCGGCCGCGATCACGGCTACCTGCATCCCGACGCCGGTGCGCAGTTCTCCAAGGGCTTCACCGAACCAGTAGTCGTGCATGGCCCATCGCTGGTCGCGAAACAGGTGTCGTTGCCTCGCTGCCTGATCGGCAGGGTCTTCGACAGCTCCAACGCGCTGAAGAAAACGCACACAGAAGCGTCGCATCATACGTAGGGGTCCACTCAGCTCCGCGCCGATTCCGCCCGCCGAGAGCACCTCGGTGAGATGGTCACGGATGTCGATCACCGAAGCGACGCATTGTTCGGGAACTTCGTTGGTGTAGGTCGAGAACAGCACGCGTCGCACTTCGACGAAGGCGATCACAGCACGAGCGACAGTGATGTCGGCCGTAGCCGGCGACCACGAGACACCGAAGATCGGCGTGCTCACACCGTTGATGCGTGCGACGACCTCGGAGAACTTCACAGCTCCAAGTTTAGCATCTCGCGTGACGGCGGACCGTTTGGACGCACCGCGCGGTCGGCCAGCGCATCGCGCACACGATGTACTCGGAGACCGTCAGCTCGGACCTTGCCTTAGCCTCGATCCACCGATCAGCGTCGCGGAGGGATCGGCGTTTTAACGTCGGAATGCCCTGCTGACCAC
>NZ_JAAVUN010000061.1 GCF_012163155.1 Kocuria subflava
GCCAATCTCCCTGTAGGCGGACACGTACCTCCCTGCTGATGGACAGCTGATCTCCCTGTCCATGGCCATGGGGCCGGGTTCGTGTCGGTCCCCACGCAGACGTCCCTCCGAGGGTTCGCTCGAGGTCTCTGACCACCTTGAGCCATCACCCGCCGGAGGGACGCATGAAGAAGTCTGACAGGGAGATCATGGAAATTCTCGAAGCCTACGACGCCACCGGATCCGCGCACTCGGCCGCGACCCTGGCCGGAGTCGATCCGAAGACGGTCCGGCGCTACGCCGCCGCCCGCGACGCGGGCCGGCCGGTGACCGGGCCAGGACGACGACCCAGGATGATCGACGCCCACCTGCCCAAGATCGAGGAGTGGGTCGAGCGCAGCCAGGGCACAGTCCGCGCCGACGTCGTCCACGCCCGACTGGCCGGTGTGGGGTTCCCCGGGACCGAGCGCACCACCCGGCGTGCGGTGGCGCAGGTGAAGGCCGCCTGGCGGGCCGGGCACCGGCGCACCTACCGGCCCTGGATCACCGAGCCAGGGCTGTGGCTGCAGTTCGACTGGGGCGAGGGCCCGAAGGTGCCCGGGGTCGACGGGACGCCGAGGCGCACGTGGCTGTTCTGCGCCTGGCTGGCCTGGTCACGCTACCGAGTGGTGATCCCGGTCTGGGACCAGACCCTGCCGACGCTGATCGGGTGCCTGGATGCGACCCTGGCGCGGATCGGCGGGGTGCCGACCTACGTGCTCACCGACAACCCCAGGACCGTGACCGTCGATCACGTGGCCGGGGTTGCGGTGCGCCACCCGCAGATCGTGGAAGCCGGCCGGCACTACGGCACCCAGGTGCACACCTGCGTGCCGTATGACCCGGAATCCAAGGGTGGGTCGGAGTCCACGGTGCGCATCGCCAAGGCCGATCTGGTGCCCACCGAGGCGAACCTGCGTGAGCAGTACGCTTCCTTCGCCGCACTCGAGACCGCCTGTACGGCGTTCTGCGCCAAGGTCAACGGGCGCACCCACCGGGAGTCGGCCCGGGTGCCCGCCGAGGCGCTGGCCGAGGAGCAGCAACGCCTGCACGTACTGCCGGCCGCTCCGCACACCACCGCCCTGGGGGTGACCCGCACGGTGGGCACCGACCAGACCATCCGGTTCGGCTCGGTGCGCTACTCCACCCCACCGGGGCTCGTCGGGGCCGAGGTGTGGGTGCGGGTCGCCGGGGCCGAGCTGGTGGTCATGGCCGACCTCGACGTCCTCCCCACGATGCCGGGCTGGGCGGCCGGGCGTGCCGGGCTCACCGAGGTCGCCCGCCACCGGCTCTCGACCCCGGGGAATCCGCGGATCGACCTGGCCCACTACCCCGACCACCCCCAAGACCCCACTGGTGCCCCACGCCCGCCCCGGCCACGAGCCCGCAGCGCGGCGGAGAAGGACTTCCTGGCCCTGGGCGCCGGGGCGCACACCTGGCTGATCGAGGCCTCCGCGGCCGGGGCCACCCGGATCCGGGCGAAGATGGCCGCCGCGGTGGAGCTCGCCGCCCTCATCGGGAACGGGCCCGTTGACGCCGCCCTCGGGATCGCCGCGGCGGCCGGGCGCTTCAGCGAGGGTGACCTAACCGCGATCTGCGACCACCAGGCCACCGGGGCCACCGCCGCCGGGCTCGTGGCCACCGACGAGACCCACTCCGCCCAGCCCGGCACCGCCGCCTGGGCTACCTTCGGCGCCAGCACGGCAACCAGCACAACCACCACAACCGAGGAGACCGCCCGATGAACACAGCCACCACCGCCCCGGCAGCGCCGCCACTGCCCGAAGACCTCGCCGCGGTGCTCAAGCGCATGCGGATGCCCTACCTGCGCGCGGCCGCCCCCGAGGTGTTGGCCACCGCCCGCTCCCAGCGCTGGGACCCCACCGAGGTCCTGCGGGTCCTGCTGGCCGAAGAGGCCCGCGGGCGTGATGAGGCCACCCGGGCGGCCCGCCGCAAGGCCGCGGGCCTGCCGGCCGGGAAGACCTTCGACTCCTGGCGCGAGACGAACTCCTCGATCCCGGTCCCCACCCAGTCGGCCCTGGCCACCCTGGAGTGGGTGGGCCGGGCGGAGAACCTTGCGATCTCGGGTCCCTCGGGCACGGGCAAGACCCACTTCGTCGAGGCCCTGGCCCACCAGGTCATCGACGCCGGCATGCGGGTCTCCTGGTTCACCCTCGAGTCGCTGACCGCCGCGATCGGCCGGGCCGCCGTGGACGGATCGATCGGCAAGACCATCGCCCGGATCACCAGGGCCGAGCTCATCGTCGTGGACGACATCGGGATGCTGCCCTCGGGCCAGGCCGCCGCGGAGGCCTTCTACCGGCTCGTCGATGCGACCTACGAACGCCGCAGCCTCACGGTGACCTCGAACATCCACCCGGCCGGGTTCGACACGATCATGCCCAAGACCCTGGCCACCGCCGCCGTGGACCGGCTTCTGCACCACGCCCACGTCATCATCACCGAGGGCACCTCGCTGCGGCTCACCGACGCCACCGCCGGCCGCGGGGTGGTCCCACTGAACTGACACCGGCAGGGAGATCAACTGACCGCAGACAGGGAGATCAGCTGTCCGCCCACGGGGAGATCACCTGACCGCCCACAGGGAAGTCGGGCTGACCGTTGACAG
>NZ_JAAVUN010000062.1 GCF_012163155.1 Kocuria subflava
CCTAGCTGTTGCGGGTCATGAGGTTGATGACGCGGACGGTCATCTGATCTCGTTGTCCGGATGTTGCGCGTCGTAAGCCTGGCGCGCATGGGCGATGTCGTCTCGGTGCTCAAGTGACCAGTCCGCTAGCGCCTTGACAAGATGGGTCAGACTCGCGCCGGTTTCGGTAAGTCGGTAATCGACTTGGGCAGGCACGGTCGGATACACGGTCCGGAGTACCAGCCCATCGCGCTCCAGCCGGCGCACCGTGAGCGTCAGCATCCGCTGGGAGATTCCATCGATGGCGCGCTGAAGCTGCCGGAAGCGGCGTGCTCCATTGGCAAGCTCGACGATCACGAGGACCGACCACTTGTCGCCCACGCGATCGAGGACATCGCGGATCCCGCAGTCGGGGTGGTCGGGTTGGCCGCACGGGTCGAGCTCTGCGGGTCCAGCGGTTACCTCGGTGTGCGTCACTGACATCAAACTGCCTCCTTGTGTGCGGTCCTTGATCGGTCGAGACTCATCGTAGTTACTGATGAGAACCACCTAGGAGAACGACCGCAATGATTATGGTTACCGGCGCGAACGGACAGCTCGCATCCCTCACGCTTCAGGAGTTGGCCGACCGAAGCGTGCCCGCCTTGGGCGGCAGCAGGACTCCGGCCGATGGGCAGCGTCACCTGGACTTCGACGACCCCGCCAGCCTGGACCTCACTGGTGTCTCGACGCTGGTCCTGGTCTCAGCCGGGTACGCCGAGGATGACCAGGTCATCGCCCGGCATCGGGCCGTTCTTGATGCCGCTGTCCGTGACGGCGTGCTGCATGTGATCTACACCAGCTTGACGGGAACCGGGGATCACCTCGGGTTCGCCCTTGCCCACCGCGTCACTGAGGACCTGGTCAAGGACAGTGGCCTTGCCTGGACGATCCTGCGTAATGGTCTCTACGCCGAGCTCTTCGGGGCGCTGTTGACGTGGACGCCCAACGGTCTGGAGTCGGCGTTCGGCGATGGTGTTCTCTCAGCTGTTGCTCGTGTCGACCTGGCTGCCGCAGCAGCCACCGTCGCCAGTCAACCGACCGATCACGCTGGCAAAACCTACGAGCTGGTCGGCGAACCGATTTCCACTGGGGGCGTCGCCGAGCATCTCGGGATCGCCCACCGATCGATCGGCCTTGGCGAGTACCGCGCCCGTCTCCTTGCCGACGACGCCCTGCTGCCGTTCCAGCCGCCGATGCTCGCCTCGATCGCCACCAGCGTCCGACATGGGCAGCTCAGCAACTCCAGCCCTGACCTTGCACAGCTACTCGACCGGCCGCTGACCGATGCGCTGGCTGTAGCGGCGGACACTGCGGCTGCGATGCGTCCGGGCGCTCGCTGACACGGATGGTTCATCGCAATGCGCCGCTGTCCCTCGAAGGTCGTCGACGGCTCGTAGAACGCTGCCGCACCCGTCCGATCGCGCACGTGGCAGCTGAGATGGGCATCTCTCGGGCGTGTGCATCGAAGTGGGTCAACCGCTACCGCCAGGATGGGGAGCTTGGCCTCCTGGATCGCTCCTCGACCCCTCGCCGCCAGCCGACAGCGACTTCTGCGGACACCGTGGCACGGATCGAGGACCTACGTCGCACACAGAAGTGGTCCGCCTCCCGGATCGCCTTCGAACTCCAAGACCAGGACATCAAGATCAGCCGTCGTACGGTCTCTCGTCACCTTCATGCCCTCGGGCTGAACCGCCGGAAGTTCATCGACCCGAACGGAGATACAAACCGCGAACCACGCAAGATCATCGCCCGCCGGCCCGGCCACATGGTCCACATCGACGTGAAGAAGGTCGGCCGAATCCCTAACGGCGGCGGCTGGCGAGTCCACGGCCGAGGAACCGACCAGGCCAAGGCAGCCGAGCGCTCGAAGAGGAAGACCAAGCGGGGCGGCTACGTCTACCTACACTCCGCGATCGACGGCTATTCACGGCTCGCTTACACCGAAGCCCTGACAGATGAAAAGGCTGTCACCGCGATCGCGTTCATGCACCGCGCCCGAGCGTGGTTCGCCGCCCACGGCATCACCCACGTCGAACGGATTGTCACCGACAACGGAGCTTGCTACCGCGCCGACGCGTTCGCTCGAGCGCTACTCGGCGCGCGCCACCAGCGGATCACGCCGTACACGCCTCGACACAACGGAAAGGTAGAGCGCTACAACCGGATCCTGTCTGAAGAATTTCTCTACGCCCGTACATGGACGTCAGAGGATCAACGCCGTGAAGCGCTCGGCGTGTGGAACGTCCACTACAACTACCACCGGCCGCACAGCACCGCCGACGGTGAACCTCCAGCATCGCGGCTACGCCAAGGCGTCACCAACGTCTTGACCTCCTACACCTAGC
>NZ_JAAVUN010000063.1 GCF_012163155.1 Kocuria subflava
CGGCACCGCCAGCGAGATCCTCACCGCCACCGGCACCGAATGGCCAACACACTAAATTGGCACGACTCGGGCCAAACGCTTCGGATCACTGGCCGACGCCCGGGCGTTCTGCGAGGCGTTCTTCGGCTACTACAACCACGAGCACCGTCACTCCGGGATCGGGTTGCACACCCCGGCCTCGGTCCACCACGGCACCGTGGGCGAGGTCCGGGCGCTACGCCAGCAGACCCTCGATGCCGCCTACACCGCCCACCCCGCACGCTTCGGCCACCGCCGCCCGCAGCCACCGAGACCACCCACCGCGGCGTGGATCAACAAGCCATCACAGGAGGCCCTCATACAGACCGCCTGACGAAAACTGTCTTCACCGGCCTTGACACCTTCCGCCTCGTAGATCACGGCCGCCCGAAACAGCCCCGGGGAGATCCGCTCCTGTGAGGTGAACTGGCCACAAATCAGGATGCTTGCGTCGGCAACTCTGTGAGCCGTTTCAGCTCTATCACCTGCTTACGCATCATGATCAGGTCGCCCCAGGCAAGTGCATACCGGCGCAGTGTGGCCAGCGGCCCGGGTGGCCGGGGCACCACCAGATTCACGACAAGACGGGAGCCTGCACCTCTGGGTTCTGCACGGTAGTGCACCGTCACCGGACCGAAAAGCAAGGTGGGCATGCCCCCTTTCATGGCCACTGTCATGGAGGTACCGGGGACAACCTCGATGACTGTGAAGATGCTCATTACGGAATCACCCACCGAGACGTCCACCAGTGTGTGGTCCAGGGTTTGGGGGCTATGTCGCCCGAAGTTGTCGATCCAGTCGTAGCTGTAGGGTGCCCGGCGAAGTTGCGTGACCCAGGCGAATAGCTCATCGGGAGCGGCGGCCACGTCGATCGCCCGGATCCAGTGCTGACCTGAGCTCGCCACACTGAAATCCCCCGAAGTGAGATCAGTACCTGATGTGTTTGATGTCTTGTACCACCACCAGGGGATGCGCTGCGGCATGGGACCGGGCATGCTGTCGTTCATGCCTCGACACCCTGCAGGAATTTCGACAAGGCCTCCAGGTATGCGTCCTGGTCCTCCTTGAAAGTACTCAAGTGAGCTCCCTCGAGGACCTTGACCTGCACCCTGGGGTAGTGTTTGGCCAGCGCTTGGACCTCCCGCGTTTCAACAATAGGGTCCGAACTTCCTGAGATAAACATCATCGGGATCCAGGACATCAGTCCGGCGTTGGACGGGGGCGGCCAGGTAGCCCCCAGCAATTTGACGGCAGCGTGGGCGGTGGCTTCTTTTAGTGCCGCTTCCGATGACGGCGAGGTGAACCCGGGGATCCTCGGAAGTTTCCCGGCCCCCATGAACCCCTGGAACAGGGATTCGAGCGTTAATCCGGGGCCGCTGTCACAGACAATGGCGTCAAGGTCCACCAAACCACGTGAGGCCGCATAAACGCTGGGGAATGTGGAGAAGGAATAACCGAAAACCACTAGGTTCGAATCAAGCCCACCGGCTTCGGCGCGAAGCCATGAAACGCAGGACTCCACGTCCAGCGTGAACCTGCGCGCCATGTCCATGGCATGTAAATCTCTAGAAGACTCACCGTGGTTTCGGTGGTCGAACATGAGAACTGTGAATCCCTGACCATTGAGATGCATGGCCTGCCCCAGGGATGCCGACTTGGAGAGACCGATACCATGACCAACCACAGCCAACTTCCGCCGATCACCATGGAGCAACCAACAACCAAGCTTTTTGCCGTCTGAGGTCCGTATCAGCTTCTTCTCCCACAGGCTGATGTTGACGTCAGTGGGTGTGCGGTGAGGCATCCTGCGCTGTGGGTGCAGGAGGAGGTATGCCAGGGCGGTACCCGTTAAGTGGGTGAAAAAATTCATGCTAGCTCCATTTCGTAGTGGTGTGTAGTTGTTCTCTCATCCGCAGCCCCCGGGCTGATCGTCCAGCGGATGGGCGGCTTCTACGAGCACCATGGGTGGAGCAGACGCGGCGGGTTTCGATGCCGGGTCAAGATACGCTTCTTCCGCCATGGCCAGTCTTTCGAGCCCCCAGAACGCTTTCTTTCCCACCAAGAAGTACGGAACCCCGAAGACACCGTCCCGGTCCATCTGTATCAGAAGCGTACGGCTGATCTCCAGACCTTCCGGTGTGCGATGGAGACCCGCTAGGTGTTGTGGGGCATGAGGTTCTTGTCACGGGTGCGTTGGTGAGATGAGGAACGGGCTCCTCGCCACA
>NZ_JAAVUN010000064.1 GCF_012163155.1 Kocuria subflava
TCGGCAGTGCACCCATCAAATCGAAACCGACGACTCACAGAGCGACCGGACCGAATGAAGGGGGCGGCCCACGGTCAGTGTGGGGTCGAGAAGGTCCAGGTTGACGTAGGACGTGCTGGTGTTTTCTGCGATAGACATGACAATTTTCTCCCTAAAGAATTCGGCTGGGTCTGTGAATCAGAACGTGAATGGATACGGCTAACGCGCAATGTCGTGCGGGCTCGAATGCCTATGAGACCCCGTGTGCGGCCGCAAGCGACGGGTAGCGATCGAACGCGGGTCGCATGACGGGGATGAACTCGAGGATCTTTGGGACGCTGCCACGGACCCGGACACGGCCCGTCGCGAGCGCAACTGGCATGAGAAGTTCCCCGAGCCACAGCTTGTGGGCGGTGTCGCAGCTCATGGCGATTCGGACATTGGGGGTGAAACCGGTGAGGTCGGTGTGCAGTCCGTCTGCATCGAACCCAATGAGGTACTCAGGATCCTTGTGCTTGATCGCCACTTTGAGGCCGGATGACTTCATGACCGCCATGGCTTGGGGATCTTCGGAAAGGATGGTGAAGAGTCCCCCGAAGACATCGGCTGCTTGTTGAGAGTTCTTATAAAAGGGCATGACAACTCCTGATGAGGATGACAGGTGATGGATACTGAAGCCGCTAAGGGCGGCGCACGGTCCCATGAGGTTCGGGCCGTGGTCTTGTGGGTGCACCGTTGACGGTCACGCAACCTTTACGTGACTTGAACGGCCTCTCGGTAGAACAGCTCCCGAAGGCTCAACGAGATGGTCCCGTGGCTGAAGCGATCCGAGACGGTCTGGCGAGCAGCGCGACCGATCGACTGCCGGTCGCAGCACAAGGCACGGTGCATGGCTTGAGCCTGGTCGAGCGGGTCGCGGGGGCGATGGAGGAAACCTGTCGTTGCCTCTGTGACGTATGTGGGCATTGCTCCGCTGCGGGCACACACGACGGGAACCCCACAGGCCATCGCCTCGGTCGTGGTGATGGAGAACGTCTCGTGTGTTGACGGCAGGACGTAGATATCCGCCGAGGCCAGGACCCTGGCCCTCTCGGGTCCGTGGAGAAAGCCGTGAAACACCACGTCGGCACAGTGATCGAGTTGAGCTGCTTGACGACGCAGGCTGCGCTCGAGCGCCGGATCTCCTTCACCTACGACCAGCAACCACAACCGCGCTCCACCGTTCGAGTCCGGCTGACGCGGTATGGCATCGAACGCGGTGAGTGTGTCCTCGATGTGCTTCTCAGGGGCGATTCTTCCGAACGAAAGAATCACCTGGTCCTGGGGTCCCAGGCCAGGAATGAGGCCACTCAGCCACTGACGGTCTCTGGCCGCAGGGGTGAAGGCTTCCGTGTCCACGCCGTCAAAAGGAATCTGCGTCACTCGCCTAGCACGCAGTTTCTCCACCTCCAGCGCCGCCGTGGGAGATGCCGCGATGACGAGGTCCGGGCTCTGGTAAATGCTCCTGAGGGCGGGTAGGACGGCGAAGTTCACGACGTGTTTCCATCCGGGGTACGCCGCTGCGAACCCGTAGAAGTCCGTGTGGTAGTAGCCGAGATAGGGGACTCCGTGCCGTCTGGCCCAGGAACGTCCGGGACGACGGAAGCTGGACAAGAACGTACCTCGTTCCAGATCGGTGTTGAACACGACATCGGGGTGAATGCCTGAGATCGTTTCATCGATTTGGCGCCCACCTCGACGGGTGGGGACATGAAATGCCGGATATACCGGCCAAGGCTTCGATTCGTATGTGTGCAGCGTTGCCTGTGGAATCTTGGGCATTTTAGATGCTTTCCGATTCGGAACGATGACGTGAACGTCAATGTCTGGAAATCGAGCCAGATGCCGAACTCTGTCCACGTTACCGCTGCTCGGTCCCCCCACTTCTGGCCCGAGTCGTGCCAATTTAGTGTGTTGGCCATTCGGTGCCGGTGGCGGTGAGGATCTCGCTGGCGGTGCCG
>NZ_JAAVUN010000065.1 GCF_012163155.1 Kocuria subflava
GTGTGTGGCGGGCCAAGGTGCGTAACTACGCCGATGACTGCATCCAGAACCCCAACGGCGCCGGCTGCTGACCGGCCCCGTTGGGGATCCCTGGGCAAACAGATCAGTCGCCGAACGCCTCCAACAGCGCAGCCGCAGATTCCTTGCCCAGCTGGTTGGCGGCCAAGGGGCTGTCACCGGTCAGCAGGTTGCGGTCCCGAGTGGTGGCACCGGACATGTCCGAGTTGGTCACCTCAATGCCCGCCTGCTGTAGCGCCTCCCCCAAGGCCCACGGCATCTTGCCGGGCAGGTACCCGATCTCCACGTTGGGCCCGAAGTCCAGGGCATCCGGGAACGCCACGATCTTGTACCCGGCAAACGGGTTGGCATCGCGGTCAACACCGGCAGCCAACAACCCCGCGGGTCCATGGCAGAGGGTGATCACCAGACGGTCGTTGTCCAGGAAGAACTCCAACGCATCACGCAATTCCGGGCTGGTCGGAAGGCCGTTCATGGCACCGTGACCACCCGGAATGAAGATTGCCGCGTAGTCCCCCAGCCCACTGGACACCACGTCTGCCAGTTTCTGGGGTGCCTTGAAGCTCTCTGCTGTGTTCTGCCAGGTGGCGTTGACGGCGCCGTCGTCGTGGGGGAAGGCCCACCACTCGAACTTTCCGGGGCCGCCGCTGACGGTGGCCACGTCGATTCCGTAGCCAGCCTCCGCCATGTGGTGCAGGGGCAGCAGGGTCTCCACGGGGTGGTTGCCGGTGGAGAAGAACGTGCCGTTGTCCATGAGCATGTAGCGCTCGTCCGTCGCCACTACCAGCACCTTCCAGCGGGCGCCGGTGTACTTGCGGTCCGTACCCAGGCCGTCAAAATCGGTGCGGCTGGCGGTGTACTGGGACAGTGAGTAGGGCGAGGGGAAGAATGCGTTGTCTTCGGCCTGGTCAGCGGTGGGTTTGCGGTCCTGGTTCTGGGTCATGACGGTTCCTTTTTCGGCGTTTGAGGCTGCGCGGTTCAGCTCAGCAGTGAGTCGTAGCCTTCACGGTACGTCGGAAAACGCAGGGCGCTGACGAATTCCTGCATACGCGAACTGTCCAATCTCTTGCCTGCGCTGCCCCCGGGCTTGTCAGGCGGTACTGGCACGTTGAGTTTGCCCGCAATGTAGGCGGCAACGTCGCCCATGCGTGCGGGTTCGGTGTCCACGGCGTGCAACAACGACGGCGGTTGTTCCGCTTCCAGCACCTCATGGAGAACAGACACCAGGTCATCGCGGTGGATGCGATTGGTGATGCGTGCGTGGTCCATGGGGCTGCCCTGACGGACCCGATTGATCAGCGAGGTCCGCCCCGGCCCATAGATTCCTGCCGGCCGCACGATGATCACCCCCGGGAACAGCTGCTGCGCCAGGTGTTCGGCTTCCAGGAGGACTTTGGCGGTGTCCCGCGTGGGGTGGGGTTCGGCGTCCTCGGTCAAGGTTCCATCCGAGTTACCCAGAACTCCGGTGCTGGACACCAGAACAACTCGGGGCGGGATGCCGCTGGCCTGCAGGGCTTGGTGCAGGCCTTTCAGTGCACCCAGGTAGGTGTGCCGGTAGTCCTCCACGTCCCGACCGTCGGCCGTGAGAGTGATGACGACGGCGTCAGCTTTCGGGAGGTCTTGATCCCCAGGATTGGTGAGGTCCATGGGAATGGGGGTGATGTTCTCGGGGAGCTTGTCCACGGAGCGTCGGATCCCGGAGGCTGCCCAGCCCTGTTGGCTGAGCCGTTCCCCCAGCGCCATCCCGACGTCCCCGCAACCAGCAAGCAACACGTGTTGAGTCATGAGGCAAGGGTGTCACGGGGGTCAGACAGAGGCCATCCCAGTAGTAGCCATCCATCCACTAAGGTTCAAGAATGTCTAGCACCAAGAAACTCCTACCTGACTCGTGCCACTTGAGAGCTCCTGGCTGACTTGGCCGGTGTTGTCGCTGGTCAGAGTCCTGTGGCGG
>NZ_JAAVUN010000066.1 GCF_012163155.1 Kocuria subflava
AGCCTCGATCCACCGACTCAGGTTCGGGCCGGCGGCCGATATCCCGGATCGGCACTGAGCCGTTTTTTGGCGTGACGTGGTGGCCGGCCTCGCTACCGGTGGTGTTCCACTGATGTTCTTTCGGTTGTGCCGATGCCCGGCGGGTGGTCGGGTGGTTATGCCGGTTGCGGTGGCGGGTGGACGGCGGTGAAGAGCCGCTCGAATCCCTGTTGCCAGGGCCAGGTCTCGGGCAGGCGGATGCGGATCCTGCGGGCGCTGGAGGCGATCCGGGCCGGCAGGTTCACGAGCCGGGTCCGGATGGTGCCGGTCCGGGCCCGGGTGAACTCTCCGGCGGCGAGGGTCCCGGCGGTGCGGGTGAGGTTGTAGGCCATCACCGCGCAGACCAGCCAGGCACTGTTGGCCCCGAAATGTCCGGAGGGCAGGTGTGCCAGAGCACTGTCTTTCAAGTCGGCGTTGACCTGCTCGATGAGCGCATGGCCCCGGTGGGTCTGGTCCGCGGTCACCGTGTCCAGCACCTCCGGGTCGGTGGTGGTGAAGAAGGCGTGGAAGCGGTGGGTGTCGAACAGTGTCGGCTGGTTGGTGTCCTGGGGGTTCAGCTCGGGGATGCGGCGCACCACCAGTCGACCGGGGACCCGTTCGGCTTTCTTCTTCGAGGTGAACGCGGTGAAGGGAACTTCGGCGACCTCGGCTTTGGAGGTCCAGGTGCCGGTGGTCTCATCGTAGATCGCCTCGGGATATTCGATGCCGGTCCACGCTTTCTCGTCGATGCCGACGATGGCGGCCTTGACGGCCTTGTCCATCTTCACGGTCACCGACACCTCCGCCCCGGCGGTGAGCGCGGCGGCCACGGTGGCATGCCCATAGAAAGCGGAGTCGGCCCGGACCAGCACTCGGGCGCCGGCCGCCGGCACCAATCGCTTGAGGATGGCCAGCGAATCCCCGACCAGCCTCGAGGCCCCGCGCGGGGAGCCGACCGAACCGCGGCGCAGCCGCTGACCCAGGATCACCGGGGCCGCGGTCTCGGTGCTGGCGGTGGCCAACAGGGCGTTGAGCCCACGGACCCCGGAGTACCCGTACCCGGAACCCTGCTTCTGGTAGCCGTGGACCTCGATGATCGTGTCGTCCACATCAACATAAACGAACCCCGGATCCGCACCGGCAGCGCCGGTGCGTCCCAGCAGCGGGGCCCGGCCGGCCAGGTTCACCAGGAACCGGGAGGCGACCGCGTCGAGTTGGCGCACGTGCCCGAAGGTGAACTCACGCAGGAACGAGCCCAGGGTCGAGGGCGCATAGCAGCCGCCGAACACCCGTTTCATCGCCCCGTGGCGCAGCACGGCCATGTCATCGATCGAGTCCGCCCCCGTGCACATCCCGGCCACCAGGGCCGCGACCTTCGCCCCGGCGTTGGCGCCCTTGTCGGTCGGCACGCTCAACCGACCTCCGGCCAGCTGGTGCAGGCCGGCCTGGGCGGCCAGTTCCATCACCGGCACCAGCCCGGCGGACCCGATGAGGTTCGGCTCGTCGAAGGAAACTGACACGGCAGCAGGCGTGTGGGAAACTTGCATCTGCGAGATGCCCTCTCATCGCGGTGGAACGGAACCCTGAACAAGTCCCATTCTTCCCGGTCAGACGGGCATCCCGTCTTTAGTTACGGCCCAGCACCGACGCACTCATCGGTGGATCAAGGCT
>NZ_JAAVUN010000067.1 GCF_012163155.1 Kocuria subflava
CCTGACTCGTGCCACTTGAGAGCTCCTGGCTGACTTGGCCGGTGTTGTCGCTGGTCAGAGTCCTGTGGCGGGGGTCGGCGACACACTAATCGGGTGGGTAGGGTCGGACCGTGGTGTTCGTGCGTAAGGTCCGGACGGCGTCGGGGGCGACGGCGGTGCAGATCGCTGAGCGCCGGGGCGGGCGGGACAAAGTCCTCGAGCACCTGGGCTCAGCGCACACCGAGGCTGAGCTGACCGCGCTGTTGGAGGCCGCCCGGGTGAAGATGCACCCGGGTCAGGGCGAGCTCGACCTGAGCGCGGGCGCGGTGCCGGCGGGGCAGTCGGTGATCACCGGCAAGTGCAGCGCACTGCTGTGGCACGTGCTGACCAGCGCGTACGCCAGGTTGGGGTTCGATGCCCTGGGCGATGAGGCGTTCAAGGCGCTGGTGCTGGCGCGGATCGTGGAACCCACGAGCAAGGCCGACTCGCTGCGGGTGCTGGACGAGCTCGGTGTGCCGCACGCGTCGCTGCGCACGATGTTCCGGTGCCTGGCCCGGGCCCAGGAACGCGGCTACCGCGACCAGGTCGCCGCGGCGTGCTTCGCCCACGCCGCCGGGCACGGGGACCTGTCGCTGGTCCTGTACGACGTAACCACCCTCTACTTCGAGGCCGAGCAGGAGGACGAGCTGCGCAAGGTCGGCTATTCGAAGGAGCGGCGCGTGGACCCGCAGGTCGTCGTGGGGCTGCTCGTGGACCGTGCCGGGTTCCCGCTGGAGGTGGGGTGCTTCGAGGGCAACAAGGCCGAGACCGCCACGATCCTGCCGATCATCGAGCAGTTCCAGCAGCGCCACAACCTGGCCGACATCGTGGTGGTCGCCGACGCGGGCATGCTCTCCTCATCGAACCTCAAGGAGCTGGATGCGGCCGGGTTGCGGTTCATCGTCGGCTCGCGGGTCACCAAGGCCCCCGGCGACCTCGCTTCTCATTTCCGGTGGCACGGGGATGCGTTCACCGACGGACAAATCATCGACACCATCACTCCACGGGTGGCCACCACCAAGGCGGCCTCGGTCAACGATGTCACCAAGCGCGCCGAACCCGTGTGGGACCCCGCGGTGCACGATCGGTCGTGGCGGGCGGTATGGGCGTACTCCGTCAAGCGCGCCGCACGGGACCGGGCCACCCTCACCCTGCAGGAGAACCGCGCCAAGGCGGTCATCGCCGGCGAGAAGCCAGCCCGCACACCGCGGTTCGTGAAGACGGTGAACGGCTCGACGCGCCTGGACGAGGACGCCCTGACCCGCGCCCGCAGCCTGGCCGGGCTGAAGGGCTACGTCACCAACCTGCCCGTCACGACCATGCCCGCAGCGGAGGTGATCGCCTCCTACCACTCGTTGTGGCAGGTCGAGGCCTCGTTCCGGATGAGCAAGACCGACCTGCGGGCCAGGCCCATGTTCCACCACGACCGCGATGCCATCGAGGCCCACCTCACCATCGTCGTCACCGCCCTGGCCGTCGCCCGTCACCTGCAGGATCAGACCGGGATGAGCACCAAGAAGATCGTCCAGGCCCTACGCCCGCTGCAACAGGTCACCGTCGTCATCGCCGGTCACCCCCACGTCGCCGCCGACCCGCTGACCGGCACCGCCAGCGAGATCCTCACCGCCACCGGCACCGAATGGCCAACACACTAAATTGGCACGACTCGGG
>NZ_JAAVUN010000068.1 GCF_012163155.1 Kocuria subflava
CCTCGATCCACCGATCGGCCGTGTGCTGTGGGGGTCGCCTCGGACGGAGCCTCGGTTCGCTATTTGGGCGTGGTGGAGGAGCCGGCCTCGCTGCCGGGGGTGTTCCACGAGGTGTTCCTGTCTGGTGCCCGATGGGCTGGGTGGTCGGGGGGGCTACGCCGCGGCCGGTGGATCGTGGATGGTCGTGAAGAGCTGTTCCCAGGCTTCTTGCCACGGCCAGTTCTCCGGCAGCCGCAGGCGGATTTTGCGGGCGGAGGTGGCGATGCGGGCAGGGACGTTGACCAGCCGGGTGCGGATGGTGTCGGTGCGGGCCTTGGCGAACCGCCCGCCGGCGAGGACACCGGCCGCACGGGAGAGGTTGTAGGCGATGGTGGCCGCCACCAGCCAGGCGGCGTTGGCGGTGAACTTCCCGGACGGGAGGTGGGCCAGGGCGCTGTCCTTGAGGTCCGCGTTGACCTGCTCGATCACCGCGTGGGCACGGTGGGTCTTGTCCGCGGCCACCGTGCCCATGGTGGCCGCAGGCACGGTGGTGAAGAACGCGTGATGCCGCCAGGTCTCGAAGAGGGTGCCCTGCCCGTGGGCGGGGGCGTTGAGGTCGGGGATCCGGCGCACCACCAGCCGCCCGGCCACCTGCTCGGAGCGCTTGCGGGAGGTGAAGGCGGTGAAGTCGATCTCGGCGACCTCCGCCTTTGAGATCCAGGCGCCGGTGTCCTCGTCGTAGACGGCATCGGGGTACTCGATGCTCTCCCACGCATCATCGGCGATGGTGGTGATGGCGCGCTTGACGGCCGCGTCCATCCGCACCGTCACCGACACCCGGGCCCCGGCCCTCACGGCCGCGGCGAGGGGTGCGTGGCCGTAGAAGGCCGAGTCCGCGCGCACCAGCACCGGTCCTGCGGTGCCGGTGCGGGCGAGGGTGGCCAGGGCCTCGGCGAGAAGCCGGTGCGCTCCGCGGGCGGAGCCGGCCGCGCCCTTGCGCAGCCGCTGGGCCACCACCACCGGGGCCGAGGCAGCGGTGGAGGCGGTGGCCAGCAGCGCGTTGAGGCCCCGGACTCCGGAGTACCCGTAGCCGGATCCCTGTTTCTGGTAGCCGTGGACTTCCACGATCGTGTCGTCCACATCCACGAACACGAATTCTTCCTCCGCGTCCCGGCGCTGCAGCAACGGCACTCGCCCGGCCAACCCGGCCAGCAGCCGGGAGGCGACCGCGTCGAGCTGGCGCACGTGCCCGAAAGTGAAGGCCCGCAGGAACGACCCCAGCGTGGAGGGCGCGTAGACGGCCTCGAACAGCTTGCTCATCGCGCTCTGGCGCAGCAGGGCCAGGTCGTCGATGCTGTCGGCCCCGGCGAGCATCCCGGCCACGAGCGAGGAAACCTTCAGCCCCGGGTTGGCGCCCTTGTCGGTGGGCACGCTCAACCGCTCATCGACCAGGTCGCGCAACCCGATCCCCTGGGCCAGGCGCATCACCGGCAGCAACCCGGCCGCCGACACGAGGTTGGGCTCGTCGAACGACGCGGACACGGCAGCAGGAGTGTGGGAAACTTGCATCTACGGGATGCCCTCTCATCACGGTGGAACAGAACTCTCGACAAGTCCTATTCTCCGTGGTCAGCAGGGCATTCCGACGTTAAAACGCCGATCCCTCCGCGACGCTGATCGGTGGATCGAGGCTAAG
>NZ_JAAVUN010000069.1 GCF_012163155.1 Kocuria subflava
CACCCCGCGGGCACTCACCACCATCGGAAGCTAGCGACCAAGAGTGGAAACCTAACCGTAGGGCAGGTCAAGATGTCACCTATCCATGCGGCAGTCCCTCGCGCAAGAGATCAGCGGTGCCCGGCGCATCGATGGAGAGACTGTCAAGGACATCGCTGTAGTTGGCCTCGTCGCCCCACACCGCTGTGATAGCGGCGACGATCCTGCCGAGGGTGTCCGGGTGATCCTGAAACAGACCGGTGAGGAAGTCGTCGGGATGCTGCGCTGCCACATCCCACGAGTTCAAGCGGTCGGCGGGGAAGTCGCGGAGATTGTGGGTGACGATCACTTGAGCGCCAGCGTGGATTGCGGCTGCCAGGACATGCCGATCGTCGGCATCGGGAAGATCGAGCTGGTCGATCAATTGCTCGTAACCGGTCACCGTTACGTCACGGATCGCCTCGTTCATCAGGCGGCGGGTGCGATCCAGCCGCGCGGGGTCGAGGTCGGGGCGGTTCGCACGCAGGTTGCGGAACACCTCATCGAGAATCCGCTCCGTCCACTTCGGCTGCACCAGTCGAGCGAGCCCGGCCCGGATCAGCACATCCCGCAGGGTGGAGGGGTAGAGCACGTTGGCGTCGTAGACGACGACCTGCATCAGGCGAAACCGAGCTCGCGAGTCTCCGCGGTCAGCGCATCAGCAGCAGACTGGCGGCGCTCGTCGTCTTCACGCAGGTAGCGGATCAGCGACGCTGCCTTGACGCGACGGTGCGTGCCTACCGTGCGGTACTCGATGTATCCGGCGTCGAGCAGGCCGATCAGGAACGGTCGCGACACGTGCAGCGCATCGGCAGCCTGCTGGGTGGTCAGCTCTGCCTGCGAGGGAAGAACAGTCACACCCTCACCGTGCGCGAAGCTGTCGAGCACCTGCGCCAGCGCGGCCAGCGCAGACCGGGGCACCTCCACCTCGCCGACCTGCCCAGCCAGATGCAGTCGCACCGGACCCTCGGTATCGAGCGCGGCATCGAGCCCCCGCAGAGCAGAGGCCGCCAGTTCAGTGTCTGCCGGCTCAGGCACCAGCGTCGCAATGTCACTCATCAGCCACCCTAATAATCGAAATAATCGAAGCAGTCGAAGTAAGTGTATCGCGATGCGACGCAGGCGACCAGCTACGTGCTGCGTCGCGAGAGCGGCGGGATGAGGAGTCGGTGCCATCAGCCGCTTGATGCGTGTCGCCCGGGACCGGAGAGCAAGATGAGGGAGAATGAAGTGATGTCGAACGCACAGTAGGTGACCCGGTCACCGGTAGGAGGTTTCCGCCAGGTGATGTCGCCCAGTACCGACACAGCAAGTCGCCACCCGAGTTCGGCTTGGCGCTGTCCGCTTCTCGGGGAGCGATGAAGCGTGGCTGTGACGAAGGGCTCCTCCGCTCGGCGAAGCAGATCCACTGCGTCGGAGCGCGTGCGCGCCTCGCGCGACGGTGATCGATTCCACTACACCTGGGGCGCGGCTCGTCTACTGCATCTGTTGAGCCCCGCATCCGACCTCCAGCAAGTGGCCGTGGAGGGAGCTGGCTCAACCTCTTCGGTGGAAGAACCGGACGGTTCCGAAGGGCGGATTCAACTGGTCGTCGCAACACCCCGGTCTCGGAGGTGTTCGGCAGTGGCGACGAAGGACTGGACC
>NZ_JAAVUN010000007.1 GCF_012163155.1 Kocuria subflava
GCTCTGGACGACTGTCGGCGCCGGATCCAGCAGCAGCTCCACAAACGCAGAGGCCGTAAGGACGACCCGCTCTACAAGGCCCGCCGCACCCTCCACACCGGGTCCAAGTTCCTTACCGAGCGGCAGAGCGAGCGCCTCAGCACTCTGTTCAGCAGTGAGAAGCACGCCGCGGTCGAGGCGACCTGGGAGATATACCAGGCCATGATCGCCGCCTATCGAGAAGCCGACCGGGTCCGAGCCAGAACGATGATGGAGAAGGTCATCGCGGCACTCAGCGCGAAGGCCCCGGACGCCCTCGTCGAGCTGGGAAAGCTGGGCCGGACGCTGGCCAAACGCGCTGACGACGTCCTGGCATTCTTCGACCGACCCGGCACCAGCAACGGTCCCACCGAGGCGATCAATGGCCGGCTCGAACACCTCCGCGGCTCCGCCCTCGGCTTCCGCAACCTCCCCAACTACATCGCCCGCAGCCTCCTCGAATCAGGCGGCTTCAGAAACCAGCTACACCCTCGGATGCGATGAGCCGAGAATCTCCGCCCTGGACTGCCCGTCGGCTTCGGCAACATCGGCTCGATCAACGACCATTGAGCATCCGAGAGCGACTGAAACCGTGACACGTGTTCAAGGCTCTCAGTCCGCAGACGCACCCTCGGTCAGCCGCGCCCTAGTAGTTCAGCGCCGACAGCGCATCCCTGGCGTCGTTCACGGATACGCCACCAGCCACCGCGAGCAATGCTGCCCGCCAGCCAGCCGCGAGCACCTGACCCACCGGCTCCTTGCGCGGCGCAAGGAGCCGGTGGAGCATCTCCACCAGCAGATCGTCTTCAGCGCCGAGAGGCGGCTGGACGAGCAGGTGTAGGAATCCTTGCCCGGTTGCGAAATCGAACCCAACCTGCAGCGCGGCACGCACCGCGTGCTGCCCCGCGAACTCGGCAGCGCCCTCCATGCGGTCGATCAGCCTTCGTTCGACGTCGCGCCGAACGAAGGCGTACAGGCCGAGCTTGCTGCCGAAATGATGGTAGATCGCTCCGGTGGTCACGTCGGCCGCAGCGGCGAGCTCACCGACCGTCACATCGCCAAAGGGGCGTGCGCCGAACTCTTTGACCGCCGCGAGCGCCAGACGCCCCTTCGGCGAAGTTGAGATCGGAATCCACTCGCGCATAACCACATAATGCCATTATGCTCTGAGGAAAAGCCGCTACGACGCGAAAGTGATGGACCCATGAAGCTCGAACTCCTCTTCTTGCCGACCACCGACCTTGACGCCACGCTCGCGACTTATCGCGATCTCGGATTCGAGGAGGTCTGGCGCGAAGGCGACAGCACCGCCGCCATCACTCTTCCCGGAAGCGAAGTGCAGATCATGCTCGACTCGAACGATCCGACCGCAGTCGCAGGGCCGATGCTCGTGGTGGACAACGTGCAGACGTTCCATGACGCCCGACCGGCGGCGCTCGAAGTCCTGCAAGCACCCGCCGAGATCCCCGACGGGTTCATGGCGACCTACCGCGACGCGGGCGGCACCACCATCTACGTACTCGACCAATCGACCGCGGGCTGAATCCTCTACCGCGCCGCCGTCCTCATCCACGCTGCTATCGCTTGGGCCCGGGCTTTGTCAGACACGCCCTAGGAGTGAATGAGACTCACACCAAACTGCGCAGGATGCGGGCGGCACCGTCGTCGTAGACGCTGTTGGTGACTTCCCGTGCCACGGCCACCACTTCATCGGGTGCCTGTCCCATGGCCACGCCGCGGGCGGCCCAGTCGAGCATTTCGACGTCGTTGCGGCCATCCCCTACGGCAACGGTGTGGGCGGGATCAACGCCCAGGTGGCGCCGGACCTGCTCCAGGGCACTGGCCTTGGAGACGCCGGCGGCGGCAACGTCCAACCATGCGGTCCAGCCGACTGCGTAGGCCACGCCGTGCAGACCGGCGGCCTCGATGGCATCAGCAAAGTTCTCCGGGGTGTCCTCCGAGCTGTAAACCACCAGGCGCACCGCATCCAGCTCGGCAAGCTGGTGAATGTCCGTGCCGATGGCTTGAATGCCGAATGACCGGTCCTGGAACCGCTCGGTGGCAAAAAAGTTCCCGTCGGCGGTTTCCAGGGCGAACTTGGCGGTGGGCAAAGCGTCCTTGAGAGCCTGGAGCGCGGGTCCGGGGTTGAAAGTGACAGCGTCCAGGACGCGGTAGTGGTCAGGGGCGCTCGGATCCAGCTGCAAGGTGATGCCGCCGTTGGATGCCACGGCAAAACCCTCCTCCAAGCCGAGTTGTTCACAGACCGGCAGGGTGGCTCCGCGGGAGCGGCCGGTGGAGATCACCAGGTGGTGACCGGCCGCGATGGCGGCCAGTGCTGCGTCCTTGACCTCGGGGGACATCACGCCGTCGTGGTCCACCAGGGTGCCGTCCACGTCCAAGGCAACCAGGTACTTGACCCCAGGCTCCAGCTCCCAGTCGCTGCCAACCGGTTCACGGTCCGGCTCGGGGAACGGGGAAGTGCCTGATTGGAGGAACTCGGGGGTCTCCACGGCGTCATCGAAATCCTGGAGCGTGTCCGCGGAGGAGCTTGCCAAGTGGGCAGTGTCTTGCTGGGCTGCGGGGCTTTGGGCGTTGTGCCGGTCATCGATGCCGGCGTTGTTCTGCGTAGTCATGACAGTCATGCTGTCACACCACCACGGGACCGTGCCTGCCAGTCAACAGCGGGTGAGCTGTGAGGTGAACTTCTGTTGACGCTGCCCTGGCCCCCGATGTTCAGTGGTCAATTTCCTGGCCCATCAGCGCTGATGGGCCAGGAAATTGACCACTGAACTGAGTACGGGTCGCGACCGTGAGTGGCCGCTGCAAACCATTGGGCACCACGCCTCCACAGACGACGACGCCCCCTGGCCACGCTGGAGGCTGTCCACATCTGGCGGACGTGGCCGTGTTGTGCTCAAAACCATGAGGCTCTACTGGTCACATGCCCACTCCTCAACATGTCCCACCACCCGAACTGAGGGACAGGTGTTTCAGCCTGCGTGATGCCACCCGCACAGGGTTGACCGGCCACCAGCTCTTTGGCCCTGGGTATGAGTCCGTGATGACCGGGGTGTGGCGCTCGGTGCATCATTCAGTGCATCAGGACCCGGTGGCACGGTTGCTGGATGCTCTGCCACCGCTGCTGTCGTCTCTGCCCACCACGGCTGCCAGCCACCTGACATCCGCCCTGCTCCTGGGTCTGCGGCTACCTGGATGGTTGCGCACGAGCACACCGATTCACCTGACCCGGTGGGTTGCCGGGCGTGCCCCGCGGGTCGCCGGGGTGACAGGGCACGTGGCACAGCTGGATCCGCAGGATCGCTGGAGCTCAGGAGACGTCAGGGTGGTGGGGCCCACGCGGACCGTCGTCGACCTGGCGGGAATGAAAGACCCACACAGTGGCACCAACCTGATCACCGATGACGCATTGGTTGCCGTGCTGGACGGCTTGATCAGCTTCCACCAGACGGGTATCCACGCGGGAAAACCTCCTCTGAGGGCCTTGGCCGAGGTGGAGGCGGATCTGGAACGGATGGGGCGTCGTCGTGGAGTGGCTCGGGTGCGGCGAAATCTGAGCCGATGTGCGGCGGGCGTGGACTCCGCCTTGGAGACCCACGCTCGGCTGGCCTTGGAACACGCGGGGTTGGCCGGGTTTGTCACGGACCGGGAAATCCGGGTACCCGGAATGGGATCCGCCAACCCGGGCCTGGCCCATGAGCAGTGGAAGATCGCGATTCGGGTGGAAGGGCCTCACCATGACCAACAGGGCCAGCGCACCAGAGACATCAAGCGTCAACGCATCACGGAAGCTGCCGGCTGGATTGAGATCCGTGTGACTGCCGCGGACCTGGTTCCGCCGTACCCCGGTGGTGAGCCACGCATTGTGAACCTGGTGAGGGAGGCAATGAAGCAGCGCGTGGCCAGCTCCCGGCGTTGAGTGGTCAAAATCCTCAAGCCTGCCTGTGAGTGGTCAAAATCCCCGCTCATCAGCGCTGATGGGCCAGGAAATTGACCACCCAACGCGACGAACGGGGATTTCGACCAGTCAAACCACCTCAGGCGGCGTTGACCACCTCAATGCGCTCCTGATTGCGCATGTAAGGGCGCAGTGCCTCCGGGATGATCACGGATCCATCGGCCTGCTGGTGGGTTTCCAGGATGGCCACCAACCAGCGCGTGGTGGCCAGCGTGCCGTTCAGTGTTGCCACCGCGCGGGTGCCACCCTTCTTGACCTTGCCGTCCACCGTGGTGTCTGCCTGACGCTCACGGATGTTGAGGCGGCGGGCCTGGTAGGTGGTGCAGTTGGAGGTGGAGGTCAGCTCGCGGTAGCGGCCCTGGGTGGGGATCCAGGCCTCACAGTCGAACTTGCGGGCTGCGGAGGTGCCCAGGTCACCGGCGGCGGTGTCGATCACGCGGTAGGCCAGACCGCAGGCCTGGAGCATCTGCTCCTCCCACTCCAGCAGGCGGGCGTGCTCCGCCTCAGCCTCTTCCACCGGGCAGTACACAAACATTTCCAGCTTGTTGAACTGGTGCACGCGGATGATGCCGCGGGTGTCCTTGCCCGCCGAGCCTGCTTCACGGCGGTAGCAGGAGGACCATCCGGCGTAGCGCAGCGGACCGTCGGAGAGGTTCAGGATTTCGTCCGCGTGGTAGCCGGCAATGGCCACCTCAGAGGTGCCCACCAGGTAGAGGTCGTCCTTCTCCAGCCGGTAGATCTCAGCATCGTGTTCGACGTCGAATCCCGTGCCCGCCATAATCTCCGGGCGCACCAGGGTGGGGGTGGTCAGGCTGATGAAGTTGTTGTCCACCGCCAGGTCCTGGCCCATGCGCAGCAGTGCGGTTTCCAGTCGGGCGATGTCTCGCTTGAGGAAGTAGAACCGGGAGCCGCCCACCTTGGCGCCGCGCTCCATGTCAATGCCGTCCACCAGCTCACCAATGGCCAGGTGGTCGCGAGGTTCAAAGCCCTCGGCCTGGAAGTCGCGTGGGGTGCCCACGTGCTTGAGCACAGTGAAGTCGTCCTCGCCACCGGTGGGCACGCCGTCGATGATCAGGTTGGGCATGGCCTTCAGGAGGTCGTCAATGCCCTCCTGAGCAGCACTGGCGCGGGTGTCAGCATCCTTGACGCGGGCGGCCAGATCCTTGACCTCGGCCAGCAGCGCCTGCTTCTCCTCGCCCTGAGCCTGGGCGACCGTCTTGCCGAACACCTTCTGTTCGGCACGGAGGTTCTCGTACTCCGTGATGGCGGAACGCCTGGCGGAATCAGCTTCCAGAACTTGGTCCACGCTCTCCGGGGAGAGGCCTCGGGCGGTCTGTGAGGCGCGGAACTGGTCAGGGTGCTCACGAAGAAGATTGATGTCGATCACCATGCCAGGGTATCGGAGTATTGCAGGTTCAAGGCATCATGGGCCCGACCGGACACTCTCCGTGGTCGTTGTGCCCACACCGTGCCTGTAGCGTGGGTGCCAAGTAATCAGCAGGCTCATTATGTGGTGCCGTGGCACCGTTGCAAGGAGTACCCCGTGGCTTCACAGCCCTCCCCCCAGCGCGTGGCAGTGGTCATCAACCCGTCCAAGTACGACGCCGATTCCGCCCGGGACACCATTGTTGTGTCCTGCCGCAAGGCCGGATGGGCGGATCCCGTGTTCTACGAGACCACTGTGGATGACCCAGGTACGTCCATGGCGCAGGCCGCCTTGGCGGACAACGTTGACGTGGTGCTGGCGGCCGGCGGTGACGGAACGGTGCGCACCGTGGCCGAGGTGATGGCCAATTCCGGCACCCCGCTGGGCGTGATTCCGCTGGGCACCGGCAACCTGTTGGCCCGCAACCTCGGTGCGCAGCTGGATGACGTTCACCACTCGGTGGACATTGCCTTGTTCGGTGACCAGCGCCAGATCGACATGGTTTCCTTTGCCACGGAGAACATGCGCGGCGAGAAGTTCAAACATTCCCTGTGCGTGATGGGCGGCGCCGGATTCGATGCCGAGATCATGTCCAACACCCGCGACGAACTCAAGCGCCAGATCGGGTGGATGGCCTACACGGAGGCCGGTATGCGCCGTCTTGCCGTGGACCCCGTGTGGACGCGATTCAGCATCGACGACGGCCCGTGGCAAACCAAACGCCTGCGCTCCATCATGGCTGCCAACTGCGGCGTACTGACCGGCGGACTGGTGTTGGTGCCCGGTGCCAAGCTCAATGACGGGCGCATGGATGTGGTGGTCATTGCCCCGCGTGGACCCCTGGGTTGGGTGACATTGACCAGCAAGATCATTTTCAAGCACCGGCATGATCTTCCGTCCATGGACCATTTCATGTGCAAGAAGGTCCGCGCTGAGTTCCACAAGCCCACGGAGTCCCAGATCGATGGCGACGGTTTGGGCCGCATCACCTCTTTCGAAGCAGAGATCATGCCGGAGGCGCTGTCCCTACGGGTCCCGCCGTCCCAGGGCGACGACGTCCACGACGTCATCGGCTGACACCAGCCCTCCACACGCCCAAGGCCGGTGGTGGGGTTCCGCAGACCGTCCAGCGAAGGAGGTCACGGAACCCAACCACCGGCCTTGGTTCAAGAAGCCGGTCTCACGGCAGCCTCAGAAGGCTCCGGCCAGCGCAAAGATCACGGCCGAGAGGGCAAAGCCCACCACACCGATGATGGTCTCCAGCACGGTCCAGGTCTTGAACGTGGTCTTGACGTCCATCTCCAGCAGGCGGCCCACCAGCCAGAAGCCGGAGTCGTTGACGTGAGACAGGGCAACCGAACCTGCGGCCACAGCCAACACCAGTGCAGCCACCTGGACCTCGTTGTAACCACCGGCGAGGATGGCAGGAGCCACCAGACCGGCCGCCGTCGTCAATGCAACGGTTGCCGAGCCCTGTGCCACACGCAGGATCAAGGAGATCAGGAAGCCGGCCACGATCACCGGAACGCCGAGGTCGGAGAGGACGTCCGCCAGCGCGTCACCGATGCCAGAGGCCCGCAGCACGCCACCGAACATGCCGCCGGCACCGGTGATCAGGATGACCGAGCAGACGGGGCCGAGTGCGGATTCAAAGGTCTTCTCAATGGCTGAGCCGCTGACCCCACGCGCCGTGCCGATCAACAGTGCGGCCACGATCAAGGTGATGGTCAGCGCAACCGGGGTCTGGCCGATGGCCACCAGGGACTGGTACCAGAGGTCATCCCCCACGGATTCCGGCAGGGTGCCCGAGTTCAGCAGCGTGGACAGCCCGGTGTTCAGGAAGATCAGCACCAGCGGCAACAGCAGGATGAGCACCACGGTGGTGGTCTTGGGCGGGTTCTGAACGTCCTCAGCCTTGCCCAGGATGGCGGGCACGGGCAGGTTGATGCGCTTGCCCATGTAGAGGCCGAACAGGTAGGAGCTCAGGTACCAGGCGGGGATGGCCACCACCAGGCCCAGCAGGAGGACCACACCCACGTTGGCTTCAAAGAACGCCGACGCTGCCACCGGGCCCGGGTGTGGTGGCAGGAAGATGTGCATGGCGGAGAACGCGCCCACGGCCGGCAGCGCGTAAAGCAGCACGGAGCCGCCCAATCTGCGCGCCACAGAGAAGACCACCGGCAGCATGACCACCAGGCCGGCGTCGAAGAAAATGGGGAACCCGAAGAGCAGGGAGGCGACGCCCAAGGCCAGTGGCGCGCGCTTTTCCCCGAACACGCCGATCAGCTTGTCCGCCAGGACTTGAGCGCCACCGGAGGTTTCCAGCAGGCGCCCCAGCATGGCACCCAGGCCGACCAGAAGCGCCACGCTGGCCAGGGTGTTGCCGAATCCGCTGGTCAGAACGGGGACCACGGCATTCATGGGGATGCCGGTGGCCACTGCGGTCAGACCGCTGATCACAATCAGCGCCAGAAAGGCGTGGACCTTGAACTTGATGATCAGCACCAGCAGCACGGCGATGGCCGCGGCCGCAATGGCCAGGAGGGGTCCGGCTGTGAGGGTCTGCTCCCAGCCTTCGAGTTGTTCAACCATGGGTGACGTCACTTCCTTGTGGTGTCATGTGCGCCCCGCCGAGACCTCCGTCATGCCCCAAAAATCCCAAGATTCTGGGCCATGACGGAGGTCTGGGCGGGGTTACTGATTACTGATTACTGATTACTGGGTGCGCAGGGCGGAGACCCACTCGCGGGCCTGAGTGAAGGCCCCGTCCGTGTGATGCCCTGCAACGACGGCGGCCTTGCGGTCCGCCCGGGCGTAAGAGCCCAAGAACCGGGTGGTGGGACAGATCCGGCGCAGTCCCACCAGGGCCTCAGCCACGCGTTCGTCCTGGATGTGGCCGTCGATGTCCACGCTGAAGAAGTAGTCCCCCAAGTAGTTGCCCGTGGGACGAGATTCAATGCGGCTAAGGTTGACTCCGCGCGTGGAGAACTGCTCCAGGATTTCCATCAGCGCACCGGCACGGTCCGCCCACAAAGGAATCACCAGCGTGGTGCGGTCCGCCCCGGTGCGTTCCGGCAACGGGGCATCCGCGGAACCCAGATGCACAAAGCGGGTCACGGCCTGCGGGTTGTCCCCGATGTTCTCGGCCAGTACCGCCAGTTCGGGGTGAGCCGCGCTGATGGTGGGTGCACAGATGGCGGCGTCATGCCCAACTGTCCCGGAACCACTCAACGCCAAGGCACCTGCCGCGGTGGAGGACGCTGGAATGTATTCCGCTTGCGGAATGTTTTCCTCGGTCCACTGACGCACCTGCGCCCAAGCGTGGGAATGGGTCGAGACCGCGCGAACCTCCCCCAGCGGCTTGGGTTCACGGGCCACCAGGTTGAAGCGGATGGGTACCAGCATTTCCGCCAGGATCCGCACTTCCGGACCTGCAGCCACGGCATCCAGCGTGGCGGAGACTCCCCCCTCCACGGAATTCTCAATGGGCACCACGGCGGATTTAGCACGACCCTCACGCAGGGCCGCCAACGCCGCCGGGACAGAGCTGACAGGAAGGTGGTCCGTTCCGTGGGGATCGATCTGCAGCAGAGCGGCCTGGGTGAAGGTCCCGGAGGGACCCAGGTAGGCGATCGTCATGGGTGGTGGGCCGTCACTTCACGGTGGGTTCGGCGTCGGTCTCCGAGACCATGGGCTTGTCAGCATCAGCCCATGCACCCATGCCGCCCAGAACGTTGATGGGGTCGAATCCGGTGTTGGCCAGGAAGGCTGTGGCCTGCAGGGACCGTCCACCGGAGCGGCAGATCACGTAGACGTCCTCATCCACGGGCACCTCCCCGTAGCGCTCGGAGAGCTGGCCCAGGGGAATGTGCTGGGCCCCGTCAATGTGGCCGGCTTCCCATTCAAAATCCTCCCGCACGTCCAGGATCTTGGCGTCGGCGGGGATGTCCTCCACGGAGGTGTTGGGCAGGTTGTTGACGTTGTCCACGGTCTCTCCTCGTTGATGCTCATGGGTAGGAACTGTTCATACACGGCCGGTGCCCGCACCATGGCTGCGCGGGCGGTTTGGGCCACTAGAGTTCAGGCGGTCTGTTGTGTTGACCCCCAGGGTACGCACGGCAGCGCACCCGCAGTGACCACGAACACCGCACGTTGGCGCTTAGTCTGGTGACCAGTCCCCGTGAGGAGCCGACCATGATCGAGAACAACGCGCACCTGAGCCCGTACACCCAGGTGTCGTTGATCTTCTCCGCCCTGGCCAATCCGGCGCGCTCGGCAATCGTCCACCGGCTGACGGTCTCCCCGTGTTTTGTGGCTGAGCTGGTGGAGCACCTGGGCGTGGCCCAACCGTTGGTCTCCCAACACTTGAAGGTCCTGCGGCAGGCGCACTTGGTCTGCGCAGTCCGTCACGGTCGGCAGCACCGCTACGAACTCACGGATCAGCACGTCACCCACCTGTTCCTGGACGCCTTACAGCACACCCAGGAACACTCCGACTCCACCGTTCCCGGATCGACCGACCCCGCAGACTCCGCAGAGCACAACGACGACGCCCCACTCACCTGACCCCCACCAGCACCCCCACCGTGGGGTCAGGAACTAAACCCGTCAGGCGTTGACGTATTCCGCCAAGTGTTGACCGGTGAGGGTTTCAGCGGAGTCCACCAGCTGAGCCGGGGTGCCCTGGAATACCACCCGTCCGCCGTCGCTACCGGCCCCCGGGCCCAAGTCGATGATCCAGTCCGCATGTGCCATGACCGCCTGGTGGTGTTCGATCACGATCACCGATTTGCCCAAGTCCACCAACTTGTCCAACAGCGCCAACAACTGCTGGACATCCGCCAGGTGCAGGCCGGTGGTGGGCTCGTCCAGCACGTAGATGCCGCCGGATTCCGCCATGTTGGTGGCCAGTTTCAACCGTTGGCGCTCGCCACCGGAGAGTGTGGTCAGTGGCTGGCCCAGGGTGATGTAGCCCAGTCCCACGTCATCCAGGCGCACCAGGATCTTGTGGGCTGCGGGAATCCGGGCCTCCTCCGATCCCTCCACGGAACCTGAGAAGAACTCCCGGGCCTGTGCCACGGACATGCCCAGGACCTCACTGACGTTCTTGGTCCCCAGCGTGTACTCCAACACGGCCGGCTGGAATCTCTTGCCTTCGCAGTCCTCACATTCGGTGGCCACACCGGCCATCATGGCCAGGTCCGTGTAGATCACCCCGGCGCCCTTGCAGGTGGGACATGCCCCTTCAGAGTTGGCGCTGAACAGGGCGGGCTTGACCCCGTTGGCTTTGGCGAAGGCCTTGCGGATGGGCTCCAGCAGACCCGTGTACGTGGCCGGGTTGGACCGCCGGGATCCCTTGATGGCGGTCTGGTCAATGGCGATCACCTGGGTGTCACCCGCGGCGTCGTTCAAGAATCCGTGGATCAGCGAACTCTTGCCGGATCCTGCAACACCGGTGACCACGGTGAGCACACCCAGGGGAACGTCCACGTCCACGCCGCGCAGGTTGTGCCGGTCAGCGCCCCGGATCTCAACCGCCCCCGTGGAAGTGCGCACCGATTCCTTCAACTGCACCCGGTCCCCCAGGTGCCGCCCGGTCAGGGTGTCGCTGGAGCGCAGCCCCTCCACGGAGCCTTCATACATCAGCTCACCACCGGCGGTTCCGGCCCGCGGCCCCAGGTCCACCACGTGATCGGCAATCAGGATGGTCTCCGGTTTGTGCTCCACCACCAGCACCGTGTTGCCCTTGTCCCGCAGCTGCAGCAGCAACTCGTTCATCCGCTGGATGTCATGCGGGTGCAGCCCCACGGTGGGCTCGTCGAACACGTAGGTCACATCCGTCAAGGGGGAGCCCAGATGCCGAATCATCTTGGTCCGCTGCGCCTCACCCCCGGACAACGACGACGACGACCGTTCCAACGCCAAGTACCCCAACCCGATCTGCACGAATGAATCCAACAGCTCGGTCAAGGAGGTCAGCAGCGGAGCCACGGAGGTGTCCCGGATGCCGCGGACCCATTCAGCCAGGTCACTGATCTGCATGGCACAGGCATCCGCAATGGAGATGCCGTTGATGGTGGAGGAACGCGCGGCCTGGTTCAGGCGGGTGCCCTGGCAGTCCGGGCAGGCCGTGAACGTGATGGCCCGGTCCACGAACGCGCGGATGTGGGACTGCAGGGACTCCCGCTCCTTGGAGAGCATGGACTTCTGGATCCGCGGGATCACGCCCTCATAGGTCAGGTTGATGCCTTCCACCTTGATCTTGGTGGGTTCCCGGTAGAGCAGGTCGTGGAACTCCTGGTCGGTGAACTGCCCAATGGGCTTGCCCATGTCGAAGTAGCCGGAGCCACCGTAGATCCGCCCGTACCAGCCGTCCATCGAATAGCCGGGGACAATCAGGCCGCCGTCGTTCAACGATTTTTGGGCGTCGTAAATTGCGGTGAAGTCGAAGTCGGAGACTCGCCCCAGGCCCTCACAGGTGGGGCACATGCCACCCGTGATGCTGAACTCCCGGCGCTCCTTGACCTCTTTTCCGCCCTTGGTCACGGTCACGGCACCCTTGCCGCTGACGGTGGCCACGTTGAAGGAAAAGGCCTTGGCGGAGCCGATGTGCGGGGTGCCCAGCCGGGAGAAGAGGATGCGCAACATGGCATTGGCATCCGTCACGGTGCCCACGGTGGAGCGGACGTTGGCGCCCATACGCTCCTGATCCACAATGATCGCCGTCGTCAGCCCCTCCAGGAGGTCCACGTCCGGGCGGGCCAGGGTGGGCATGAAGCCTTGGACAAAGCTGCTGTAGGTCTCGTTGATCAACCGCTGGGACTCCGCGGCAATGGTGCCGAACACCAGGGAGCTCTTGCCTGAGCCAGAAACTCCGGTGAACACGGTCAGGCGGCGCTTGGGGATGGCGACGTCAATACCTTTGAGGTTGTTCTCCCGAGCTCCCTTGACCCGGATGTACTCGTGGCTGTCCGCGGAGCCGGCCGAGGCGGCCGTGGTCTGCGTGTTCACAGTGGGGCTCAATCAAGTCTCCGTTCGTCACAACCGGGGCCCGCGGTGGTTCGTCACCTTGCTGACACAGATCGTCCCTAAGCTTCCGGCTCACACACTGTAGTTGGCGCCGGACGTTTTCATGACCGGTCAATCACACATCAGGAGGCACGGTGAGCACCTCGAGCGGCAGCACCGCGGGCCCGCAGCCCACATCCCCCGCCGGCCACGACCCCGCCGAGCACGACCGCGGTTTCAAAAAGGTCCTGGGCGGACTGGACGCCATTGTCCTGGGCTTTGGAGCCATGATCGGCTTTGGCTGGGTGATCCTCACCGGGGGTTGGATCAACGACGCCGGAACGTGGGGTGCCGTTCTGGCCATGCTGGCCGGTGGCGGGATCATGGCCGTGGTGGGCCTGGTCTATGGGGAGCTGGTGGCCTCCATGCCGGCAGCCGGTGGTGAGCACAACTACCTGATGCGTGGCATGGGTGCCCGGTGGGCCTTTGTGGGTTCCTGGGCCATCACGGTCGGCTACATCACCATCGTGGCCTTCGAGGCCGTGGCCGTCCCGCGCACCGTGGGCTACATCCTGCCCGGGGCCCTGGACCAGGTGAAGCTGTGGTCCGTGGCAGGTTCAGACGTCTATCTGGTCTGGGCCCTGGTGGGCACCGCGTGTGCGGTGATCATCACGGGCATCAACATCCTGGGCGTCAAACAAGCCTCCGTGGTGCAGACCTTTGTGGTGCTGTTCCTGCTGATCATCGGGGCCATGATGGTGGTGGGGGCCTTCACCGGTGGTTCAGCTTCCAACATGGAACCCGCATTCACGGGAGGGCTCGGCGGATTTTTCCTGGTGCTGGTGGTGGTGCCGTTCCTGTTCGTGGGCTTTGACGTGATCCCGCAGGTCTCCGAGGAAATGAACATTCCTGCCAAGAAGCTGGGCGGGACGATCGTGATCTCGGTGATGATGGCAGCTGCCTGGTACGTGATTGTTGTGCTGGCCACCTCGGCCTCTCTTCCGGCGGACCAACTGGTCGTGGCAGACATTGCCGTGGCTGATGCCATCGGTGCAGTGTTCCACTCCCAGGTTTTCGCCAACCTGCTGCTGGCAGGTGGTCTGGCCGGAATCCTGACCTCCTGGAACTCCTTGCTCATGGGTGCCAGCCGACTTCTGTGGGCACTCGGTGCCTCCCGCATGATCCCCACGTGGTTCGCCCGCATCCACCCCCGATTCGGAACCCCGGTGAACGCTTTGTTGTTCGTGGGCGTGATCTCTGCGGTGGCCCCGTTCTTCGGCGCGCAAATGCTGGGCTGGCTGGTGGATTCCGGGTCACCGTCGATTGTGATCGCCTACCTGATGGTCTCCATCGTGTTCGTGATTCTGCGCCGCCGCGAACCTGAGATGCCGCGTCCGTTCCGGATCGGTGGACGTGGACCCGGGGGGTTGGTGATCGGTGCACTGTCCATCGTTTTGACTGCCGCGTTGCTGTCCCTCTACATCCCCGGGATGCCGACCTCCTTGACCCTGCCGCCATACATCGTGTTCGCCCTGTGGTGGGTGTTGGGAGCCGTCTTCCTGTTCCGCATCCCGCGCGGCATCGGCCCCGGCCCGGATGCGGAAGAACGGTTGGTTGCCGCCAAACAGCGCTGACCCGCACCCCACCCACGCCGAGCGGCGACTTGTGCCGCCCATGAGCGCTCATGGGCGGCCCAACTCACTGCTGGACGGAGGTCAGCGGAACAAGTCGCGGCCCAGCGGCACGGAGTACTCCCGCGCCGTGCACTGAAGGCCAACTCCTCGGACCGTGAGGCCTGGTGCCGAGGCGGGCCGGGATGCCTACTATGAGCTGAACGTGCCGGGCATCACCGTGCCCGCCCATCCCCCAGGCTGCCGATGGAGACAGCCATGCAAAGGAGCCCCACATGGCTGAACACGCTGTTCTGGCAACCGGCAAGTCGTCCGTGACCGCCGAGCGCATTCAGGAGGTCCTGGATCGCACGCCCAAGGGTTTGCTGATCAACGGCCAGTGGAGGGAGGCATCGGACGGTGGGTCGTTCGACGTCGAAAATCCCGCCACCGGCGAGGTGCTGGCAACCCTGGCCTCCGCCACCCCGGAGGACGCTCAGGCTGCCATGGACGCTGCCGCGCAGGCGCAGGCCGACTGGGCCCGTACGGCCCCGCGCGAGCGCGCGGAAATCCTGCGCAGGGCCTTCGACCTGGTCCAGGAACGCCGGGATGATCTGGCGCTGCTGATGACGCTGGAGATGGGCAAGCCCCTGGCCGAGGCCAACGGCGAGGTCACCTACGGCGGCGAGTTCCTGCGGTGGTTCTCCGAGGAGGCCGTGCGGCATTACGGGCGCAATGCCTCCACCCCGGAGGGCAATCTGCAGATGGTGGTCCGGCACAAGCCTGTGGGGCCGTGCTATCTGATCACGCCGTGGAACTTCCCGCTGGCCATGGCCACCCGCAAGGTGGCCCCTGCTGTGGCGGCCGGTTGCACCATGGTGCTCAAATCCGCCAAGTTGACCCCGCTGACCTCCCAGTACTTTGCGCAGATCATGCTGGATGCGGGTCTGCCGGACGGGGTGCTCAACGTAGTGGCATCCACGTCCGCATCAGCGGTCTCCAAGCCGATCATGTCCGATCCGCGCCTGCGCAAGATCTCCTTCACGGGCTCCACCCCGGTGGGCAAACAACTGATGAAGGACGCTGCGGACAGCGTGCTGCGCACCTCCATGGAGCTGGGTGGCAACGGGCCGCTGCTGGTGTTCCAGGATGCGGACCTGGACAAGGCCGTGGCCGGCGCCGTGGCCGCCAAGATGCGCAACATGGGTGAGGCCTGCACCGCAGCCAACCGGATCCTGGTGGAGGAATCCGTGGCGGAGGAGTTCACCTCACGGTTGGCGCAGAAGCTGTCCGAGCTGGCAGTGGGGGATGGCACCCTGGAGGACTCCACAGTGGGTCCCCTGGTGGACGCCAACGCCTTGGAATCCGTGACGGCCTTTGTGGACGACGCCGTGGCCAAGGGCGCCCGCGTGGTCACCGGTGGCCATCGGGTGGGTGAGAAGGGTTACTTCTACGCCCCCACCGTGCTGGCTGATGTCCCGGAAGATGCCCGGGTTTCCTGCGAGGAGATCTTTGGCCCCGTGGCACCGGTGATCACCTTCACGGACGAGGACGACGCCGTGCGGATCGCCAACACCACCGAGCACGGCCTGGCCTCCTACGTGTTCACGGAGGACTACAAGCGTGCCTACCGGGTGGCGGACCGGATCGAATTCGGTTTGCTGGGTCTGAACCTGGGCGTGATCTCCAATGCGGCAGCACCGTTCGGCGGCGTCAAGCAGTCCGGCATCGGCCGGGAGGGTGGCTCCGAAGGCATCGAGGAATACAGCATCGTGCAGTACATCGGCGTGGAGAACCACTGGGGCTGACAGCCGCACCCGTTTGTCAGGGAAATGACCGATTCCGCTCACGGAATTTGGCCATTTCCCTGTCAAACGCGAGTGGATCCACCCGGTTCCACCCGTGAGACCATGATCACAACATCGCAGCTTCATCCCAGGAAGGACCCCCAATGACTGAGATCCAGTACCGGCTCCCGCAGAAGCGTGAGATCGTCACCGACTTCCCGGGGCCCAAATCCCAGAAGTTGGCTGGGCGCCGGTCATCAGTCATCGCAGCCGGAGTGGTCTCCTCCGTTCCGGTGTACGCAGCGGATGTGGACGGCGGCGTCGTCGTGGATGTGGACGGCAACTCCCTGATCGACTTCGGTTCCGGAATTGCGGTGACCACCGTGGGAGGCTCCGCACCCAAGGTGGTGGAAAACGTCCAGCAGGCCGTGGAGCGCTTCACCCACACGTGCTTCATGGTGACCCCCTATGAGGGTTATGTGGAGCTGGCCGAGCGCCTTGCTGAGATCACACCCGGGGACCACGCCAAGAAGGTGGCGCTGTTCAACTCGGGGGCTGAAGCCGTGGAGAACGCGGTCAAGATCGCGCGTGTGGCAACGGGCCGGGACGCCATTGTGGTGTTTGACCACGCCTATCACGGGCGCACCAACGTGACCATGGCCATGACGGCCAAAAACATGCCGTACAAGAACGGCTTTGGCCCGTTCGCCCCGGAGATCTACCGGGTTCCCGTCTCCTATCCGTTCCGCGACCCGCAGGGCATGGACGGCACTGAGGCCGCCCAGCGCGCTCTGGAGATGGTGGACAAGCAGGTGGGGGCTGAGAACGTGGCGGCCGTGGTGATTGAACCGATCCTGGGTGAGGGCGGGTTCATTGTCCCGGCGGACGGTTTCCTGCCGACTCTGGCGGATTGGTGCCAATCCAACGGCGCTCTTTTCGTGGCGGACGAGGTCCAGTCCGGCGTGGCCCGCACCGGCGAGTGGTTTGCCGTGGATCACGACGGTGTGGTGCCGGATTTGATGACCATGGCCAAGGGTGTGGCCGGTGGCATGCCGCTGTCCGCCGTGGTGGGACGGGCCGAGCTGCTGGACGCCGTGCACGGCGGTGGCCTGGGCGGCACTTACGGCGGCAACCCAGTGGCGTGCGCTGCCGCCATCGGCGCCCTGGACACCATTGAGGACTGGGATCTGAAGTCCCGGGCCAAGCACATTGAAGCCGTCATCCACGCATCCCTTGACTCCCTGGTGGAGAGTACGGACGTGGTGGGTGAAATCCGCGGGCGCGGGGCCATGATCGCCCTGGAATTCGTGAAGCCCGGCGGGAAGCAACCCCATCCGGAACTGGCCAAGGCCGTGGCCACCGAATGTCTCCAACAGGGTCTGATCATCCTGACCTGCGGCACGTACGGGAACATCGTCCGACTTCTGCCGCCGCTGACCATCACGGACGATCTTCTGTGTGAGGGCTTGGAGGTCTTCTCAGATGCAATCGTCAAACACGAACAATCACATTGATCTCACCGATGCCGTAGCCCTGCGTGACGCCCTGCGCCACGGTCACGTTTCTGCCGTGGAGGTCATGGAGGCGGTGCGGCAGCGGGCGGTCGCCGTCGAAAACCCCGACGCGGGGCCTCCCCTGGGTACCTTTGTGCACGTTGCTGCGGCGGAGGACCTGGCCGAGCAGGCCCGGGAAGCAGACGGTCGTGATGATTGGGACCGCGGGCGTTGGCATGCCCTGCCCATGGCGTTGAAGGACCTCCAAGAGGTCAAGGGGCTGCCCACCACCCAGGGCTCGCGCGTCCTGGCCCCTGACGGCCCCGATTCTGCACCGGTTGCGGAGGCGGACGACGACGCCGCCGCCCTCCACCGCGCCCACGGCGCCCTGATGTTCGCCAAGACTCAGGTCCCGGAGTTCGGACTCAACTGCTACTCCGAGAACCTGGTGGGTCCACCGTCCCGCAACCCGTACGACCTCGAATGCGGTTCCGGTGGCTCCTCGGGTGGTCAGGCCGCTGCTGTTGCCGCAGGCGCGTTGCCGGTGGCGGTGGGTTCCGACGGCGGCGGGTCCATCCGTATTCCCGCTGCCGCATGCGGGCTGGTCGGATTGAAGCCTTCCCGCGGTGCGGTGCCGTGTGGCGATGCCATGAGTGACCATGCCCAGCTGACGGTGCAGGGTCCGATCGCACGGACCCCGGCAGAAGCCGCCATGGTGCTGGACGGCCTGACGGCACACGCCCCTGTGCTGCCCGGTGAGAACTGGCTGTACCGGCCGGTGGGTGCACCGCATGCCGTGCGAATGCGGGATCCGTGGCGCAATGCAGGCCTTGACGACGTGCGCGATCCCCTTCCCGGGGAGTTCCGCACCGCGGTTGAGGGCACCTCACCGGCGCTGAATGCCGTTCTGCGGGTACCGGCCGGTCGGTTCCCGTGGGGGCAACGGCCACTGCGCGTGGGTGTGTCCACGGCATCGGCCTTTGAGTCGGCTTTCCCCACGACGGTCTCCCCTGAAGCTCATTCCGCCCTGACTGCGGGCATTGACGCCTTGCACGAGGCAGGGCACAAGGTGGAGGAGGCGGATCTGCGCTTTGACCCCCGCTACCCGGAGGCGTTCTTTGCCCTGTGGACCACGTCCCTGGGGCTGGCTCCGCTGACCGCCGAGCAGGAGGACCGACTCACGGGCTTGGCCAAGCACTACCGTCGTGCCGCGCTGAACCGTCCCGCCACGGAACTGGCGTTGGCCATCCGTACCCTGCGTGAGATCGAGAAGGCCACGCTGCGCGCCTGGGATTCGTACGACGTCATCCTGACCCCCGCGTTGGCCCAGACCCCACGGCCCTTGGGTTGGTGGTGGGAGGACCATGACCCCACCGATCCGGCCTCCGCCGGGCAGGATTACCAACGGCAGTGTCAGTACACGCCCTTCACATCACTGATCAACGTGATCGGGCTGCCGGCGGTTGTTCTGCCCACCACGTGGGAGCGCTCCGAATTCAGCGATTCCCGTGTGCCCATGGGGGTTCAGCTCATCGGCCGCCCCGGCGGTGACATCGGGCTGCTGGCGCTGGCTGAGCAGATGCGGTCTCGGTTGACGCTCTAGCCTGGGACCAGTCCGTCAGCCTGTGGCGAAGAGGTGACCTGCGGGGCGTCGTCGTCATGGTTGCACGCCACCCCCGTGTGTCACGATCGGCACAGAGGGTCGGGCACCGGTCCGCCACTGACTCAAGGAGTGAATCCGTGATTTTCATTGTTGTGAAGTTCCCCGTGAAGCCCGAATACGTGGACCAGTGGCCTGAGTTGGTGCGCGAGTTCACGGACGCCACACGCGCCGAGCCCGGCAACAAGTGGTTCGACTGGTCCCGCTCCTTGGAGGACCCCTACGAATTCGTCCTGGTGGAGGCCTTTGACGACGACGCCGCCGGCGACCACGTCAACTCCCCGCACTTTGAGAAGATGACGCGCGATTTCCCGCAGTACCTGCGTGCCACCCCCAAGATCATTTCCCGTCAGATGGAGGGCGATGACTGGGACGAGATGGGCGAACTGCAGGTGGGCTGAGCCATGGGCTCAGCCCGGACGGTGGGCCAGGACCTGCACAGCCTGGCCCACCCGCCGGGCAAAATCAGGACATCCCGCACGCCGTAGTGCCTCGTCAAGTGGCAGAGAGTTGACTTTCCGACCCCAGTATTGGGCCTGACGGTCGACAACAGCCAAGAACGCAGATGGCGCAGAGTTGGCCACCAGCGTGAAGAATGCATCCGGATGGATGACTTCATAAGGTTCGTCGCCAGTAGCGATGTCTTCAGGGTCATTGGATGTCAGGATGAAGTCAGCGCGCCCAGAGTGAGCTGCAGCGTGGAGGTGATAGTCACCCTGATCCGTGCCAGTGAAGCTCAATCCCGCTGGGAAGTCTTCAAGAATTTCATCCACGTTCTCACGGATCAGCTTCACCCGGTTGGCAGTTACAGCGCCTGCAACCAGGGGTCGCTTGTTCCGGTAGGAGGAGATGGCTTCACTGATGGCGTCCTCAGTGGTGAAAGCCATGTACATACCGCCGGTGTGGTTGCGCAGGAGAAATACCCAGTCGGTCAGGGTTCGACTGAAGAATGTGTTGGCATCCACCAAGACGCGTTGGGTCACCGTTTGATCCTCACGGTGACCCAACGGGCAAGACTGTCAGTCAGTGAAGTCTTCGCCGAACTCATCATCGAAGGCACGCAGCTCATTGAAGGCAGTACGCTGCCGGGCAGCAATCTCAGCCTTCTTGGCCAACACAACCTCACGCCGAAATCGAGTGTGGCTACCCACTCTGTAGGAGTCGATCTCCCCGTCGCGGACCCACTTCATCAATGTGGGACGGGAAACGCTCAGGAGGTCGGCCGCAACAGTGCTCGTGAGCTCTTCAGGCAGTTGCCCCATGCTGACGGAACCCTGCTGGATCAACGCACGAACCGCGTCCCCCAGGAGAGTTTCCAGCTTGGTCGGCAGTTCACGCTCGGTTCCGTCCGGGAAACGCAGAACCAGCACGGCATCCTTGACGTCAGGCAGCGCAATGGTCTCTTGCGCTTCACGCATGGTCTGGTCATCCACTTGAATCCGGGCGGCAGGAAGCAACTCGGTGCTCATATCCACTCCATTCATACCGGCGATGCAACATCACCGTGAACGTCACGGTAACGTAGTTGCACTTATAAGTGCAACCCATAGTGTGGGTGGGCTGACCCATGATCATCCACCGGTTGAACCGATAGTTTGGTGCCCATGACCCACAAAGTTCTGATCGACTGTGACCCCGGAGTGGACGATGCCCTGGCGCTGATGCTGGCCCACGGCAGCCCGGAGCTCAATGTCCTGGCAGTGACCACGTGTGGCGGCAATCAGACCTTGGAGAAGGTCACCCGTAACGCGTTGAGCCTTGCCGATGAGTTGGGGAAGGACTGGATCCCTGTGGCCGCCGGTGCGCAACGCCCCCTGGTGCGCGAACCGTTGACTGCCGGACACGTGCACGGAGACACCGGCCTGGGCCTGGTGGAGCTGCCGGACCCCCAACATGCCCTGGATGAACGTCACGCCGTGGAGGTCATCGCCCAGACCGTGCTGACCCATGCCCCGGGGGAGGTCACCATCATCGCCACCGGGCCGCTGACCAACCTGGCTCTGGCCATCCGGCAGTACCCGGAGATTGTTGAGCGCGTCCATGAGGTGGTGTTGATGGGCGGCGGCGTGACCACCGGCAACCTGACACCGGTGGCAGAGTTCAACATTGCCGTGGACCCGGAGGCTGCCCGGGCGGTGTTCACCGCGGGCTGGCCGGTGACCATGGTGGGCCTGGACACCACCCATCAGGCGTTGGCCACCCCGGAGGTTGAGGCTCAGTTCGCAGCCTTGGGCACCCGACTGGGCCAGATCGCGGTGGAGCTGATCCGCAGTTACCGGGAGGCCTACAAGAACAATCAAGCCTTCGCGAACCCGCCGTGTCACGATCCCGTGGCTGTGGCCCGCGTGATCGCACCCGAGTTGGTCTCAGTTCGGCGGGCCCCGGTGGACGTGGAGCTCCGCGGCGAACTGACCACGGGACAGACCGTCGTGGACCTGCGCGGCTCGGCCCCCGAGGACTGCGCGACGGCGGTGGCCACCGGGCTCGACCACGGCGGGTTCTGGGCTCTGGTGGTGGACGCGGTCCGCAACCTGGGTGCACCCACACCTCACGGAAAGCAGGCCTGACATGCAGATCCACACCGGTTCCGTGTGCGTGGTGGGTTCCTTGAACGCGGACCTGATGGTCCGCACGCAGCGTCATCCCCGGCCCGGCGAAACCCTGACCGGCGGACCCTTGGCCATTGCACCCGGAGGAAAGTCCGCCAACCAGGCCGTTGCAGCGGCACGGCTGGGTGCAGATGTTCGTCTGGTGGGGGCCGTTGGCGACGACGCCCACGGTCACCTTCTGCTGGAATCCCTTACCCAGGACGGCGTTGCCACCGACCACATTCGGCAGTTGCCGGAAACTCCCACGGGGACCGCCGTGATCACGGTTTCCGCGGACGGTGAGAACACCATTGTGATCTCACCGGGTGCCAACGGTGAACTGCGTCCGGAGGACATCCCCACCTCCGCCCTGGCCGACGCCGGAGCCCTTGGCCTGACCTTTGAGATCCCCGGGGACACGGTGATCGCCGCCGCCCAACGGGCGCACGCACTCGGTGTTCCTGTCTTCTTGAACCCGTCGCCCTTCCGGATTCCGGAGCCGGACCTGTTGGCGGCCACCGATGTCCTGGTGGTCAACGAACACGAACGCCTCCAGGTCTTGGAGGCTTTTGACACCTCGGCGGGCGCGTCGTGGGAGGACCGTGGCTCCGCCCTGCGGGCGGTCACGGGAGTGCCGTCCCTGGTGGTGACGCTGGGCGCGCGCGGCGCCGTCGTCGTCGAATCGGCAGCGGGAAACGGTGGCGCCACGGACGACGCCACCCCCACGGTCACGGAAGTACCCGGCGTGGAAGTGCATGCGGTGGACACCACCGGATGCGGAGATGCCGTGCTGGGTGCCCTGCTGGCGACGACCTCCGGCGGAATGCCCCTGGTGGAGGCCACAGAGGTGGCCATGACGGTGGCAGCCCACGCCGCAACCGCGCCCGGTGCCCAACCGTCATATCCCACGACGTCGGAGCTTGGCCTCGACTCGTCATCGCGATGAGGACTCCGTAACGCACCACCGCACCTTGGGGGACAACTGGGCGTTCCAGAGCTCGGGAGTGACCCCCTGACTTAGGATGTGTGAAACCGGCAGCCGACGTGACCGTCCTGAAGTCTCCGGGATTCCGACAGGATCTACCGCACAAGGAATTCAATGAACCTCGAATCACAATTCTCCGGGCATTGGAACATCGATCCCGCACACAGCCGGATCGGCTTTTCAACTCGTCACGCCATGGTCACGAAGGTCCGAGGGGCGTTCAACGACGTTCAGGGCTTCGCGGAGATCGACCCGCATGACCTGACCAGGTCAACCGTCGAGGTCAAATTGCGAGTCGAGAGCATCGACACCCGGGATGCCAACAGGGACGCCCACCTCAAGTCGGAGGACTTTTTCCACGCGGAGGACCATCCCTACATCACCTTCGCGTCATCGGCGATCGACGAGGTGGACGAAGGGCAGTTCATCGTCTCCGGGGATCTCACGATTCGCGACATCACCCGGCCCATCACCATCCCGTTGGAACTCACGGGCATCGACACCGACCCTTTCGGGCAAACGAGAGCCGGCCTCGAGGGCAGTCGCCGCATCGACCGCAAGGACTGGGGCGTGCAATGGAACACTCCACTGGATTCCGGTGGTGTCCTGGTCAGTGACAAAGTCACCCTCGAGTTCGAGTTGTCCTTGATCAAGGACCAAGAGGCACCCGCGGAGACCGGCAACCAAACCTCCTGACCACGGCAGCGGTCCCCCATGCAACACGGGGCGTAATCACATGAGGGACAGTGACTCCCCACCCGCTGCGGTCCTACGCTTGGATCATGGCTAATCGCGCGGGCACTGTGGCCCTTCCCGAAGACCTTGTCGACATCGTCGAACTCCTGGAGGCCTACACCTCACGGGAACCGGATCTGAGCAATCCGGACCAGCGTGTGGCGTTCGGAACCTCGGGGCACCGCGGGTCGTCTCTCAAGACGTCCTTCAACGACGCCCACATCGCCGCGATCACCCAGGCGATCGTCGAGTACCGCGCGTCCCAGGGCACCACCGGCCCGTTGTTCATGGGCAAGGACACGCACGCACTGTCCGACGTCGCGCAGGACACGGCGTTGCAGGTCCTGGCGGCCCACGGCGTTGACGTGCTGCTGGATTCCCGCGACGGTTACACGCCCACCCCGGCGCTGTCCCACGCGATCCTGAAGTACAACGCGGGACGGGATACCGACCTGGCGGACGGCATCGTGATCACGCCATCCCACAACCCGCCGGCGGACGGCGGTTTCAAGTACAACCCGACCCACGGTGGCCCCGCTGATTCGGATGCCACAGGGTGGATCGCTGACCGCGCCAATGAGCTGCTGGAGGCCGGCAACACCCAGGTCAAGCGCGTTTCCCTGGAGGAGGCCCGCGCAGCTGAAACCACCGGCACGTTCGACTTCCTGGACTCCTACGTCTCCGAGTTGCCGGAGATCATTGACCTGGATGCCATCCGCGAGTCCAACCTGCACATCGGTGCCGACCCCATGGGATCTGCCTCCGTGGAGTACTGGAAGGAAATCGCCTCCAGGTACGAGCTCAACATGGAGATCGTCAACCCGGAGATCGACCCCCAATGGGCCTTCATGACGCTGGACTGGGATGAAAAGATCCGCATGGACTGCTCCTCCCCCAACGCCATGGCCTCCTTGATCGGCAACCGCGACAAATACGACATCGCCACCGGCAACGACGCCGACACCGACCGCCACGGCATTGTGACCCCTGATGCCGGGTTGATGAACCCCAACCACTACCTTGCAGTGGCCATCGACTACCTCTACTCCCACCGCGACGGGTGGAGCCAGGATGCCGGGATCGGCAAGACCTTGGTGTCCTCGTCCATCATCGACCGGGTTGCCGAGTCCTTGGGACGCAAGCTGGTGGAGGTCCCTGTGGGCTTCAAGTACTTCGTTCCCGGTCTGCTGGAAGGTTCGATCGGTTTTGGTGGCGAGGAGTCCGCAGGTGCTTCCTTCCTGCGCCGTGACGGCTCCGTGTGGTCCACGGACAAGGACGGCATCATCCTTGCCCTGTTGGCTGCAGAGATCACAGCGGTCACGGGCAAGACGCCGTCGCAGCGTTACGCCGAGTTGACTGAGAAGTTTGGCGCCCCCGTGTACCAGCGCATTGACGCACCGGCCAACCGGGAGCAGAAGGCTGCATTGAAGAAGCTCTCCCCGGAGCAGGTCACGGCTGAAACCCTGGCTGGGGACCCCATCACCGCCAAGCTCACGGAGGCACCGGGCAACGGTGAGGCCATCGGCGGGTTGAAGGTCACCACGGACAACGCCTGGTTCGCCGCCCGGCCCTCTGGGACTGAGGACGTCTACAAGATCTATGCCGAGTCGTTCATTGGGGAAGATCATTTGAAGCGCGTCCAGGAGGAAGCCAAGGCCTTGGTGGACTCGGTCATTTCCTGACCCTTACTTCCCCCCTCCCCCCTGCCCCGCCGAGTAGGCCTTTTGATCGCCCCTGAGCGCTGAGCAGCGATCGAACGGCCTACTCGGCGGTGAAAGGGAGCTTGTAGCTAACTAAACAGCTTCTGGAGAGGTAGTGATAGCAGTTGCTATCATGAGGCCATGGATGAGGGTTCTCTTCGTGAGGCAGTCGAAGCCGCTGATGAACAAGTCCGCAGCGGCCGCCAGCTGCTGACCGAATCCGTACGCGCAGCCCACAGGTCTGGCATGTCTCAACGCCAAATCGCGGCCGTCAGCAATCGAAGCCAACCTGAGATCGCACGCCTGCTTCGGTTCCGCGGGACGTCTTTCAAAGCCAAGCTGCTACGCAGTCACCGGGCGGAACTCCTTGCTCTGTTACGGGAGTACGGACTGACCAACGTTCGCGTCTTCGGGTCCTTGGCCACCGGCACGGAAACCGGTGACTCTGACATTGACCTCTTGGTCACCCCGAGTCGCCCCATGGGCCTCCTGGAGCAGGCCCGGGCAGAGGTGGCGGCCGCGGACCTCCTGGGCGTGACCGTGGACCTGGCCATAGATGATTCCATCCGTGATGACCTGCAAGAACGCATCGACGCAGAAGCCATCCAACTGTGAGTCGCACAGTCCGGGAACTCATCACAGAAGCTCTCACGCACTTGGACAAGGTCCAGACCTACGCCCTGTCAGATCTAGACCAAGACCTCGTCATCGACGCCATAGCGTTGCGCATCGCGTCGTGCATCGATTCACCGCCCCGAGCCAGTATCCGGCGAGCAGGCCTTTTGATCGCCCCTGAGTGCTGAGGGGCGATCAAAAGGCCTACTCGGCGGGGGAACTCGGGATCACGTCACCTGCGGGAGGATTCCCGCTCACGATGGGAAGTCATGGCCCCATCGAGAGCCCATACAGCGCCGTAGAGCACGCCGGCGAACGGCCAGATCAACCAGGAGATTCCCCAGGCGTCCCAGATGAAGCTCCAAGCCAGGAAGATGACCACCACCAAGGGCCAGTACACGGCCGTGATCACTCGGATGACGGGGTTGCTGGGTTCGTCGTCGTCGTCGATTTCCGGATCCGCCAACAAAGTTTCTGCAACGCCCTCCGTCCAGTTGGTCAGCGTCGCAATCACCAGACCAATGGCCACCATGCACAAGGTGAGGATCACCCCGAACAACACCAGCGAGCCGTTGTCTTCGCCCAACAGACTGAACAGCAAAACGGGCACCGGGGACAAAACCCACAAGCCGACCGAGATCATCCGAGCCCGGATCACCCCTGCGCGATTGTCGTCCCAGAGTTCGTGAGCGACGGCGTCGCTACGGGACGTGCGGGTGAACTCGCCGGATTCGATGTCGTAGAACTCCTCCAGCATGGCGCCACGCCGGACCTGAAGCAGCAATCCCATGGTCACGATCACCAGCAGTGTCACCACCCCAGCGGCAAGCGCCCCGTTGGGCAGACCGTCCGCGCCGGAACGGTCGAACACCGCGATCAGCCCCAGGAGAGGTACCGGGCTGAGCACGAACAGGGCCGTGGAGACGGCCCTGATCAAGGCGGAGCCGCGGACCGCCTCTGCGTAACGGCGGGTGCGTTCGGGCTGAAGGGTGGGAAACGTGCTGTGCGCACGAGTGTTGGGTACCGCACCGAGTTCAGCATCGATGCCGAGTGCCGGCGCCACTTCATCCAGGGAGCCGGATTCGGCAATGACCTGCCCGACTGCCTCCGGCTCCGGAACCCCTTGGCCAAGGAGGTCGTTGAATTTGTCTTCCATCATGTCCCGCAGCTCCAGACGAGCCCGCTGCATGTTGGTGGAGTTGGGGTACGGGGCGAACAGAGTGTCCAGAGGTACGCCTAAGTGCGATTTTGAACACACGGGGATTGCCTAATTCCCACCCAGGGTTGCCATCACGAACCAGCAAGCACCTCCGTCAGCAGAAACCAAACAGATCAGTTCGTGTGAAGAAACGTGACGCAACGGGAAGATCCAAGGCTGTGCGTTGTTACGTTCAACAGACCGAAGACATCAGCGGTCCGCTGCCCACCAACGAAAGGCAGCTGGAATCCCGACCACCAACTTTCAGGAGGACCACCATGTCCCTGTTCCTTGTTGAATTCGCCCCCTCCAACACGGAGAAGTCGGCTGTGACCGAGCTGCTGGAGACCGTTTCCCAGGCCCTGTCCGCCACCGGTGCCGAGCTGATCGAATCCCAGGTCACCGCAGGTCATGAGCGCGTTTTCGTGATCCTGGAGGCCACCTCCCAAGACGGCATCTTCAACTCCGTCAAGGACGCTGTGGGAGAGATCGACGTCGACGGCCCGCACGAGGTCCGCCTGGTGGGTGCCGAGCTGGAGGACATCAAGAACCTCAAGAAGTCGGCCGAGTACCTGGTGGAGTGGGACATCCCCGCAGAGATCACCATGGACCAGTACCTGACCCGCAAGAAGGCCAACGCCCCCAAGTACGCGGAGGTCCCCGAGGTCCAGTTCCTACGCACCTACGTGCGTGAGGACACCGCCAAGTGCCTGTGCTTCTACGACGCCCCGGATGAGGACGCCGTGGTGCGCGCCCGCGAGGCCGTCTCCACCCCGATTGACCGGATGCACAAGCTGGACGCCTGAGCCGCAAGCCCACCGTCTGCCCCGTTCTGCGGGACAGCACACGTCAATGATCGGACGCCCCGCCTCATCACTGAGCGGGGCGTCTGACGTGGATCCGAACGTCAGGAGATTTCATGAGCACCGACTCCCTTTTCGCCGTCGCACCCTTGGTGGACTACCCGCAGCGCGAGCAGGTGATTACTGCCGCCGCGGCCAATGCCAAGGCCGTTGACGTCAACGATGAATCCCCGTTTGCCGTCCTGCGTTCCCTGGGCCAGGAGGGGTTGTTGACCCTTGGCCTGGACGGTTCCTTGGCACAGCAGGCGGCTGTGGTCCACGATCTCGCCACCGAATGCACCGCCACCGCGTTCTCCCTGTGGGCCCACCGATCCAGCGTCGAGTACCTTCACGCCACCGGCCACGATCTGCCGCAGGGCATGGTGGACGGATCACAGCCCGGCTCCACGGCCATGGCCCCGGCCTTCAAGGCCTCCGCCGGGATCGGAGAGATCCCGGTGACCCTCACCCGCGCAGGTGATGGTTGGGTTCTCAACGGCGTGATCCCGTGGGCCTCCAACCTCTACCCGGAAGGTTGGGTGGTGCTCCCCGCTGTGCGCACCAACGACGACGGCGTTACCCAGCCCGTCATTGTGCTCACCCGCACGGCTGCGGAGGGAATCTCCGTTCGGCCGCTGCAGGACCTGATGGCGCTGGACTCCACGGCATCGGGAATCCTGAAGTTCCAGGACTCTCCCGTGGCTGATGACGCTGTGCTGACTGATGACGTCCCCACGTTCCTGGCAACTGTGCGTGGCCCGTTCCTGTTGCTGCAGGCCGCCTTCTGCGTGGGCCTGTCCGGTGCTGCCCTGGAGTCTGCGGATGCCGCCCTGACCGGGGTCTTAGAGGTTTTCCGGCCCGAGCGTGACGCCGTGATGGCCGAATACCAACGTGTGCGCTCCACTCTGTTGACCTATGTGGAGACCCCGCGCGACCTGCCGTTCAAGGATGTTCTCCAGCTGCGGTTGGACGCGGCCGTCCTGACCGGTGAGGCAACGCGCCTGGAGTCCAAGGTGGTGGGCGGCAAGGGCTATGCCTTGCGCTCGGCCACGGCACGGCGCGCCCGTGAGGCTGCGTTCCTGCCCGTCCAGTCCCCCACCGAATCTCATCTGCGTCACGTCCTGGCTCAGCTGGCCAGCCAGGAAACAGGCGCATGAGCACCCACACGGAACCCACCCGTTCAGGCGGTACTGCCTCCGCGGCCCTGCGGGTCACGGAGGTCTCGAAGACCTACCCGGGCTCATCCACCCCGGCGCTGGACAACGTCTCCATGACCTTGCGCGCCGGCGAGCTGTTGGCCGTGTTGGGCCCGTCGGGGTCGGGCAAGTCCACGCTGCTGCGCGCCATCGCAGGCCTGGAGTCCCTGGACTCAGGCTCCGTGGAAGCACAACCGGCCCACGACCGAGTCGCCGTCGTTTTCCAGTCCCCCGGGCTGTTCCCGTGGCTGAGCGTGCGGGAGAACGTGGCCCTGGGCGGACGGTACAAGCGCAACCGGGACCGGTTCGATCACGACGCCGTGGAGGACCTCCTGGGCGTTCTGGGCCTTGCGGGCCTGGCGGATGTTCCGGTCACGGAGCTCTCCGGCGGTCAGGCGCAGCGCGTTGCAGTGGGGCGGGCCCTGGCGGTGCGCCCCGACGTCGTGCTGTTGGACGAGCCCTTCTCCGCCCTGGATCCGGCCACCCGCGAGGACCTGCAGGTCTGGTTGCGCAACGTGGCCCGTGAGCTGAATCTGACCATCTTCCTGGTGACCCACGATGTTGCCGAGGCGGTGGCCCTGGGCGACCGGATCGGGTTCTTTGGCGGGCCGCAAGGCTTCAGCCGGGAATGGGTTCCAGCTCGTGACGGCACCACGGTGGAGGAAATCGTGGCCTACTACCGCAATGGCGGGGACGTTCCGGGGAGTTGGGTCATTTGAGCGGGGTCCCACACAATCGCAGTGGCGCACCCCTGAACCGTCGTCAGTTGCTGACCGCTGGAGCCACCGCGGCCGGTCTGGGTGGCCTGGCCTGGGGCGCCGGAGCCGTGTATGCAGGCAACCGGCAATCGGCCAGGGACACCACCGATGCCGATGCCCCCGTGCGCATCGGATATTTGCCCATCACGGATGCCACCCCGCTCCTGGTGGGGCACGGCAACGGGTACTACGCAGATGCCGGGGTCACGGTGGCCAAACCCACCATGTTCCGCAGCTGGTCATCCCTGTCAGAGGCCTTTGTGTCCGGGCAGGTGGAGGCCATTCACATGCTGATGCCCATGGCCCTCTACATGCGCTACGGATTGCAAGCGGATGTGCGGATCACGGCCTGGAACCACACCAACGGTTCCGCCCTGACCACCGGCCCGGAGATCACCTCCATCCAAGATTTGGCCGGGCGTTCCGTGGCGATCCCCGCGTGGTGGTCCGTGCACAACGTGGTGATCCAGAAGATGTTGCGCGCCGGTGGCCTGACCCCGGTCATGCGGGAGGCACCCTCCCGCGAGCGCAACACAGTGACCCTGCTGCCCATGGCCCCGGCAGACATGCTGCCTGCGTTGAACAACGGGGTGATCGGGGGCTACACCGTGGCGGATCCGTTCAATGCGGCGGCGGAAGCTCGGGAGGTGGGGCACATCCACCGATTCACGGGCGATGTGTGGGAGAACCACGTGTGCTGCGTGACCATGATGCGCGGTGAACTGCTGCGCAACCGCCCCACCGTGGCCTCCGGGTTCATGGACGGGCTGGTCCGGGCACAGGCCTGGTCCCGGGAGAACCGGCCGGAGGTTGCCGCCCTGTTAGCCGCCAACTACCTGCCCCAGCCGCCCAAGGTGATCCAGAAGGCCCTGACCCGCTCCCAGGAGCAGCACGCGGACACCATTGCCCACCCGGACTGGCACGGTGAGCGGATCGATTTCCGCCCCTGGCCGTATGAATCCACCACCGAACTTCTGGTCCGCTCCATGAAGGAGACCGTGGTGGATGCCCCCACGGACTTCCTCTCCGGCCTGGACCCGGCCCAAGCCCACCGGGAGCTGGTGGATGACTCCCTGGTGAAGGACAGCATTGATCGGCTGGGTGGCATGGAGATCTTTGGCATGACCAGCACTCAACGCTCGGAGGAGTTCTCCGCATGAACACCGCAGATTCTGGATCCCGAACAGGGATCACACCTGCCGGCTCGGGTTCACATCACGAATCCGAGCACTCACCATCCACGGACCTGGATGCCGCCGGCGGCTCACGTCAGCACCGCCCGGGTTCCCGCCGGGGCCACCGCCGCCAACCGTTGGCCCCGCGGCTGATCTGGGGTGCGTTCGGGCTGCTGGTCACCGTGGCCGTGTGGTGGATCTTCACCCACGCCGCTGGTGGCGCCAACTCCATGCTGGCCGCCTTCCAACCGGAACGGCTGCCTGCTGCACTGGGGTCCCTGTGGGAACGCGGGGTGATCCTTCAGGACGCCTCCACCTCCCTGTGGCGCCTGTTGTGCGGGCTGGCGCTTGCCGTGGTGATCGGCGTCCCGCTGGGTCTGCTGATCGGTTTCTCCAAGCCCTTCAAGTGGGCCTCCACTCCCCCGGTGCAGTTCCTGCGCATGGTCTCCCCGCTGTCCTGGGCACCCGTTGCGGTGGCTTTGTTCGGCGTGGGGCACGCGCCGGTGATCTTCCTGGTGGCAGCCGCCGCGGTGTGGCCCATCACCATGAACACCGCCGCCGGCGTGGCAGCGCTTGACCCTCTGCACATGCGCGTGGCCCGGACCCTGGGGGCCACCCCGTGGGAGCAGGTCCGCACCGTGGTGCTGCCCAGCATCCGCCCGTACGTGATGACCGGCGTGCGCCTTGCCCTGGGCATCGCGTGGGTGGTGATCGTCCCGGCCGAAATGTTGGGCGTGTCCTCCGGTCTGGGTTACGAAATCCTCAATGCCCGCGACCGCCTGGCCTACGACGAGATGCTGGTGGTCATCATCGTGATCGGGCTGATCGGCATCGCGATGGACGCCCTGGCGCAATGGTTGCTGCGCGACCGTCGTCGTTGATCCCTGCCGAACCCTCACGTCACTCGCCCATCACGCCCTGATGAGCGAGTGACGTGAGGGTTCGGTGCGCGCACACGGCTGGGACTACGCTGTCTCTGGTCCGCCAACGCACCGCCGGGCCGCTCACCCTCGTCCTCCAGGAGCAGCCCCATGCCCACCTCCACGGCCTCACCCGCCCCCGGTTCACCGCATCAGCAACCCCCTACGACGCCGCAGCGCCAGTCCTCGCTGGCCCGTCGCCTGGGTCTGGGGTGGTCTTTGCACGGTGACGGCCACAACGTGTCCCAGGGTTCCGTGGTGCGTCCGGATGAACGGCTGAGCTGGCCCCGGACCATCGGAATCGGTGCCCAGCACGTGGTGGCCATGTTCGGTGCCACGTTCCTGGTGCCGCTGATCACCGGCTTCCCGCCGTCCACCACGCTGTTCTTCTCCGGGATCGGCACCATCCTGTTCCTGGTGATCACGGCCGGGCGGGTGCCGTCCTACCTGGGCTCGTCCTTTGCCTTCATCGCCCCGATCGCTGCCGCCATGGGCCAGTACGGGCCCGGCGGTGCGCTCGGTGGGATCGTGATGGCCGGTGCCGCCTTGTTCCTGATCGGCCTGCTGGTGCAGTTCGTGGGAACCGGCTGGCTGCAGGCGCTCATGCCGCCGTTGGTCACGGGCACCATCGTGGCGCTGATCGGGTTCAACCTGGCACCGGCGGCCAAGGACAACTTCATGCTGGCCCCGGTCACCGCCCTGATCACCCTGGCCACCATCATCCTGGTCTCCGTGCTCTTCCGCGGGATCCTGGGACGACTGTCCATCCTGGTGGGTGTGGTGGTCGGCTACCTGACGGCCGTGGTGCGCGGCGAGGTGGACTTTGCCCCCATCCGCGCAGCCTGGGAGTCCGACGGTCTGGTGGGGCTGCCGCAGTTCCACGCACCCGAGTTCCATCTGTCCCTGATCGGATTGTTCGTGCCGGTGATCCTGGTGCTGGTGGCGGAGAACATCGGGCATGTGAAGTCCGTGGCCCTGATGACTGGCGATGACCTGGACCCCGTCATGGGCCGCGCCATCATGGCCGATGGCCTTGCCACCGTGCTGGCCGGCTCCGGCGGTGGATCGGGCACCACCACATACGCGGAGAACATCGGCGTCATGGCCGCCACCAAGGTCTACTCCACGGCCGCATACTGGGTGGCCGCCGTGGTGGCCCTGCTGCTGTCCTTCATGCCCGTGTTCGGTGCTGCCGTGGCCTCCGTGCCCGCCGGTGTGCTGGGCGGTGCCGCCACGGTGCTCTACGGCATGATCGGGATGTTGGGCATCCGCATCTGGGTGCAGAACCGCGTGGACTTCTCCAACCCGGTCAACCTGACCACCGCCGCCATTGCCATGATCATCGGCATTGCGGATTACACCTGGGACGCGTTCGGCATCCAGTTTGCGGGCATCGCGTTGGGGACTGCTGCCACGTTGGTCATCTTCCACGGCATGCGCGGTCTGGCGCTGTGGCGCGGCACGGCCGGTGGAGTCGACCCCATCACCCCGGACTACACCCCGGTTCCCAAGGAGCAAACCGGCCCCATGGGTTGAGCTTCCGCAGTTTGTCCCGACTGAGCAGCGACTTCCGCCGCTGGTCCAGCCCCCATCCGACGCCCGGCCCCAGCCGAACAGCGACTTCTGCCGGTCATCGGCTCCCCCTCCCTGCCGAGAAGTGTTTTGTGCTGCCCATCAACTCTGATGGGCAGCACAATTCGCTTCTCGGCAGGGTGCAGCGGAGGAACTCACTTCTCGGCGGAAGGGGCCGGAGGACGTCGACTCTCAGGGGCGGGTTCGCAGTGAACGTGATGTCTTCAGCGCCGAACGGATGTGATCAACATCCACCTCAGCCGCGGTGGCCGGCTGCCAAGCGGGGTCGTCTTCTTTGTCGATCAGAGTGCACCGCACCCCCTCGTTGAAGTCCGGGGCCGTGATGGTGTCCGCGCCCAACGCCAGCTCACGTTCCAGGCACTCGGTGACCGATTCGGAGGCTGCTCCCACATCCAATAGTTCCCAGGTCCGCACCAGGGACGACGGCGAAGCCCCCGCCAGGTCCTCCCCCGCTGCCGCCATGACTTCTTCCAAGGTGTCTGCCCCGTAGACCGCTTCGATCTGGTCCCAGCGTTCGGGAAGCGTGGCGTGGGCGACGTCGTCGTCGTTGGTGGCCGCGAACTGCGCCACCGCAGCCTCCACGCCGTCGGTGATGGCAGCCTCCCGGAAGGCTTCCAAGCGGTCGGAAGGCACCAGGTGGTCGGCCAGGCCGATGGCCACGGCGTCGGCACCGGTGATCCGCTGACCTCCCAGGCCCATCCACCGGCCCACCGCCAGGGAGGGGCCCCTACCGAGCAAGCTGACGCGCGGCAGGAACCAGGAGGCGCCGATGTCCGGGAAGAAGCCGATGGCGCATTCCGGCATGGCCATCACGGTGTTCTCCGTGACCACACGGTGGCTGCCGTGCACCGAAAGTCCCATGCCACCGCCCATGGTGTAGCCCTCCATCAGGGCGATGTACGGCTTGGGGTAGGTGGCAATCAGGTTGTTGAGCGTGTATTCATCCGTGAAGGCGGCCATGCCGGCCTCAACGTTGCCGTCCACCACGGCTTGACGGATCTGGCGGATGTCGCCGCCTGCGCAGAACGCCCGGGGGGCACTGGCATGAATCAGCACCTGCTCCACCTGAGGATCATCCGACCAGGCCCACAGGGTCTCCAGCAGGTCCCGGTACATCTGGGCGGTCAGGGCGTTCAAGGCCTTGGGCCGATCCAGAGTAATGACCCCGGTGCCGTTGCGCACCTCCGTGCGGACGTACTGTTCAGGATCTGCGGCAACTGTGCTTTGCGTCATGGTTCCAAGCCTGTCACACGCCGTGGAGGTTGGGGGTCTGCCTCAGCAGGGAGATTCGCTCATGGGGTCCTTCTGGCCGTGGGATCCCGGCGGCCACAGGCCACCCACCACGGCCAGGGCCACATCCGCCCGGTCCGTGACCAGGCCGTCGTACCCCATCTCCATCAGGGACTGCATGTCCTTGGGGCTGTTGACGGTCCACACGTGGACGTCCTTGCCATAACGGTGCGCGGCATCCAGAAAACGTTGCGTGGCCAGGCGGGTCCACCCCAACCGGCGCCCGATCTTGGGGATTTTCTTGACCTTGGGCAGTATCCACCCCAGGTACATGGGCATCTGGATGGAGTCGAACGGCGGAACCCAGCGCGCCAACACACGGTGCACCACAGGCCAGGCAGCCGGAACGGTGTTGAAGACCACCATGGCCGCCACAAAACCCGTTGTTCCCGCTGATGTGCTCAGTGGCCGGACCCCTCGATCGCTCAGCGCCTTCAGGGTGCGACCACGACGAGCATCCGAGAAGGAGGCAATGCGGACCCGGCCTGCCGCATCCATCTCCACCAACAGATCTGCCAGCGCCGTCACGGAAGCCTCGTCCTTGACGTCTATGTTCACCTGCATGGTGGGCAGTGCTTCCAGGACCTCGCGCAGCGTGGGCACGGGGCTCTCCCCAGCCACACGGAGGTCAGCCAGGTCCTTGTGTCGGACGTCGTTGACCTGCCCAGCGCCTTGGGTGACACGGTCCAACGTGGTGTCGTGGAAGGCCAGCACCACACCGTCACAGGTGGTGTTGACGTCGGTCTCGATCCACACGCACCCAAGATCGTGGGCGGCTTGGAAAGCAGGCATGGTGTTCTCCGCGCCGTTGGGCGCGAATCCGCGGTGGGCCAGCACCTTGTGGGTATTGGTGACCGATCGCCTGGATCCGGGTTCAGCAGTCATGGGGTGAGCTTAATGCCCCGGGTTACCCATGCGTAACTTAAGCCTCTTGATGACGCATGCTCAACGGGGTTCGGGTGCTCTTCACCGCGCTTGGCGCAGCTGCTCACGCCGAGCCAAGAACTGCTCAATCACCTGAGCCACACCGTCCTCCTCGAAGGCAGGTGCCGTCCGCTCCACAGCTTCGACGACGGCGGGAGCACCCGAGGCCAACGCGAATCCATAACCGGCCCAGGTCAACATCTCCAGGTCATTGGTCATGTCACCAAAGGCCATGACTTGATGGCTCTCCACACCGAGTTCCGCGCAGACCGACTTCAACGTCTCCGCCTTGCTCAAACCCAAACGGGACATCTCAGCCAAGGGTGAGCTGGGCACCGAGTGGGTCACGGACATGTGCGGTGCCGCATGCTCTCTGACCTGCTGAACGAACTGGGCGGGGTCATGGTCATCACGCTTGGCCAGGAACTTGACCACGGCATCATCCGGGCGCAGCAGGGATTCAAAAGGCCCCACGGTGACTTTGTCCGAACCCGTGCGATCCGTGGGAATCCACCCGGGTTCTGCCACCACACCGCGCAGGGTTTCAGCACTGAAGTAGACCCCGGGAATCGCCTCCCGCAGTTGCCCGGCCACCCGCAGGGCAATGTGACCGTCAAAGGTGTTGGCTGCCAAAACTTTGTCTGCGGCCAGGTCATAGACCATGGCCCCGTTGGCGCAGATCACGGTGCCCACGGAGCTGACCAACGGACTGACCTGCTCACTGAGCGGATGCAGCCACCGGGAGGGCCGGCCCGTGACAAAAACCACCGGAACCCCCGCCTCCTCCAACGCGGTGAGCGCACGGAGGGAGCGGGGGCGGAACCGGAAGTCCTCCCCAATCAACGTCCCGTCAAGATCGCTGGCCACCAGGCAAACGTCTTGAACCAACCGTTGGGGGTCGGCACCCAGGAGATTGCTCAGTCCTCAGTCTCCTCATGCGTACCGGTCAACATGGCGCGTCCAATGCCGTGGAAGAACAGGTTGAAGTTCACCACCGCAGGGCTTGCGCCCTCCACATCCAAGTGGTCCGTGTCCACTGCGGTCACGCAGAAGATGTAGCGGTGGGCACCATGACCTGGCGGGGGTGCCGCACCCTCGAAGGCATCCGAACCGCCGTCGGTCCGGTGGGTGGTGGCCCCTTGAGGCGGCTGTGCTGCGGCACCGGTGTCCAAGCTGGTCACATCCGCGGGAATGTTGGACACGCACCAGTGCCAGTACCCGGACGGGGTGGGAGCATCAGGGTCAAAACAGGTCACCACATAGGACTTGGTGCCTTCAGGTGCCCCGGACCAGGACAGCTGCGGTGAGGTGTCCGATCCACCCAGGCTTTCGGTCACCTGTGCTGTGGGCAGCGGCTGACCGTCCGTGATGTCCTCTGAAGTCAGCGTGAATGTGGGCAGTTCCGGGAGATCGGCGTAGGGATCGCGGTTGAGCACAGTTCCTCCTTGAGCTTGCTCGACTGTGGTCGCCTGACATCTTGCGCGCCACCAGGCGTGAACGCCTGTCCCTTTACGCTACCCAAGCTTTGCCCAGGATGCCCATGCTGCAATCCCGCGTGAACACCTAAGAATGCCGGAGCTGTCCCGATGTGCTTGTCCGTCCGTGAGGTCGCAGCGGCCTCTACCCTCACAGATCCCATGGATTCAGCAGGCTGACTCCCGTGCGTTGGAAGTCCTTGGTGTTGCGGGTGACCAGTGTGAGGCGGTGCTCCAGAGCGGTTGCGCCCATGAGGGCATCCATCTCTGGCATCGGATCGGGCATGGCTGAGGACGTTGGTGTCCAGCAGGTACTTCACAGATCGATTGCCCGTTCGGGGTCGATGCGGCGCTCAGGCAGGTCGAGTTCGATGTTGCGGTCCTGCCCCCTCCAGAGACGGTCACCCATTGGTTCCTGTCTGCCCGAAAGTCGATCGAACTCCGCGGCGGTGAGCAACACGTGCGAGGGTCGCCCGTGATCCGTGATGGTGACCGGCCCGTTCTCGGCAGCCCGTTTGGCGGCGGAGACGTCCCGATTGAAGTCGCGACTGGTGATGGTGGTGTTCACGAGCATCCTCCCGCGGGTACGAATTGTACCTACAGTAGGCAGCATAACGGGTGAACCCGCAGCGCATCCGGTCCAAGGATCAGTCAGTGGGCTGCTCCAAGGCATCCAGCTCGTCGCGGCGCGGCAGATCCGCACCAGCGCGGGAGACCGTGATGGCGGCAGCATCCGCCGAACGCCGCAGGATGGCTTCCACATCCGTGGCTGGCAGCGCGTTGATCCGCTCCCCAGCACCGGCTCCGTCCAGGCCACGGTCCGTGAACTGGCTGATGAGTGCTGCCATGAAGGTGTCCCCGGCACCCACCGTGTCCACCACATCGGTCTTGCGGGCGGGAACTTCCACGCCCTCGGCTCCTGTGGATTCAGTGATGGCCCACGGGCCCAGTTCACCGCGGGTGACCACCACCATCTTGGCGCCCAGACGGTGCCAGGCTCGAGCCGATTCCTGCAGGGTGGAGGTGGGGTAGAGCCACTGCAGGTCCTCGTCAGAGGCTTTGACCACGTCCGCACGGGAGGCCAGGTGCTCGGCGCGGGCGCGCACCGCTTCCACGTCCGTGGTGATCTGCGGGCGGCAGTTGGGGTCATAGGTGACCAGGATCTGACCTGAGGCGGCTTCCACGGCCTTGACCACGTTTTCCGCACCGGGTTCCACAACGGTGGCAATCGAACCCACGTGCAGGGCGCTGGACTCGGTGACCATGGCCTCCAACTCCGCCTGCTCCACGGGCAACTCCCATGTCATCTGGAAGTTGTAGTCAGCCGCACCGTTTTCCCCGATCACGGCTTCTGCCACGGAGGTGGCCGAGTCGTGGGTGGGCAGCGGAAGTTCAATGCCCTCAGCACCCAGGTGCTGTGCCAGGAGTTGGCCGTCGTCGTCGTTGCCCCAGGCGCCCAGGAAACGGACGGGATGCCCCAGCCTGGCCAGGCCGAGGGCAACGTTCATGGGGCTGCCGCCGGGGTGCCGCACGGGCTCCCGATCCGGGCGCGAAACAACGTCAATGAGGGCTTCCCCGATCACAGTCAGCATGCCCAAACACTAACACCGGGGACCTGCGCCACAGGCGGGGATGACGCTGGTTGACGGGCCCCGCACCCAGGCGTTCTCAGCCCATCCACCAAGCCTCAACGGCGCGCTTCAGACCGTAAAGATCCTCCACGTGCACCATCTCCCGGGCTGAGTGCATGGACAGCAACCCCACGCCCACATCCACGGTCCGCACACCCAGCCTGGCGGCGGTGATGGGACCGATGGTTGACCCACACGGCACCGTGTTGTTGGACACGAATTCCTGCGTGGCGACACCTGCCGCCTGGCAGGCCAGCTTCCACTGCGCGGCACCTTCAGCATCCGTGGTGTAGCGCTGGTTGGCGTTGATCTTCAGCAGCGGACCGCCGCCGGGGACGGGCTTGTTGGCGGGGTCGTGGTGGCCTGGATAGTTGGGGTGCACCAGGTGCCCGGCATCTGAGGACAAGCACCACGACGACGCCCACGCCACCTGCCGCTGCTCATCCGACCAGCCCAGCCCTGCACCGATCCGGGTCAGCACATCGCCCAGCAGCGGCCCACCGGCACCCGAGCGGGTCTGGGATCCGATTTCCTCGTGATCAAAAGCCGCCAACACGGTGATGGTGGGGGCAGATTCCAAATCCTCCACGTGCTCGGTCACAACGCTCACGCTTGCATGAACGGAGGTCAGATTGTCCAGCCGGCCGGAGGCCAGGAACTCACCGTGGGCACCGAACCGTTGGGCTGGCTGGGTGTCTGCCAGCACGACGTCCCACCCCAGGATCTCCTGCGCGGCCACCGCTGGCCCTTCAGCGTGCGCTCCGAGATGCGCCAGGACGTCCCCTGGCTGGGGACCGCAGCCCCACACCGGTTGTGTGTGCTGCTGCGGATCCAGCGTGAGCCCCTGGTTGGCACTGCGATCCAGGTGAATGGCCAACTGCGGAATGCGCGCCACCGGCCCGGTGGACACCAGACGAGTCTCCACACCCGAATCCGTGCGCACCGTGATCCGCCCCGCGATGCACAGATCCCGGTCCAGCCACGAGTTCAGCAGCGGCCCGCCATAAACCTCCACACCGGCCTGCCACCACGTGTGCGCACCCGTGCTCGGCTGGGGCTTGAGCTTGAACGACGGCGAGTCCGTGTGTGCCCCCAGGATCCTGAATCCCACCGGGGTGTTGTCCAGGTGGGCGGGAAGCACCCAGGCAACCAGAGCGCCGTCGCGAATCACGTAGCAGCGCCTGCCGGTGGTGGATTCGGGGTCGGCAGCGGGCCAGGGCTGGGTTTCGGACAACTGCGTGAAGCCGGCTTGCTCCAGGCGTCGGGCAGCCTCCGCCACGGCGTGGTAGGAACTCGGCGCAGCCTGGACGAACTTCCCCAGGTCCTCAGCGTGGGCGACCGCCTGTGCTGACGGCCCTGAACCTGACGTGGACACGCCCGAGTCCGATGTTGATTCGGCGCGACGTTGGGTCACAGCTGTTCTCCTTGTTGCGTGCCGCTGGTTGCCTGCTGCCCACCGGATGCCGGCTCAGCACGGGCCATCCACACCACCGGGTGGGCATGAACGGGCGGATCCGAGCCCGGGATCAGCTCTGTCTCCGGTGCGGCGTAGGCGATGAGTCCATCGGCGGGGACAAGGCGCAGGCTGCCGTCCGGGTTGATCTGATGGGGCTGCGCATAGGCCATGGATGCAGGGATCACCACGGGCACCAGATTCGCGGACTCGGGAGCAGAATTCCCGGGCAACTGGTGGGCTGCACTGGAAGGCTGGCCTGTATTGGATGGCTGGCCTGTGGCAAATCGCGGGGATGCTGTGAACTGGTGGCCACCCGGCATCTGCGGGTACCCCTGACCGACCGCCCCCTGTGTCTGCGGTGCCACACCGAATGGGCCGAACTGAGCGGCCTGGGCAGCGTAGGCGGCACGCACCTGGTGGTACCAGGCGTCCTGATCCTTCTTGGGCCACACCACAGCCCTGCGGGTCACTGCGATCCGTCCGCGCTTGATGAGCAGCAGCACGATCAGCGCGTACACGGTTTCAATCACAAAAATCACACCGAAGCCGAACACTCCCACGGAGGCATCCTCCGCCGTGGCCGGCTGAACGGGCCACGCAACTGCCAGCAGGGTGGCCACCATGTTGTTGACCACGTGCAGGCTGATGGCAGCTTCCAAGCCACCTGTTCGCCAGGTCAGGAAGCCGGTGATGACGGCCATCCACAGCACGGAGAGCTGGCCCCAGACGTCGTACATGTGCCCCAGCATGAACAGCGGTGCCGGCAGCAGGATGGCCCACGCGGGGTTCTTCAACCACCGGCCAATCGACTGGGCCAGGTAGCCGCGGAACACCACTTCCTCCGCGGTGCACTGAATGGGCACCACCAGAAAGGCGAACACCAGGGTCAACCACCACAGGGGGTGGCGTTCGGCCAGAACGACGTCGGCAGCAGGATCCCCTGAGGTGAGAGCCATCTGCAGAAGGGTGGCAGCACCGTAGATCACCACAAACACGGCGGTGGCCAGACCCATGGTCGCAAGCAGCCACTTCCACCGGATCCTGCCGGTCACGGACCAGATCAACCCCACGGGCCTGGGACGCAGAAGCCATCTGGTCAGCAGCGCAATGGGCAGCCAGATGGCCACGGAGCCGAACAGGAACAGCAACAACCAGGGGTTGGTCATGTCCATCTGGGCCATGTCCCCGGTGCTCACGTCCGTGAGGAAGTTCTGACCCCCCACAACAACGGCAATCAGAGCTCCCACGATGAAGAACGCAATGGAGGCAACCACAACACCCACCAGCAGGGCGCCGCCTTCAGCCAGCGGTGACCACCTGCGGTGCTTGGGGTCAGACAGCGCCAAACGGTGATAGGCAAGATCCCGGTACTGCGCCCCCGTGGGCAAACCGGTCTGCGGGTTCAACGGCGGCAGTTGCGGGACACCCACCGGGGCCGCGCCGGGACCGGCACCCCACGACTGTGATGGCGCTGTGGCTTGTGGAAACGGCCCGGTCTGGAGAGTCATGCCTTCACCGTATCCAAGACCGGGGACACCAAGAATCCACCTTAGGAACGATTACTTGGCAAAAACCCGCACAAAAGCACTGAGCAATTGGGACGGGACCTCCACCTTTGGGCCGTCCGTGACCTGCTGTTTGACTGCCTCGGCATCTTCCACCCGGAAGTAACCGTGGTGTTTGTAGGCCTCAATCCGGCTGATCAGGGCGGGAGCATCAAGCTCAGGGTGGAACTGTGTGGCGTAGGCACTGGGCCCCACGCGGAACATCTGTGCCGGGCAGTTGATGCCTGTGGCCAGCAGGACTGCTCCTGGCGGGAGGTCCCGGATGGCCTCTTTGTGACCCACATAGGCGTGAAAAGTCCGCGGAAGATCAGCCAGCAGGGGGTCCTGGGCGCCGTCGTCGGTCACGGTGACCTCAATTGCGCCCACGTCCTCACCGTAGGTGCCGTCCACCACCCCGCCCTGGTGCACGCCCAGCGTGCCGACTCCGTAGCAGGCTCCGAAGAACGGGATCTGCTGCGCCATGACCCGGTCCAAAAGTTCACCCAGGGAAAGCTCCACCCGAACCTGAGTGGCAGTTTTCTCCGCCTGCGGATGGGAGGTGTTGAACGGTGAGCCGCCCACAAAAACACCGGAATACCGGCTCAGGTCCACTGCAGCCAGTTCGCGAGTGGCTTCCTCACCCTGTTCCAGACGGATCTGGTGGAGCTGGTCCGGATCCAGTCCGGAGAACCGGCAGAACGTCTCGTGTTCCTCCGCAGCAATCACGTCTTCGGGCCGCGTGGAGACCAGCAGGAAAGGCAGCATGCTCACACTGTAGTGCCGCCGCACTGCCCTTCAGACCAGCCGGTCAGAGCTCAGATTCATCAGGGGTGGTGAGCCGGATGCGCTGTGCGCCGGTGTACACATTGGCCCCGTCCCCGCGGTTGAAACCCACCAGGGTCAACCCGGTCCGGTCCGCCACGTCAACGGCCAACGCAGAGGGTGCTGAGACTGCAGACATCACGGGGATTCCCGCCATCACGGCCTTCTGCACCAGTTCAAAGGACGCCCGGGCAGAGACCTGCAGCACCGTGGCTTCAAGCGGCAGAAGGTTGTGCTCCAGGGCCCACCCCACCACTTTGTCCACGGCGTTGTGACGGCCCACGTCCTCTCGCACACACAGCAGTTCCGGCTCACCAGGTGCCGCGCCGTCGTCGTCGGCCTGGGGAGAGATCCGGAAAAGGGCAGCGGCGTGCACACCACCGGTTGAGGAGAACAGGCGCTGCTGCGAGCGCAGCGCGGCAGGCAGCCCCAGCACCATGGGCAGCTCCACCACCAACGGATCGGTCAGGGGCTCGTACGGGGAAACCTTGAGCACCCCGTCAATGGAGGCCGTCCCGCACACCCCGCACGACGACGACGTGTAAACCTCCCGCCGTTTGGTCTCCGCCCTGGCTGCCACGGCCGGGTCCAGGCGGACGTCCACCACGTTGTAGTCCCGTGTCCCCTCGGCATTGATCCCGGAGCGGTAGTCCATGCGCAGGATCTCCGACTGCCGGGTGATGATCCCCTCCGAGACCAGGAACCCCGCGGCCATGTGGAAGTCATGGCCCGGGGTTCGCATGGTCACGGCAAAGGACTGCCCGTTGAGCCTGATTTCCAGGGGCTCCTCGCCCACCAGGGTGTCAGCGCGAGCCTCAGCCCGCAGCTGCCCTGATGCGTCCGTGCGGATCCGCTGGATGCGGCGCCGCTGGGTGGAGCGAGTCATCGCAGGCCACCCCGGGTGAGGGTCACTTACCGCCCTTGAGGATGTCGAATGCGGCATCCTGCGCGGCCTGACCGGTGGGTGCGGTCACGGCGGCCTGGGCGGCACGGGCGATCTGGTCATCAGTGGCCTGACCCAACTGCACACCCACGGCGGCAAGAGCAGGAGCGGCTGCAGACAGAGACGTCACACCGAGCCCCACCAACACGCAGGCCAGCAGCGGGTCCGCAGCGGCCTCACCGCACACACCCACAGGCTTGCCGGCACGCTGCCCGGCGTCCGCAGCCATCTTGATGAGCTTGAGCACTGCCGGCTGCCAGGGGTCGGTCAGCTCGGAGAGCTGGGATGCCATGCGGTCAGCTGCCATGGCGTACTGCGTGAGGTCATTGGTGCCGATGGAGAAGAACTCCACGTGCTCCAGCAGCTCATCTCCCATGAGTGCTGCGGAGGGAACCTCGATCATCACACCGGGGATCAGACCGCGGTCACGGCACATCTCCCCGTACCACTTGGCCTCATCCACTGTGGCGATCATGGGTGCCATGACCCAGGGCTCGGCCCCGGTGCCCTTGGCGGCAACCGCCACCGCATCGAGTTGGCGTTCCAGAACACCGGGCTGCTCAAAAGCAATGCGCACACCGCGCACACCCAGGGACGGGTTGGGCTCATCCGGCATGGTGGCAAATGCCAACGGCTTGTCCGAACCCGCATCCAGGGTCCGCACCACAACCTTCTGCTCCGGGAAGGCCTCAAAGACCTCGCGATAGATCCCGGCCTGGGTTTCCACGGAGGGCTCGGACTGGGCGGAGAGGAAGCACAGTTCAGTGCGGAACAACCCAACACCTTCGGGCAGGCCCGTACCGGCAGCGGCGCGGGCGCCTGCACCGTCCTGCACGTTGGCCAGCAGCTGCACACGCGTTCCATCGGCCGTGACAGCGGGTCCGGACCAGGCACGGATCTTGGCCTGCATCTGCGCGGACTCATCCGCACGCTCCTTGGCCTTTGCGGGGTCCGGGGTGGTTTCAATCTCCCCGCGCTCACCGTCCAACAGGATCAAAGCCCCGTCCTCAACACCTTCCAGTGCTGCACCCACACCCACCACACACGGGATGCCGAACTGGCGGGCAATGATGGCGGTGTGGCTGGTCTTGCCGCCCAGCTGGGTGGCAATGCCGCGCACGAACTCCGGGTCGAGCCCTGCGGTGTCTGCCGGGGCAAGGTCATCGGCCAGCAGGATCACGGGCTCATCCGGGCTGGGCACACCGGGCTCGGGCTCACCGCGCAGTTCGGCCACCACGCGGTCACGGATGTCCTTGAGGTCGGTGGTGCGCTCAGCCATGAGGCCACCGATTTTCTCGAACTTGGCAACAAACGTGTCCGTTGCACGCACCGTGGCAACCACAGCGTTGACACCGGCCTCAACGTGCTTGTTCACGGCACGGCGCCAGCCCTTGTCCGTGACCAAGGATGCGGTGGCTTCCAACACCTCAGCGGCGTGACCCTCAGCCTTCTCCGCGCGACCCTGCAGTCGGCCCGAAACGGTTGCCGCGGCGGTATCGAACTGCTGCTTCTGCTCCGCACGGTCCGCCTCAGGGACCTCTGGACCGTCCGTGGGCAATTGCGGGCGTGGCCTGGCCCAAAGGGCGGGGCTGGCGGCGATGCCGGCAACCACTCCGATGCCCTGGAGGGTGGCGCCTCCAGCCGGTGCAGCAGTTTCTCGCGACTCTGACGGCTGGCCGTCAGCAGACTCACCATTGGTGGCGGCCGGGTCGAAACGGGCATCAACAGGCATGGGGTGCGCTCCTCGTCCTTGAGATCTCCTGCACACATGAAAGTGGCGGAATTCCCAGGATACGTGGCCCGTCGAACCCACGACAACATGGGTTGACAAGCAACAAATTCGGGCATACTCATTCATATATGGGCGTAACAGAGATCACGCAGGGCGCTGACGGTCAGTTCCGTGGCGCCGGATCCGCCGGGGGATCACAGAATCTTCCCTCCGGCGTTGAACCCCCTGTGTCCACGCCCGATTCCAAGCGTTCCGGTGACTCACCAGCCCCCACCATGTACGCGGAGGAGCGGCGCCAGGCGATTGTTCGCATGGCATCAGCTCGCGGGCGAGTGGCGGTGACCGATCTGGCCGCCACCTTTGCGGTGGCCCCTGAAACAATTCGCCGGGACCTGGACGTGCTTGTCCGATCTGGTTTGGTTGACCGCGTGCACGGCGGGGCCATTCCCCGATCCTCCTACGGCACCGCCGAATCCACCGCCCGGGAGCGGCGCACCACCCGCGGGGAGGCCAAGGCCGCCATTGCCCGCGTAGCCATGGCGTATCTGCCGGCGGCCCACGGGAGCATCATCCTGGACGGTGGCACCACCACCGGTGCCCTGGCCGCGGAGATCACCTTGCGCGCGGAACAGGACCCGTCCACCGGACCACTGACCGTCATCACGGACTCAGTGCGCACCGGACTGGAGCTGTCCACCACTCACAACCTGTCCGTCCACCTCTTGGGTGGTGTGATCCGTGAGGTCACGGAGACCGTGGTGGGTGCAACCGCCTTGACCATGCTGGGCCGGGTTGCCGCGGATGTTGCCTTCCTGGGCACCAACGGGCTGTCTGCCGCCTACGGACTGACCACCCCGGATGTTGAGGAAGCCGCCGTGAAACGCCTGATGGCCACGCGTTCCCAGCGCTGTGTCCTGCTGGCTGACTCCTCCAAGTTCGACTCCGACTTCTTGTGCACTTTTGCGGAACTGGACCAGATAGACGTCCTGATCACCGATGCCGAGCCCCCCACACGACTTGCCCAGGCCCTTGCCCAGAATGAAATCGAGGTTGTGATCGCATGATCATCACATTCACCGCCAATCCGAGCATTGACCGCACCGCTGATCTCTCCACCGTCCTGGAACGCGGCGGGGTCAACCGTGTGGTTGCCGTTCATGACGGGCCCGGCGGCAAGGGAATCAACGTGTCCCGTGCTCTCACCCTGGCAGGTACGGCCACCACTGCGGTTTTCCCGGCGCCTGCAGGTGACCCCCTGGTTCAGGCCGTGAAGGAAGCAGAAGTTCCTTTTTCCCTGGTGGAGCGTGACGTCCGTGTCCGCACCAACCTGACCGTCACGGAACCGGACGGGACCACCACCAAGATCAACGAGCCCGGCGCACCTTTGGATGCAGACGCCCAACGCACGTGCTTGGATGCCTTGCTGGCTGCCGCCAAGCCGGGTGACTGGGTGGCACTGTGCGGCTCCCTTCCTCCCGGCCCGTCAGAGGACTGGTACGCCCAGATGGTGGCGGAACTCAAGCAGGCGGGTGTGCGAATCGCCGTCGACACCTCCGATGCCCCATTGATCGCACTGGCCGGGGATCTGGACACCGCAGCCCCTGACCTGCTCAAGCCCAACGGCCTGGAGCTGGGGCAGTTGGTGGGGGCTGATGGCCCCGCCATTGAGGCCGCCGCCGAAAACGGCGACTTCCTTCCTGCGGCCCAGGCCGCACGCAAACTCGTGGAGCGCGGCGTCACCGCCGTGTTGGCCACGCTCGGCGCTGCCGGGGCGGTACTGGTCACCGCTGACGGCGCCTGGGTGGGCAATCCCCCACCCATCACTCCGGTGTCCACCGTGGGCGCCGGGGATTCCTCCCTGGCCGGTTTGCTGCTGGCCTTCACCCAGAACTTGGATCCCGCCGAATGCCTGCGGCACGCCGTGGCCTACGGCTCCGGCGCCACCGCCCTTGCCGGCACCGGTGTTCCCAGTCCCGATCAGGTCGACCTCGACCGAACCTCCGTCACCGAGCTCACGCTCGACTGACACCCACCTGTCCGATCCCTTCACACAGCAAGGATTCACCCATGTCAGAGCTACCTCTGATCGTCCCAGAGCTGGTCGTCCTCGATCAGAACCTAGGCGCTCACAAGAATGATGTGATCACGCAACTCTCCGGCGTCGTGGCTGCTGCAGGCCGCGCTGATTCCGCTGACGGCCTGGCCTCCGATGCCCTGGCTCGCGAGGGCCAGTCCCCCACCGGTCAGCCCGGTGGCATCGGCATCCCGCACTGCCGCTCCGCACACGTGAAGACCACGTCCCTGGGTTTCGCCCGTTTGGCAGAGCCGGTTGATTTTGGCGCCAAGGACGGCCCTGCGGACCTGATCTTCCTGATTGCCGCCGCGGATGGCGAAGGCAAGGAGCACCTCAAGCTGCTCTCCAAGCTGGCGCGCGCCATGGCCCGCAAGACGTTCCTGAGCTCCCTGCGGGAAGCCCAGACCGCTGAGGAAGTCGTGGCGATCGTGGAGGAGGTCCTGGCTCCCAAGCAGACCCAGACCTCCAACGACGCCGCAGCATCCGCCGGCAACGCAGGCTCCGGTTCCAGCGGCGCAACTGCCGCTGGTGCCACTGCAGCCGGTGCTGCTGGTGCAGGTGCCGCCGGCGCGGGTACGGGTGCCGGTGAGGGTGGTGCCAAGCGCCGCCTGGTGGCCGTGACCTCCTGCCCCACGGGCATTGCCCACACCTACATGGCCGCGGAGGCCCTGGAGCAGAAGGCCCAGGAGATGGGCCACGAGCTGGTGGTGGAGACCCAGGGTTCCTCCGGTGGCACCAACCTGACGCAGGAGCAGATCGACTCCGCTGACGCCGTGGTCTTTGCCGTGGGTGTGGGTGTGCGTGACCGCGAGCGTTTTGCCGGCAAGCCCGGTGTGGAAGCCGGCGTGAACGTTGGTGTTTCCGATCCGGAGGGTCTGATCAACCGCGCACTGGCGGCAGCGGATGACCCCAATGGTCACCGCATTGCCGGTGGTGCCGGGTCCGGTGCCGGTGCCGGTGAGTCCTCGGGCTCCTCGGAGGGGCAGTCCTGGGGCCGTCGCATCCAGCAGGCGCTGATGACCGGTGTGTCCTACATGATCCCGTTCGTGGCCGCCGGCGGTCTGTTGATCGCTCTGGGCTTTGCCATGGGTGGCGCCGAGCGTGTGGCCGAGGTGGCACCGGATGTGGTTGCCCAGAACACGTTGTTCAACCTGCCTGCTGATGGCGGTTTGATGCTCTACCTGGGTGCGGTGTTCTTCACCATCGGTGGGCTCGCCATGAACTTCCTGGTACCGGCCCTGTCCGGCTACATCGCTTACGCGCTGGCCGGCCGTCCCGGCATTGCCCCGGGCTTTGTGGGCGGTGCCATCGCCGTCGCCGTGGGCGCGGGCTTCATCGGCGGTTTGGTCACGGGTCTTGTGGCCGGTCTGATCGCCATGTGGATCGCCTCCATCAAGGTTCCGCGCTGGCTGGCGGGCCTCATGCCCGTGGTCATCATCCCGCTGGTCACCACCACCCTGGTCGGCCTGCTCATGTACCTGCTGCTGGGCAAGCCGTTGGCCTCCCTCATGACCTGGCTGCAGGACGGCCTGAACTCCATGACCGGCACCTCCGCCATTCTCCTGGGCGTCATCCTGGGCCTCATGATGTGCTTCGACCTGGGCGGCCCCGTCAACAAGGCTGCGTACCTGTTCGCCACGGCCGGTCTGGCCCAGGGCACCGATGCCGCGATGAGCATCATGGCCACCGTCATGGCTACCGGCATGGTTCCCCCGTTGGCCATGGCCCTGTCCACCACGGTCCGCGGCAAGCTGTACTCGGAGGCCGAGCGTGAGAACGGGCGCACCGCGTGGTTGTTGGGTGCCTCCTTCATCTCCGAAGGTGCCATCCCGTTCGCTGCAGCCGACCCGCTGCGCGTGATCCCGTCCATGATGGCCGGCGGCGCCGTGACCGGTGCTCTCACGATGGCCTTGAACGTCACCCTCAACGCCCCGCACGGCGGCATCTTTGTGGTGCCGGCCATGGGCAACCCGTGGGGCTTCCTGATCGCCCTGGTGGCCGGTGTGCTGGTTTCCGCACTGATCGTGACCTTGCTCAAGACTCAGCGTCAGAAGTCCCTGATGGCTGCTGCTCAGCGTGAGGCTCAGACGGAGAACGCTCCCCGCGCAGCATCCGTGAACGCCTGATGTCCTGAGTTTCCTGGCACGCAGGCACCGAACCCTCACGCCACTACGCCATCACCCGTTGATGGCGTAGTGGCGTGAGGGTTCGTTCACATCCAGGACCGTTACAGGCACACTTCGGCCACAACTCGTGGCTGGCCCCTGAGACCTGACAGACTGTTGCCAGGGCTCGGCGGATGTGGCTGTAGTCTCAGCTGCACCATCGGGCCACCCCGAAAGCATCGATCCTGTAGGAGGAAGCATGCCCAGCAAGAAGGTTTCCGTCGGTTCCGCCGTCGGCCTGCACGCACGTCCCGCCGCCATCATCGCCGAGGCTGCTGGTGAGTTCGACGACGAGATCTTGATCGGCCTGGTCAACGATCCCGATGAAGAGCCCGCAGACGCCTCCTCCTCCCTGCTGATCATGGCTCTGGGCGCGGAGAAGGGCACCGAGGTTGAGGTCAGCTCCGAGAACGCTGAGGCCGTGGAGAAGATCGCCGCCCTGATCGAGAAGGATCTGGACGCCGAGTGATCTGCTGATCCGAACCACCGATTCAACTGCCCCGGAAGTGTGATCTTCCGGGGCAGTTTCATGTCCATGGCACCCCCCCTATTTGAGAATGATTCTCATTTGTGCGTACTGTGTGCCCATGCTGACGCCTTCACGCACCCTGCAGATCACCGCCGGACTTGCTGCCACCGCACTGCTTCTCTCCGCCTGCGGCACGCCACAGGACACCTCCGTTGCGTCGTCGTCGCCCGCGATCACGCCCACCGAACAACGCCAGGAGGTCACCTCCCTGACACCGCGGGTGGTCATGACCTACGACGGCGGCATCATGACTCTGGATGGCCACACCGGCCAGGTGATCGCAGAAACCCAGGCCCCCGGATTCCTGCGCCTGAGCCACCTGGGAGATGGCAGGCATGTGGCGGTCTCCTCCGGGGACAAGTTCACGGTCTTTGACACGGGCCTGAGTGCTGAGGCCCACGGGGACCATTCCCACTACTACACAACACAGCCCACGTTGACCGACGTCGAGCTCCAGGCACCTGAGGCCGGGCACGTGGTGACCAATGGCGGGCGCACCGCGCTGTTTGCCGATGGCACCGGGGCCGTGAGCATGGCCGAAACCAACCAGCTGCTGGCCGACCTGCGGGACGGGGACCTGGAGACCGCAAGGACGCAAGACCCCCACCACGGCGTTGCCATTCCCCTGAAGGACAACAAGCTACTGATCACGCAGGGGACCCCAGAGCAGCGCACCACCGTGCAGGTCCTGGACGCCCACGGTGAAGTGATGGCAGAAACTCATGACTGCCCCGGAGTACACGGGGAGGCCGTGGCTGAACCCACGGAAACCGACGACGTCGTGACTCTGGGCTGTGAGAACGGGCCGGTGATCTACCGTGACGGCGCATTCCACAAGGTTGCCGTTGCGGAGAGCTACCAACGATCAGGCAACCAATTCGGGACCACGGGCTCTGCCGTGGTGCTGGCCGACTACAAAGTGGATCCGGATGTCGAGCTGGAACGACCCACCAGGATCGGCCTGATCAACACTCGCACCGATTCCGTGCAGACCGTGGATCTGGGCTCCGCGTACTGGTTCCGGTCCATGGCCCGCGGCCCACGCGGTGAGGCGTTGGTGCTGACCTACAACGGGGAGCTGAACATCCTGGACCAGCATTCCGGTGAGGTCCTGCACCGGGTTGCGGTGGTCGACCCGTGGGAGGAGAACGACGAGTGGCAATAGCCCGGCCCGGCCGTGCAGGTCTCAGGTGATCACGCCTACGTCACGGATGCTGCGCGGCAGAAGCTACACGTGGTGGAGATCGCCTCCGGCACGGTCATGGACTCGTTCGAGCTGCCGCACACGCCCAATGAGTTCGTGGTGGTCAGTGGGCGGACTCGGTGAGGTTGGCACCGCGGCGTCGTCGTGACTGGAGAATCACGGCCCCGCACCAGAGCAGCAGGAGGAGGAAGAGCATCACGTACGGGAAGATCCAGATGGTTTCGGATGCGTGCAGGTCGATCCCCAACCGCTCGGTCATGAACAACCCGCGCATGGGTCCGATGTAGGCACCGATCAGCCAGATCCAGGCCAACACCCCCGCAATGATCCGGGTGGCCCCGCGAAACACCTGCGGGAAGGCCTCCAACCACAAGGCCAGGGCGATCACCGGGTAGTAGACCTGGTGATGGGACCAGGAAATCGGTGACATGAACAGCATCACCAAGGCGTTGACGGAGATCGCAGAGAGGATCATGCCGCGGCGCGTCATGTAGATCAATGCCACCGCAACCAGGGCGATCATGATCAGCACCAGCGGGTAGCGGATGGGATCCACCAGATCCGCAGGAATGCCGTTCTTGATGAGCAGACCGGTGATGGCGGTGTTGTCGATGTACTTGATGGAACCCACGCGGTCGGAGGATGAGACCGAATCAGTCCAGAACTGGATGGAGTCGTTGTAGAGCACCATGAACCCCAGCGCCACGGTTGCCACAAAGGTCACGCCCATGGACAGGATCGCCCGGAAATTCTTCTGCATCAGGAAAATCAGGCCGAAAGCCAGCGGCGTGAGTTTGATGCCGGCTGCAATGCCGATCAGCACACCACGCGGAATGGAAGCCGTGACACGCTCAATCCAGGATCCTGTGCCATCCGTGCGACGCACCAGGTCCAGGAAGATCAATCCGAACAGCAGGATGTTGACTTGCCCCAAGGAGATGGTGCGGATGTACGGGCCGCTGAAAAGGATCGCCGCCAGCACCAGGGCAAACATGGCGCGGCTGCCCAGGTAGTTGGTCAGCGGAATGGGGCGGCCCTTGCGGATCGCGTAAGACACCAACGCGCCGGCCAAAGGAACCGCCACCACAAGATCGGCCACCAGCAGCAGGTAGCGGGTGACGTCAAAAGGAATCCACGCCAGCAGACCGAACAGCAACGCCGCAAAAGGCGGGTAGGTGAACGGCAGGGTGTCGTTGCCCCAGGGGACCGGGAATGCAAGATCGTAGAGCGGTTCCTGGCGGATGTTGGGGTTGGCAACCCACTGCGCACCCATGTTGTAGACCATCAGGTCCAGGGAGCCCCACGCCACCTGGAGTACAGACCACACCAGCACCAGTGCCAGGAACACATAGGCCAGGACCTGCGCCCACATGGGTCCAGTGCCCGGGGCGTGAGGGACCAGCCAGCGGTGGGAGTACGCGGACTCTGACTGGTGGGAACGGACGGATGCGGACACGCGCGCCTCCTGGGGTTGCGCGCACCGGTGTTGCGCGTGAACGGCCTGGGAATGCTGACAGACCCGGGTCCGGGTCCTGAACAGCGTACCCGCGGCCCCGTTTGACGGCCTACGCATTCACGACGACGACGCCCATGTGATCCGTCACGCCGGCCCCAATGTGCCCATAACGATTTGTTGATGAACCTGGCCACAGGGTCACCAGCTGACTAGGGTGAACACCAAAGAATGCATTGCCTCTGCGATTGTGAGGTGAAATCACCATGGACTCACCGCAAGAACCCCGATACCCACTACCCAAGCCAATATCTGCCAAGGACCGCCTGTGGCCCTTTTGGGCCTCGCTCCTGGGGCTCATGATCTCCATGCCAATTCTGATGGGAGTGATCCCCATTCCCGACTGGGTTGGCAGGTTCAGTTTGGCCGTGATCCTCATGGTCGTGGTCATGTGGGAAGTGCACCGAGTCCATGGTCGCAGCACCAGCGGCCGGGAGGTCCGCCGTTCGATCACTGACAACATGCCCAATGGCGCAAGCCACCAGGAGTGGTCAGGGGCAATCCCAGGCATGAATCTGGCGTCTCTCAAGACTGCCGCTGACGTTTTTGCCCAATCCCCGCAGTTCGCGGTTCATGGATTCGACCCCAATTCCCTGGTGTTGATGCTGCGCCGTCGGTTGGATGGATCCAGCTTTGGTTACGCAATCACTGTTCGGTGCACTCCGAATGCTGACAATGCGCGAGTCACGGTTACCTGCGCTCCCTACAGCTCCGCGAGCTTGTTGACAGGTGTTGCAGCCAAGGAGAATGTGGCCCGGGTAGTGGCAACGCTGCAGGCCCTTGCGGCCCTCACCCAAGAGCCCCTGCCAGCTTCCTCGGCCGGTGCAGTACGGCCATGAGCAAAGGATCAACATTGTCGCGGACGAACGTCACGCCTCCGAGCTCGTGGCGGCGTCGAAGTTGGATTCTTGCGGGCCTTGGGCTCGCCCCCATGGCATACATGGCCGTTGTGATGTTCGGGCCAGACGTCGGTGACTCCCCGTGGTGGCTGGTGTGGGTGGTTTGGCCCGTGTGTCTGCTGGTGCTCGCCATTGGTATCCGCACGTTCCTGAAGAGCCAACGCGCAAACTTTGACCGCTCGGACCCTGTCCTCAAAGACATCAAAGCAATTGACGACGGCGTCCGGTGGACCGGCCGCATCGCTGGACTGACAAGCCACAACATGGAGTCCACCATGAATCACGCAACCTCCCTTTACTCCAGGTTGAAGATTCAGGCAGTTTCCGCAGAACAGCTGCGCGCTGATCTGCAAACCACCTCCGGGTGGACCACACCCGGAACCGACATCACCGTCCGTGGCTTACCGCCCGCGTCCCCGCTCAATGACGACCAACAAGATGACCCGGTGTTCCAGGTCTCCAACACCACGCAATTCGCCAGGATTGACGGCCTGCAAGCGGCCGATGACCTTGCACGACTGGTGTATCTGTTGCGGGAGATCGCACCTCAGCATGCCCCTGTGACGAGCCCTTCAACTGACCCGGGCCTCTGAAGCAAGCACCGGTGACATCTCCCTCCGGCCGTCACAGGCTCCCCGAACCCGCCTACTGGAAATGGCGAACGCTCGTGGTCCGGCACGGGGTCTTGCTCCCCTTCTTGCCCATGGGTTTGGTGGGGATCTTTGGCAGGACCAGCGATCTGCCGTGGTTCGCTTGGCTGCCGTTCTTACTGGGATTCATGTTCTTGAGTTTCGCCGGCCCCAAGTTCTCCCGCAGCACACGGTTGCTGGGTGCCCAACGTGACCCGGTTGCTGCAGCCGTGGTCCACGATGCCGACTCCAGCTACTGGACCGGCCCCATCCGGGGACTAGGTCCACACAACCTGGAGACTGTCCTGACGGAGATCGCAGAGGGGTACCGCCGTTTCAAACTCTTGTCCGTGGCTCCGGACGGGCGCCTGGCCACCATCAGCGTTGATCAGAGCTGGAACAGTTCAGGCTCAGACATCACCGTGCGCGCGTTGGATGACCCGGGTGAGCATCACAGCTCTCATGATCCGATCGTTTATCAGGTGGTCCACGGAGCGGACCTGGGCTCACTGACCAGTGACCCCTTGCGCCAGCAGGACAATCTGATGCGCCTGGTTCACCTGATGCGGGCTCTGGCCGCGCTTCCGCCCGCCGAATAACCACCCGAGACCTCCGAAAAAGCCCTTTTCAGCACGATTCTTGGGCAGAAACGGAGGTCTCGGCGCCAGGGGGACGGGGGTTTCAGCGGCGCCGGAGTTTTCGCAGGGCGACTGCCGCACCCACGGCACCGGCCACCGTCAGCGCAGTCCCCCACTTGTCGGCAACAGCGCGGCCTGACACATCAGCTTCAGCATGATCCAGCCCCGGCAGAGTCTTTCCGTGAGCGGGCTGCGTGAGGGGGCCTGCGGCGTCGTCGTCGGTGAGGGCTGGGGCCGCGGAGGCCAACGTGCGATCCGGCGAGGACCGGCGACCGCCGGGGGCATGCGAGCGCAATTCCACCGGGAGGATCAGGTGATCCGGGTCCACCCACGGCTGAGCGGCAATCTCCTCCGCGCTGCGCCCGCCCCGCAGGCGATCCAACTGGGACTGCGGGGCAAAATCCAGTGGACGAAAACTGTCCAGGACCGGCGAGTACGTGGTCACGCGCACGGTTCCGTCCGACACCCGGAACTGCAGCAGCCGCAGAAAACCGGTTCGGCGCTCGCCATTGGCCTGCCGGTAACCGGCGGGGAAGTTCTCGTCCGGCATGCGGTGGGTCTGGTAGTCGGCCAGCAAACCCGGGGACGGGTAAGCCGCCTGGTCCTCCACCTGCCAGCCCGTGCCGGAAATGTGGCCACTGAGCACCAGCACCACGTTGGAGTTCTGGGTGACAACCTCGCGGTGGACCTTGACGCCGTCGTTGGGACCGTAGGAACCGGGTCCACCAAAAGAGGCGCCGGATCCATCAGGGCGAATCCCCTGGTCAAGATAATAATGCGTGCACACGATCGCATCCCGGTCCGCATGTTCACGCAGCACGGTGTTGGCCCAGGCCGTGTGTTCGTCCCGCACCCCGTAGCCCAGGTGCACAATCACCAAGCGGGTGTCGCCGACCTCCACCAGGTCGTAATGGCAGCTGTTCTCCCCGGCCTTCCACGGCCCGCCGTAGCTGGCCCGCACGGGCAGACTCCCGGCACTGGGCCGCCATTTGCGCGCAGCCAAGGTGCTCCGGATGGGTCCAAAGGCTTTGTTGAACTTCTTCAACTCAGGCGACCCGCGGCCCTCGTCCGAGCCCCAGCGGTTGTCATGGTTGCCGGGCAGGACCCCCACCGGCACGCCGTGGTCCTCGATCATGGAGATCAGCCGTTCAGCTTCCTTGAACTCGCGGGTGGCCGTGGAACGACGGTTCCAGAACCAGCACCAGTTCTCGATCAGGTCCCCGGTGTGGGCCAGGTACACGATCTTGCGTGCAGCGGCGTTCTCCCCCACCCAACGCGCAATGGCATCGTGGGAGGCCTTGAACCGCGCCTGGCGCTCGGGATCGGACGGGTCCGCAGCACCTTCGGCGATGTACTGCGTGTCCGTCAGGTGCACAATCGCAAAGTCGTAGTCGTCCGGGTCTGCAAATCCCACTTCCGCGGGCCGCGCCGGGCCGGTCGCGGGATCATACGCATCCCCATGCACGACGACGGGCGCCTGCCCCTCCTGATCCTTCTTGCCCACGGTCCTGGCTCCTCCCGGTGATGGCTTGATGTGCGTGGCCGGAAACCTGCTCCCGTTGATGGTGGCATCACCCGGTGGGAAAACGGTGAATGCCAGATGGTGAGGAGGGATCCGGGTGACTTAACGGGAGTTTTCAACGCATTCGAACAGATGTCACATCCCGCAATCAGACTTCCATCACAGCTTGTCAGCGGCTATATCTGGCACATGGGGTCATTTGCATCGATCATCACTCTGGCCATCAGTTCGGGCGCTTTGGTGGTCGCAGTCTTGGCGTTCTTGGAGTCGCGGAGACTGCGTCGCATCGAGGAGGCGCGGGAGGACCGAGCCTCCGTGGAACGGCGCCGCGAGCAGGCGGCACGGCTCGCCATATGGATGTCCGTGGAAACGCTGGACTCCACCTGGGAGCAAGCCAACGGCGTCATCCGTAATCACACCCAGATCATTCTTGAGGTCAAGAACACCTCGGACGCACCTGTGTACGACATCTGCATTTCAGCCACGGACGTGCAGTACTTGCAGGGAAAGCGACTGGACACACCCAAAGAACTTGAAGATCTGGTGGTCCACACGATGCCCCCGGGGCATCTGGTCTTTGGCCCGGGACAGGGCGTCCATGCATGGGACCTGGGCAAATCACCGGAAGCCCATGGGGCTCTGGTCCCAGTCACCAAATCCAAGTTGAAGCGAATCACCGAGTTCACGTTCACGGATGCTGACGGTGTCCAATGGTGCCGAGACGCGGATGGTTCGCTCAAAGAGCTGGCTTCTCGGCACGCACAAAAAGTCACCCAGTCCCCACTGGGTGATTGATCTCCCCCGAAACGCGCAAAACCCCACGGTGTAGGCGGTGATCTCGCAATCCGGTGGGGTCTCAACGGTGGGGTGGGGTCAGGTGTTCTCGTTTACGCGGTTCCAGGCGTTCATGCCGCCGGAGAGGTGGCGGGTGGTGCGAGTGATGCCGTGGTGGGCGTCGGAGGCTCGCAGCAGGTCCAGCGCCTCCGCGGAGCGAACACCGCCCTGGCAGTGGAGCACCACCGAGGGGGCGTCAGCCATCCGGGGGAAGGCCGCACCGGAGCGGAACTCCCCCAGCGAGATCAGCACAGCGCCGGGGATGGAGGACAACTGGTGCTCCCAGGATTCGCGGACGTCCACCAGCACAAAATCAGAACCACCGTCAGCGCGGGTCTCCAACATTTCTTGTAATTCCAAAACTTCCACGGTGTCCGGCACCTGGGAGGTGGCACTCACGGCGGCACCTCCGTCAGCCGTGTGCACGCGCACAGCCACGCGGAGAGCCTCGGCCCGGTAGGGAACCGCTGACACACCGGCGGCAACAACATCAGCCGGAACCGCGCATGCAGAATCAGCAGGGGAATCGCCGTAACCATCACGGTCAACCTGTCCGAACGGGTGCATCCGGGTCACAGGAGTCTGCGAGCGCACCAGCGGGATGGCGGCCCACGTACCGTCCAATCCGTCGTAGGTGCTGACCCGCCCCACCAGCGGAGATCCCACACCCATGATGACCTTCATGGCCTCCAGCGCCATGGCGGAGCCGATCACCCCGGGCAGAGCCCCCAGTACACCGGCCTCCGCGCAGCTCGGCACGGAACCGGGAGCCGGTGGCACTGGATGCAGGTCCCGGTACGTGGGGCCGTGTTGCGCCCAGAACACGGCCAGCTGACCGTCAAAACGCAGAATGGATCCCCAGACGTGCGGCACACCCGCCAATGAACAAGCGTCCGAGAGCACGTAGCGGGTCTCAAAGGTGTCGGAGCCGTCCAGGACAAGGTCGTATCCGGAGACCAGCTCCACCGCGTTGGCTGCCGTCAACCGTTCCCGGTGTTCCACCACGGTCACATCCGGGTTCAGATCCGCCACACGGGCTGCTGCCGAACCAGCCTTGGACACACCCACGGTGGCTTCACCGTGCAGCACTTGGCGTTGAAGGTTGGAGATCTCCACGGCGTCGTCGTCAACGATTCCCAAGGTGCCCACGCCCGCAGCGGCCAGGTAGAGGATGGCCGGGGACCCCAGTCCACCGGCACCCAGGCACAGCACGCGCGCCGCGCGCAGCCTGCGCTGCCCAACCTCCCCGATGGTGGGAACCGACAGGTTGCGGGCGTAGCGCTGAATCTCCGGCAGGCTCAGGGCGGGCCCCGGTTCAACCAAGGGTGGGAGGTTCACAGGTTCACCCATTCGTGGGTGCCGTCCTCCAAGTGCTGTTCCTTCCAAATGGGCACACGTTCCTTGATCCGGTCCACCAGGGCGTCACACACCTGGAAGGCGATCTTGCGGTGAGAAGCGGCAACGGCCACTTCCATGGCGGAATCTCCCACGCCCAGACGGCCGATGCGGTGTTCAGCCACCACCCGCACTCCGGGGAACTCCTGCGCGACTTCCTCACACACGCGCTGCAACACGGTGGATGCTGTGGGGTGGGCGGTGTAGTCGAGCTCGGTCACGGATCGTCCGGCGTCGTGATTGCGGATCAGACCGCTGAAGCCCACCACGGCACCTGTGGTCTCCGATGCAGCAGTGGCCTGGACCGTAGCCGCGTCCAAGGGCTCCTCCGTCACCCGAACGGAAACCACCACGGAGTCCGCTCTGTCCACCGGATGATCTCCCTGAACCCCGCTGGGCTGGAAGCCTGCAGCCGGGGTGGCCACTGATTCGTCTGCGGCAGGGGAGCGGTGGCCCGCGTCCCGGTGCCCGTTGAGCTGCTGGAACACGTGGTCCAGAAGCGGCAACACCACACCCATGCCGTCCTTGACCCCACCGCCGGACCCGGGCAGGTTGACCACCAGCGTGCGCCCTGCAACCCCCACCTCACCGCGGGACAAACCTGCGGTGTGAATGTGCTCCAACCCGGCTGCCCAAATGGCGTGCATGACACCCGGCAATTGCCGGTCCAGGAACTCACGGGTCAGCTCAGGGGTGAGGTCATCCGGCATCAGACCGGTCCCACCGGAGGTGACCAACAGATCAGGGCGCTGGCCAACCGGCAGATCCCGCAGGAAGTGCTGCATCTGGGCCCGCAGAGGCTCCCCGTCGGCCACCACAATCGGGTCAGCACACTCATGACCCGCCTCCCGGATCATGGACACCGCTGTGGGCCCGGACTTGTCCGGGTACCTCCCCGCTGCGGCCCGGGTGGAGGCCACCAGGACCACAGCCCGGTAGGTGCCGTAGACCTCCGCGTGCCGCCGGGACGAGTGGTAGGCATCCACCGCAGGTGTTCCCGTGATCGTGTTCTGGTCGAATGGTTGGTCGCTCATGCGTCCTCCCGCTGCCAGTCCCCGGACTTTCCACCGGACTTGGCCAGCACTTTGGTTTCTGCGATCACCGCGAACTTGTCCACGGCCTTGATCATGTCGAACAGCGTCAGCGCAGCCACGCTCACGGCCGTCAGGGCCTCCATCTCCACACCGGTCACACCGCGGGTCTTGACGGTGGCTGAAATTTCTACGCCCACCGCCAGGCGCCGGAAGTCCACGGTCACCTTGCTGATGGGCAGCGGGTGGCACAGCGGCACCAGCTCTGGGGTCTTCTTGGCGGCCATGATCCCGGCCACCCGCGCCACGGTCAGTGCATCCCCCTTGGGCAGGTCAGCGGCAAAGATCATCTCCACCACGTCCTCCCGGGTCACGACGACGGCGACCGCCGTTGCCTCCCGCGTGGTTTCCTGCTTGGCGGAGACATCCACCATGTGGGCGGAACCATCCGCCCGGACGTGGGTCAGACCCTGCGATTCGTGCGGCTTTGGATCGGAACGATGGGGCGGGGTGCTGTGAGGGGACACGTCATCTCCGTACGGCGTCGGGGTGAATGCGGTGGGAACGGAAAAGTGGTGGGTGGGTACTCGAACCCGAGCACCCGCCCACCACCCTAAGTCGAGGGCATGACCCCCAAGATCACGCAGCAGCGGTGCGCTCGTCCACGCGGCCACCGTTGCGCAGGATGAAGCACGTGATCAGGCCCAGCACGCAGAACAAGGCCAACAGCATGAGCCCAACGAAGTAGGAGTTCTGCGCCTCGTTGTACGTGGCACCCATGACCAGCGGCGGGAAGTAACCGCCCAAGCCACCGGCGGCGGCGATGATGCCGGAGACGGTGCCCACGGTACGGGCCTCGGAGGCGCGGGCTACCCAGGCGAACACGCCACCGGTGCCCAGCCCCAGGAACAACGCCATCAGGATGAAGATCGGGCCGTAGACGTGTTCGGCATCCGGCTGGAAGGCCACCACCACGGCCAGTGCGGCTGCACCCACGTAGGAAGCGATGGAAACCAACTTGGGCCCCACCTTGTCGGCCAAGGTGCCACCAATGGGACGGGCCACCACGGCGGCTGCCGCGAAACCGGCGGTGCGGGTTCCGGCGCCGGTGGCGTCAAAGTCGTAGACGTTGCCCAGGTAGGTGGGTAGGTAGTTGGAGAAGGCCACGAACGCACCGAAAACAATCGCGTACATGAAGCACAGCAGCCAGGTTTCCTTCAGGCCAAAGGCCACCTTCAGCTTGGGCAGCATGGGCGTGGGTTCCACGCCGCGACGCGTGGGGGATTCACGCAGGAACAACCAGCAGATCACGGCCATCACAGCCACCAAGGCGGCAATCAGGATGTGCGCGCCCATGTAGCCCAGACCTGCCACCAGGCGCGGGGTGAAGAACGCGGACACGGCAGTGCCCACCATGCCGGCCCCGAACACACCGGTGGCAAAGCCCTTGCGGTGGGATTCATACCAGGCGGAGCAGAACGGGATGCCTATGGCAAACACCGTGCCGGCAATGCCCAGGAAAAAGGCCACGAACACCAACATGCCAAAGTTGTTCATCTGACCCACCATGGCGGTGAGCAACACCAGGGGTGCGGTGATGCCCAGAATCACCGTGAACATCAGGCGCCCGCCGTAGCGGTCCGTCATGGCGCCCACGGGCACGCGGGCAACAGCACCCACCAGGATGGGCATGGCCACCAGGATGGAGGTCTGGCCGGCGCCCAAGTCCATGTTGGCCGCATAGGTTTTGGCCAAGGGGCCAATGATGGTCCAGGCCCAGAAACCCATGGTGGAGGCCAGGGTGGCCAGCAAGAGGTTGCGGGTCTGGCCCGCTTTCATCTCCTGAGCCAGAGTGTTCTCCGGCGCGGCGGAAGACATTGCTGTGGTTCTCCTCAGTACATGAATCCGAGCAGGTCATGCCCAGAACGTGGTGCCCAAACGGTGGTTCAGGCGGTGAAGGGGGTGATGAGGCTGGGTGCTCAGCGTCTGCCGGAGCCGGTTTTCTCCCGGCGGGTGGAACCGGATCCACTGCGGCGGTAGCCGGAGTTGTGCCGGTCCTGGGTTCCCACCGGATCCCAACCGCGGCGGGTGGGAACGGAACCGGAGCGGGTCACCCGATCCCGCGAGCGGTACACGATGTAGGGCCGGAACAGGTAGTGCAGCGGTGCCGTGAAGGCGTGCACCAGGCGCGTGAACGGCCAGGCCATGAACAGCACGAAGGCAAAGAGCACGTGCACTTTGAAGGACAGCCCGGCCTCTGACATGGCGGCCACATCCGGTTGCAGGATCCAGATGGACCGGAACCACGGGGAAACGGTGTCCCGGTAACTGGTTTCACTGGTGTCCCACAGGGACAGGATGGTGGTGGCAAGCCCCGCCGTCAGGGTGACCACCAGCAGGATGTACATCAGTTTGTCATTGGCGGTGGTGGCCATGAACACAGGGCCGGTCTTGCGGCGTCGGTAGATCAACAGGGCCATGCCCACAAAGGTGCCAACGCCTGCAAAGATGCCGATGGTCAGAGCCAACATGTGGTACATGTGCTCGGTCACGCCCACGGCATCAGTCCAGGACTTGGGGATCACCAGGCCCACAATGTGCCCCACCAGCACCGCAAGGATGCCGAAGTGGAACAACGGGGAAGCGATCCTCAACAGCCGGGATTCATACAGCTGGGAGGAGCGGGTGGTCCACCCGAACTGGTCGTACTTGTAGCGCCAGATGGTGCCACCGATCACCACCAGCAGCACCACGTAGGGCAGTACACCCCACAGCAGGATGTCGACGACGGAACTCATGCGGATCCCCTAGCGCTCGTGAGGTTGGATGGGCTTGTCAAGCTGGCTGCCTCCAGTCCCGCGGACTGGTCACCGTCCACCACGGGCAGCAGACGCGGGTCAAAGGGTTGCAGCCCCACGGTTTCGGTGGGTGGGCCGTAACCGGCCATCCTCATCACGGCGTCACGGTCCTCCGGGGAGGGGCCGGGCAATGTGGAGCAGACCAGTTCCAGGGCACCCAGTTGTGGCAGGGAGTCGTCCTTCAGCGCCAAGCGCAGCAACTCCAGGGAGGGCCGGTAACGCTGCAGAAGCTGCGCACCGTCCTCCGGGTTCACCAGTGCTGCGAACTCCAGCACCACGGGCAGGTGGTCCGGCAGTTCGGAGTCATCCAGCTCCCGGCCGTTCTCCCGGTACATCTGTTTGAAGGCCAGCAGGGCCTCCCCACGACGCCGGGTGTCACCGTCCGTCCAGTAGGTCAGGTGCAGTGGGTGGCGCCGGGAGAGGTCGAACTCCTGGACGTAGTCACCCTGGACATCGGCCAGCGGCCGGTCCGTCAACCACTTCATCAGGGGTTCGACGGCGGCCACGTCCGCACCAACTTCTGCAAGAGCTTCCCGGATGGCGGGCAGACGTTCGATCAGCTCACGGTCCGGATACCCCAGCAGCATGGCGGCGGCCTGCCGGATCACGGCGGAACGGGCAGGGTCGCGATCCTCCCAGGGCTCGGATTCCACCGTGCCCTTCTTGGCCAAACCGAAGAGTCGGGCAAGCCGGCTCATCGGCTGCCACCTGCATCACCGCGTGCTGCACCGTCACCCTGGCCGGCCGGGAACAGGCCATCCGGATTGCCCTGGCCGTCCCAGTTGAGCAGGTTGACGCGCCCGGACAACTCCGAGTTCCCTGTGGGGTCCTCGGAGGTCTGGCGGGCCCGCAGGGCGTTGAAGTTCTCGATCGCCACTGGTGTGGGACGCCCGGATGCCTCCCCCAGACCACCCATCTGGCCCATGCCCGGGCCGCCGTCCACATCCAGGGAGCAGCCCATTTCCTCCAGGCCGTGAGCTTCCTCCAGGTGGGCGGTGGGGATCACGTAGCGTTCGTCGTACTTGGCGATCGCCATCAGCCGGTACATCTTCTGGATCTGGCTGCCGGTCATGCCCACGGCTTCCGCAATGGACTCGTCCGGATCCTGTCCCAGGGTCAGATCCCGCATGTAGGAGCGCATGGCCGCGAGTTTGCGCAACACGTTGGTGACCACATCCGTGTCACCGGCGGTGAACAGCTCCGCGAGGTACTCCACGGGGATCCGCAGTGAATCAATGGCGCCGAACAGAACGTCCGCATCCTCGCCGTCGTGACCCTGACCGCGCAGCAGATCCACGATCGGTGACAGCGGCGGGACGTACCAGACCATGGGCATGGTGCGGTATTCGGGGTGCAGCGGCAGGGCCACCTTCAATTCCTTGGCCAAGGTGTAGACCGGGGACTTCTTGGCAGCCTCCAGCCAGTCCTCCGGGATGCCCTCGGCACGTGCTGCCCGCTGGACCTCGGGATCATTGGGGTCCAGGAGGATGTCCAACTGGGCCTCGTACAGATCCTTCTCATCCGGGGTGGCAGCAGCCTCGGTGACGCGGTCGGCGTCGTAGAGGAAGATGCCGATGTAACGCATGCGGCCCACGCAGGTTTCCGCGCACACCGTGGGGATGCCCACCTCCACACGCGGGTAGCAGAAGGTGCACTTCTCGGCCTTGCCTGACTTGTGGTTGTAGTAGATCTTCTTGTACGGGCAGCCCGTGATGCACTGACGCCAACCGCGGCAACGGTCCTGGTCCACCAGAACAATGCCGTCCTCGGAGCGCTTGTAGATGGCACCGGAGGGGCAGGAAGCCATGCAGGACGGGTTCAAGCAGTGCTCACAGATGCGCGGCAGGTAGAACATGAACGTCTTTTCGAATTCAAGACGAATCTGTTCTTCCGACTGCTCACGGATCTTCTGCAGGACCGGGTCCTGCTCGTCCGTGTTGGCGGTGCCGCCCAAGGAGTCATCCCAGTTGGCGGACCACTCCACCTTGGTGTCCTTGCCCGTGATCAGGGACTTGGGCCGGGCCACCGGGAAGTCGTCGGTCGCCGGGGAGGCCACCAGGTTCTCGTAGTCGTAGGTCCAGGGCTCGTAGTAGTCATCGAGCTCCGGCTGCACCGGGGAGGCGAAGATGCCGAACAGCTTCTGCAGGCGGTTGCCCGACTTCAGCTGCAGGTTGCCGCGGCGGTTGAGCGTCCAGCCACCGCGCCACTTCTCCTGGTCCTCGTAACGGCGCGGGTAACCCTGCCCGGGGCGGGTTTCCACGTTGTTGAACCACACGTACTCCGTACCGGCACGGTTGGTCCACGCTTGTTTGCATGTGACCGAACAGGTGTGGCACCCGATGCACTTGTCGAGTGTCATCACCATGGCGGTCTGGGCCATGACTCGCATCAGTACTGAACCTCCTGGGAGCGCTTACGGACCACGGAGATGATGTCGCGCTGGTTGCCCGTGGGACCGTGATAGTTGAACGCCCACGACTGTTGGGCGTAGCCGCCGATCATGTGGGTTGGTTTGAGCAGGATTCGGGTCACCGAGTTGTGAATGCCGCCGCGGCGACCTGTGGCCTCCGACTTGGGAACATCGATGGTGCGTTCCTGCGCATGGTGTACGTAGACCACACCGGCGGGCATGCGGTGGGAGACGATGGCTCGTCCCACGAACACACCGTTGGTGTTCACGCACTCCACCCAGTCGTTGTCCTTGGCCTCGATCAGCTCGGCGTCCTGCGGGGACATCCAGACGCTGGTGCCACCGCGGGAGAGGGAGAGCATGAACAGGTTGTCCTGGTACTCCGAGTGGATGGACCACTTGTTGTGCGGGGTCAGGTAACGCACGGAGATGGACAGATCCCCACGTTCCCCGAGCCTGGGCTCACCAAAGAGCGCACTCATGTTCAATGGCGGACGGTAGGTGGGCAACATCTCGCCCATGTCCTTCATCCAGTCGTGATCCAGGAAGAAGTGCATGCGCCCGGTCAGCGTGTGGAACGGCTTGAGACGTTCGATGTTGACCGTGAACGGTGCGTAGCGCCGCCCACCGGTTTCCGATCCGGACCACTCCGGTGAGGTGATCACCGGCACGGGGGCTGCCTGGGTGTCCTTGAAGGTGATGCGTTTCTCCTCCGAGCCCAAGGCGAGGTCGTGCAGCTGCTTGCCCACCCGCTTTTCCAGCGTCTTGAAGCCTTGTACGGCCAGCTCACCGTTGGTGGTGCCGGACAGCGTCAGGATGGCTTCTGCCATGCGGGAATCGGAGTCAATGGCCGGACGCCCTGCCGCCACACCGGAGTCGAACACACCGTGCTGACGGGCCAGCCGGTTGGTTTCGTGGGTGACGTCAAAGGTGATGTTCTTGGTGGTCAACCCCAGCTTGTCCGCCAGCGGGCCGACGGAGACGAACTTCTGGCCGATCGCCGTGTAGTCGCGCTCCACCACCTTGAAAGCCGGCATGTTCCTGCCGGGGATCGCGGGCAGATCCGTGTTCTTCCAGTCCGGGGCGTGACCGCCGGGCTGTCCGATCTCACCGGGGGTGTCGTGGGTCAGGGCCGTGGCCACCACGTCCTTGACGGTGTCCAGGCGCCCCGCGGACAGGCGCGAAACCTCGTCCGAGAGCAACCGGAACATCTCCCAGTCGGTCTTGGCCTCCCACGGCGGGTTGATGGCCGGGGTGAAGGCGTGCACGTAGGGGTGCATGTCCGTGGAGGACAGATCGTGCTTCTCGTACCAGGTGGCAGCCGGGAACACGACGTCGGAGAGCAGCGTGGAAGAGGTCATGCGGAAGTCCGCGGAGACCAACAGGTCCAACTTTCCTTCCGGCGCCTGCTCATGCCACGCCACATCCTTGGGCTTTGCGTGCACGTGGTCCTCGCCCAGCACGTTGTGATGGGTTCCCAGCAGGTGCTTGAGGAAGTACTCCTCACCCTTGGCGGAGGAACCCAGCAGGTTGGAGCGCCACAGCACCAGGGTGCGCGGCCAGTTGCGGGCGTCGTCGGGGTCTTCGACGGCGAACCTCAGGTTGCCTGCCTTCAGTTGCGCTGCGATCCACGTGCCTTCGTCCTCGGCCTCCCCGGCTTCCACGGCGGCAGCAGCCTGCTGCGCCACCTCAATGGGGTTCTCGAAGAACTGCGGGTAGAACGGCATCCAGCCCAGTCGAGTCGCCTTGGAGACGACGTCGGCGGTGTGCATGCCGTCCAGGTGACCTTCGGCCAGCGGGGACTGCAACGACGCCGAGGAATGGCCGTCCTGGCGGAATTGGTCCGTGTGCATGTACCAGAACGCGGTGCCGATCATGAACCGCGGCGGACGGGACCAGTCACCGGCCGATGCCATGGTGGCCCAGCCCGTGATGGGACGAGCTTTCTCCTGGCCCACGTAGTGCGCCCAGCCGCCGCCGTTGCGGCCCTGGCAGCCGCACAGCATGAGCAGCGCCAGGATGGCCCGGTAGGTGGCGTCCCCGTGGTACCACTGGCAGATGCCGGCACCCAGGATGATCATGGACCGACCACCCGACTTCACCGCGTTGGTGGCGAACTCGCGGGCAATGCGAATCACGGCCTCCGCCGGAACGGAGGTCACGGCCTCCTGCCAGGCGGGGGTGTAGGCGGTGTTGACGTCGTCGTAACCCGTGGCCCAGTCGCCGGGCAGGCCGTCACGGCCCACGCCGTACTGGGCGAGCATCAGGTCCAGGACCGTGGTCACGGTCTTGCCCGCCACCTGCGTGACCGGCACACCGCGGTTGATCACGGAACCGGTGCCGTCGTCGTCAACAAAGGCGGGGAGGGCAACTGGGGAGGTGGCGCCGTCGTAGTCGGCGGTGTCAGAGATGGACAGCGACGGCTTGCGACCCTGCAGGTCCAGGTTCCATCGGCCCTCGTCCTCCTGGTTGTACCGGAAGCCCATGGAGCCCTGTGGGATGAACTCCTCACCGGTGTTGCGGTCCAACAGGATGGTCTTGAACTGGGCATCGGCCTGATCCTCAGCGCCCAGATCCGCGGCGGTCAGGAACTTGCCCGGGACCACGGTGCCACCTGCGCGGGTGTCCAGTGTGATCAGGAACGGCAGGTCCGTGAACTGCTGAACGTAGTCCTCAAAGAACTCGGTGCGCTGATCCACAAAGTGTTCCTTGAGGATCACGTGCCCCATGGACATGGCCAGGGCGGCATCCGAACCGGCCTGGGCGGGCAGCCATTCATCCGCGAACTTGGTGTTGTCCGCGTAGTCCGGAGAAACGGAGACCACCTTGGTGCCGCGGTAACGGACCTCAGCCACCCAGTGGGCGTCCGGGGTACGGGTCACGGGGATGTTGGAGCCCCACATCATCAGGTAGGTGGCATCCCACCAGTCACCGGACTCGGGGACATCGGTCTGGTCACCAAACACCTGTGGGGAAGCCACGGGAAGATCCGCGTACCAGTCGTAGAAGCTGTTCATCACACCTCCGATGAGGTTGATGAACCGGGCGCCGGCAGCGTGGGACACCATGGACATGGCCGGGATTGGAGAGAACCCGATGCAGCGGTCCGGGCCGTGCTTGGCAATGGTGTGCACGTGGGCGGCGGCCGTCATCTCCACGGCTTCCTGCCAGGAAGCACGCACCAGCCCACCCTTGCCACGGGCCTGCTGGAAGGCACGGCGCTTGGCTTCGTCATTGACGATCGAAGCCCAGGCCTCCACGGGGTCCCCGCCCACCGCACTCTTGGCCTCGCGGTACATCTCCAGCAGCACGCCGCGCACGTACGGGTAGCGCACACGAGTGGGAGAGTAGGTGTACCAGGAGAAAGCGGCGCCGCGGGGGCAACCGCGGGGCTCGTACTCCGGGCGGTCCGGCCCCACGGAGGGATAGTCGGTCTCCTGCGCCTCCCAGGTGATGATGCCGTCCTTGACGTACACCTTCCAGGAACAGGAACCAGTGCAGTTCACACCATGGGTGGAGCGGACAACTTTGTCGTGGCTCCACCGGCTGCGGTAGAAGGAATCCCCGGACCGGCCACCCTCGCGGAAGACCGCGCGGCCATCCTCCGTTTCATCCCAGCGGGAAAAGAATTTCCCAACCTTGAGCAAGGCATTCGATGCAGGTCCATCAAGGCGGGCGGGCTCCCGCGTCTCCCCTGGCGGCGTGGAAGTACTCATGCTCCTCAAGTTAGCCAGTCAGCCGTTTGGGGTAGGTACGCGTTCAGGCGGTTGCCAGCAATTGCCGGACCAACTCAAATTACGACTTGACCTGCGTCAAGGAACTTAGTGAGCGGTTTGTGATCCGTTCAATTCGACAATTTCTCCATGCCCTATTTCGGCATTAGTTCATGCCGCTGCAACGTTTTATTTGCGGGTGGTGCGCCATCCGCCGTCGGACTCTGATGCAGCACTCTGCGCCGTCCGGGAGTGGCCGTCAGGTGCGCTGAAATCGTCTGCTGACCGACCCTCTGCTGCTTCCTCGACGTCACCCTGATCCCGTTCCGCGCGCTGCTGCTTGGCGGACGGCGTTGAGATCACGGCCACCACCGCGCTGATCACCAGCAGCGCGAATGCTGCGTAGTACACCCAGATGGAGGGGTAGAACCAGAACAGGGTCATCCCCCACCCCACGGCCGTCAGCACAAGCACCAGCACGGCCAGAATCAGCACAGCGAGCTTGACCGTGGAGTACGCATGGGAGCGCCCCCGCATGCCGTAGAAGATGCTCACACCGGCCAAGAAGATGGGAAAGAACATCTCCCCCACCACCACAATCGGGTCCTGGTGGTAGACGTAACGCCCCAACGCCTGGACCACCGCAGCAGCGGCAAGCAACACGGGTGCAATGGCGTACTTCATGGGGTGGTCTCCTGAACACGAGCGTGGTGATTCAGCGGCCGAGTCTATGCCCACGCCCCCAAAGCCCCCGAAACGCAACCCGGCACCCACCTGCGGACCAGGTGGGTGCCGGGCGCCCGGTGAACACCGGATCCACGACGTCAGGCGGTCAACCAGCTGACCACACTGAGGAGAACGTAGAAGACCGGGAACACCACGGCCATCAACAACGCCACACCACGGCTCCCGCCAGCTGCCTTGCCCTCAGCAGATGTTGCAGTGCCGAATGCGGACAGAGGTGAGGTGACCGGGTCCTGCGAGGAGCTCAGGTCGCGGTAGGACACCCAGCCGAGCACCACGGTGACCACAAACAACCCAACGGTGACCAGAGCTGCCGGGGCGGTGATCAGTGCTGGCAGATCCAATTCACCAGCCAGTACCGCCCCCAGAGCCAACGCCATGAAGCTGGCAAAGTACGGGAGTCCGGTGAGCAATGGCCGCTGAAGAAGGAAACGCAGAGCCACAGGCAAGAGCACCAACACGGCCGCAGCCAGTGCCAGGCACAGCACCTGCACCGCGTTGTAGGCCACCGATTCACCAGCTGCCCACGCACCAGCAGCCCGGGTACCCACCAGCAGAGCCAGAACCTGACCCACGCTCAAGGCTGCAGTCGCCCAGAGACCACCTGCAGACTCCTTGGGAGACTCAGCCCCCACGGTCTTGGCGTAAGCGACCGGCTCGCCGAATGCCTCGTCAGGTGTTTCCCCACTTTCTGCGCAGTGGGCCTCCACCTCTGCCAGGCGGTCCCCGATCACATCACCGGGGACATCCATCAGACGCAGTTCCATCACAAAGTCATCGCACCAGCTCTTGTGGCCCTTGTAGAACGGCCGGTCCCACACCTGCGCAGAGACACCGGAGCGGGCGGGGTTGTGGTGTTCGGTGGTGTTCATGATGTGACCTCCTGCTGGGACTGGACGGATGACAGGTCCAGGTGGGTTGAAATGGTGGTGTTGAATGCTCGCCAGGCGAGTTTGGCTTCATGCAGTTCGGTCAGGCCGTCGGCGGTGAGCGCAAAGTACTTGCGCCCCGGTCCGCCGTCGCCGGCGCGCCATTCCACGGAGACCAGACCCTTTTTCTCCAGGCGAGCCAGCAGCGGGTAGATCGTCCCGCCCTTGAGCTCGCCCAGACCTGCCTCAGCCAGTTGAGTGGTGATCTGGTAGCCGTAGGTGGGCCCGGCAACCATGGTCTGCAGGACGCAGGTTTCCAGAACTCCCCGGAGCCATTCGCTGTTGGGGGCTCGTTCGTTCATGACTAAATAGTCTCGCTAAGTAGTCAGACTGTCTAGTCGTCCGAAAGGATGACTTTGCCCCACCTCGACCTAACGCCTCACACCATCAGCCGGACCGACACCAGGCTTCCAGCGGGCACCGGTTCGCTGCCCGGGGGCAACAGAATCAGCGCATTGGTACTCACCGCCGCAGCCAGCAGGTGGGATCCGTAACCGCCCACCCGCCGCACCGCGGAACCATCCCAGCACGCCCGCACCACCCGCATTCGCCCGGGCAACGGGTGAAGTTCGTCCTTACACCGCACCTGGGTCTCCGGACACGACGACGCCGCACCCCACCTCACCAGCGCCGGGCGCAAGAACATCTCCGTGGACACCCACGTGGAGATCGGATTGCCCGGGAAGCACAGGAACGGCACCCCGTTCACCTGCGCCAGCCCCTGCGGCCCGCCCGGCTGCATGGCCACGTGCAGGAACTCGCTGAACTCGGCGACCTCCGGATCGCTGAGGACCCGACGAACCACCTCAAAGGCACCTTCCGAAATCCCGCCTGAACTGATCCACAGATCCGGGGCCTCTGCGCTTTCTCCCGGGGCGTGGGAGGACAGGAGGTGGCGGAGGGCGTCGTCGTGATCCGGGACGTGGAAGTGGCCCACGATCTCCAGGCAGGGGTCCGTGAGGGCTGCGCGGAGGATCTGGGCGTTGGAATCAAAGATTTGTGCCGGGCCGCGGTCCTGGCCCGGGGCCACCACCTCATCCCCCGTGGTGATCAAACCGATGCGCAGGCGCGGGCGAACCTGGACCCGGGTCAGACCGGCGGCCGCACACGCACCCAGCGCGAGCGGTGTGAGACGCTCACCGGAGGCGACCACGGTGGTTCCGGCGGCAACGTCGTCCCCGACGGGGCGAATGAACCGGCCCATCTCCTGGTCTGCGGGAAGGCGCACAGTGCGGCCCGCCTCCAGGAACTCAGATGGCTCCACCACTTCAATGGGCACCACCGCATCCGCGCCGGCGGGGACCGGCGCCCCGGTCATCACGGGCGCCGCGTGGCCCGGCTTCAGAGGTCCTGGCTGATACCCGGCGGCAACGGTGGCAGCCACGGTCAGATCCACTACCTGTCCAGCGCCCAGGGTGTCGGCCGCCCGCACGGCATACCCGTCCATCTGGGAATTGGTGAACGGCGGCAGATCCAGAGCAGCCACCACATCGCACGCCGCTACGCGCCCGGCCGCCTGATGTAACTCCACCCACTCGGGGTTGCGCTCACTCCACGGGCCCTGCCCCAGCAGCTTCACGACGGCGCCCGCGTGCTCCTCCACCGAGCGAGCCTCATGACGATGCGGTGTGGAATGCGAGGTGGGTGGCTTGACCGGTGTCATGGAGGCCAGCGTAGATGGCTCATAGACTGGTCAACTTGTATCGTCGCCACAAGGACGCACAGAGGAGAGGTGATTGCGGTGACCACCGCGCTGGGTATGCCCACGTTGCGTACCCGTTTGGAGCCTTCCCCCGCAGATCCCTCACAGGGGCTGGTGGACCGGTTCGGGCGTCGCGCAACGGATCTACGGATCTCCCTGACGGACAAGTGCAATTTGCGCTGCACCTACTGCATGCCAGCCGAAGGCATGCAGTGGCTGCCCAAGCAAGATCTGCTGACCGCCACGGAAATCCAGCACCTGGTGCAGGTGGGCGTTGAACACCTGGGTGTCCGCGAGTTGCGGTTGACCGGTGGCGAACCCCTGATCCGCGCTGATCTGGAACAGATCATTTCCGGTGTCCGTCACGCCCATCCCGAGTTGCCCATCTCCATCACCACCAATGCCATCGGCCTGGCCCACCGCGCTGCAGGACTCAATCAGGCCGGCCTGACCCGGTTGAACGTCTCCTTGGACACCCTCAACCGGGAAACCTTCAAGCGTTTGGCTCGCAGGGACCGGCTGGAGGATGTGCTGGAAGGTGTGCAGGCCGCCGTCGTGGCTGGGCTGACCCCGGTCAAACTCAATGCCGTGCTGATGCGCGGGGTCAATGACCACGAGGCCCCTGAGTTGCTGGCCTGGGCGCTGGCCAACGGGCTGTCCCTGCGGTTCATCGAGCAGATGCCGCTGGACGCGGACCACGGGTGGACCCGGGAGGGCATGGTCACCGCGCAGGAGATCCGGGACTCCGTGAGCACCCGATTCCACCTGACCCCCCACCCAGCTGACCGCGACGGCGCCCCTGCCGAGCTGTGGGATGTCCGCGAGCGCTCGTCAGATGCCGATGACCCCGGAGAACCTGCGCCCTTGGAATCACGTCCCGTTCTGGGCACGGTGGGGATCATCGCCTCCGTGACGGAGCCCTTCTGCGGGGACTGCAAACGCACTCGGATCACGGCTGAAGGCGAGGTCCGCTCCTGCCTGTTCTCCCACCAGGAGTTCAGTCTGAGGGACCTGCTGCGCGATCCACTGGCCGCAGGAGAATCCGCCGAACAACGCGATCGCAGGATCGCCGATCACTGGCGCGCTGCCATGTGGATCAAACCCGCTGCTCACGGCATGGATCCCTCTGAGACTGACGGCTCCGTGGTGGGCCTGGACTCCGCTGAGTTCATCCAACCTGAACGCTCCATGTCCGCCATTGGCGGCTGACCCGAATGAGGACCGAATCATGTTGACAGTCCGCTACTTTGCCGCGGCCAAGGCGGCGGCCGGTGTTGCCACTGAGCAGGTGGATCTGGCCCAGGTGGACGCGGATCCCACCCGTGGTGCGGTGGAGAATCATTTGATCTCCCTCCATCCGCAATCCCCGGCCGGGGAACCGCCGCTGGCCGATGTGCTGGCCCGCAGCTCCTTCCTGTTGGACGGCCAGTCCTGCCCCACGCCGCAATCACCCGTGCACGGCAACGCCACCCTGGACGTGTTGCCGCCCTTCGCCGGCGGATGAGCACTCATCCCCTGGGCGCTCAGGCCCAAGCAGTGGTGTTGGCCGGTGGCCGCTCCTCCCGTCTGGGAGGCACCCCCAAGGCCTTGTTCCGCACTGATTCAGAAACCCCCACTCTGGTGGAGGGCACGGTCAACGCTTTGTTGGAGCGGGGGCTTCCCGCGGACGACGTCGTGGTGGTGGGTCCCACTGATCTGCCGAGCATGCCGGTGCGCTTGACCCGCGAGGACCCACCGTTTGCGGGCCCAGCCGCGGGCATTGTGGCGGGACTGGAGGCATTGCCCGGTGAGCAGGCGTGGACCCTGTTGCTGGCCTGCGACATGCCCCGCGTGAGCCATGTCATCGGCGGGCTGCTGTCTGCAGCCCAGGGTTCGGATGACTCCACTCGCGGGATCGTGGTGGTGGATGACGGTCGCCTGCAACCACTGGCCGCGATCTACCGAACAGCACACCTGCTGCAGACCGTGGCGGATCAGCCGAGCGTGAACCGTTCCGTGCGCTCACTGGTGGGAACGCTGTGGGACAGGCAACTGACGCTCACCGGGGCCACGGACGATGTGGACACGTGGGACGATGTCGAAAGGTTCGGCCTGAGACCACCCCAAGGCTGATCCTGGATGCCGACCACAAGGAGCCTGGAACCGATGACTGACGCCACCGCCCTGCCACCCACGGTCTCGCACGCCACCTGGGATCAGGCGCGCACCGCCGCCCACGCCGCAGCGGCACCGCTGCCGGAGCAGTGGTTGCCGTTGAACGAAACCCTGGGCGAAACCCTGGCGCAGGACGTCACCGCACAGACGCCCTTGCCCCACTATTCGTCATCTGCCATGGACGGTTGGGCCGTCAACGGCTCCGGGCCGTGGGAAGTCGTGGTCCCCACCCCGGAAGAGGACGACCCTCGACTGACCTGGGCCCTCACCGGCCATGAGCCCGTGGAGCGGGTCAAGTCTCTGGGCCTCAACCAGGCCACCGCCATTGTCACCGGTGGCCTGGTGCCAGAGGGCGCCACCGCGGTGCTGCGCTCGGAATGGGGTACGGAACAGGACGGCCAGTTGGTCCTCAACCACGACGCCGCCCCCGGTGCGCCCCGTCCCGGAGACCACATCCGCCCCGCCGGGGAGGAGGCCTCCGTGGGAGATGTTCTGCTCACCGCAGGTGCTCGGTTGAATCCAGCTCACATTGCTTTTGCGGCCGTGACGGGTCAGGACATGTTGCCGGTACGTAGGCGCCCCCGGGTGACCCTGCTGCTGACCGGGGACGAGGTTGATGAGGCGGGACTACCGGAGCCCGGACGAGTCCGTGACGCCTTTGGTCCGCAGCTGCCACAGTTCGTGCACATGCTGGGTGGGCAGGTGGATGCCGTGCACCGGCTAGGTGATGACCTGGAGGTCTTAACCGAACGTCTGACCGTGGCGGAGACAGGTGCCGAATCCGTCCTGGATTCCCGCGCTCAACTGATCATCACCACAGGCGGGACCGGGGGTTCTTCCGCGGATCATCTGCGCACCGCTCTGGCTGATTCCGGGGCGCACCTGATTGTGGACGAGTTGGCTCTGCGCCCTGGGCACCCTGCGCTGCTGGCCCGGATGCCCGACGACGGCCCGTTTGTGCTCGGCCTGCCCGGCAACCCCCTGGCGGCCATGTCCGCCTTGATGCTGCTGGGCGCTCCCCTGCTGGCGGCATTCGGCGGCGCCGGCTTGCCACCCACGGTGGAGGTCTCCTTGACCCGGGAGGTGGACGCCTTCAAGTCGGTCCGCCTGCTGCCGGGTCTGGCTGCCACGCTGGTCTCAGATGCACACCCGTGGGCGCGTTCCTCAGCGCCTTCGGCGGCCCCGTTGGCTTATGCGGGAGCCAACATGATGCGCGGTTTCTCCCAGGCCAACGTGCTGTTGGTCATTCCGGCTGAGGGCGTCCCGGAAGGTGGGACCGCCGTCGCCGTCCCACTGCCCTGGCTCTGAGGTTCCGGCGGCAGCCCACCGCTCCGGTGAAATCATGGGGCACGTACGTATTCCAGGCTGAAAACGTACCTGCGCCATGATCTCGCGGGTGTGATTCGGCGGGCTCAGGCGGTGCGGACCAGCAGGGAGACCGCGCAGACCACGAAGGTGGAGGCTGCCGCGAGCGCGCAGGTCAGTTCCACCAGGATCCCGATGCCCATGGCCTTGGCAGCCACCCAGGAGGATTCAAGTGCTGCCGGCAGGTTCTTCTGGCGGTAGGTCTCGGAGGCCAGCAGGCCCACGATGAAGCCCACGAACAAGCCCACCACCGGGATCACGAACACACCCACGATCGCACCGATCACTCCGAACAGCAGTGATCGGTTGGGGATCTGGCGTTGTTTGAGGCGGTTGCCGGTGAGGATCCATGAGGCGGACATACCCGCTATCACCAACATTCCACCCAGTGCCAGGGCGATCCAGCCTTCAACTGCCTGCACCACCACGGCCCAGATGATCAGCCCGATCAGAATGGTGATGGAGCCTGGCAGGACCGGCACGATGATTCCGATGGTGCCCACCACAATCAGCATGACGGTGACCATGGTGGCGATGATTTCAGCAGTCATGGGTTCATCTTTGCATCGTTTGCAACACGCTTTGAGCCGCAGAATCGCCAGCGTTCTGGTCGAAAGCGTGTTCTGACGTCACGTCAGATCGCGCAGTGCTGTGGTGGCCGCGTTGTAGCCACCCATCCCGTGCACTCCCCCGCCGGGTGGTGTGGAGGATGAGCACAGGTACACGCCGGGCGCTCCTGTGCGGTACGGATTGAGTCGAGGTGCCGGCCGGAACACCTGCTGCAAACCGCTCAGCGCACCTCCACCAATGCTCCCACCCACCAGATTGGGGTTCATGGCTTCCAAGTCCCGGGGACTGTGGTCCACGCGGTGCAGGATTCGCTCCCGCAGCCCCGGTGCAAACCGTTCGATCTGTTGGACCAGCCGGTCCCCCGCAAGATTTGGTTTGCTCTCCGGGCCGCGATACCCGTGGGGTATCTGGGCGTAGGCCCACAGAATGTGGCGTCCTTCCGGTGCCCTGGAGGGGTCGACGGCGGTGGGTTGCGCCGCGATTACAAACGGACGTTCCGGCATGGTCCCCCGTGCAGCCAGGCGTGCTGCCTGATTGATCTCCTTCAAGGTGCCACCCACGTGAACGGTTCCGGCCTGAGTTATCCGGGAGTCGTACCAGGGCACGGGGCCATCCAGCAGAAGATCCACCTTGTGCACCGCCGTTCCGTAACTCCAGCGGCTCAACGACTTCCGGTACCGGGCGGGCAGTTTCAACCCACGCATGCGCAACACCTGACGCGGGGTGAGGTCCAGCATCAAGACTTCGGGTTCCCCCAGTTCGCGCGTATCTGTGACCAGTCGCCCCGTTTCAATCCGTCCGCCGTGCGCCGTCAGATCGGCCACCAATGCCTCCACGATCGCCTGGGTGCCGCCCTTGGCAACCGGCCACCCATTGGACATGCCCAGCAGGTTGAACAGCACGGCGAATGCACCGGTCAGAGGTGCTGACATGGGAAAACTTGCGTGGGCTGCGGATCCTGCCAGCAACCCTTTGGCCTGCTCGGTGGAGAACAAACGTGCCAGCATGGAGGCTGGCCAGGGTGCACGCAGGCCGAATCCAGCCATGGCCGCTGGGTGATCTGGCCACTGCAACAGCGGCCCCAACGCGCCGCTCAAGATCTGGGGAAGATGGTTCAGAGGACCGTTGTGCAGGGCCCGCCAGGCTGCGGCGTCGTTGTGGGTGGCATGGCGCAGACCCTCGGTGGTGTTGTCCAAGCCCTGCAAGAGCAGCCCCGGCGCCTGACCCTCCAGCGGGTGAGCGGCAGCAACCTCCGGCGTGAGCCATTCAAGGCCCTTCTCCTGGAGTCCCAGCGCTGCAAAAGCGGGCGAGGCCGCCCCGAACGGGTGACATGCCGCCCCCAGATCCACGGTGGTGCCAGGCCCCAACACATCAGCGGACCGGGCCGCACCACCTACGGTGGGCTGCGCTTCCGCCACCGTGACATCCATCCCGGCCCGCGCCAGGACGCAGGCAGCGGTCAACCCGTTGGGGCCCGATCCGACCACCACTGCACGCGCGTTCATACTCACCTTCGTTCAAGCCTTTGTGCTGCATTGTGTCTCCCGCATTGAGGTGTGACATGCAACACTTTGCTAGGTTCTACTTTCCGCACCAAGGACCTCATCCTGTCCCAGCAGCGCCAGCCCCGTGAGGAGATCCCGTGAGCAGCACCAACTCTGCCCCACCCTCCCCGTCATCGGACTCGGATTCCGTGTTCAATGCCTCCCCGGAGACCACGCAGGAGCGTCAGCAGCGCCTGCTCTCGCGCCTCAAAGAGTCCTTGACGCGCCCCGAGCCGGAAACCCGTCAGGGTCTGGACAAGGTGGTCTTTTTTGTGGCCGGCGCCTTGGCCATCGCCTTTGTGTCCTGGGGGTTCATCAGCCCCCATAGCCTTGGTGAGATTTCCTCGCAGGCACTGGCCTGGACCATGGAGAACTTCGGTTGGCTGTTTGTGGTGGCTGCCTCCGTGTTTGTGGCCTTTGTGGTGTTCGTGGCGCTCTCCCGGTTCGGTCGGATCCCGTTGGGCCGCGATGGTGAGGCACCCGAGTTCCGCACCAGTTCCTGGATCGCCATGATGTTTGCCACCGGCATGGGCATCGGCCTGATGTTCTACGGCGTGGGTGAGCCCCTGTGGTTCTACATGTCACCCCCGCCAGGCACGGTGGACGCCCAATCTGTAGAGGCAGCTGCCACCGCCATGGGCACCACCTTGTTCCACTGGACGCTGTACCCGTGGGCCATGTACGCACTGGTGGGTCTGGGCATGGCCTACGGCACGTTCCGCCTGGGCCGTTCGCAGTTGTTCTCCTCCATGTTCACCTCGCTGTTCGGTTACAAGGCCGTCAACGGTGTTGGCGGGAGGATCATCAACATCCTGGCCATTGCGGCCACCCTGTTCGGTTCGGCCTGTTCACTGGGTCTGGGCGCGTTGCAGATCGGTGGCGGTCTGCAGGCAACCGGCATGTTCGAGCAGATGACCTCGCCCATCCTGGTGGGCATCATCGCCATCCTCACCGCAGGCTTTGTGGCCTCCGCCGTCTCTGGTGTGGCCCGCGGCATTCAGTGGCTGTCCAACATCAACATGGTCCTGGCCCTGCTCCTGGCCCTGATCGTGTTCATCGGTGGCCCCACGCTGTTCATCCTGAACATCGTCCCGTCGGCCATCGGCAACTTCATCTCCGAGCTGCCGGGCATGGCTTCCCGCACCTCTGCGGTTGGCGATGAAGCCGTGGCCACGTGGCTGTCCTCCTGGACCATATTCTACTGGGCCTGGTGGATCTCCTGGACGCCCTTTGTGGGCATGTTCATCGCCCGGATCTCCCGCGGGCGCACCGTCCGCCAGTTCATTGCCGGTGTGATGTTTGTGCCCTCCGTGGTGTCTCTGTTGTGGTTCGCCATCTTTGGTGGCGGTGCCATCGGCCTGCAGGAGCGTGCCGAGCGTGCCGGGGACACCGGGGCCATGCTGGTTCAGCAGACCGCAGAAGGTCCGGACCTGAACTTTGACCTGGTGCTCTTTGACCTCCTGAATGCCCTTCCCGTACCGCAGATCGTGACCATCATCCTGATGGTGCTGGCCGTGCTGCTGGTGGCGATCTTCTTCATCACCGGTGCGGACTCCGCCTCCATCGTGATGGGCGGCATTTCTGAGAACGGTGCCGTGGAGCCGTCCAAGGGCTCCGTGATCTTCTGGGGTGTGGCCACCGGTGCTGTTGCGGCAGCCATGCTGCTGGCCGGCGGATCGGACCCCAGTGAGGCCTTGAGAGGGTTGCGGAACATCACGATTGTGGCCGCCGTGCCGTTCGTCGTCGTGATGTTGCTGTTGTGCGTGGCCATCTACAAGGACGTGAGCAGCGATCCTCTGGTGCTGCGTCACCAGCTGGCCAGCCAGGTGCTGGTGGATTCGGTGACCACCGCCACCACCAGCATTGACGGTGAGCAGGTGGAGACCGTTGAGCTGCAGACCGCCAGGGTCAAGACCGGCCAGATCCCGATTGTCCAGGCCAACCAGGACGGTGTGCGGATCACCAGCCGCACCCTGGGTGTGCGCGGTTCAGCCCCGTACGAACACCGGCAGAAGCTTGACGACGACGCCACCTGAGGCCGTTCACCCAGCGAAAAGTAGATCATCCCGGTCAGTTCCGGCCAGCTTCATGGCCTACGCTGACCGGGATGTCTGCATCCTCAGCCAAAAAACCCCAGAACTCCAAGGGCCGCAAGCCTGCGGGGCCCCAGGGGTCCAAGAAGTCCTCGGCCCGTCGTGGCGGCACCAAGCGCTCGCCAGCGGCCAAGGGCGCTGCCTCGGGCCAGCTGGGCACCCAGACCCTCAAGGACAACTGGATCGCGCTCACCGCGGTGGGACTGCTGACGGTGGGCGCCATTGGCGCGGTGGCCCAGAACATGTCCCCCACCTGCGCCGACCGAAACGGTGTGATACCGGAACAGTGGGCCGACGACGTCGTGGCTGCCGCTGAAGTCTCCGGTTTCTCCCCGTCCGTGGTGGCCGCTCAGATCCAGACGGAGAGCAACTGGAATCCTGATGCCGAGAGCCCCGTGGGGGCCCGTGGTCTGGCGCAGTTCATGCCGGAGACGTGGGGCATCTACGGTCAGGGTGACATTGCGGACCCGGAGGCCTCCATCCAGGCACAGGGTTACTACCTGCGGGATCTTCGAAACATGATGGCCGGGCTGGAACCTGCCAATGAACAAGAAGAACTGGACCTGGTACTGGCCTCCTACAACGCCGGGCCCACCGTGGTCCTGGAAGAGGGCGGGATCCCCAACTTCCAGGAGACGGAGAACTACGTCTCCCAGATCAATGAACTGGCAGCCACCCGCTACGCCAACGTGTGTTCAGCGGACTGAGCGCAACGGCTCAACGCACGGCCAGTGGCGGGGTGCACGAGCACTGATGGTCGTGCACCCCGCCCTGAGCCGTTCTTTCAGTCCTGAACCGCGGCCCTCATGGTGCGCAGTGCCACGGACAGGGCAGCCAGATCACCGGCGGGGTCCCCGGTGTTGCTGGCGGCAATGTCCTCCAAGGTGGAGCGCAGTCGCGCCAGTTGGGCCTCGCTGACGGATTCCCAGGCCTCCACACGGTCCTCCGGGCTCTGCCCGTCCACACGCAGCGCCTGTGCGGCCATGGCCACCAGGGTGGAGTAGACGTCCTCCCGCATGGAGATCCGGGCCAGTGCCTCCCACCGGGTGTTCTGTGGAAGTTCACCGATCCGCTTGAGCAGGGACTCAATGTTGAAGCGGTCGTAGAGCAGGAAGTAGACCCGGCCCACAACTTCCAGGTCCTCACCAGCCTGGGTGCCCAGTCGCACCACGTCCAGCAGCGGGTAGGAGTCCAGCATCCAGGACCACTCGCGGGCCAACCCCTCAGGCACACCCTGCCGTGTGGCGATCGCCAACAACTCATCATCCCGGGATGCGGATTCATGGCCCAACAGCACGGTGTCGCTGCTGCGCAGGGCAGCAATGGGCTCGTAGCGCTGGATGACATCCGTAATGGGGTGAGAGGTCTCGTCCCGGCTGATGAGCCACCGCACGGAGCGGTCCACCAGGCGGCGTTGATCCTGCAGCATCCGCACCCACAGTTCGGTGGGAATCTCCGCCGAAAGGTGTGCCACCTGGTCCAGGTAGGGGTCGACGTCGAAAATCGCCACCGTGGCCAAGAACGCCTTGGCAAGATCAGCCGGTGTGCAGGAGGTCTCGTCCATCGCCCGGAAGGCGAAGGAGGCCCCACCCACGTTGATCATGTGATTGGCCACCATGGTGCACAGGATCTGGCGCCGCAGAGGGTGGGTCTGAAGATCCTCCCCAAAGCGTTCCAGAACCGGTGCCGGGAAGTAGGTCTCCACTACCGTTGAGGTCCAGGGGTCCTCGGCCAGATCAGAATCGATCAGAGCTTCCGAGAGCTGGATCTTGGCGTAAGCCATCAGCACGGACAGCTCCGGGGAGGTCATGGTTTCCCCGGCGGCAATCCGTTCCTCCATGGGTTCCGTGTCCGGCAAGAACTCGATGGCGCGGTCCAGATCCGCCGCCTCCTCCAGCCAGTCCATGAGGCGCTCATAGGTGACCATGTAGTCTGCGGCCTTCCACCGGTCCACGGTCAACGTGACGTTCTGTGCCACGTTGGTGCGCAGCACCAGGTCCGCCACGTCATCCGTCATGGATTCGATGAACTCCGCGCGGGCCTCGGCCTTGAGTCGCCCGGCGGTGACCATCCGGTCCACCAGAATCTTGATGTTGACCTCACGGTCGGAAGACTCCACGCCACCGGAGTTGTCGATGGCATCCGTGTTGATCAGCACCCCGTTGCGTGCAGTCTCGATCCGGCCCAGCTGGGTGACGCCAAGGTTGCCGCCTTCGCCCACCACCTTGACCCGCAATTCCTGGCCGTCCACGCGGATGGCGTCATTGGCTTTGTCTCCGACCTCCGCGTGGGTCTCCGTGGAGCCCTTGATATAGGTGCCGATACCGCCGTTGTAGAACAGGTCCGCAGGTGCCTGGAGGATGGCCCGCATCAGCTCAATCGGAGACAGCTGCGTGGTGGACTCCGGAAGTTCCAGCAGTGCGCGGACTTCTTCCGAAACCGGCACGGACTTGGCCTCGCGGGAGAACACGCCACCGCCGGCGGAAATCTTGGCGGAGTCGTAGTCCTGCCAGGAGGAACGTGTCAAACCGAACAAGCGTTCGCGTTCTGCGTAGGACACTGCAGGATCCGGGTTGGGATCCAGGAAGATGTCCCGGTGGTCAAAGGCCGCCACCACTTTGATGTGTTCGGACAGCAGCATCCCGTTGCCGAACACGTCCCCGGACATGTCTCCCACACCTACCACGGTGAAGTCCTGGGTCTGGGTGTCATGACCGAGCTCAAAGAAGTGCCGTTTGACGGACTCCCAGGCGCCGCGTGCGGTGATGCCCATGGCCTTGTGGTCGTAACCAACAGAGCCACCGGAGGCAAAGGCATCCCCCAGCCAGAATCCACGGTCCAGGCTGATGGCATTGGCGGTGTCGGAGAACCGGGCCGTGCCCTTGTCCGCTGCCACCACCAGATAGGAGTCGTCCCCGTCCTTCCGGACCGTGCGAGCAGGTGGGACGGTGCGGTCACCGGCCCCACCGGCGTCGTCGTTGCCAGAGGATCCGGCAGCGATCTCCAGATTGTCCGTGACATCCAGCAGCGCGCCCACGAATTCCTTGTAGGCTTCCTCGCCTTCAGCAGCCCACGCCCCGCGATCCACGGAGGGATCCGGCAACTGCTTGGGGAAGAAGCAGCCCTTGGCACCGTTGGGGATGATCACCGCGTTCTTGACCATCTGCGCCTTGACCAGGCCCAGGACCTCCGTGCGGAAGTCCTCGCGGCGGTCCGACCACCGCAGGCCACCGCGGGAGACCGGACCAAAGCGCAGGTGAGTGCCTTCCACCCGCGGGGACCAGACCCAGATTTCGAACTGCGGCCGCGGAAGCGGGGCAGCCGAGATGCGCTGGGGGTTGAGCTTGAGGGCAATGGTGGGCCGGTCCGTCTGATAGGCGTTGGTGCGCAGCGTGGCATCCACCACCTCCACCAGCGTCCGCAGGAAACGGTCCGCATCCAGGGTGGGCACTTCCTCCAGGGCTGCTGAAACCGCCTCCCGGGCCTCCTTCCGAGCCTGTTGACGCGCCTGATCATCAGCGGCGCCGTCGTGAGTCAGGAACCGGTCCGGGTCGAAGGAGGTTTCAAACAGCTCCACCACGGCCCGGGTGACCCCCGGGTAGCTCAGCAACGTGGCTGCCATGAACTCGAAGGAGTGCGGGACCCCCAGTTGCAGGAGGTACTTCACGTAGGCCCGCAGCACGGCAATGGTGCGCCAGTGCAGGCGTTCCACCAGCACCAGGCGGTCCAGGGCATCCGATTCCGACTGCCCGGAGAGCACAGCGCACAGGACTTCCTCAATCAGGTCCTCGGTCCGGGCCTCAGGCGGCCCCACCGGGTCCACGCCTGCCGGCAGCTCCACACCGAAGTCGTAGAGCTGGAACTCGCGACCATCAGCGGGGGTGATCTCGTAAGGCTTCTGATCCACCACGGTCATGCCCAGGTTCTGCTCCATGGGCAGCATTTCCGTCAGGGTCAACCGGCGGGTCAGGTACACGTTCAGGCGCACCTGGTCCTGCTCCCCGTCAGAGACCGTGGCCACGCGCACCTCAGCGGCTTGTTCCGGTTCCTGGCCGGAGAGCATCTCGCAGCGCTGGAGATCGGCCACGGCTTCATCAATCTCGTAATCCGCCCGGTACGCCGGGGGGAAGGCTTCAGCCCAGTTGTAGGCGTACTCGCGGGCCTGCTCACCGGAGAACTCCGCCCCGATGGCACGCACCAAGGCATCCGGCCAGGAACGCACGGCGGAGCGCACCCGTGATTCCAACTCTGCCATGTTGACCGGGGGTGGGGTGTCCCCGGGCAGGCGTAGCCGGAAGAACACCCGGGCCAGTGCGGAGGAGGACAGGCGCACCTGGAAGTCCACGTCCGTGGCACCGTAGGTGTCCGTGAGGACATCGGAGATCCGCTGCCGCACGGAGGTGTTGTACCGGTCCCTGGGCAGATAAACGACGGCGGAGACGAACCGTCCGAACAGGTCCGGGCGGACAAAGATCTTGGTCACGCGCCGCTCATCCAGGCCCAGGACACCGCGCGCCACCTCGGCAAGCTCGTCCACGGACATGTGCAGCAGTTCGTCCCGGGGGTACTCCTCCATGATGCTCAGCAGGTCCCGAGCCGAATGGGAGTCCTCACGGAAACCGAACTGGGTGGCCACCGCCTGGATCTTGTCCTTGACCCAAGGAGTTTCACGGGCCGGGGTGGCATAGGCCTTGCGGGCGAACAACCCAATGATCAGGTGTTCGCCGTCCACCTGGCCGTTCGCGTTGAACCGGCGGATGCCGATGTAGTCCAGGAACTCACTGCGGTGCAGTTCCGAGCGGGTGTTGGCCTTGGTGACAAACAGGGTTTCCGCGTCCTTGGCGTGTTCCTGTGCCTGCTGGGTGAGTTGACGCCGGTACGGATTGCGCCCGGATTCGCTCAACAGCCCCAAGCCCGTGTCCGGACGGGATTCCAGGTACAGCTGTTCATCAGGGCCGTTGAGGTCGTACTCCTTGATGCCCATGAGCACAAAGTTTCCGTCCAGCATCCACCGCAGGAAGTCCTGGGCGGCAGCCACGTCCCCCAGGTGCAGCCCGTCCTGCTCATCCCGCCGGGCCAGTCCGTCCAAGGAGACCACCAGGTTCTGCACGGAGTCCCGCATGGCCTCATGGTCCCTGGCGATCACAGCCACATCGGCAAGCACAGGGTGCAGTTCGCTGATGAGTTGGGCTGCGGCGTCGTCGTCCAGTTCCCGGGTCAGGACCACCTGCACCCAGGACTCCATGGCGGCCCGCTCCCCCAGGCCACCGATGGCAGGGATGGTCTGAGTGTCCCCGCTGGAATGAGCCGCAAAATTGGGGACCTCCATGACCGAACCCAAGCCACCGTCCTCATCCCGGGTGACCTGCAGGATCGGGTGAACCACCAGGCGAGCGCCGCCCCACTTCTGGGCGATCTGGGTGTTGATGGTAGAGACCACGTAGGGAACGTCCTCCGTGACCACGTACAGGACGGCACGCTGAGCCTCCCGGTCCACGTGGATCAAGGTCTGCCCGGGAGCACGGGTCTGTGCCACCCGGCGGTGCTTGTTGGCCCGCTCGGTCAGGGATTCGCTGGGCCGGGAGGCCAGATCCTCCGGGGAAACACCCGCGTAGTAGGCCCGCATCCACGCGTTGTCGCCTGCGAACTGCGGAGCCTGAGCCACCACGGGAATCGCCCCCGTGTGGTCATCTACCTCTGCACGGTACTTGTCCTGTGTCACTACTCGATCACGCCTTTGTGAGGGATGGTGAGGTCACGCGCCGCGCTGGTGGAGCCGCCGCGGACGTTGGGTACCTCACTCACACTAGCCGTCCACGCGCCGTTGCGAAGGGACACATCTTGGGATTCCCTTGTGCTGTGGAGAAACCCCCAGCACAGCCACCATTCGACCTCCAGTCCCACCGGGGCGGGCGCGGGCAGTGGACGGAAAGTTCCCTCTACGCCTTTGCCCGTTCCCTGGAACTCGGGGTGACCACCTTGGAACTGGACACTCACCTGACACAAGACGGTGTGGTCCTGGTGTGGCATGACCACACCATCGAGACCGCAAAGTGCCAGGACACCGCCCCGGCAACCCCCAATGACCCCGACTTCCCGTACGTGGGAGACCGCGTCCGGGACCTGACCTACGCGCAGATCCAGACCTTGGACTGCGGTTACCAACAGCTGCCCGGCTATCCGCAGCAAATGGTGGTGGAGCGCAACAGGATTGCCACTCTGGAGCAGCTCTTTGAGCTGGTGCGCGATCACCGTGCGGATGGTGTGGGGTTCAACATCGAGACCAAGGTGGAGGACCCCTCCAACGCCGCTGAACGTGATGCCTTGGTGGATGCCGTTCTGGAGCAGATCTACACCAACGGTTGGCCTGAGCGCACCCAGTTGCAGTCCTTCGACTGGGCAGCACTGGACCGTACCGCACCCGTGGCCCCGGAGTTGGAGCTGGTGGCTCTTGCCGAGGCAGAGAACCCCGGGGGCGCAGGTCTCACACCACAAGAGGTGGCTGACCGTGGGTACGACGTCTGGTCACCTCAGCACGTAGTGCTGACGCAGGCCAACATTGCTCAGGCACATGATCTGGGTCTGAAAGTGGCGCCGTGGACCGTGAATGACCCGGCGGACATGGCCAGGCTGATGGACTGGGGTGTGGACGGCCTGATCACCGATTACCCGTGGCAGCTGCGCCAGCTGATGCAACAGCGTGGCATGCCGCTGCCCACGGCTTACGCCGCACAGGATCAACCGTCTGATCCCCAGGCCCGCCCGGGCAGAAGCGGCACCGCGCCCGGCAAGGCCCGCCCCGCAGAATCCCCTGCCTCCACCGGAGGCCCGGACAGTCCTGGCCGGGAGCACGGTCACAGCCAGGGCCGCGGCCCGGAGCACAAGCAGGGCCCCAAACAGGGGCAGCACGGCGCAGGGACTCCCGGCCGCAACTGAGCTGGGGTTCAGGACGCCGTGGCTGCCAGGAGGTCCTGATCCACAGGAACCACTTCCGCGTTGGCCACGCGTTTGGGTTCCGTGTTCTGCAGGTGGGCCACGGTGAAGCGGATCAGCGCACCGTGGGCCACCAGCAGGATGTTGCGCTCCGGGAATTGGCCGTGCACCTCATGAAGGACCTCCAATGCACGCTCCACCACCTGATCTTCCGGTTCGGCCACCTCCAGCAGCTTCTGGTAACCCTCTGGGGAGATCTCCGCAATGCTCTCGCCTTCATTGGACCCGAAGGACCGCTCCACCAGGCCCTGGTACATGGGTCCAAGCTCAATGCCGAGTTCCTGGGCCACAATGCGCCCGGTTTCCCGCGCCCGGCTCAGCGGTGAGGTGACCACCAGGTCCCATCCCGGATCTTCGTCACGCATCAGGTGTGCCGCGTCCACCGCTTGTTGCCGGCCCGTGCTGTTGAGCGGGATGTCGGACCCGCCCTGCAGCCTCTGGGCCCGGTTCCAGTCGGTTTCGCCGTGGCGCATGAATGCGAGCATGCAGATTCCTCCTGCGGTGGTGGGCTCTGGGGTTGTCGGCGGCCTCGGACATAATTGCCCAATGAGCGCACCGTCAGATGTCTCCCCCATTCTCCCCGACTCCGCAAGCACAGCCCACGAGCCCAGCCGTAGTTCCTCCCGCTTGATCTACGGTGCCATGGCCTTGGGCGGGTCCTGGGACCTTTCGGCCCTGACTGACGACGACGTCGCCACCGGGTTCCGTGCCCTGGATGCTGCCGCGGCTGCGGGTCTGACGGAGATCGACCTGGCGGACATCTACACCGCCGGCAAGTCGGAGTCCGTGGTGGGTCAGTGGCTGGCCGAGCGCGCCGGCCGGCGCGAAAGCGTCACGTTGCAGACCAAGGCCGGCATCCGGATCCCCGGGAACACGGCGGCAGATGACGCCCCCATGCACTACCGCCTGGATGAACACACGCTGCGCGGCGGGTTGGAAGGATCCTTGACGCGACTGGGCGTTGAGTCGGTGGATCGGTTCCTGATTCACCGGTGGGATCCCCTGGCTGATCCCACCCAGGTGGCAGCTGTTCTGGATCAGCTGGTGGATGACGGCCTGACCGCGGCTTTGGGCATCTCCAATGTGTCCTGGCACCGGATCCGGGGTCTTCAAAGCCACCTCCGCCACCCGCTGGAAGCCGTTCAGGTTCAGCTCAGCCTGGGTCACCGGGACTTTGTGGAGCGCCAGATCCTGTGGGACCACCCGGAAGGCTCAGGAGTGGACTTCGACGAATCTCTGTTGGAGAACTGTGCCGCCGTAGGGATCCAGGTCCAGGCTTGGGGAGCACTGGACCAGGGCCGGTACACTCGCAGCCCGCAGGACAGCACTGACCCGGCCACTGCTGAGTTGACCGCCGCCATTGCCGCAGAGATCGGCACTTCTGCGGAGGCGGTGGCCCTGGCGTGGATCATGCGCCTTCCGCAACGCATCCGGCCTGTGATCGGTACCAGCAACCCGGAGCGGATCGTGGCCTGCGCACAAGCACTGGACGTCGTGGACAAGCTGACGCACGAGCACTGGTACGCGCTGCTGAATTCGGCCCGCGGCCACAACGTGCCCTGAGCACGGCACACCACCACAAGCCTCATCGCACAATGGCGGCAGCGCGGGCCGCCACCACGCATACTGACAGTGCCCGCAGTCCGCATGGCACCGTTCACGATTGGTTGGAGACACCATGGATTCAGTTGTTCTGAGCACTCTGCTGTATTCCGCAGCCGGTGCCGCCGCCTATGGGCTGGTGGGGTTGGTCCTGCTGGCTGCCGGCTACTGGGTGATCGATCTGCTGACCCCGGGCAAGCTGCACCACGTGATCTGGGCCGAACGCAACCACGGCGCCGTCCTGGTCCTGGGAGCCTCCATCCTGGCCATGGCCCTAATTGTGCGGGCAGCCATCCTGGCCTCTGCCTCCGTGTTGTGGCTGGGTCTGGTGACCACCTTGATCTACGGGTTGATCGGTCTGTTGCTCATGGCGGTGTCGTTTTTCCTCATGGACCTTCTGGCGCCGGGCAAGCTGGGCGAACTGATTGTGGACAACGATCACAAGATGCACCCGGCTGTGTGGGTCACCGCGGCAACTCACCTGGCCGTGGGAATTGTGGTGGCTGCAGCCATCGCCTGACCCCCGCGGAGTTTCCCCACCTCCACGGGTGTACCCCTCTTGTACCTGCGGCGTTACGCAGGCGCCGTTGCGCAATCGTTGTGCAATCGTTGTGCAACGCTCACCTCACGGATCACCTGCGCCAATGCCCTGTTCACTGCCATGTGTGCCGTGAATCATCAGGCAACTTGCTTGCAGGCAGCACCGAGCGCACGTAATTTGCAAAAAAATCGTGCGCGGCGGTGATCGCCTGGCTGTCCCCCCGCAGCCCCGTGCATGGTGAGAGGAGCTTGACCTTTGAACACCCCTTCCCCGGTGACGCACCACTTGGACCGCACACTACCCACGCCTGTTCCGGCAGCACACACCCCGGCCTATTCGGAAGCCTTGAGCTTTGGCCCCCGGGTGGATCTGGGTCCCGCTCTGGCCTCCACGGTTGTGGTCATGCCCACGGGAGGCCCCGGTGCGGCCGCAGAAGTCACCGTGGAACTGCGGTTGGTGGGCACCGGGCACCAGGTCATCATCACCGTGGACGAGCATCAGTGGATGGAGACCTTCACCGTCCCCGGCCTTGACACAGCCCACCTGCCCGTCACCCAGCGCCAGGACGACCCCCTCAGCGGAAGCTTGCTCTATCAGGCGCATTGCACCGTGACCCAACACTCCCCCCGCGGTTTCGCCCGCCAGCGTCAGAAGGTGGAGCATGCCTGCAACGCTTCGGCAGGCTTCACCTCTCACCAGGTGGATGCGGCCGGTACCGCAGGTGCGGGTTTGTGCGTGTTCGGCTTCAACGACGACGACGAAATTCTGTGGCGTTCCTGGCACGTTGCCCCCGGTGAGAACCGCTTGGTCCAGACCACCAGCACCGTGTGGCTCTCTGCCATCGGGGCGGGGCTGCGCCGCGCCAGTTGAGTCCTCCGCTGCTATCGTCCGGAACAGGTGAGTCGGCCCTCACGGTCCGGCCAACAGCAGGAGGATGAATGCACACGTCAATCGCCACGGTCTGCCTTTCCGGCACCCTTGAGGAAAAGCTCCAGGCTGCCGCTTCAGCCGGGTTTGACGGAGTGGAGATCTTCACCCAGGACCTGGTGGTCTCCCCCACCTCACCGGACCAGATTCGTCGTCGTGCACAGGACGCCGGGTTGTCACTGGATCTCTACCAGCCCTTCCGCAACGGCGTGGAGTTGGAAGCCCATGCCTTCCAGGACAGCTTGCGGCGCCTCAACCGCACCGGCGAGCTGATGAATCAGCTGGGCACGGACACATTGCTGGTGTGCTCCAACGTGGCAAGCAGCGCCGTTGCGGATGATGCCCTGGTGGCCGAACAACTGCACCAACTGGGGGAAGTGGCCCAGGAACATGGGATCCGCCTGGCCTACGAGGCCCTTGCCTGGGGCACCCACGTCAACACCCACGATCACGCCCATCAGCTGGTGATGGATGCCGATCACCCCGCTGTGGGGACCTGCCTGGACTCGTTCCACATTCTCTCCCGGGGGTCTGATCCAGCCGACATCGCGGAGATGGACCCGCAGAAGCTGTTTTTCGTCCAGCTTGCTGACGCCCCTCTCATGCACCTGGATGTGCTCTCCTGGTCACGCCACCACAGGGTGTTCCCCGGTGAAGGTGACTTTGACCTGGTGAATCTGATGTCCCATCTGGTTCGTTCCGGTTACAGCGGCCCGGTCTCCCTGGAGATCTTCAACGACTCCTTCCGCCAGGCTGACGTGCACCGCACCGCCGTCGACGGCCTGCGCTCCCTGCGGTGGTTGGAGGACCAGACCCGCCGCACGTTGGCCGGGGAAATGCACGACGGCGCCGTCCGGGACCGGGTTGAGCTGCAAGCCCTGCCGGAAGCATCAGCACCATCGGACTGGGACTTTGTGGAGCTGCGCACCACCAGCCTGGGGCACACCACCCGGCTGCTGCACCGCCTCGGTTTCCGGTTGGGTGGTCACCACCGCAGCAAGGACGTCCAGGTGTGGCTGCAAGGACCGGTTCGTGTGGTGGTCTCAGAGGCCGGCCACAGCACACGGCGTGAACCGCACGTTGACCCCCGCGCGCGCTCCGAGCACCAGGCCGTGGCTGAAGTCTCCGGGCTGGGGTTCCACGTGGAGGACCCCGCGGCCGCGTTTGCACGCGCCGTGGAACTGGGCTCCACACCCGTGCCCCGCGAACAACTCCCCGGGGAGGTGACCCTGCACGGGGTTTACGCTCCGGACGGCACGGAGATTTTCTTCGGCACCGGCTGTGCTGATGGCCTCCCGGAGTGGCTCAGCGAGTTCGGGGTGGAGGAAGACCCCCTGGGGGCAGGCGATCTGATCACCGGCATCGACCACGTCAACGTGGCCCAGAAGTGGCAGCACTATGACGAAGATGTGCTGTTCTACACCTCAGCACTGGGCCTGACCTCCACCCCGGCGCAAGAGGTCCCCGGCCCCTCCGGGCTGGTGCGCTCCCAGGTGATGTGCAGCCCGGACCAAACCATCCAGCTGCCGCTGAACCTGGCACCCACCGCCGCGGAACAAGGATCCTTTGTGGGCGTGGCCTACCCCGAACACATTGCTCTGGCCAGCACAGACGTGCGTGAAGTGGCCCGCCGTGCCCATCGCCGCGGCCTGAAGTTTCTGGGTATCCCGGAGAATTACTACCAAGATCTGATCACCCGATTCGACCTTGACGCCCAGACCGTGGACGAACTACGGGAACTCAACCTGCTCTACGACCGTGACGACCACGGAGACTTCCTGCACTTCTACACCCGCACCCTGGGGGACGTGTTCATGGAAGTGGTTGAACGCCGCGGATACACGGGCTTTGGCGCAGAGGATGCACCGGTGCGTCTGGCGGCCCAGTACCGGCTGCAGCAGTCACACCAGGGGTGAGCACGTGGCGTCGTCGTGGGATGGAGTCAAGAAGCCGGTCTCAGCCACCCGCTGCCAACGGACCCGCCTCAGCGGAACAGGGACGGGCCGGCCCACGGCTCCAGCGCCTCCTGCTGCTGCTTGGTCAGGCGCAGCACCCGCTGCTCGGCCGGGTCAAAAAACGCCAGCTGGGTGTGGGCGCGGACGCAGACCTGACCGGTGGCGGCGTCGTGAATCTCCAGGCCCAGGACCAATGCGGCGCCCGCGGCGCGAACCACCCGCACCCTGACCGGGGCCGGGGCGTTGCGGTACTCCAGCGCCTTGACGTACTTGACCCGGTGCTCAGCAACCAGGGCTTGGGTGCCCTCCGGAAGGGTGTCGAATATGGGGACCACCGGAGGCACAACCTGGTGACCGGCACCCACCGGAACACCAAAGGCCGCAATACGCGCCTCCTCCAACATGCGCACCACCTCCACGTTGTTCACGTGCCCGTAGGAGTCCATGTCCCCCCAGCGCATGGGGATCCGCACCACGGTCCCGGGGCCGTCGTCCTGACCGGCGGCCGTGATGTGGGCACTTGCGGGGGTGTGAGGAAGATCTAGCGGGTTGGGCGTCGTCATGGGTGGGACGGTCTCCTTATGATTCGTAGCTGGGTGTGAGCACCGAGTCGGCCACCTGGACCTGGCATTCGTGAGGTCCGGGCCGCATGGGACCAGCCAGCCCAAGATTAGCCCCGGTCGGGCGGGGCTTGGGGAAGGGGCATTCAGGTTGCAGGGGAAGAACCGCACCGTTCGTGTTGTGGGCACCGCCGTTGGTTCGGTGGTTGCTCTGACCTGCGCGTGGTTGCTGGTGTGCACCGGTGTGCTGCTGCACCCGGATGTCACGGAGCAACCGGAACCCGCAGATGCCCTGTTGGTGCTGGGACCCCCCGATCCCACGCGAGTTGCCATGGCGGCCCAGATCATGGAAGCCGGCCTGGCACCCGTGGCAGTGGTGGCAACACCGGATTCTGTGCCGGGCACCTGGCCCTCGGATGCCGAGTTCATTGAGAACCGCCCATACTGCAACGACCCTGACCTCCCCTACGAGGTCATCTGCTTCAAGCCCGACCCCTCCACCACGCAGGGCGAGGCCATGAAACTGCGGGAGCTTGCCGATGAACGCGGATGGGACAACGTGATCGTGTTGACCTACCGCCCGCACGTGGCACGGTCCCAAATGATTGTGGAACGCTGTTTTGACGGCACCACCCAGTGGCCCACCTTTGACTATCAGGAGAACTACTCCCTGTTCAGCCGCGCCACATGGCGGGAGTACATCTACCAATCGGCTGGCTTCCTCAAGGCCTGGGTCACCCCCGGCTGTGACACCCAACTCCCCTGGCATCCCAAGACCGGGTCCTGAGCCTGGTCCCCGCGATGGGGCCGGGTGGCCGTGTGTCTGGTGGGTGGGCCGCGGCGTCGTCGATCCCCCACCCCTCCCACAACGACGCCGCCCCTCACCACCCGCTGCGCCCTCGATTGGCGTCTTGGGTTCAGTGTGGGTATGATTTTCGTCGTTGCCCAGCGAGGAAGATCCCCGCTGAACACCACGCGCGAGTGGCGGAATAGGCAGACGCGCACGGTTCAGGTCCGTGTGCCCGAGAGGGCGTGGGGGTTCAACTCCCCCCTCGCGCACAAGGGGAGGTTCACTTAAGTGTGTGCTTCCAGTTCACAGAACTCCCGATCAGACGTTTCTGATCGGGAGTTCTGTCGTTCGCAGCTGGCCTGGGGTCCACTGCCGCCCCTGCTGCGCCCGTTCAGGCCCTTCAGATCGCCGCCCCCGTATGTTTTTAGTCACAAGAATGCCCCTGTCCGGGGTTTCCGGGCAGGGGCTATCGCCAGGTGATCTCAGCGCTTGTGGGCTTTGGTGGCTGGCACCCAATCCGTCGTGTCAGTCGGCGTCCGAGGCGGTGGGCCCTTCGCCCGGTGTGGCCCGGTGCCGCGTTTGGGGGTCCGGGTTCGGCGTGGTCGTCGACCGGTGCCACCAGCAGCTTGTGACTGCTGTTCTGATGCGCTGGCTGGGGCGGGGGCGCTGATGTCACGAGCGTAGGCCTCGGCGAGAACCCTGATGTTCGTGGCCGCCAGGACCAGTGCGGCCAGCAGCCCAGTGCGCTGGAGGGTCTGGACGCGGATGCTTCCTCGGCGCAGGCCTCCGTGATGGATCTTGAGGCTCGCGTTGAGGGATTCGACGTGATTGCGTCGACCGTAATCCTTGGCCCATTTCGTGGTGCCGTAGAGGTGGTCCTGCCGTTCCCGCAGGTAGTCACCGGGGCCCAGTGTGATGGTGCGCGAGCAGTAGCATTCCCGGCCCGCGCAGTTCGTCGTCGGCCTCGTGGCTGGATCCCGCCGCATTGAGGCCGGATTGTTCGGGCACCGCACCTTTCCCGTCACCGCCGGGCCGCGGTACCGCTGCGTACCCCTCGTCCGATTGGGTTGACCGAGCTTCGAAAACGCGTAAAAAACTCGTGCGTCATATGCGGCGATGCGCTGCAACCGCTCTTCGGCGCTCTGCATCAGCGGGAACCCGCCGGGGTCGCGCAGGTTCTGCGGCAGGGAGTCGATGAACAGATGCCCGTCGACGAAGATCGTGCCCGGCACCGGCCCGGGGTGGGTGGTGCGCTGGGTGGCATGCAGGTCAATGGTCTGATCGATACCCCGGCGCTGCAGCTCCCTCGCCCACCCCGCCGCCAGGCGATACGAGTAGCCTCGGTCGACGCAGACCCGGTCCACGGCATCCCCCTGTCTTGTAAGGGCGTCGATGACCTGGAGTCCAGCCCGGTCGCTATCAGCACCGGCGGGGCAGAATACGAGCCCCTGGGCCAGGGCCGCCTGGGCACGCTTCCCCTCCGGCGGAACACCAACGGCGATATGCAGGTTGAAGCCGATAAATGTTTCCTTCGGTTTCAAGTTTTTGCCCGCTCGATAGCCTTCTCGGGCATCGGGGTCGACGGTGTACTGCATCCGCCCATCAGCGCCGAGGACAGGCAAGTCGCTACCTCGCTGTCGCCTTGGAGGCACCAGAGACTGGTCCTCCGCAGTCGCTGCTCCTTGGGCCGCCCGGTTGCCTGCCCTGGCGTTGGTGCGCCCATGGGGCTGTAGTAGGTCTCCAGATCGGTGGCGTCGATCGCGACGGTTGTGTGGCTGAGGAGATCGTCCGGGATCGGTGCTCGCACGATGTTCGTGAGCAGATCGCTCAGCGACACCTTCGAGCCCACCTCACCGGTAGATGGATCGGCCGTTTCGGTCGCGGCACGCCCGAGGGCTTCGACCGCACCGGTGAGCTGCCGATACGTCAGCCGCCCGGTCAGCCCGATCCGGGCGCGCTGGCGGGGAGTGAGCCTTTCGGCGACATGGCAGGCTCGAGTGCAGAGCAGTTCGCCGGGGCGCTCGAGCGCGTCGATGAGCAGCACCGTGAGCAACGTGCGCCAGGTGTGGGCTCGAGGGCGGCCCGTGGAGGCCGTCATCTGCTGCTGCAGGTCCTCCACGAACGGCTGGTCCAAGGCGGTCACGGCACGGTTGAAGGTCTCGTTCGCCACACTGTCGGCCAGGACCCGTTGCTTACGAGGCATCGGCGCCGCCTCGTGGGCTCAACCCGGCCCCTGCCATCAGGTACCGGTCTTGATCGTCACGGTCCGCGACGTAGGGCAGCAGCTTCTCGAGCACAGACCCGCTGCTCAGGCCCGCGATCGTCATGAACTCCGTGATCCTCACATCCATGGACAGCAGCTGCACCATCCACGTGGTCCGCAACTGCGCCTGCCGCAGCGGAGGCAGGTACGACGGGATCTCCAGGCTCGAACGCAGCTTGCCCACCGGGTCCCTGGAATTCCTGTTGTGCGGACCGATCAGCGGGCCTTCCGGGTACTTCTCCGTCAGACGTGCCAGTGCCGGCACGTACTCGATCAATACCGGCACAGTCCGATCGCTGAGCACAACGACCCAGAGACGGGGCTCCTGAGGATGGATCAGGACATCGCCTGCCGTAACGCGCAGGAGCTCACCAGCATTCACCCCAGCGCCGAGTCCGAGGGTCAGCATCGTGGTGAGCACCCGGGTGCGCGCCTCGGTGGCCTGGACCTCGGCTGCAGCCCAGTAGCCGGCGATCTCCCGGGCCGTATACGGCGGGGCAATCGGACGCGCCCGCCCCACCGGGGCGGGCAGCCCATGCCAGGGCGCCGTGGTCGTGGCATGCCAGGCCAGCCGATGCAAATACGACGCCGCGGTAGCGCGGCCAGCTTCCGACCAGCCGGCGCCCTCAGTGGCCAGGAACGCCCGCACATTGTCCTGGGTGAACACCACCTCAGGGTCCAGCGGCTGGCCCCGTCGATAGGCCCACACCAGCATCCGGGTGGCGTACCGCAGTGCCTGCCGGGCCGACGATGGCGCCTCATACCCGGCGGTCTTGGTCGCAGCGACCGCATGGGATCGCACCTGGCCCCACTCGTGCGGTGAGATCAGTTCGGGATTGGGCGCGTAGGCCTCGACTACCTCGTCAGCAGTGGATGCGACGCCGCCGGCGACTCGGATCGGCTTCACCACCCCGACCACCCGCACAGCCCCGATCCGGGAAAGGGTGCCGAAGCAGCCAGCCACGAGGCAGCCACGCAGCGATGAGCGAGGAGAATATGGGTGCGCGCAGACGACCCATCCACTTGCCGCCAGTGGGAGAAAGCGGTAGCCTGTAAAGTGTATCCAGCACTCTCGAGGCCCCTGCAGACGCACTCAGCGTTTGTGGGGGTTTCGTTTTGTCTCCGCGCCCGTGGGCGCAACATCATTGGGTTATACGGTCCTCTCTCGTAGCTCCGAGGTCGCTACGTACTGGCCGCGCTGTGGTGAGACAACTTCGCCAGCCCGCTTCAGTCGAGCCAGGCACGCATCGATCTGATCGCCGGTCAAGGGCTCTCGCGTTAGCCCCCGGGCATCCTGGCGCTCGAAGACCGCACGGTTCACGGCTAGTTTGATCTGGTAGGAGCGCATGGGCTTGCCGGGGCGCAGGACGTCGCGGACGAGGTCCGCCAGGGAGCCGGCACCTACCGCACGAATGCGTCCGGGAGGTGCGCCTGATGGCACCGAGCGTGGGACTCCTGCTTGGACGCGCAGTGCCCGCCAATCTGGTTGGTCGCTGACATCGTGGCCGAGTTGGCGGAAGTGCTCCGTTAGCCGGTCCAGCTGGGCGAGATCGTGCTGGACTCGTGAGGCAAGTCGGCGCAGACCATCTGCATCGGGGTCCATGCGTCCTGGTCCTCCGCTCGGGGTTGTCGGTCGGCGATCGCGTTCATGATGCGCACCGACCTGGCCCGACCTGACCCTCCGCTCGGGTTTCCGGTCTTGCTGTAGCACCCCGCCCGGACCCTCCAAGTAATGCTGCAGGCACCACCGGCAGTGCACACCAAGTTCTGGGTCGTCCAGCACCGCCTGGAGCTCAGGAAGCCTGAGCCAACGGGCGCCTTGGTACGTGGAACGAAAACGCTCAATCCCCATGCCAAGGCGGGGGGCGAAGTGCCGGTAGAGCGTCTTGAGGTGCCCGCCGTCAGACTCGTCGGTCCAGGCGCGACGACCATGCTCGGCCTCGAAGTAGTCAGCCAGACAACGCGTGAACGCGAAAGCGATAGCCTCGGCGACGGTGTTGGGGGTCACCTCCCCCGATTGGACCCTCGAAGCCCATGAATACGCGCCGTCCGACGCGGAGGGGTGATGATCCCGGGGACCTGTCATGTACCCACAGTAGAGATTCGGCGATGACTTATGTGCCGTCTTCCAACAGGTGTCCCACGAGTTCTGGCAGAGGCACCCCTAGGGCGAAAGCCAGACGGTGGGCAGTGTCCAGGGACACCGTCTTGTGGTTGTTCTCGACATTGAGAATGGTCTGCCGGGAGACCCCGGATGCAGCTGCAAGGCCTTCGAGCGTCAGGCTCCGGTCTCTGCGCATCCGACCGACCGCCACCCCGAAGGCGCGGTAGTTGAGCTCGGGTGGCTGTCTTGCGGGGGAATCCATCCCTGCTACACAAGTCTCGAGGCCTCGAATCCACAGCCAACCGCAGTTGGCAAAGTCAACTGCGGTTGGCAGACTGTGCCGACATACACACCCGAACTAGGCCTGACCAGCGCAGACACGAGGCACTACCATGAACCTGCTGACCACCGCGACCTGGAGCACCCTGGGCGGCGCCGCTCTCGGCGGCAGCCTCCTCGCCAAGGACCAGGCCAAATGGGCCGAAGTCGACAACTGGGCCGAGGAGCTCGCCGCCGCCGACCGCCACCAGCTCCTCAACGGCCAGCCTCTCCCGGCGATCCAAGAACCCCCGCAACCACCGCCACCGAACCTGCCCACCACGAAGACCTGGTTGCTGATCCCCCTGGCGGTCTGGCTCGTCCCCGCAGCACTGATCGCCATCATCATCGGGGCAGGCCTCAGCGCTGGGGAGACACCGGCAGCAGCTGCCCTCGGCGGAGTGCTTGTGTTCGTCGTCGCCTCCATCCCCACACTGCTGCTGGCAGTGATCGTGGGCCTGATCCTCAAGACGGCCCGGATGCGCCGAGCACAGCGCGCCACGCTGGAGCACCAGATCCAGGCCGCCTACCACGACGTCTGGGCCCTGCGCGAAGACGCCCGTCATCAGCTCGCCAACGGCTCCAAACCTGTCCGCTACCTCGAAGCCATCGGCCTGAACCCCCAGCAGCTATGACACCACCAGGGGACCCCACCACCGGGCACCCATCGGGCACGTGGGGTGCAGATCGCCCTGAGCCCACCGTCGTGATCCGCACCGATGCCCACGGCGCCCGGCATATGAGGACCACGGCCGGCCACGTCGGCGTCGTCGATGCTCCCCGCATGGCTGCGGTGCGACTGGCCCGCTCGGATGCCCTGGCCGCCTGCGCCGTCTGCCTCGTCGTCAACGACACCGCAGGCGTCGGCCTGCCCGCACAGGTGCACATCCTCAGCACCACCGACCCCACTTCTTCTCTCCTGGCCAGCCATGATGCTGGCTCGCCAGACTGGGCCCGAGTCCTGGTCGCCTCCCCGCTGCGTGGCACCTGGGCGGCGCACGAGGCCCAGCTCATCGCGACCGAGATCGCAGACGGGGCCGAGCGAGCAGGCAGACTCCGCATCAGCAGTTCACCAAGTCCACCCCCGGGTCTATCGCTGTCCACCCGCCATGCCTCCGAACTGCACGACATCGCCGCTCTCACTGAAGCGGCAGGCCTGCCCCTCCTCAGCTCACCCGCCCAGCGCGAGCTCACGCACACACCGCTGTTGCACCTGCGCGGCCTGCCCGATACCACCCAAGCGACAGCCTCGCCCCAAGGCATCGTCATCCACGCCGGCACCCGGCTTGAGAACCTCGAACCCAACGGCACCCACACCGTCGAGATCGGATACCGCCGGATCGCACTGCTACAGATGGGGGTGCTTCAAGGCACGGGCCGCGAGCTGGAGTTCGTGCGAGATCACCTCTTCGAGGACCCCAGCTCCGCAGCTGCGCTCATCCGCGGGCGTCCGACGAACGGATGGGCCTCATGGCTGGACCGCGCGGGAAGGGCCCTGCGCGAACTGATCTGATAATGCGGGGCATCAACGCAGCACGAGGCCTCAGAGGCACAGCGTCCGGTCACTGATGTCCGCCCAGAGGGGCTTAACCCCTGATCTTGGACACGCGGAATCCAGCACGATGCTGGGGAAGCGAGAATCCAAGGATGGCAAGGAAGAACTACACCGACGAGTTCCGTCGCCGGGCGGTGGACTTGTACGAGTCCACGCCGGGCGCGACGCTCAAGGGGATCGCGGCGGATCTGGGCGTGTCCCGGGGCTCGTTGAAGGAGTGGGTCGACAAGCTCGGCTCCGGGACCACGAGGACCGGGGAGGTGGTCGCTCCGGTCGCGGGGCGGTCGGAGTCGCAGGCGGCGAAGGTCAGGAGGCTGGAAGCCGAGCTGGCCGCAGCGCAAGCCGAGGCCCACAAGCTCGCGCAGGAGCGGGACATCCTCCGTCAGGCGGCGAAGTATTTCGCCGGGGAGACGAACTGGTGAACCGCTTCCAGTTCGTCGAGGACCACAAGGACGCCTGGGGCGTGAAGCGGTTGTGCGAGGTCGTCGAGGTCGCCCGGTCATCGTTCTACGCGTGGCTGGCCGCCGCGCCGACACGGGCAGCGAGAGCGGCGGCCGACGCGGCGCTGGTGGCGCGGATCCAGGTGCTGCAGGATCCCGCCCGGGGCGGGGACCGCGCCTACGGCGCGCCCCGGGTCACGGCCGACCTCAACGAGGGCACGACGCCCGGCGATCGGGTCAACCACAAGCGAGTAGCCCGCGTGATGCGCGAGCACGGCCTGGCCGGTATCCGGTTGCGCAAGCGCGTGAGGACCACGCTCCCGGACCAGTCCGGCAGGCGGTTCCCCGACCTGCTCGGCCGCGGCTTCAGCATCGGCGTGCCGTGCCGCCGCTACGTCGGGGACATCACCTACCTGCCCATCGCCGACGGCACGAACCTCTACCTCGCGTCCTGCATCGATCTGGGCTCACGCAAGCTCGCCGGCTGGAGCATGGCCGATCACATGCGCACCGAGCTCGTCGAGGACGCGCTGAAGGCCGCCTGGCACGAGCGCGGGACGCTGGCCGGGACGGTGTTCCACTCCGACCACGGCGCCGTCTACACATCGAAGGCCTACGCGCAGCTCTGCACGGACCTGGGCGTGACGCAGTCGATGGGCGCGATCGGCTCCTCGGCCGACAACGCCCTCGCCGAGAGCTTCAACGCCGCCCTCAAACGCGAGCTGCTCGAGGGTCGGGCGGGGTTCCCCGACGCGCCGACGGCATACCGGGCCGTGTTCCGGTGGGCGAACCGTTACAACACCCGCAGGCGCCACTGCGCGATCGGCAACATCGCTCCGAACGCCTACGAAGCCGCCGCCTCCGCTACACTCCCGGAAGCGGCATAACCGAAATGACACCGTGTCCAAGATTCAGGGTCAAGGCCCGCCATCGAGACCGCCGACATCGCCCTGATGGGCGAGGACCTCCACCACCTGCCCCAGGCCCTCGACCACGCGAGGCGGACCCGGTCGATCATGCTGCAGAACGTCGGGGTGTCCCTGGCGCTGATCGCGGTGCTGATCCCCCTGGCCCTGTTCGGGATCCTCGGGTTGGCCGCCGTGGTGCTGGTGCATGAGGTCGCCGAGATCCTGATCATCGCCAACGGCGTGCGGGCCGGGCGGATCACCGGCCGCACCGTGCTCCCGGCCGCGGCCCCGGCCCCGGCCGAGAAGGTCACGGTCTGAACGACACCGTCTCACCTGGCAGCGGGGCCCCGCACGGGGCTCCGCTGCCAGGCACGGTCACCCCGTCCGCTGGCCCACCACCGAGCCGTCCGCCCCGGCCCCGGGGCCCCACCAGCTTCCCCCGCCATGCTCCCAGGCGGTTCTCCCCGCCGCGCCCCTTCCACACACCAGGTGATTCCTCCGTGACCTCATCCACCTCGCCCCTCTCCCGCCCGTCCCGCCGCCGCGTGCTGTCCCTGGCCGGTCTGGGGGTCCTCGCCCTGGCCGGCTGTACCGAGGAAGACTCCCTGGCCGAGCAGGCCAACGCCGGGGACGGCAAGGGCTACATCGCCGGGGACGGCACCGTCTCGAAGTACCCGGTAGGGGAGCGTGGGGAGCCGGTGCAGTTCACCGGCACCCTCTACGACGGCACTCCAGTGACGGCCGAGGACCTGCGCGGGACCCCGGCGCTGCTGAACTTCTGGTACGCCGCCTGCGCCCCGTGCCGGGTGGAGGCCCCGGACCTCAAGGCGCTTGCCGAGCGGTTCGAGGGGCAGGTCACCTTCTACGGGGTGAACCTGCGCGACGAGCAGGCCACCGCGCAAGCCTTCGAACGGAATTTCGACATCCCCTACCCCTCCTTCCAGGACAAGGACGGAGAGGTGCTGATGGCTCTGAGCGCCTATGTGCCCCCGCAGGCCGTGCCCACCACCCTGGTGCTCGACGCCGAGGGGCGGGTGGCGGCGCGCATCCTGGGCCTGGCCGATCGGTCGATCCTGGACACCCTGCTGGCCGACACGGTGGCCGAGACGGCATGAGCGCCCCCTCCGATCCCCGCCCCGGGAGCAGCAAGACGACCATGACCACCCGTGACGCGGAGCACTTCACCACGGACCCCGATGGCAGCGGCCCACCGGGCCCCCGGGGTGCTTCCTCCGGCCGGACCGGCACGGGCCGCGGAAACGTCGAGGTTCCGGCGCTGGGCCCGGTGGGGATGGCCCGGTGGGCCTGGGCGCAGCTGACGAAGATGAACACCGCGCTGTTCCTGCTGCTGCTGCTGGCCGTGGCCGCGGTGCCCGGGTCGATCTTCCCCCAACGCATCCAGGACCCGGCGAAGGTCAGCGACTACATCACCAACAACCCGGTCCTGGGGGAGTGGCTGGACCGGCTGCAGTTCTTCGACGTGTTCTCCTCGGCGTGGTTCTCGGCCATCTACCTCCTGCTGTTCGTCTCGCTGATCGGGTGCGTGCTCCCGCGGGCCAGAAAGCACTGGCGGGCCTGGCGGTCCCAGCCCCCGCGCACCCCCCAGCGGCTGCAGCGGCTGCCCGAACACGGGGTGCTCATCCTCGGCGAGGACGGCGCCGCCCCGGATCCCGATGGCGTGGTCGCCGAGGCCGCCCGGCTGCTACGCAAGCGCGGCTACCGGGTGGCCGTGCGCGACACCGCCACGTCGACGCCGTCGGTGGCCGCCGAGCGGGGGATGTGGAAGGAGGTCGGCAACGTCGTCTTCCACCTGGCGCTACTGGGGGTGCTGATCTCCGTGGCCGTGGGCTCCCTGTTCGGGTACAAGGGCCAGAAGATCCTGGTGGGAGGAACACCCCAACACCTTGATCGCCCAAGGGGCCGGCCGCCATGAGGACGACCACCGGTGTCCCGGGGAGTGGGCCACCGTGGAACTGCTCAAGCGCGCCGTGCGCCTGCTGGCCACCACCGACTACGAGGTCCCGCCCCAGGACCTGTCCATCCGGCTCAACCGGCTGCCGGCCATCCCCCGCAGCCGCTTCCTCCTCGTGCGCCGATGACCCCAGCGCACGCACTCCTGGAGGCCCGGTAAGGCGGACACCACCCCGCACCGGGGCCCGGGCACCGCTCCGGTCGCCGGACCTAGGACGTCTACTGGTCCTCAGGGCGGGAACGAGGCTCCCCCAGGGTGCCCAGGAGTACCCCTGCCACCCCGACGGTGACGAAGACGTCGGCGGCGTTGAAAGTGGGGAACCAACCGGTGTGCAGATAATCCACTACCCCGGCCCCGTCCAGCCGGTCCAGGAAGTTGCCCACAGCCCCACCCAGCAGCAGGGTCGCCCCAGTCCGGGCCACACCGGTCATGGTGTGGATCGCGGTCAGCAGGTACCACACCAGCACAGCGATGATCGCCCCCGTCCCGGCGATCACCACCCACGACGGCAAGGACGACCCCAGGCTGAAAGCCACCCCGGGGTTATAGAACACCCGGAAATTGATCCAGCCCAGATCAACCATCCGCCCTCCGGCCAGCGTCGCTTGGGCCACGGTCTTGAGCCCCAGATCCACCAGCGCCAGCACCCCGGCCCCGCCCAGCAACCCCACCGCGGAACGGCGCCGTGAGCGCGCCGCGGCCTGCCCGCTCACCGGCTCACCTGCCGGCCGCACGCCGCGACAACACCCGGGGAAGCTGGGATCCCTCGGCAACGTCCCCACACACCCTCCCGGGGGTTGTTCCCCCTGATGCCGCTGGGCTGCCCCAGCAGCCAGGATGGTCCCAGCTCACTCCCAATACTCTTTATCGTCATCCGTCGATAATAATGGTTGAAGCCGTTGTCCCCTCTCCCACCAGCACAGAACGGAACCCCCTGTGAGCACTGCCTCCCCCGCCACTGCCGGCCAGCGGAAGTCACCGAAGGCCAAGATCGTCGTCTGGGCCCTCCTGGCCGCGGTCGTGGCCGCTGCGGTGATCGCCTTCCTCGTCGCCCGCGGCTCCTCCACCGCCGCCGCCCCGGAGGATGTGGGGCAGGTGGTGCGGGAGAACAGCCGGGTGCTCTCGAAGGCCCCGGATGAGCAGGCGGTGCTGGTGGAGTTCCTGGACTATGAGTGTGAGTCCTGCCGGGCGGCCTACCCTTTCATCGAGGAGCTGCGGACCGACTACGCCGACACGGTGACCTTCGTGCACCGCTACTTCCCGTTGCCCGGGCACCGCAACTCCATGAACGCTGCCGTGGCCGTGGAGGCCGCCGCCCAGCAGGGGAAGTACGAGGCGATGTACCAGCGCATGTACGAAACCCAGGCCCAGTGGGGCGAGTCTGCCGAGGACAAGAGCGCGGTCTTCCGCGGCTTCGCCCAGGACCTGGGCTTGGACATGGCCGCCTTTGACGCCGCGGTGGCCGACCCGGCCACCCAGGAGCGGGTGGAACTGGATGTGGCCGACGGTGAGGCGCTGGGCGTGGGCGGGACCCCGACCTTCTATCTCGACGGGGAAGTCCTCAACCCGGAGTCCCTGGAGCAGTTCCGGGCCGCGGTCGAAGCCGCCGCCACCGACTGATCCCCCCGCCACGTGATCATCGACCACACACCCCGAGGGATCCCTTCCATGACTGCTCCCACGACCATCAAGCTCACCGCGGGCGCAGGGCCTGCCGCCGAGCCAGACCTGCCTCGCTTCGTCCGCCACCGGCCCTTCGCCCTGGTCCTGCTGGTGACCGGGGTCATCGGGTGGATCGCCTCGGGCATCCTGGTGCTCGAACGCCTGGAGCTTTACAAGGACCCGGGCCACGTGACCAGCTGCGACATCAACCCGTGGGTGTCCTGCGGGCAGGTGATGGGCACCTGGCAGTCAGAGCTGTTCGGCTTCCCCAACCCGCTGATCGGCATCGTGGCCTTTGCCGTGGTCATCACCACCGCCATGGCGATGCTCTCGGGGGCACAGTTCGGGCGCTGGTACTGGGTGGGCCTGCAGGTCGGGGTCACCGCCGGTGCGGTGTTCGTGGCCTGGCTGTGGTCCCAGGCACTGTTCTCCATCTACATCTTGTGCCTGTACTGCATGATCGTGTGGGCGGCGATGATCCCGCTGACCATCCTGCTCACCGTGCGCAACCTCGCCCACGGCGTCATCCCCGCCCCGCCCCGGGTGGTGCGCTTCGCCACCGAGTGGGCCTGGATTCTGGTCGCCATCACCTACGTGGCCGTGGCCGCCTCGGTGTTCTTCCGCTTCTTCACCGCCTTCACCGGCCTCTGACACGCGACTGGCCCCGGCACCCTGTGATCAGAGGTGCCGGGGCCGTGGTCTGCCCGGGCTCAGGCAGTGGTACTGGACTCGTCCAGCGTGCAGCCGTTCCCGGTACTCCTTGTGGAGTCCTCCCCCCGCGGGCATATCGTTCCTGCAGGATTGCCCGTACCCTGCAGTTCTTATTCCCGGCCCCGAGCCCGCCGAGACGATCAGTGATGGTGCTCCGGGCTCCGCCCGGACGGGTTCACTGCCGTCGATCGGGGAGCTACGCTCGGCGGAAACCCCGCAGGCGCCCCGAGAGGCGGAGACCATGCCGAAGATGTCGGCCCTGGAGTCCTCCTTCTGCCGCAGCGCCCCGTGGGCTCTGGTGGCCCGGCGGATCGTTCCCTGGGCGACCCAGGGGCTTCCCGTCACCGGGGATGTGCTGGAGATCGGCGGGGGCAGCGCCGCCATGGCCGCCGCCCTCGCACGGTCCCACCCCCAGGTGCGACTCACCACCACCGATGCCGACCCGGTGATGGTCGAGGCCGCCCAGCAACGCCTCACCGGATTCCCCCTGGCCGAGGCGCGTCAGGCCGATGCCACCCGGTTGCCCTTCGAGGACGCCTCCTTCGACACGGTTGTGAGCTTCCTGATGCTCCACCACGTCATCGAGTGGGAACGCACGGTGACCGAGGTCGCCCGGGTCCTGCGACCGGGTGGGGCCTTCGTGGGATACGACCTGCTCGCCTCCCGCGCCGCTTCCTGGGTGCACCTGGCCGACCGATCCCCCCACCGGCTCATCGAGCCGGGAGCCTTCGCACCAGCCCTCCGACAAGCCGGCCTGGAGCCGGTGCACCTGCGCGACTCCTTCGGGGGTCGAGTGCTGCGCTTTATCGCCCAGAAGCCGACCAGCACGCAGGGCGCTGCCGACAACGACAACGCGTCGAGGAGGACCCGGTGAACAGCGCACCCCTCACCCGCCAGGTGATCCACGAGGAACTGGAGCGGGTCCGGGCCGACTTCCACACCTTGGTGACCGCAGCGAGCCCGGCGGATCTGCGCCGCCCCTCGGCCGGCACCCGCTGGACCAACGGGCAACTGCTGTTCCACATGTTCTTCGGCTACCTGGTCGTCCTGCGCCTGCTGCCCCTGGTGCGCCTGATGGGCCGGCTCCCTGATCCGGTCAGCCGCACCTTCGCCCGGGTCCTGGAGGCCGGCACCCGGCCCTTCCACATGATCAATTACCTCAGCGACCGCGGGGCGGCCCGGGTGGTTCGCGGCCCGCGAATGCTCCGGTGGTTCGACCGCACTCTCGACACCCTGCAGACCCGGCTTCAGGCCGAACCGGAGGACGTGCTGGCCCGGGGCATGCACATGCCCGTGCACTGGGACCCCTACTTCCGGGACTGGATGAACCTGGCAGAGATCTATCACTACGGCACCCAGCACTACGACCACCACCGAGAGCAGCTGACCATCAACCACACAGCGTGATACCAGCCCGGTGATGCAGGCGAGAGAAGTTGTGCGCGTGCGCCTACCGCTAAGGCGCCCACGGGCAGGCCCGATGCTCACGCTGATTGAATCGCCCCGGGTCTGGTGGAGGCTCTGAATCCACGGGAGGATGAGGAGCATGGCAGCACCGAGGAAGTACCCCGACGAGCTTCGGGAGAGAGCCACAAGGATGGCAGTTCAGTCACGGCGCGATCCATCGACGAGGTCGGGAACGTTTCGCCGTGTGGGCGAGCAGCTCGGGATCAATCCCGAGACTCTGAGGAACTGGGTCGTGCAGGCCGAGGTTGACGAGGGGCACCGTCCCGGGACCACGACCAGCGAGTCCCAACGCCTGGTCGAGCTGGAGAAGGAAGTGCGTGAGCTGCGCCGGGCGAACTCGATCCTGAGGTCAGCCTCGGCTTTTTTCGCGTCAGTACCAGAATGAGGGTATCCCGGCGGGGCTGGCTCGTTTATTCGCTGCTTTCGTAGCTTGTC
>NZ_JAAVUN010000070.1 GCF_012163155.1 Kocuria subflava
TGCCTGGTTTCAACCGGTCGTTGCAACACCGGGTTGTTGGAGTGAGCGTAGCTGCTCTTCGAAGACTTCGGTGGGTGTCTTCCAGTCGAGACTTTTGCGGGGTCGGTTGTTGAGCGCGAGAGCGACGGCTTCGAGGTCTTCCGCGGACCACCGTGAGAGGTCTGTTCCTTTCGGGAAGTACTGTCGCAGCAAACCGTTGGTGTTCTCGTTCGTCGGCCGCTGCCAGGGCGAGCGGGGGTCGGCGAAGAACACCTTGGTGCCCGTCTCGAGTGTGAACTGGGCGTGGCCGGAGAGTTCTTTGCCGCGGTCCCAGGTGAGCGTCTTGCGGAGCTGTTCGGGAAGCTTCGTCATCGACGCGCTGAGCGCGGCGTTCATCGCGACAGCGCCGTAGCCGCCCAAGGCGGGACCGTTCTTGACGGGCGGTATCTCGCCATAGCCTTCCAGCCGCGGCAGATGCACCAGCAGGGTCGAGCGGCTCTTGCGTTCGACGATCGTGCCGATCGCGGACCGGCCCGTGCCGATGATCAGGTCGCCTTCCCAATGCCCGGGAACGGCGCGATCCGCAGCCTCCGCCGGACGCTTGGAGAACACGACCTCGGCGGTGACATGCCCTTGCGGGCGGTTCTGCGCTCGAGCCCGCGGCTGGCGGAGCGCGCGGCCGGTTCGCAGGCAGGTGACGAGCTCGCGTTTGAGCGCACCACGGCCCTGGATGAACAGCGACTGGTAGATCGCCTCGTGGCTGATGCGCATGGACTCATCATCCGGGAAGTCGACCTTCAGCCGGTGCGAGATCTGCTCCGGGCTCCACGCCAGCGACCAGCGCCGGTCCTGCCGGTGCGGTTTGTTCAGCCCCTTCCACGCGGGCGGCTCCGGCCCGACGACGACGGTGCCGTCGGGCCTGCGGACGTTCCCGGCGAGACGATCCTGCACATACTCGCGCAACTTATCGTTGGTGATGAGCTTCGCCGTCTTCGGACGCTTCGCTGCCTGCTGAGCCTTCCACTGCGCCACCAACGCCTGGTACTCATGCTTCCCGCTGCGCGTGGCCGCGTTACGGCGCAATTCGCGGGAGACTGTTCCCGGGTCACGGCCGATCCTGCGCGCGATCTCACGAACGCCGATCTGCTTGGCGCGGAGCAACGCGATCTCCTCGCGCTGCTCAAAGGACAGGTAGCGGCCGGTGGGCTCGGGCAGCGAGATCGGTGGCATACCGCCAGCGTGGCGAAACCAACGGGCTCCGACCGGCACGGACACGCCCACCTTCAGCGCCGCTTCAGCCGAGGTGAGGCCCGTCGCGATCAGACGCCAGAACTGCCGCTGCACCGCCCGCGAGGGCTCAGGCCGCCCGGGCGAACGCATCGGCGGACGCAACGCCCGATCAGCACGCCACTGACGACGCGCACCCTCGGGCACATCGCTCGTCTTCGCGGTCCAGTCCTTCGTCGCCACTGCCGAACACCTCCGAGACCGGGGTGTTGCGACGACCAGTTGAATCCGCC
>NZ_JAAVUN010000071.1 GCF_012163155.1 Kocuria subflava
CACGCTGTTCAGCGCGACCGGAACCATCCTGACCAGCCGGTCCCGGACCAGCCAGGTAGACACTCACAGATGGCCTCGGTACCACCGTTGCTCGCGCCGTCGGTGTCGAAGTAGGCCAGGAACGCGGTCTTCCAGCGTCTCAGGGTCTTTCCGAGCCTGGCGATCTCGGGAATCGGGCAGGTCGGCAGCGAGGCGATGAGTTTTTCGGCAAGCTGGCGTCCTCGTGCAGGCGTGGGCTGGTGGAACACGTCCCGAAGGTCCTGAGCGCAGCGATAGGCGACTTCGACCGCGATGTGATCGGGATGGGCCGTGAACGCAGCTTCCAGGCGAGTCTGCTGGCGAGACGTGAGGCGTTCTCGCCCGGCGCGGAGAACATGGCGGATGCCGTAGAGGGGGTCGCCCTTGCGGCCTCGGTGGCCGAGGGTCTCCTGTTGGATCCGGCGGCGGACGTCATCGACTGCCGCGCCGGCGAGCTTGACGATGTGGAACGCATCCAGCACGCAGGTGGCGTCCTCGAGTTGGTCATCGATCGTGTTCTTGTATCCCTGGAACGGGTCCAACGTCGCGATCTCGACCCGCTTCCGGAACCCTTCGCCCCGCTCGTCCAGCCAGTCGCGGTAGGCCTTGCCGGATCGGCCGGGGACGAGGTCGAGGAGCCTGGCGGTGGGGTGGGGTCCGCGGGTCAGCTCGACCATCCCGGTGAGCTCTTTCGGACCGCGCCGGCGGGGGTCGCGGTGATGCCAGATGTGTTCGTCCACGCCCAGGACCTGCACGTTCTCGAACCGGACCGGGTCGTCAGCGGCCGTGGCCAGGACGGGGCGGACCTGAGTGAAGAGGGTGTTCCAGGTCGTGCCGAGCTGCCGGGCCAGGCCCTGGATCGTCGCTCCCTCGGCCCGGAGCTGACCGATGGACCACCGGATCGCGCGTGTGCTCAGCAGAGCGCGCGGCGCACAGACCTCCGGGTCCTGCTCGACGAACGAGACCACCGAGCAAACGTCCTCGTGACAGATCCAGCGGCGCTTGCGCCATCGGACCCGCACCGGCCGACCCGCCCAGGGCGCATCAATCACCTCGACCACCACACGGCCGTGACCAGTAGCGATGACTCCGCAGCCGGGACAGCCTTGGACCGGAACGCAGGACTCCACCTCGAGCACCAGGCCCGAGGGAGCCTACGTGACCGAGACCAGGTGGAGGCCGGGGAATTCGAGGAGGAGATCGCATCGGTCGCAGCGATCGAGCGCGTCAGGGCATACGCAACTATGGTTAAGCATTGTCGAGGTCCTTGGTGCGAGCAGAGGTAAGAGTCCGCTCATCATCGAGGACCTCGACGTCTATCCCCAGCTACCCCGCACCACCGGCGCGCCCACACTCAACTCTGAAGAGCCGCTTATCGGGCCCTTCCCAAGTGAGTGTGGGTAAGGGCCCAAGCGGGGTGCGTGTCACGGGGGTCGGGTAGGGGTCGAGGCCTCCAGGATGG
>NZ_JAAVUN010000072.1 GCF_012163155.1 Kocuria subflava
GGAGATCACCCAGCTGTGCCTGAGCATCCACGCCTCCATGGTCGTGGGGCGGCTGGAAGCCATTCAGGACCGGCTGGGCGTCGAGGACTAGCTGTACTTCCCCGTGACGTTGTGAACGCGTTGTGAGGGTGTTTGGCCGCCGATGCCGGTGTGGGGTCTGTGGTGATTGTAGTGATGGAGCCACCGCGTGTAGGCGGCTTCTCGTTCGGCCTCACTGGTGTAGGGCTGCGCGTAGGCCCATTCAGCGGCCAGCGTCCGGTTGAACCGCTCAACCTTGCCGTTGGTCTGCGGCCTGTAGGGTTTCGTCCATCGGTGCTTGATGTCCTCACCCAGTGCCTCAGCGAAGGCATGGGAACGGTAGCAGGCACCGTTGTCCGTCATCACTGCCGTCACGCTCACTCCGAGGCTGGCGAAGAACGCTTCGGCCCTTCTCCAGAACGCCGCCGCAGTCTCCTTGCGTTCATCGTCGAGGAGCTCGGAGTATGCGACCCGCGAGTGGTCATCCACCGCATGGTGGAGATACCGGTAGCCACGTGAGCCCGCTGCTCCGTGTCGGTTGGCTCTATCCCGCACGACGCCGGCGGCACGGTCCTGGGCGGAGCCTCGACCGTGGACCCGCCAACCACCGCCGTCAGGAATACGGCCTTGCTTCTTGATATCCACGTGCACCAGCTGGCCCGGTGAGGCGACTTCGTAGCGCACTGGTTTCGGCTTTCGAACCGGTAGCCCGGTGGTCTGGTCGATGTTGACCAGCTTCGGCATCCGGAACCGGGCCAGAACCCTCCCCACCGTAGAGCGGTGCAGGTGCAGGTGATACGCAATTCGGTGCGGACCCCAGCGGCGGGTGAACCGTAACGCGATGATCCTGCGCTCCGTCTTGTGCGGCAGTCGGTTCGGGCACGTGCGTGGTCGTGAACCGCGGTCGGTGAGTGCTTCCCCAGCGCGGTACCGGTCCGCCCATCGCTTCGCTGTAGCCGGGGAGCACTGGAAGCGTTCGGCTGCTCGGCGTAACGGCCACCCCTGCTTCACGACGAGGATAGCGAGGCGACGACGTCCCTCGGGCGTCAAAGGTGCGTTAGCGTGAGTCACGAAGGCCTCCGTGGTGAAGATGTTGAGTGTGGTAACCCACATCTTGCCCGGAGGCCTTCATCTACCCCGCGTGTTCACAACCTGCCGGGGAAGTACAGCTAGCATTGAACAATGCGCACGCAGGCAGCGTCGGAGCAGCCGATGAGCATCAGTCAGGTCGCCGACCGCACCGGCCTGAGCGTGCACACGCTGCGCTTCTACGAACGCAAGGGCCTGTTGATCGCATCGGTGCGTCGCAGTTCCGGCGGTCGGCGCATCTACACCGAAGCCGACGTGGAATGGCTCGACATCTGCACCCGGCTGCGTGCGTCTGGCATGCCGCTGGCCAAGCTGCAGACCTTCGCCGCCATGGTCAG
>NZ_JAAVUN010000073.1 GCF_012163155.1 Kocuria subflava
GGCCCTTCACAGATGAGCATGGGTAGCGGTGTGCGCGTGGGCGTCTCGAGGGGTGTGTTGTGAGGTCTGGGTAGAGGTCGAGGCCTCCAGGATGGGTAGCGACCAAGCAACCCGATCCATGAAGGCCTCGACGTGTCTCATGCTATCTGCGCGCCCGCGTGCGCGCTCTTCGACCTGCCCGACGTCCATGTCAGGGCCGTGGAACGCGGACCACGCTCGTTCACCGTGGTGGTGGAGACTTCTCCGACGCTGGTGGGGTGCCCGTCCTGCGGGGTGCTCGCCACCGGCCACGGCCGCCGGGAGGTCGTGCTCCACGATCTGCCCTGCGCTGGGGTGCCCGTGCGGGTGGTGTGGCGCAAGCGGATCTTCAGGTGCCGGGAGGACGCCTGCGAGGTCGTGACGTTCAGCGAGGTCCACGAGCTGGCCGCGCCGCGGGCCAAGCTCACCACCCGCGCGATCGCCTGGGCGGTGACGCAGCTGCGCTCCCACGACATCGCGGTCTCCGCCCTGGCGGACATGCTCGGAGTCGCCTGGAACACCGTCTGGCACGCCGTGGCCCCGGTCATCGAAGGCCAGCTGGCCGCGGAGGATCGGCTGGCCGGGGTGGACGCCCTCGGTGTCGACGAGCACGTGTGGCGCAACGTGGGTCCACCCGGCACCGGGCTGGTCACCGGCATCGTGGATCACTCCCGCGGTGAGGACGGCCGTCCCCGGGCGAGGTTGCTGGACCTGGTGCCCGGGCGCACGGGGGCGGCCTACGGCGACTGGCTTGCTACCCAGGGGCCGGGGTTCACGAGCGGGATCCGCACGGCGACGCTGGACCCGTTCCACGGCTACGCCAACGCGATCCGCGACGAGCTCCCGGAGGCGATCACCGTCCTGGACGCCTTCCACGTGGTGAAGCTCGGTGGGCAGGTCGTGGACGAGGTGCGTCGCCGCGTGCAGCAGGACACCCTCGGCCACCGAGGCCGGGCCGGGGACCCTCTCTACGGGATCCGCCGTACCTTGCAGATCGGCGCCGAGCACCTCACCGCCAAGCAGATCACCCGGCTCAACGCGAAGCTGGTGGCTGGGGACCCGCACCATGAGGTGACCCTGGCCTGGCACTGCTACCAGAAGCTGCGTGCGATCTACCACGCCCGCCCCGAGCACGGGCGCCGGCTCGTCGCCGAGGTCCTCGATGCGTTCCCCACCTGCCCGATTCCGGAGGTCGCCCGGCTCGGGCGGACCCTGCGGCGGTGGAAGGCCGCGATCCTGGCCTACTTCGACACCGCCGGGGCCTCGAACGGGCCCACCGAGGCCGTGAACGGGGTGATGGAGACGATGCGCAGGGTCGCCCGCGGGTTCCGGAACTTCGAGAACTACCGTCTACGCGCCCTGCTCGCCGCCGGCGGACACCGGCCGTGGCGCAAGACCCCTACCCATGCTCATCTGTGAAGGGCC
>NZ_JAAVUN010000074.1 GCF_012163155.1 Kocuria subflava
ATCTGTGAGTGTCTACCTGGCTGGTCCGGGACCGGCTGGTCAGGATGGTTCCGGTCGCGCTGAACAGCGTGTGACTCTCGAAGCAATTGGCCCGCTTCGGCGGTGCTCTTCCGTTGAATTGTCCACGCTGGGAAGCGCGGCCGGCACCGTCCGGCCCACCTCGGTGACCTGATCAGGAGACTGTCCGACCCCATCTAGATTCACGGGGTCGTGGCCCATCACAGATATGCCCCGACGTGACCTCTACCCGGGCCGGTGCCAGCCGCTTGGCGACCGAGACATCACATCCCCGTCACGAGGAAGGAACGTCGATCACCATGTCGATCCTCGCGCACACCCGCCCATTCGTCATCGGCGTAGACGCCCACGCCCGAACCCATGCACTCGCCGTGCTGGCCTGCCCGACCGGAGAGGTCCTCGATGAGGCACAGTTCCCAGCGACGACTGCCGGCCTTGCCCGTGCCGTCGCCTGGGTCGCACGCCGCACCGGCGCGGACCTCGACGCGCTCTGGGTCATCGAGGGCATCGGCACCTACGGCGCCCGCCTGGCGCGTGCAGCTGCCGATGCTGGGTACGCCGTGGCCGAGGCACCACGGATGAACGCTCGCGCCAACCGCGGCGTGGGCAAGTCCGACCCCCTGGACGCTCGCCGGATCGCTCAAGCAGCCCTCCCGCTCGACCACACCCAGCTGCGTCTGCCGCGCACCGACGAGGGAGCCCGGGCCGCCCTGCGGATCCTGATCGCCTCCCGCGACCACATCACCAACGAGCGCACCGCCGCGATCAACGCCCTGATCGCGCTGCTGCGGGTCGTCGACCTGGGGATCGATGCCCGAGGCACCCTCAACACCGGCCGGATCAGCGAGATCGCCGCGTGGCGCGCCCGCGCCGAGGAGCTCTCCATCGGCGTCGCCCGCGCCGAGGCCGTCCGCCTCGCCAAGCGTGTCCGCACAGCCGACAGGGAGCTGGGCGACCTCACCCGCCAGATGACCACCCTGTTGAACGAGAGCCCCGCCGCGGGCCTGCTGGACCAGCCGGGCATCGGACCCGTCACCGCCGCGATCGCCTACGCTGCGTGGTCGCACCCCGGCCGGATCCGCTCCGAAGCCGCCTTCGCCAGCCTGGCCGGCGTCAACCCCATCCCGGCCTCATCCGGCAACACCGTTCGACACCGCATCAACCGCGGCGGCGACCGACGCCTCAACCGCGCCCTGCACATGGCCGTCGTCACCCGCATGCGCATGGACCCCGAGACTCGCGCCTACGTCGACAAGCGCACCGCGCAGGGGCGCACCCCGCGCGAGATCCGCCGCTCGCTCAAGCGCTACCTCGCCCGTCAGATCTACAGGCAACTCAACGCCACGATCACACCTGCGGCGGCTGCTTGACATACATAGGAGATTCA
>NZ_JAAVUN010000075.1 GCF_012163155.1 Kocuria subflava
ATGCGAAGAGCCTTCCATGAAGACCATCGACTAGCGACGTCAACTGGAAACCGAGCCATAGGTCAGGTCAATGAGACACCTACTCGTGCATCAGTCCCCTTTGGGGCCCCGGGTAGCAAGCTTGAGGAAGTCTTCCCCCGCTTCGGATGAGGGCTATGCCTGAACGTATGCGCTTACGTACTCCTCGGTGGGTGGTACCGGCTGAATAACGTCCAGGAGGACACCGTCGGGGGCTGCAACGATGAAGTGTCGTTGCCCGAAGGCTTCATCGCGCAGCGGCTGGACGATCTCAACGCGCGCATGCGAAAGGCGCAGATGGAGGTCATCGACGTCATCGACTTCTAGGTTCACGATCACGCCTCGTGGCAGTGCGCCGTAGCCCTCCGGGATGGTCTCGTGGTCGTGAGCCAGGATCGCTAGCTCGAAGGCGTCGAGTCTCAGGCTGACGTACCAGTCGCACTCGAACGTCACTTCGAAGCCGAGGGCCTCACGGTAAAACGATGCTGCAGCAGGGGCGTCGTCTGACATGAGCACGGGGTAGAAACTGGTGACCGGCATCAACTCTCTCCTTACATACACTGGGAACGTAACTCACCCCACTATACATACACAAGGTACGTAAAGGAACCTCATGCCCCGCGCTTCAGCTGCTGATGCTGCTCGGACAGCCGAACGGATCCTTCAGTCGGCATCCACGCTGTACGCCACGTGTGGCTATGCCCACGTCTCTCTTGATGACGTCGCACAAGACGCCGGCGTTACGCGAGGGGCGATCTACCATCACTATCTGAACAAGAAGGGGCTGTTCAGTGCAGTGGCGGCGAGGCTTCAAGCCCAGGTGGCCGCAGCAGTCGTGGCCGCAGCCGAGGGCGCGCCACCGTCGCCCTCATCCCGGCTCCGGGCAGGCTCGCACGCGTTCCTGGACACGATCACGTCGAGTTCCTTCGTGCGCATCCTCCTCGTCGACGCGCCAGCGGTGGTGGGTTGGCAGGAGTGGCGCCGTCTCGACGACGAAAACTCCGTCACACATCTGCGCGAAGCCCTACGCAACGTCCACGTGACCGAAGCTCTCGTGGACGTTACCGCCGCACATCTGTCGGGCGCCATGAACGAGGCAGCCCTCTGGATCGCGCAGCATGCCGATCCCGAAGCTGCACGAGCTGAGGCACACGCCGCCCTCGACCAGCTCCTCAACGCCTACGCCGCCTGACCCACACCGAGTTGAGTTCCGCATAGTGGTGGAGCCCGCGGTGGCCGGCTCGTCGTTCGCGACGTAAGCGCGGTTGGGCTGACCCCGTTTTGTAGGTCCGGTGGTTCTGGGAGTCGTCCTGTCGCCCGTGGTTGCGGGCAGGGAGACTGGTCAGATCATGTCG
>NZ_JAAVUN010000076.1 GCF_012163155.1 Kocuria subflava
GCGTTGACGCTCCTATAGTTGTCAACTCGCGATTTCGCCGGTGCGGGGGTTGACCTTGATGAGGTGGTAGACCTCGCGGATGACGTAGCGCTTCAGGCAGCGGATGATGTCGCGCTTGCTCTTGCCTTCAGCGGTCCGACGGGCGACGTAGGCGATGGTCGGCTCGTGGAACCTCATCCGGACGATCACGGTGCGGTAGATCGCGGCGTTCAGCTGCCGGTGCCCGCCGTGGTTGATGCGGTGTCGGCCGCTGGTCATCCCGGACCCGGTCGGGACGGGGCTGATGCCGGCGAGCTTCGCGAATGCGGCTTCGGAGTGGATCCGTTCGGGGTTGTCGCCGGCGACGATCAGGATCTCTGCTGCGGTATCGACGCCGATCCCGAACTGCTCCAGCAGTTGCGGTGCGGTGCGATTGACGAGCGCCTCGATCGATGCCCGGAGTTCCTGGGCTTCGCTGTCCAGGTGCTGCCATCGGCGGGCCAGCGAGCGCAGGGCATGGCGGAGAGAGTCTGAGGGCGTCTCGAGGTTCCGAGGGCGCAGTGCTGCGAGGTGGCGGGCGAGCTTGATCGGTGTCATCCGGTTCGTCTCCCGGCGCAGCGTGTCGTCGGCGTGGACGAGCATCGCCTTCATCGAGATCATCGCGGCGGAGCGGTCGGTGACGGCTGAATCGTGCGCGATCTTGAGCTGCCTGATCATCTCGACGCTGCTGTCCGCGGTTTTCGGGATGACTGTCGCGAAGCCGGCGAGTACGGAGCGGGCGGCGTTCTCCGCGTCGAGGGTGTCGGACTTCCCGTTCATGCGCCGCTGGCGGCGGTCAGGGCGTCCTGCTTCGACGACCTTGTGTCCATGGCGACGCAGGAAGGAAGTCAGCGTCGCTCCGTAGGAGCCGGTGCCCTCGATGCCGAACGCGAGGACCTTCCCGAACGAGTCCGCCCAGGCGAGAAGCTGTTTGAAACCGCCGGTATCGGTGGGGACGGTGAGGGTAGCGAGGATGCCGCCGATGGTGTCGAGCACGGCGGCGACGTGGATGTGCTTATGGGTATCGACGCCGATGACGACGTGCCCGGAGTGGACGGTTTCGAGAGTGCTCATGGCGCCTGTCTCCCTTGACGGTTAGCGTGGTCTCACGCTGTCGCCGGCGGGGGGACAGGACTGTCACGGGGACGCTCTCGACATGCTGCTCCAGGCTCCTATTAGGTCACGCCCGATCCGGCGGCAGTGCTTGCTGCGTGCCCGGCCGGACGGTCGACAGATCAACGCAAAGGCACCCTGCGGGCCAATCGTAAGCAAGGGTCAGACCGCGTCGGCCGGGACTCCCCAATCCTTGCGGAACCGGGTAGAAAGAGGCTGACAGTC
>NZ_JAAVUN010000077.1 GCF_012163155.1 Kocuria subflava
TTCGCGTCAGTACCAGAATGAGGGTATCCCGGCGGGGCTGGCTCGTTTATTCGCTGCTTTCGTAGCTTGTCCGCGATGTGCCGTCTCTCCGGGACCCGCGGTGCTGGAAGTGGGCGTGGCCTGATAGGAGCCTGCTGGTTCGACTGCCCAACTGAGGCGTGCCCGTCCGCGTTCGGCACCGCAGCTCGCGCAGTACCGGACTGGGAAGGGGACTGTCATGACTGTCATCGGTATCGACGCTCACAAGGACTGGCACACGCTCGTCGCGGTGGACGAGGTGGGCCGGAGAATCAAGGAGCTCACGGTCGAAGCACGTGCCGGGGGGCATCGAAAGATCTTGACCTGGTTGGAAGGCTTCGAGACCGTCACCGTCGCGGTCGAGGACTGCCGCCACCTGACCCGTCGGCTCGAGGCTGACCTGCTCGAGGCCGGACATCGAGTCGTTCGCGTGCACACCAGGTTGATGGCTGGCATGAGGCGCAGCAGCCGGGAACGCGGCAAATCGGACCCTATTGATGCGGAAGCCGTGGCCCGGGTCGCACTTCGCGAGGAGGGCTTGCCGACCGCTGAGCTGCCGGGTACTTCCAGGGACATCAAGCTTCTGTCGGACCATCGCAGGACCCTGGTTGCACGGCGAACGGCGATGCAGTCCAAGGCTCGCTGGTTCCTCCACGAAATCGATCCTGAGCTGGAGATTCCTTCGCGTGCTCTGCGCCGGTACCACCTCCTGGACGAGCTGATCGAGTACCTGGCGACAGCTGACGGAGCGGTCGCCGAGATAGCTCGCGACCTGCTGGTCGATATTCGCGAGCTGACCGTTAGGATCAACACGCTCGAAAGCCGCCTGAGCCGGCTGGTGCGGGCCAGTCATCCCTCACTGGTGGCCGTCCCGGGCATGGGAACCCTGGGCGCAGCGATGATCATTGGCGAGACAGCGGGGATCGCCAGGTTCCGCTCCCGCGATGCCTACGCGAGATTCAACGGGACCGCGCCGATCCCAGTCTGGTCAGGCAACAAGGTCCGCGTTCGACTCTCGCGTGGAGGGAACCGCACGATCAATACCGCCCTGCACATGGCTGCTCTCACTCAGATCCGGATGGGTGCGGAAGGCGCCACCTACTATGACAAGCTCATTGCCGCCGGCAAGACGCGCAAAGAGGCGCTGCGGCTCCTACGACGTCGACTCTCGGATCGCGTCTACGCCGCGCAGAGGGCCGACCTGGCCCCTGTCACCCAGACGCCCGAGGTTGGTGCTCCATTGGAGGGGCCGTCGACGATCGAACATCCTGCGTCGTTGATGCCGCTCATGGCCGCCTGAGCGATCCAACTTGACATAGGAGCATCG
>NZ_JAAVUN010000078.1 GCF_012163155.1 Kocuria subflava
ATGGGAGGGTGCTGACCGGCCGGTCCTCGGCAGGATCGTTTGCCCCCAGTCACCCATGATCCGGGGGGTGTTGTCACCGAGGACCGGTCCGGTGGTCACGGATCGCTGATAGAGGCGCGACCTTCTTCTTGAGGGACCTTCGTAACGTGGATGCCGAGCGTGACCACCTCCCGGCCGGCCAGCATGTGCAGATGCCGGTGCAGTAGAAGGGAATGAGTCCATGGCGGAGCAACCACTGCCGGCGGTGTTCGTCGGCCTCGACGTCGGCAAGTCCGAGCACCACGCCGTGGCCGTGACCACTGCTGGGAACACGGTCTACGACAAGTCCCTGCCCAACGACGAGGCTCGGCTGCGGGCCATCCTTGAGGAGCTGGCCACCGTGCACGGGCCGGTGCTGATGGTCGTGGACCAGCCGGCCACCATCGGGGCGCTGCCGGTGGCCCTCGCCCAAGCCACCGACGGCGTACACGTGGCGTACCTGCCCGGGCTGGCGATGCGCCGGATCGCGGACCTGCACCCGGGCGCGGCCAAGACCGATGCCCGCGACGCGGCGATCATCGCCGAGGCGGCCCGCACGATGCCGCACACCCTGCGCGACATCCGGGTGGACGAGGAACAGATCGCCGAGCTGGGAGTGCTGGCCGGCTTCGATGATGACCTCGCCGCCCAGATCACCGCGACCTCGAACCGGTTGCGAGGCATACTCACCCAGATCCATCCGGCACTGGAGCGGGTCCTGGGGCCGCGGGTGACGCACCCGGCGGTGACCGACCTGCTCAGTCGCTATCCGACCCCGGGGAAGCTGCAGGTCGCCGGGCGCGGGCATGTGCGGGCGAGGCTGAAGAAACACGCACCGCGGTTGGCCGAGGCCCTCACCGAGGAAATTTTCACCGCCCTGGGGCAGCAGACCGTGGTGGTCGCCGGAACCGAGGCCGCTGCCACCGTGATCCCGATCCTGGCCGGGCAGCTGGCTGCCCTCACCGCTCAGCGGACGCAGGTGGCGACCCAGATCGAGGCCCTCGTGGAGGCCCACCCTCTTTCCCCGGTCCTGACCTCGATGCCCGGCGTCGGCGTCAGGACCGCCGCAAGGATCCTCACCGAGGTCGTCGGCAAGGACTTTCAAGATGCCGGGCACCTGGCCTCCTACGCCGGAATCGCCCCCGTCACGAGACGGTCGGGAACCTCGATCCGCGGCGAACACGCCCCGAGAGGCGGGAACAAGAGACTGAAGCGGGCGCTGTTCCTCTCGGCCTTCGCCTCACTCAGCCACGGTCCCTCGAGGGCCTACTACGACCGGAAACGGGCAAGGCGGA
>NZ_JAAVUN010000079.1 GCF_012163155.1 Kocuria subflava
TGTGGGTTCATGTGGTGGTTGCAACACCCCTAGTAAGAACAGGGGGTGGGTCCCGGTATGGACGCGAGACCACCACTACCGATGGAGCTGGTTGCACAGTTCTTCAACCACATCCGTGCTGGGTTGACCATCCAAGAAGCTGCTGATCGCCTCGGTGTGTCCCGCGTGAGTGGGCGACGCTGGATGAGCCACCGTGGAGGAGTGCTGCCACGCCCAGACTATGCCCACCTGACACGCTCTCTGAGTTTCAGCGAACGTGAATACATCGCGGAGCTACGCAACCAGGGACACGGGGTACGAACGATCGCTGCCCGCTTGCACCGGGCACCATCCACGATCAGCAGGGAACTACGCCGGGTCACCACGACCCGGCCTAAGCCCTACCGTGCCTCAACAGCCCAAGCCCATGCTGATGCGGCCCGCACCCGCCCCAAGCCCTCCAAACTGGCGACCAACCCGGTGCTGGCTCACCGGGTACAGGGAATGCTCACCAGCAACCTGAGCCCGGAGCAGATCAGTGGGAGACTCAAAACCCTGTATCCCGATCGCCAGGAGATGTGGGTGTCCCACGAAACGATCTATCAAGCGCTCTACGTCCAAACCCGTGGGGGCTTGACCCGCGAGCTGACTCAACACCTACGCACTGGGCGCAGCATGCGTAAACCACGGCGTAAGAGTGATGAGCGTCGGGGCAGGATCCCGGGGATGATCAACATCGCTGATCGCCCAGCCGAGGTTGCTGATCGGGCTGTGCCTGGGCATTGGGAAGGTGATCTGATCCTGGGTTCGGTGGCCTCGGGCTCAGCGATCGGGACGTTGGTGGAACGCACCACCGGGTTCGTGATGCTGCTGCACCTGCCTGATGGGCACAGTGCTGATCAGGTCGCTGCAGCGATGATCACCAAGATCGGGCAGCTCAGTGAGCGGTTGAAGCGTTCCGTGACCTGGGATCAAGGCAGCGAGATGGCTCGTCATGCACGGATCACTGCTGCCACGGGGGTGGATATCTACTTCTGTGATCCTCATTCCCCGTGGCAGCGTGGTACCAATGAGAACACCAACGGGTTATTGCGTCAGTACTTCCCCAAAGGCACGGACCTCTCGTTCTGGGGGGCTGGGTATCTGGACATGGTCGCTGATGAGCTCAACGCCCGGCCGCGTAAGCGACACGGGTTCCTCACTCCTGCTGAGGTCCTCACGCAGTTGCTGAACACCGACCACAAAACCGGTGTTGCAACCACCACATGAATCCACC
>NZ_JAAVUN010000008.1 GCF_012163155.1 Kocuria subflava
CTCCTCCCCCCCCCTCCCCCCCCTCCCTTCCCCTCCCCCCCCGCCCCACCCCCCGCGGGCGGCGGCCCGCTCGCCCCCCCCCCCCCCCCCCCCCGTCGTCGTGCGTGACGTTCCTGCGCCGAGTAGGCCGTTTGATCGCCGCTGACGCGGTCAGGGGCGATCAAACGGCCTACTCGGCGGGGGAAGGTAGGGCGAGGCGTCCACATAGTGACCACATCCTGAGATGAGTGTTCCGGAATGTGACACCGGGTGTAATCTCCCCGTGACATCGAGCGGGGCTCTGACCACGGCCCAGCTTTCACGCCAGAACGTCCCTCACGTTCCCTCCAACCGAAGGAAGCCATGTCAACCTCCGTTGACCGGTCCGATTCCCCGGACCCGGTGACCACTGACCCCATCGGAACCGCCAAGACGCTGCGCAACCGTGTCCGCGCGGCCTCCCTGGTGGGCACCACCATCGAGTTCTACGACTTCTACGTCTACGCCACCGCGGCCGTGGCTGTTTTCCCGGCGCTGTTCTTCACCGGTGAGGACGAGACCGCCAAGCTGCTGGCCTCCATGGCCACCTTCGGCGCGGCCTTCATTGCCCGGCCCATCGGTTCCGTGCTGTTCGGCCACTTCGGTGACCGGGTGGGGCGCAAAGTGACCCTGATCGGCGCGTTGCTGACCATGGGTATTGCCACCATCCTGATCGGTCTGCTGCCCACCTATTACTCGATCGGCCTGTGGGCCCCGATCATGCTGACAATCCTGCGCTTCTGCCAGGGCCTGGGTCTGGGTGGCGAATGGTCAGGTGCCGCGCTGCTGGCCACCGAATACGCCGAGCAAGGCAAGCGTGCCCGCGCCGCCATGTGGCCGCAGCTGGGTGCGCCGTTCGGCTTCATCCTGGCCAACGGTTTCTTCCTGATCCTGACCGTGATCATGGGCTTCACCACTCTGGCGGACAGCGGCGACGGCCATGCCTTCCTGGTGTGGGGCTGGCGCATCCCGTTCATCGCCTCCATCATCATGGTGGGCGTGGGCCTCTACGTGCGGTTCTCCCTGGAAGAGACCCCGGTGTTCAAGAAGGCCGTGGAACGCTCCGAGCCGGTGAAGTCCCCGGTCACCGAGGTGTTCAAGACGTCCTGGCTGCAGATCATCCAGGGAACGTTCATCATGCTGGCCACGTACGTGTTGTTCTACCTGATGACCGCCTGGATCCTGTCCTACGGCATCGGTTCTTCCGCCGTCGGTGGTCTGGGCATCCCCTACCGCAACTTCCTGGTCATCCAGCTGGTTGCAGTGGTGCTGTTCGCCCTGACCATCCCGGTCTCTGGCTGGCTGGCTGACAAGTACGGACGCCGTTCTTCCCTGTTGGTGGTCACCGCCGGCATCGTGGTGTTCGGCCTGATGTTCGGTTGGTTCATTGCCCCGGAGAACCTGGGGACCGGTGAGGACCTGAGCATGCTGCGTCTGGTGGTCTTCCTGGGTGTGGGCATGGCTCTGATGGGTCTGACCTTCGGTTCAATGTCCGCGGTGCTGCCCGAGCTGTTCCCCACCAACGTGCGCTACACCGGCTCCGGCATCGCATACAACGTGGCCTCCATCCTGGGTGCGGCCCTGACGCCGTACGCCGCCGTGTGGCTCAACGCCTCCTTCGGTGTGCCCGCGGTGGGCCTGTACCTCTCCGGTGCGGCCGTGATCACCTTTGTGGCTCTGTGGCTCTCCCCGGAGACCCGCCACGTGGACATGGTGGAAGTGGGCAACAAGTAAGCCCCCCCGCCGAGTAGGCCGTTTGATCGCCGCTGAGCCCATCAGCAGCGATCAAACGGCCTACTCGGCGTATGGGGTGGGGGATGAATGTCAGGCTGCCGCACGCCGGGCGATGGCCTGACGGATCAGTTCGACGACGCGCGGCGGGGTACCCGGTGCAGAACCGATCGGCGGATACAGATCTGAGATCAACACCCGGATCTCGATCCATCCGGCGGCTTCCGTGGCGCGTTGGCGTTCGATGTCACGGACGCGTTGGGCATCGGCGTCGTGATGTGGTCCCTCGATCTGGAGGGAGAGCTTCAAGTCCGGGTTGGCAAGATCAGGCCACACGGCTCGGTGCCCGGGGACATGGAGTTCGACGTCGGTCAGCCACTCCCCCAGTCCGAACTCCATCAGCACCAGTCGAGCCCGAGTTTCCGCAGCAGAATCCACCCCGGGCCGAGCGAACTCAAGTGCCGAGCGAACACGGGCCACGCCACGCCTGCCGGCCAAGCGCTTGAGATCGAACTCGACGTCATCGGGCGATCTCAGTGCCGGCATCAGACTCAGCGGGCCAACTCGGTGCTGGTTGATCACCCCGTCCAACATGGCCACAATGTCTTCCGCAGCCATGAACCACGGCCCCTGGGGTCCCGATAGACCTGCCAGGTCCACCACTGTTCTGACAGGTCCGGTCACCCGGATGCCGTTGTGAAGCCAGCAGTCCTCCTCATGGAGGTTCTCCCGGTGACCGTGCCAACCCTTGAGCCGGGTGGCACGATGTCCCGCAAAGTGCGTTACGTGGCCCGGCAACGGAGTCCGTAACCGACCCGGCAGTCTGAGACCCAACAGCAGCGCTGCCGAGGTGTGACTGGCAGCAGCCTTGGGGTTGACCAGTTGGAATGCAGGCAGCACATCCATCAGACAGGCAACAGGGTCCGTGGGAACCACATGCTGGACCGTGGCCCAGACGTTGCGGCACACGGAGACATAGCCTGGGCCCAACAGTTGGCTGCGAGTGACCCCGCAGGCAGCGGCCTCCGCCGTCGTGAAGCAGCGGTCTGGTAGTTCGGCTGGTGGGATGTGCGCGGGAGTGACCATGAGCCGAGTACATCCTGGTCAACCAGCCCACGGGCCCCGAACCGCCATCTGGGGACAACCACCCCAGCCTCGCAGGCCCCGAGCGGATCTTGTGGAGTCACCACCACTGGGCTGGGCCCAAGGCGCAGTTCCTCCCCCAGACAGCCGAGTAGGCCTTTTGATCGCCCCTGAGTGCATCAGCAGCGATCAAAAGGCCTACTCGGCGGGGAAGAGGGGAGGGTCAGCTCTGGAGGTGGTGCAGGCGTCGCGCGGCCTCGGAGATCGAGCCGGACAGAGACGGGTAGACCGTGAAGGTCTCAGAGAAGTCGTCCACCGTGAGCCCCTTGGACACGGCCACGGAAATGGCAAAGATCAGCTCGGAGGCACGCGGACCCACCACCACCCCACCCACGATGGTGCCCGGGCCCTTGCGGGCAAACAGCTTCACAAAGCCGTCCTCCACCTTCATCATCTTGGCCCGGGCGTTGGTGGCCAGATCCAGTTTGATCACGTCCGCGGAGAAGGAACCGTCCTTGATGGCCTGCTCCGAGATGCCCACGGAGGCGATCTCCGGTGAGGTGAAGATGTTGGAGGCCACCACCGCGGTGCGCAGCGGCTTGACGGCATCGCCCAGCACGTGGGCCATGGCGATCCGTCCCTGCATGGCGGCCACGGAGGCCAGCGGCAGCACACCGGTGCAGTCACCGGCTGCGTAGATGCTGGGCACGGACGTCCGGGAGACCCGGTCCACGGCGATGTGCCCGGAGTCCTCAAGCTTGACGCCCACTTCCTCCAGCCCCAGACCTTCCGTGTTGGGGATCGAGCCAACGGCCAAAAGACCGTGCGACGCCGCGATCTTGCGTCCGCCGGACAAGGTCACCACCACGCCGTCGTCGGTGCGCTCCACGGCTTCAGCACGGGAGCGGGAGACCACGGTGAGGCCGCGGCGTTCGAAAACGTTCTCCAGGACATCGGCCGCATCTGAGTCCTCACCGGGCAGCACCTGGTCCCGGGAAGAGACCAGGGTGACCTTGGCACCCAGGCCGTTGTAGGCGGAGGCGAATTCAGCGCCGGTCACACCGGATCCCACCACCACCAGGTGTTCGGGAATCTCCTCCATGTTGTAGACCTGGGTCCACGTCAGGATGCGTTCCCCATCCGGCTGTGCGCTGGGCAGGGTGCGCGGGTGGGCGCCAACGGCCACCAGGATGGCATCTGCGGTGAGGTCGTACTCCATGCCGTCCTCAGCCTTGACGTGTACGGTGTTGGGATCCGCGATCGAGCCGGTGCCGTCCACCACCTGCACACCTTCTTTTTCCAGACCCCGGCGGATGTCCCGGGACTGAGTGGCGGCCAGCCGCAACAGCCGGGCGTTGATGGTCTGCAGATTTGCGGCCAGACCCTCGATTTCCGTGCCGTCCTGCGGCCCGCCCACCAGATGCACGCCAAGGTCCTGGACCTCATGGAAGCGGTGGATGGTGTCTGCAGAGGCAATCAGGGTTTTGGAGGGCACCACATCTGTCAGGACGGCCGCGCCGCCGGTGCCTTGCCGCTCCACCAGGGTGACCTCTGCCCCCAGGCCCCGGGCATGCAAGGCGGCCTCGTACCCGCCAGGGCCGGCGCCGATGATCACGATTTTCTTCTTGAGACTTTCGGTGATTGAACTCACCACTGCATTGTGTCAAAAAAATCGGACCCCGGGCTTGGGCAGTCACGGCGCGGGTTTCTACACCCCCAAGCCCCTCAGAAACCTGGGAATCCGCCCCGAACACTTGACGAGTCAATTTGAATCTAGGGTGGGTCTTGACCATGGTGGTGGGGTCCACTTGTACTTCAGATGGGATTTTCATGTCTTCCTCCGATGCATCACCGCCCTCCGCGGAGGGCTCGGCAAAGAACGACGCCGTACACGCCGGTGAACCTTCAGCGGCAAGCAACAACTCAACGGTGACTACAGCCGATTCGCCTGAGACCACCACCGAATATCCAGGTGAGGCCAACGGCTCCCCCCTCAGCAGCGCAATCGCGTTGCATGAAGAATTGACCGTCCCTGAGTCCGAGCAGATCCAGGCCCAGGACAGTGACGACGAAATCACCGCCAAACTGCGCCAACAAGGCGTGAAGATCGGCAAGTTCGGGGTGGCGCCGCGGGTGTTCTGGCCTGCGATGATCGTCATCCTGGCGGTCGGTGTGATCGGCATCCTGGCCCCGGATTTCACCGGCGACATTTTTGAGACCACCCAGAGCTGGATCGTGTCCAACTTGGGTTGGTACTACATGCTCATCATCGGTGGTTTTGTGGCCTTCACCGTGGTCCTGGGCTTCTCCCGCATGGGCAACATCCGCCTGGGCAGAGATGACGAGGAACCCGAATTCGGGGTTCTGTCCTGGTTCTCCATGCTTTTTGCCGCCGGCATGGGCATTGGCCTGGTCTTCTACGGCGTGGGTGAGCCTCTGACCTATTCCACCGTCAACCCCAAGCCGGGTTGGGACGGCGGCGAGGCCCAGTTGCAGGGCCTGGCCATGGCCCAGACCTTTGTGCACTGGGGCTTGCACCCGTGGTCCATCTACGCCGTGATCGGTCTGGCCCTGGCTTATGCCATCCACCGCCGCGGCCGCCCGGTGTCCATCCGCTGGGCCTTGGAGCCGCTGTTCGGCGACCGGGTCAAGGGCTGGCTGGGCGATGCCATTGACGTTCTGGCGATCTTTGGCACGGTGTTCGGCGTGGCCACCTCCCTGGGCCTGGGCGTGCAGCAGATTTCTGCAGGCATGGTGGCCATGGGCGTGGTGAACACCGCGGACAACACCCTGTTGGTGATCCTGATTGTGATCATCACCTTCCTGGCCATTCTCTCCGTGGCCAGTGGCTTGGGTGCAGGCATCAAGTGGCTGTCCAACATCAACTTGTCCATGGCGGGGCTGCTGCTGATCAGCGTCCTGCTGCTGGGCCCCACGGTGTTCCTGCTGCAGAACTTTGTGGAATCGCTGGGCATGTACCTGGCCAACCTGATGCAGATGACCTTTGACGTGGGCGCCCACCAGCAGACGGAGGAGGCCCAAGGCTGGTTCACCGGTTGGACCATCTTCTACTGGGGCTGGTGGATCGCCTGGTCCCCGTTCGTGGGTGTGTTCATTGCCCGCATCTCCAAGGGCCGCACCATCCGCCAGTTCGTGGCCGGTGTGCTGTTGGTGCCCACCATCGTGGGCTTCTTCTGGTTCTCCGTGATGGGTGGCATGGGCTTGTACCGCCAGTTCTACGGCCAGGGAGACCTGGTGGTGGACGGGGAGGTCTCCGTGGAGTCCGCGCTGTTCCAGGTCCTGGACGGACTGCCCCTGGGCTCCATCCTGTCCGTGATCGCCATCATCCTGGTGGCCGTCTTCTTCATCACCTCCTCCGATTCCGGATCCCTGGTGGTGGACATGCTGGCCTCCGGCGGTCATCCGAACCCGCCCGTGTGGTCCCGTGTGCTGTGGGCCCTGCTGGAAGGTTTCCTGGCCGTGGGTCTGCTGTTGGCCGGTGGTCTGGGTGCCTTGCAGGCAGGTTCGTTGATCACAGCGCTGCCCTTCAGCGTGGTGCTGCTGCTGATGTGCGTGGCCACCGTCCGCGCCCTGATTGCTGAGACCCGGGTGCGTGACCGTGCCTTGCGCCGTGAGGAAATCAACCGCATGCGTGCTCTGGTCACGGAGGAGATCACGGAGAACCTCTCCGAGTTCCCCGAGTTCGAGTCCTACGTGGACCGCCGGATCGACTACCGCATCGACCGGACCCGCCCCGCCTTCCCGCGCCCCAACCTGGGCCGCCCCCGCGGCCGTGGGTCGCAGAAGCCGGAGTAGTCCCCCGCATCACGACGACGGCCCCCGCCACCGTGCTCATCCCCCACCCGGGAAGGGCGCGATGTGGTGGGGGTCGTCGTCGTTGTGAGCACGCCCAAACCCGTGGAGTGTGCAATTCTTTGTCACGGCCATGCGATTGCAAACGCAGTAGGGCATGATCGATGCGTCATCACGCGCCACGTCCCGAAGGAGTTTCATGCACCCCCTGATTATTGAGGTGGGCAGCACCATCCGCGAGCTGGACCCGTGGCGCCCCTGGACCGTGGGTTCCTCGCAGTACGCGGACATCCAGTTGCAGTCGCCGGCCATCCAGGACATCCACGTGATTCTGCGCTGGAGTGGGGATTGCTGGACGGTGGAGGACCGCGGCACCCGCACGGGTACTGCCATGAATGGGTACATGCTCATGGCCAACATGGCGGCCATCATCACGGGCCCCACTCGGTTGAGCCTGGCCCCCGGTACGGGTGCAGGGGCTGAGTTCAAGGTCATGGACCCGCCCGCACCGGACCCGCAGACTTCCGCGGATCCCGCCGCCGGTTACGGTTTTGTGCCGGATCCTGCTGCGGCACCCGCCGCCGACACCGCTCAGCCGCAGCCAGACCAGACCTACGGGATCGTGGCCCCCACGCACCACGACGACAACAACACCAACGACGACGCATCCTCCCGCATCCATTCGGCCGACATCCCTGTGGCCTCCGCAGAGCCCACCGTGGCCGCCATCAGCATCAACCGGGCCACTGCAGGTCTGGACGGCACACCATCCGGCCCAGGGCAGATCCGGCGGGAGGCCGGATCGGAGGGCAGCCCCTCTGCCTCTGGCGTTGATCCGTCCGCACCGGTGGTGGAGGCCCAGCAGCGCTCCTGGGTCAACCGCATGGACAACACGGAAATCATGCCTGCCTCCCCCAGCCCGGAGGACGAGCGTTCAGGCATGCGCCTGTCCCCGGCCTTCCGCCCGGCTGTTCCTGGCGAGTCCATCATCGTGGGCCGGGATGCCTCCGCTGATGTGCTGATCGACGGTCTGTTGGTCTCCCGCCAGCATGCCCGCCTGACCCGCACCGGTGACGGTGCCACCATCACGGACCTGGGTTCCACCAACGGCACCTGGGTGGATGGTCAACGCATCACCAGCACCGTCCCCCTGCACGTGGGGTCCCAGGTGGTGATCGGCGGCGTGCCCTTCCGCCAGACTTCGGTGGGTCTGTGTGAGCTGATCCGCGCCGAAGGCAACATGTCCATCGTGGTGCGGGATCTGACCTTCTCCGTGCTTGATCGGATCAACCCCAAAATGAAGCGCACCCTGGTGGATGACGTCTCCTTGGAGATCCCGGACCGGTCCCTGATTGCGGTGATCGGCCCATCCGGTGCCGGCAAGTCCACCTTCCTGAACTGTTTGCTGGGTGAGATCAACCCGGACCGCGGACGGATCGAGTACCACGGACTGGACATGTCCCAGTTCGGCCCGGTGCTCTCATCCCAGATCGGCATGGTGCCCCAGGAGGACGTGCTGCACCGGGATCTGACCGCCGAACAGGTCCTGGAAGCCACGGCCGCCCTGCGCCTGCCCGAAGACGTGGACAAGCAACAACGTCAGAGCCGCATCTCTGCGGTCATCGAGTCATTGGGACTCACCGAACACGCCCGCACCCCGGTCAGACAACTCTCCGGTGGCCAGCGCAAACGCGTGTCCACGGCCATGGAACTGCTGACCGGGCCCCGCTATCTGTTCCTGGACGAGCCCACCTCCGGTCTGGATCCGGACATGGACTTTGAGGTCATGGACCTCTTGCGCCGGATGGCCCACGGTGAGGTCGGCGGCCGGGAGGGCTCCACCGTCGTCGTGATTACCCACTCCACCGCCAATCTGGACCTGGCGGACAAGGTGCTGGTGCTGGCCCCCGGTGGTTCGGTGGCCTACTTTGGCGATCCGGACGGGATGATGCCGTACTTTGAGCGCTCCCAGAACCTGGGCCCGCAGGTGCGTGAGGTCTACAAGGGGCTCAAGGAGGATCCGGCATCCGCAGCGGCTGCCTTCCGGACCGAGGTCTTCCACGTGACCCACGAACGCCTGGCGGCCCAGACACCGGCCGGCCCGCAGAAGCAGGTGACCCGCCGCGGCATGTTCCAGCTGGGGGTGCTGCTGCGCCGTCAGATCCAGCTGATGCGCACCGATCTGCCGTCCGTGATGGTGACCACCTTTGTGGCACCGGCCCTCTTGGCGCTGTTGGTGCTGGTGGTCCCGGGTGATCACGGGCTGACCTACCCGCAGTCCTCGGAATCGGAGATCAACCAGCCGCAGATCGTGCTGATCGTGATTCTGCTGGCGGCCGTGGCCATTGGTCTATTCCCCGCCTGTCGGACATTCCTGGACGAGAAACAGATCTTCCTGCGGGAAGCCCGAACCGGGTTGGGGGTGTGGCCCTATGTGGGGGCCAAGACCCTGGTGACCATCGTGACCTCACTGATTCAGTCGGCCATCCTGGTGTTCACAGTCCTGTTGCTGATCCCGCATGACTCGATGGCTTCCTGGGGGCCGATGTGGCTGGAACTGTGGCTGGTCACGTTCTTGCTGATCATGACCTCCTGGCTGCTGGGCTTCCTGGTTTCCGCTCTGGTGGGCCGCTCTGACGTTGCCATGAACACCGCCTCCTTGCTGGTGGTGGTGCAGCTGATCTTCTGCGGCGGCCTGTTCGCCATGGAGGGAGTCTCCGACACCGCGTCCAAGGTGGTTCCCACGCGCTGGGCCTACGCCGCGATGGCCCAGTCTGCGGACATCAACCAGATCGTACGCACCGCAGCAGTCGCACTACCCCAGGAGGAGGCCAATGCCGAGGCCCAGGAGGCTCACGACGAAGCCGTGACGGCCGCACAGGACGCGGGCCTGCCCGCACCGGAGGCACCCGAGATCCCCGAGGTGGACACTTCCAGTGCCGTTCTGGATTCGATGTGGGAGCAAGGCACCCTGCAGTGGTGGGGTTCAACGGGCATCACCGCGGGCTTTGGTGTGGCATTCCTGTTGCTCTCGGTACTTTCGATCCGCCGGGTCAAGAAGCGCAAGCACTGACACTTGAGCCCCGGCTCCGATCCACCGCGGTCAGTGGCCCGCTGTGATCCAGATGGCAGGATGGATCCCGACTGCGCCAACCCGCCGCAGTGACAAGAGCCGCACGCTCAAGGAGGCCCTGACCGTGGTGAACCCCACCGACTCCCATGACCCATTCGATCTGGCCCAGCAGGCAGCTGATGCCCTCCGGCAACGCACCGGAGTGGACACCCACCACGTGGCGTTGACCCTGGGTTCGGGGTGGGGCGGGGCAGCTGAGCTGCTGGGTGAGACCGTGGCGGAGATCCCCGCCACGGAGATTCCCGGGTTCTCCAAGCCTGCCCTGGAGGGGCACGTGGGAACCCTGCGGTCGATTCGACTGGCCGCCCCGGACTCCGACGGCCGGCAGCGTCACGCACTGGTGATCGGGGCCCGCACGCACTTCTACGAAGGACGCGGTGTCCGTGCGGTCGTCCACGGTGTGCGCACGGCAGCGGCTGCCGGGGCCACCACCATGGTCCTGACCAACGGATGTGGTGGGCTCAATCCCAGCTGGTCGCCAGGGACGCCGGTGTTGATCTCCGATCACGTCAACCTCACGGCCACCTCACCCTTGGAAGGGGCCACGTTCGTGGATCTCACGGACCTGTACTCCCAGCGTCTGCGGGAGATCGCCCGGTCCGTGGACCCGTCCCTGGATGAGGGGGTCTACGCCCAGTTCCCCGGTCCGCATTACGAAACCCCTGCAGAGGTCCACATGGCAGGTGTTCTGGGGGCAGATCTGGTGGGCATGTCCACGGCGCTGGAAGCCATTGCCGCGCGCCACGCCGGTCTGGAGGTCCTGGGGATCTCGCTGGTCACCAATTTGGCGGCAGGAATCCAGCAGACCCCGCTGTCCCACCAGGAAGTGGTGGAGGCCGGGCAGGCCGCCGCCCCACGGATTGCCCGACTGTTGGCAGAAATCGTAGGAGCCATCCGATGAACACGGCACCCTCCCCCGCCTCCCCCCTCTGGCCCGGTTCCGGAGCGCACCTGTTGGAGGCGGTTCGCTCATGGATCGCGCAGGACCCGGATGCTGAAACCCGGCAGGAGCTGGAAAAACTGGTGGCCACCGCCACGGATCCATCTGCCGGTGAAAAGGCTGCTCAGACGGCGGTGGCCGATCTGGCGCAGCGGTTCTCCGGCACCCTGCAGTTCGGCACGGCAGGGCTACGAGCCGAACTCGGCGCGGGTCCGATGCGCATGAACCGCGTGGTGGTCCAACGTGCGGCAGCCGGTGTTGCCGCCCACGTGCTGGAGGTGGCCGGAGGAGATGCCGAACGCGCACCCCGGGCCGTGATCGGTTTCGATTCCCGGAAGAACTCTCAGGTTTTTGCCCAGGACACCGCTGCGGTCTTCACCGCTGCTGGACTGGAAACCCTGATCATGCCGCGTCCGCTGCCCACCCCTGTGCTGGCCTGGGCCGTCAGGGAGTACGACGCCGAAGTGGGTGTGATGGTCACCGCCTCCCACAACCCTGCAGCGGACAACGGGTACAAGATCTATCTGGGTGGGCGTGCCGTTGAGGACAACGGTCGCGGATGCCAGATCGTGCCGCCGCATGACAGCCAGATCGCCGCGCACATTGATGCTGTGGGTGATCTGCGTCAACTCCCCGTGGCCCAGGACGGGTGGACCGTGCTGCCCTACCTGGTGGAATCACACTATTTGGACGCGATCGTGCCCGGTGGCACCGGCGGGACCCGGGAGTCAGCGGCCAACCCAGGTCTACCTGGTGCCGCAACAGCTCCGGCGGGTGCTGGAGCGTCGTCGTCGCCCAAGATTGTGCTGACCGCCATGCACGGCGTGGGTGGACCCACCACTGTGGAGGCACTGGCCCGCGCGGGGTTCGCGGACGTGCACCCCGTGCGCGCGCAACACACCCCGGATCCGACCTTCCCCACGGTGGCCTTCCCCAACCCGGAGGAACCGGGTGCCCTTGACCTGGCCTTCGAGTTGGCCCGGGAGGTGGGGGCTGATCTGATCATCGCCAATGACCCCGACGCCGACCGCTGCGCCGTTGCCGTTCCCGACGCCCACCACCCCGCCTTCGTGGACGGGTGGCGGATGCTGCGCGGGGATGAAGTGGGTGTGCTGCTGGGTCTGGCGGCCCTGCGTTATCACGCCGGGGAGGCCGGGGCTGTGGTGGCCAACTCGATTGTGTCCTCCCGTTGGCTGGGACGGATGGCTGCGGCAGCCGGTGTGGAACACCGGGAGACCCTCACCGGCTTCAAGTGGATTACCCGGCAGCCGGGGATCATCTACGGCTACGAGGAAGCCCTGGGTTACTGCATCCAGCCGCAGACCGTGAGGGACAAGGACGGCATCTCCGCCGCCGTCGCCGTGGCACAACTGGCGCAGCAGGCAGCCACGCTGGGCCGGTCCCTGGCCGATGAGTTAGCATCCCTGGCGGTGGAACACGGGTTGTTCACCACGGATCAGCTTTCCATCAGGGTTTCTGACCTTTCCCTGATTCCGCAGATGATGACCACGCTGCGGGAGCACACCCCCACGGAGCTGGCCGGCTCCCCCGTGGTGGAGGTCCGTGACCTTGCCAATCCGCCTGCGGACTCACCGCTGCCGCCCACGGACGGTTTGCTGTTGCTCACGGCAGATGACACTCGCGTGATCGTGCGTCCTTCCGGCACGGAACCCAAGCTCAAGTGCTACCTGGAGGCGGTCACGGAGGTGGGCGACGTCGTCGACCTCCCGGCGGCCCGAACGGAGAGCACCAAGCGCCTGTCCGCAGTGGCGACCCAGCTACAGGCACTCCTGAGCGCCTGAGACCCCTCCCCCCCCTCCAGCCGAGACCGAGGTTTAGGCCCGAAACTGCATACTAGATCGGGCCTAAACCTCGGTCTCGGCGGGAGGGGGCAGGCGCCCAGGAGCGTATCCATCGGGCTCCGTGTTCATCCGGAGATCAACCTCATGCATTGCTGCTCGGCGCAAGCGTCAACGGCTGGGCCCAGCTACTCCTGTGGAATCGCGGCCATGATCCGGATGAGTGCTTCGTGAAGAACGCGAAACCAGTTCGGTCACGGTGGAGAACATCAGCACGGCCAGGATCGCGATTCCCCACCGGAACGCCACGGGCAGATCAGTGGTGACATCCAGGACGATGTTGACCACGAGTGCCAGTAAAACGCTACAAACCACGGTGAGCGTCGGCTTGTGCTTTGCCATCATGATTTCAGTCAAACACTCGGTTCAAAGCAAGATCAAGTGCCTTGTCAACGGTGGTCGGCCCCGTGGCCGCGAGAGGGGTGCCGCGGTCGCTTCACCAACGCCCGTGGCCGGCGCAGGTTCCAGGACCGGAGCAGGCACCTCACTGGTGAGCACGGGACACCACCCGCCGATACCGAGGTTAAGGCCCGAAACCGCGTACTAGATCGGGCCTTAACCTCGGTCTCGGCGGTGTTTGGGGAGGGTCAGGCGCCCAGGAGCGCGCGGCCTTGTTCCCAGCGCTTGACGACGACGTCCACCACCTCGGCGGGCACCTCCGCACCGTCGATCAACAGTGGCTCGGTGACGCGCCCACCTGTTGCCGCATGCTCCGACGGCGCCCCGGGGGCAGGGGTTTGAGCAGCTGCAGCGGCATCGCGGTGGAACACCCCAGGTGCCACGTGGAAGGAGACTGTGGTCACGTGATGTGCCCCGTTGTGCCAGGCCTCGGCCACGGCTTGGTGGGCCTTGGGGTGGGCAGCGGAGACGAATCCCGTGGTCACGGGGCGCCCGGTGAGTTCTTCAAGGTCAGCGGCCTGTTGGCGTACAGCTCGAACGGCCCTGGCATCGGAGGATCCGGCGGCCACCATGACCAGATGCGGATCGGGGTCGGTTTCAGCCACACCGGTCTCCCCGAGTTCAGTCTCCATGATCCGGCGCGCCATCAGCTCGGACAGCAACCTGTCCGGGCCAAGAGCATCCGTGACCACGTGATGCGGCCGATCAGCCACGGTCTCCGCCAAGTCCTTGTAGACGTGGAACCCGGCCGCCAACAGCAGTGGCACTATCACCACCGGGCGATCCGCGAACTCCTCACACCGTGCTTCAACATTGGGTTCCTGAACGTCAACCCAGGTCAAAACAACCTCAGCGGACGGAAGTGCTTGGGATACGGCTTGCGCGATCTCCTGGGTGGCAACTTGGGCGCTGCGTGCCCGGGATCCGTGGGCACACAGCAGCAGGACGGGGTCAGCAGAAGGTCTCACGCGCCCAATTCAACCAGCACGCGGCCGTCCTCCACACTGACCTTGTGAACAGGCAGGGTGAAGTCGGCACCGGTCCGGCAGGAGCCGTCACGGAGGTCATAAACCTCCTTGTAGAGCGGCGATGCCAGGGTGGGAACACCGTCCACGGTCTCCCCAACAATGCCGCGTGCCATCACCAGGGCGCCCGAATTGGGGTCGGCGTGATCGCAGGCATAGACGGTGTCATCCTGCATACGAAACACCGCGATCTGACGCTGCCCGACCAAGGCCACCTCACCCCAGTCACGTTCCAAGTCATCCAAGGTGCAGATCTCAACTGGTCCTTGGACAGCGGTCTGCGTTGCCTCTGCGCTCACTGTGTCACCTTCCGTAACGGCTCTGCCACGATCAGCACTCCCAAGCATCCGGCGGCAACCGCATGACCCTGGAGCACCAAGAGTGATTCCATGTCATCAGAGGGCCGCGCGAGCACCCAAGCCGTTGCCGCAGATTCCATGTGCAGCGCAGATCGCAGCCGCCCAGGTGACCGATCAGGAACCAGCCGTAGGAGGCCATTCCATGCCCAACACGCCAGCTCCCGGGACCGGACGCAAGATCTTGGTGATCGGCGGTGGACCTGCTGCCCAGCGTTTTGTGCAGAAGATGGTGCAGAAGGGTCTGGGGCAGAACACCATCACGGTGCTGGCCGAGGAACCCTGGGCCCCCTATGACCGTGTGGCGCTGGAGACCCTCTTCACGGACCCTGAGCGTGATCTGACATTGGGGGATGCGGATTTCTGGGACCACCCCCAGCTGGATCTGCGCACTAACACCCGGGCCTCCGACCTGGACGTCAAGAACCAGGTGGTGCACACCCGTCAGGGTGAGGACTTCCCCTATGACGAACTCGTGCTTGCCACCGGCTCCAATGCCGCCACCTTGAACATTCCCGGTGCCCACCGGGTGCACGTGTTCCGCACCATCAAGGACGTCCGCGGCATCGTGGATGAGGTGGCTGAGCTGAAGGAAAAGCTGGGGCGCACCCCGCGCGGTGTCGTCGTGGGCGGTGGCCTGCTGGGGCTGGAGGCCGCAGCAGGTCTGAAGGACCTGGGCGCTGAGGCCACCATCCTGGACGTCGCCGAATTCCTGCTGTGCACCCAGATGGACCGCGACGGCGGCCTGGCGGTGAACTCTCTGATGCGCGAGCAGGGCCTGGACGTGCGCTGCCAACGGTTCATTGCCGGCGTGGAGCTGGACGAGGAAGAAAACGTCACAGGCGTGCTGGTCAAGGACGGTCCCGGGCCGGATGCCACCGTGGAACACATCGAGGCGGACATGGTGGTGTTGGGCATCGGCATCAAGGCCCGCTCCGGTCTGGCCCGCCGGGCCGGTTTCCACCTGGGCGCCCGTGACGGTGTGGTGGTGGATGAGACCTGCAAGACCTCCGTGGCGCATGTGTGGGCCATCGGTGAGGTGGCAGACATTCTGGGTCAGACCTGGGGCCTGGTGGGACCTGCCAACATCATGGCCGAGGTGGTGGCGGACCGTTTGTTCGGTGGCGATTCCAAGGTCACGGCCTTTGACACCTCCACCCGGTTGAAGTTCTCCGGCGTGGATGTGGCCTCCTTCGGTGACGTCTACGCCAGGACCCCTGGCTGCATTGAGGTCAACTACACGGACCCGGTGGCCGGTATCTACCAGAAAATCGTGGTGGACAAGGACCAGGAGACGCTGCTGGGTGGTGTGTTCGTGGGCAACGCGGAGCCCTACGACGCACTGCGTCCGCTCCAAGGCCGGCCGCTTCCTGCCGAACCGGCCCGCTACCTCTCTGCTGCAGGTGGCGATGCCCCGGAGACCGAGCTGCCGGATGACGCCATCCTGTGTTCCTGCAACAACGTCTCCTTCGGCACCGTGCGAGGTGCCGTGAAGGACGGCAACCATTCGGTGCCTGAGCTCAAGAAGTGCACCAGCGCCGGCACCCAGTGCGGTTCCTGTGTGCCCATGCTGCAGAAGACCATGGAGAAGACCATGCTCTCCCTGGGGCTCACAGTCTCCAAGGCCCTGTGTGAGCACTTTGATCTGTCCCGCCAGGAGCTCTACGCCGCGGTCCGCGCCAGTGGCATCCGCACGTTCCCGGAGGCCCTGGAGCGGTTCGGCAAGGGCCGCGACGGCTGCTTGATCTGCAAGCCGGTGATGGCCTCCATCCTCTCCTCCCAGCCCAACGCCTACGTCCTGGATGAAGGCCGCGGCACGCTGCAGGACACCAATGACCGCAACCTGGGCAACATGCAGAAGGACGGCACCTACTCGGTGGTTCCCCGCATTCCTGGCGGTGAGATCACGCCGGAGAAGCTGGCCGTGATTGCTTCCGTGGCCAAGGACTACGGGCTCTACACCAAGGTGACCGGCGCCCAGCGGATCGGTCTCTACGGCGCCCGGCTGGAGGAACTGCCGGAGATCTGGAAGCGGTTTGTGGACGCCGGATTCGAGTCCGGGCAGGCCTACGGCAAGGCCCTGCGCAACGTGAAGTCCTGCATTGGATCCACCTGGTGCCGCTTTGGCGTCCAGGACTCCGTGGGCATGGGCATCCGGTTGGAAAACCGCTACCGGGGCCTGCGTTCACCGCACAAGTTCAAGATCGGTTCCTCGGGTTGTGCCCGTGACTGCGCGGAGGCTCAGGGCAAGGACATCGGTGTGATGGCCACCCCGGACGGCTGGACTCTCTACCTGGGCGGCAACGGTGGCGCCAACCCGGCCCACGCCAGGGTCATTGCTCAGGACATTGACGAGGAAACGTTGATCAAGTACATCGACCGTTACCTGATGTACTACATCCGCACTGCTGACAAGCTGCAGCGCACGGCCCGGTGGTTGGAGGATCTGGACGAGGAGTACGGGGACGCCATGGCTCACCTCAAGGCCGTGCTATTGGATGACTCCTTGGGCATCTGCGCTGATCTTGAGGCGGACATGGAACGTCAGGTGGAGGGTTATCAGGACGAATGGGCCGCCACCTTGGCCTCCCCGGAGCGGCTGCGTCGCTTCCGTCCGTTCGTCAATCAGCCGGAAGCCTCCGATGACGCCTCCCGCCAGTACGTTCTGGAACGTGACCAGATCCGCCCGGCAACACCGGAGGAGATCGACGCCGCCGAATCCGGTGACGGCCCGGTGTTGATCGCAGGGGCCCGCATCCCGGTGGGTGCCGGCTCCTGATCACCTGAGGTGACCGCCCCGGCTGACCCGGGAACTGCGCCCTAGATCCGGGCCGGTTCCCGGGTCAGTCTGCGAATACGGCGGATGTCTGCCGTGGATCGTGTGACCACCTGCGGGTGGGCCTGGGCGAACTGGGCACTGAGGCGACGCCCGGGCCCCACCTCGATCACCACGTCACGGCCGCGGCCCACCAGCTGTGACATGGTGTCGCGCCAACGGTCGGATCCGTCCACCTGGGTCAAGAGGTCCTGCCGCGCCTGGGCACCGGTGCGCAGCAGCTGCGAGGAACCGGAGCCCACCACCGGCAGGTACGGTTCGCGGAATTCGGTGTTCTCCAGTCGAGCCACCAACGGTTCTGGCCGCTGCCCCGTGGCATCGGAGTTCCCCAGAACGAAGGCGTGCTCCCGCACCAAGAGCAGACCGTCCGTGAAACTGAGGCACCCTGCTGCCGCCAGTGCCGCGTAGGAACCCAGTTGATGGCCTGCCAGGACATCCGGCTGCCAGCCGGATTCCAACAACCCCAGGTGCGTGATCACGCTGACCGTGTAGACCGCTGCCTGCAGATCCCCGGCACGGTCCTGGGAGACTGACCGCAGACCGACGCCGGTGGCTCGCTCGGCTTGGTCGAACACCTGCTCCGCTATCTCCGGAAAAGCCTCTTGGACAACGTCACCCATGGTTGCCTTGTGCGATCCTTGTCCCGGATACACAAATGCGCAGTGCATGTTTCCACCGATCTCTAGAGCATTCCCCCAAGGGCCGCCAGGTTTCCCCTACCTGACACGGCCCGATTGCCTCCAATACGCTCACACGTCATGCCTGCGCAAACAAGTGAAAAAGCGCGTACAAAATCTGACAAGCGCCCCCGGGAACACATGTGGGGAGACCTAATGTGGAGATCATGTTCCTGGAGACCGATCTTGCCCGTGTGACCGTTCTGTTGTTGGGCGCAGGCCCGGATTCCCGCACGGCTCGGCGCCTCCGGGCAGGTGGGGCCACCGTCAGCGTGGATGTTGAGGCCGGACAGCCACCGGGCGTCGTCGTGGTGGTGGGAGATCGGGAGCCGTGGGCGGCCGCGCTGGAACGGATCACGGAGGTCCACGGCCCGCTGCCGGTGGCCGTCACCGATCCAGAGCGAACTGGGGTCACCTTGGTGGGTGGCGGCCCCGGTGCCGATGACCTGATCACAACCCGCGGTTTGTCCGCCGTGGCAGATGCCGATGTGATTCTTCTGGACCGTCTGGCCCCACAAGGTGTGGCTGAGTCCCAGGCCCCGCATGCCCAGATCATCCGGGTGGGCAAATGGCCGGGGCACCATCCCGTGCCGCAGGAACAGATCCAGTCCATCCTGCTCAACTCGGCCCAGGAGGGCCGGCACGTGGTGCGGTTGAAGGGCGGCGACCCGTATGTGTTCGGCCGTGGTGGTGAGGAAGTGGCGGACTGCGAGTCCTGGGGTGTGCCGGTGGACGTGGTTCCCGGCATCACCTCCTCCGTGGCCGTACCGGGAGCCGCGGGGATTCCCGTGACGTTCCGGGACGTTGCCCGCACCTTCACCGTGGCCTCCGGGCACGTGCCGTTCACGGAGGCCGAACTACGCGGCTTCTGTGCACTGCTGGAGACCGGCGCCACCCTGGTGGTGCTCATGGGTGTTGCCACCCTGCCCCAGCTGGTCAGCGGCTTGGTACGCCACGGCGCCAACGCCACCACCCCCATTGCCGTGGTGGAAAAGGGCTTCAGCGCGGACCAGCGCGTGCACACCTCCATTCTGGAAACAGCGGTGATCGATCTGGCAGGGGCCGGGTCACCGGCCGTGACGGTGATCGGCCCCGTGGCGGCTCTGGCCGCTGAGGACCGCGAGCGGGTCCTGGGCGAGCTGACACCCCACCGCGCCATTGCACCGCGCACCCTGGAACCGGCCGATCCTGATCCCACACCTTCCACCGCATCAACGACGACGACGGAGACGCACCCCCACATGGACACCACCCCCACCCAGGCTGACGGGCCACTGACGGGCCGCACGGTGGCGGTCACCGCCCACCGCCGTGCCGAAGACCAAATGGGTGCGCTGCAGCGCAAGGGAGCCACCACGATCGCAGCACCGGCGTTGAAGTTGGTCCCGGTGGACCAGGACGCCGACGTCGTCACCGAAACCCGGCAGATGCTGGCGGCCCACCCGGATCTGATGGTGGTCACCACGGGCTACGGGTTCAAGCGCTGGTGGGACGTGGTGGAGGCCTCCGGTCAGGCGGATGGTGTGCACGCCATGCTGGCAGCGGCTGACATCTGGGTCCGCGGCCCGAAGGGACGGGCTGCCGTCCGCGGGATCGGGCTGCACGACGTCGGCATCTCCCCGGATGAAACCATCGGGCCCCTGGTGGATCAGATCCTGGAGGCCTACGACCACGACCTCACCGGGGCGGTGATCGGTTGGCAGGAGAACGGCTACCACGATCGCGAGCAGCGCGCGCGACTGGTGGGGGCCGGAGCCGCCGTGCACACCGTGGTCCCGCACCGGTGGGCCGACGCCGACGACGCCGGGATGATCCCGCGCGTGATCCGCCAGGTGTGTGCCCGTGAGATCGATGCGGTGACCTTCACCTCTGCCGCAGGTGCCGATGCGGTGCTGTCCACGGCATCGGAGATGGGACTGGAAGATCAGTTCGTGGCGGCCTTCACCACCCCTGACGGCAGTTCCGCCGGTGTTGGCACTCATACGGTGGTGGCTGCAACCGTTGGACCCGTCACCGCAGCACCCCTGCAGGTCGCGGGCATTCCTGCCCTGGTGCCACAGCGATTCCGCATGGGAGCCATGATCAATCAGTTGGCCGAGGTTCTGGGGAGCTCTGAGACCGCCGGATAAAGTGGCCTCTGGGCAGCATCACGCACCGGTGTGATCAGTCCCGCATCAACTCCGCGACCAGGAAGGTACCTCCGTGCCCCAGATTTCCGAACGCCACAGCCTGCCTGCCGACGTTGACCCCAGCGCTGCAGAGCTTGCGTCGCGCGTGGACCACACGCTGCTGAAGCCGGAGGCCAGCCAGGAACAGGTGGAAACCTTGTGCCAGGAAGCCCTGGAGCTGGGGTTCGCTTCCGTGTGCGTCAACGGGCTGTGGACCTCCCTGGTGGCGGAGAAGTTGAATGGCTCCCAGGTGCTGACCTGCACCGTGGTTGGTTTCCCGCTGGGTGCCTCCACCTCTGAGACCAAGGCTTTCGAGGCCCAGGAAGCGGTGGCCAACGGTGCGCAGGAGATTGACATGGTCATTGACGTCGCAGCCGCCCGTGCCGGGGACCAAGCCGCCCTGGAAGCGGAGATCCGCGCAGTCGCCCAGGTGGTTCACGCAGGGGGTGCCGAGCTGAAGGTCATCATCGAGGCCTGCTTGTTGACCGATGACCAGAAGGTCCTTGCGTGCCAGGCGGCCGTTGCAGCCGGAGCCGACTATGTGAAGACCTCCACCGGTTTCTCCACCTCTGGTGCCACAGCACAGGACGTCGCTCTGATGCGCAAGACCGTGGGTGAGGAGATCGGGGTGAAGGCCTCCGGCGGCGTCCGTACACGGGATGCCGCCGTGGAGATGCTGCGAGCCGGGGCCTCACGGATCGGCGCTTCAGCCGGGGCCGGGCTACTTGAGGCGTGAGCCTGCAATCAACTGACAGATCGTCGTCATGACCCAGTACACTGGGCTCAGACTCAACAGGCGAACGCGCGGGTCGGGGTGAACCTCAAGGTTCGGCTCACGTTCTGCCGCGCCACGCCGTCGCCAGCACCACAGGGAAGAGGCTCACATGGCTACTGACAATCACGGACGCACCATTCGCCGCTACTCCGGCGAGGGCCAGGGCGTCGCCAACTTTGTGCTGTGGCTGGTGCCCGTTGTGGCCATCCTGGCCAGCTTCTGGCTGTTCACCATGCCGGAGAACTGGTGGTTTGTGGTCGGCATCCTGATTTACGGTGCCGCCCTGATGATCCCCACCTTGATTGTGGCCGGGAAAACCGCAAAGCACTCCACCGGCGGCCGCGAGCTGACCTTGGACGTTCCGCACTCCACGGAGTCGGCCCCCCGCCAGGAAGTCCGCGCCTGAGAACACTGGCACTTTCCGTTCAGATGCCCCACTGACAGGAGTCGGGCGGCACTGCATGGAAAAGGACCCCGCACGTTCACCGTGCGGGGTCCTTTGCGTCGGTGCCGCTTCATCAGCAACACCGGAGGCTGCGGCCACGCGGCGAGTTCTCCATCCCAGGACTCAAGCGGCAGGCCATCCTGCAGCGTCCACGCTTCACCTGCTCGGCACCTCCGAAATCCCCAAGATTTTCGGTGGCGTGGATCCAACGGGTCAGCGGGAGGCTGCACTCTCCCTGTTCCACCAAAAAACATACGTGTGTTGCCACGGAATTTCATGCCCAATCGGCCTGTTCGGGGCCACTGTCCCCACAAGTAGTGGCGGGCAAAGCATGCGTACCTGGTCGCCTGCTGGCCGCGCCAATCCGCACCCGATGTTCCAGCTGTCAGACGGCCGGTGCCGGCTCCTGAATCACCGCGGTGATCACCTCATCCGCCCACGCCAGAATGGCTCCGTCCACCAGGTCCTTGCCGCCGATGCGCGCGGTCTTGGGTTTGGGCACCAAGGCCACGTGCTGGGCGGTGTTGGGCACCGCCAGGTACTTGGATCCGGGGTACATACGGGTCAGACGCATCTGACGGGATTCCGGCAACTCCACCGGGCCGAATCGAATGTTCGGTCCCTGGACCGCCACGTCCACCAACCCGGCAGCCCGGGCCTTGATCCGCAGACGGGCCACGTCCAGCAGAAGCTGGGCTGGTTCCGGAAGGTCCCCGTAGCGGTCCTTGAGTTCCTCGGCCACCTCCAGCACACCGGCCTCGTCCGTGGCGTTGGCCAAGGTGCGGTAGGCGTCCAGGCGCAGCCGCTCCCCCGGGACGTAGTCGTGCGGCAGGTGGGCGTTGACGGGCAGTTCGATTTTCATTTCGGCTGGGGCATCGTCCTTGTCACCGCGGAACTCGGCCACGGCCTCACCCACCAGGCGCAGGTACATGTCAAAGCCCACGCCGGCAATGTGCCCGGACTGTTCACCACCCAACAGGTTGCCCGCACCGCGGATTTCCAGATCCTTCTGCGCCAGCTGCAAACCGGCGCCGAGCTCGTTGTGTGCTGCCACGGCTTTGAGACGCTCCAGAGCGGTTTCCGTCAGGGGTTTTTCGACGTCGTAGAGGAAGTAGGCGTAAGCACGTTCCCGGCCACGGCCCACACGCCCACGCAACTGGTGCAACTGGGAGAGGCCGTATTTGTCCGCACCGTCCACGATCAACGTGTTGGCGTTGGCAATGTCCAGACCGGTCTCCACGATGGTGGTGGAGACCAGCACGTCAAAGCGCTTTTCGTAGAAGTCCACGATGATCTGTTCGAGTTCGTTCTCGCTCATCTGCCCGTGAGCCACGGCCACCCGTGCCTCCGGCACCAGCTCCCGCAGTTCGGCTGCTCGGCGCTGAATCGAGGAGACCCGGTTGTGCACAAAGAACACCTGTCCTTCACGCATCAACTCGCGCCGCACCGCGGCAGTGACCTGTTTGTTGGTGTAAGCACCCACGTAGGTCAGCACCGGATGCCGTTCCTCCGGCGGGGTGGCCAGGGTGGAGGTCTCCCGGATACCGGTCAGGGACATCTCCAGCGTGCGGGGAATCGGAGTTGCGGACATGGCCAGGACATCCACGTTGGTGCGCATGGCCTTGAGCTTTTCCTTGTGCTCCACACCAAAGCGCTGTTCCTCGTCAATGATCACCAGCCCCAGGTCCTTGAACTTGACCTCTGAACCCAGCAGACGGTGGGTGCCGATCACCACGTCCACGCTGCCCTCGGCCAGGCCCTTCATGACTTCCTTGGACTCCTTGGCCGTCTGGAAACGTGACAGGGCGGCCACCCGCACCGGGAATCCTGAATAACGCTCGGAAAAGGTTTCCGTGTGCTGCTGCCCCAACAAGGTGGTGGGGACCAGCACGGCCACCTGTTTGCCGTCCTGCACGGCCTTGAACGCGGCACGCACGGCCACCTCGGTCTTGCCGTAGCCCACGTCGCCGGAGATCAACCGGTCCATGGGGACCTCGCGCTGCATGTCCGCCTTGACCTCGTCAATGGTGGTCAGCTGGTCCGGGGTCTCGATGTACGGGAACGCCTCTTCCAGTTCCCGCTGCCACGGGGTGTCGTCACCAAAAGCATGACCGCGGGTTGCCATGCGCGCCGAGTACAACCGGATGAGCTCACCGGCAATGTCCTTGACCGCACGTTTGGCGGCCTTCTTCTTCTGGTTCCAGTCCGCCCCACCCATCTTGGACAGTGCAGGGGTCTCCCCGCCCACGTAGCTGGAGATCTGATCGAGTTGATCCGTGGGAACGAACAAGCGGTCCTTCGGCCCATTGCGCTTGGAGGCCGCATATTCCAGGACCAAGTACTCCCGCATGGGTCGCGGCTGTCCCGCCTTGGGCACGGCACCGGCAATGGGGCGGGCAATCAGCTCTACGAACTGTCCAATGCCGTGCTGCTCGTGCACCACGTAGTCCCCGGCCTTCAGCGCCAGGGGGTCCACAGCATTACGACGACGCCGCTGCGGCAGCTGCCGCGAATTCTTGGCGGCATAGGCAGAAGATCGGCCCAGCAGATCCGATTCGGTGAGGAACGCCAGTTTGAGCGACTCCACCACAAAGCCCGTACCGGCCGTGGCGCAGGTCAGCTCCACCACTCCCGGCTGGGGCTCATCCTCAAGGGTGTCGTGCCGAGAGGCCGGGATGCCGGCGTCGTGCATGAGTTCTGCCAGGCGTTGCAAGGGTCCTGGGCCCTCGGTCACGGCCACCACACGCCAGCCGTCGCGCACCGATTCACCCAGGTGCTCCAGCATGGCCTCCACGTTGCCACCGAAGGACAAGGGTTCACGCGCGTCCACGCTCAAGGTGTCGGCATCGGAGTCCAACAGCCTGATGGTCTCCGCGCTGGTTTCAGCATCCACCTCCGCCAGGGAGGCATCCACGGGCAGTGCGGTGGTGGCCCACCACCCCAGGTGGGCATCCAGTGCAGACTCGCGCGCTTCCTCCAGGCTCTGGAAGGAGCCGGTGGCCAGGGACCGACCCTCAGCCTCCGTGTTGGTCACATCAAGGGGGGCAACGTCTGTGTCAGCGGCCGACTCCCAGGCCGCGGCCAAGAACTCCTGGTTGGTGGCCACCAGATCCGCAGCTCGGGTCCGGACCTTCTCCGGTTCCATGACCACCACCAGGGAGTCCTGCGGCAGCAAGGAGACGAACGGCACCATGCGTTCGGCCAGCAACGGGGCCAGGGACTCCATGCCTTCCGAATAGATGCCGCCGGCCACCTTTTCCAGCAGGGCCTCCGCACCGGGCAGTTTGGAGATCAGCTTGGCCGCGCGGGACTGCACAGCAGGGGTGATCAACAGTTCACGGCATGGCGGGGCAATGATGCGCTCCGGGTGCTGCCCACCGCGCAGCGTGCGCTGATCGGCCACTGCAAACCAACGCAGCTCATCGATCTCGTCCCCAAAGAACTCCACCCGCACCGGGTGATCGGCCGTGGGTGGGAAAACGTCCACGATTCCGCCGCGCACGGCGAACTCCCCACGCCGGGTGACCATGTCCGCGCGGGCGTAGGCTGCGGCAACCAAGGCGGCCACGACGTCGTCGAAAGACTGCTCAGCACCCTTCTGCAGGACCACCGGCGTCAGGTCGGCCAGGCCCTCCACCACGGGCTGCAGCAGCGAGCGCACCGGTGCCACCACGACGTCGATCGGCTCCTGACCCGGGTGTTTGAGGCGGCGCATGACCTCCAGGCGACGCCCCACGGTGTCCGAGCGCGGGGACAGGCGCTCATGCGGCAGGGTCTCCCAGGCCGGGAAGTCCGCGATCTGCGCATCCGGGCACCAGGTGGGCAACTGCGCCACGACGTCCTCGGTCTCACGCCCGGTGGCGGTCACTACAAACAGCACCGGTGCGGGGCCGGCACGCCGCTCTCCGGCTGCTCGCAGACCCGCCAGCAGTTGCGCGAACACGGCGGGACGCAAACCGTCCGTGACGCTGATGATGGTCTCCGCGGAGCGCTCGGCGGGACCCACCGCGGCCTGGGACCGGACGTTGGCGATCGAACGTTCCTGAGTCAGCACGGATGCCAAACCGGTCAAGGACATGGTGAAGAAGCTCCTGGGCAGGGGTGGGTGGTCAGGCGCGGACAACGCCCGTCCAGGGTACTCCTCAGCTCGGACAGTGGTGTGGTGGCCTGCTCACATGAGCTCAGGCCCGGACCACCACTGTCCGTGGGAACTCAGCGCCCCGTGGAGGGGTCGTAATCCACGTAACCGTCAATGGTGCCTTGGCGCTTCTGCAACCACTTCATGCCGCCGGGCAGCTTGGAGATCTTGTGCTTGACGGCCACACGCTTCTGCGCAGGCATCACACTGGCCGCAGCATCCAGCTGACGTTTGGCCTCTTCCAGATTGCCGTTGCGCAGGTTGGTAGCCATGGCCTTGAGCAGGCCCTGCGGCGAGCCAACGTCCAAGCGGTGCTCCACAAAGGCGATCTCCGCAGGGGTCATCTCATCCCGGAAGCGCTCCAGATTGCGCCGCAGGGCCTCGTCCTCACCAGCGTCCATGGCAGCACGGTTGGACATCATGGACCCGGCAGTCCACCAGATCATGCACAGCACCTCAGAGGTCCGGTGGAACCGCCACCCCGAGTAGATGGCGCGGATCCAGAACTCCCAGTCCTCCACAAAGGCCATGGTGTCGTCAAAGGTCCCCACCTCCTGGAAGAAGCGGCGGGGGAACAAAGCGGTGAAGGCACCAAAGTTGTACTGCAGGATGACCTCACGCTGCTTGGCGGGAGCCGGCATGGGTTCCCGGTGCATGGGCCGGGTGGTGTCCAGGCCGCCGCCGGTGACCTCCACGGACTGCGGAACCACAATCCAGTTGCCCTCCCCCAACGCCTCACGCTCGGCCATCATGCGGGTGATGGCCCCCGGGAGGTAGGCGTCATCCGAATCCAGGAACAGCACCCACTCACCCGTGTAGAGCTCCAATCCGCGGTTACGGGCGGAGGCCACTCCGCCATTGGGTTTGGAGGTGGTGATGATCTTGCGGCCAGGGATCTCCATGTCCGCGTACACGGACACCAGGTCCATGGCGTTGTCCGGTGATTCATCGTCCACCACAATGATTTCCAGATTGGGCCAGGTCTGGCGCAGCAGGGAGGAGATGGTCTCCCCCACGCTGATGCGGCTGTTGTAAACGGGAACGATCACGGAAACCAGCGGGTGAGACTCCAGCCCTGCCGTGTACTCAGTAGTGACCACGGGCTGATCCGCAGTCTCCAGCTTCTGACGGTCTTCTGGCGTGCTGTGACCGTGTTCAGACATGATCTGTTCCCCCTCAAGGTTGTGGAATGCCATCAGATGCTCCACGGGGCCTGCCTGGCCCTGCGGGGCGGCATCGTCAAGGATTCCCCTACCTGCGGCCACCGCACCTGCGGCAACGGCGTCCCCCTGACGCCGCAGCTTTGACCCAGATTCTACCGACCAGCCTCACTTCGCCCCGGCGGCGGTGTCCCCACATCTGCGCGTGTAATGGGTCTCATCCGCGGCCAGCGCCATCCATTTCGAGTAAATCCCATGTACCGTGGCCCATCGCAGGGGCTGTGACCGCGTGCTCGGGGAAAGCCGCGAACAACAACGGGTCCTGCACTGACGACGACTCATTCGTCCGTCACCGCATTCACTGCCCGGAACAGGGCCGGGAATGCCCATTGGGTTGGATTCATGAGGGGGAACACCGTGACGCTCGCGCGTTATCTCAAGGCATTGCGCCGCATGTGGCCGATCGTTCTGATCACCACCGTGATTGGCATTGCACTCGGGTTGGGCTCAGCACTGGTGATGCCCAAATCCTATGAGGCCCAGTCAACAATCTTTGTGAACGTGGCTGAGTCCACCACAGTCCAAGACCTGCAGATGGGTGAACAGTTCGCCCAGGCTCGCGCAGCCTCCTATGCAGCCATCGGCACCTCCTCACGGGTGCTTGAGCCCGTTGCCCAGGAGTTGGGGGATGGTGCCACGGCTTCTTCCCTGAAGACTCAGGTCACGGTGACCAACTCGCCCAACACGGCAGTTGTGACCGTCACCGGCACTGACGGTGACGCCCAGCGTGCGGCCAACATTGCTCAGGAAACCGCTCAGGCCCTGGTGGATGCTTCCGCACAGTTGGAGGGCGCTGACAACACCCAGGACTCCCCGGTTCAGCTGAACATCGTCCAGGAGGCGGTGGTGCCCAACGCTGCGGCAGCCCCGTCCCTGCCCCTGAACACTCTGGTTGGCGCAGTTGTCGGCCTGGTGATCGGGTTGCTGATCGTGCTGGCACGCGCGGGATCCACCCGCCGCCCTGCCTGAGCGGCCACCACCCACCCACCAGCCGGGTCCTGGCAGCGGCCGCCACCGCGGCGGCTCTGACAGCCACCCCGCATTCAGCACACCCCACACGGCAAGGAGTCTGTGGTGAGCCCCTACGCAACCACCCGAGTGATCGTGGTCTGCCCCACTGAGTACGGTGGCCAGATCGAACACGCTGCGGACACCGCCATGGCCTTGGCGGCCGATCCCGCCGTGGAGCAGGTGATCCTGCTCTCCCGCCCCGGTGCCGCCGCCTACCTGGGGCAACCACAGATGCATGGTTTGCGCATTGTGGAGACCGTTCCGCCGCGGCGAACCTCCGGATTCGGTCCCCTGCGCCGAGTTGTTCAGGTGCTGGACCTGGTGCGCGAACACGCACAGATCCGGGAGCTGAGCCGCCGCGGTGGCGAAAACATGGTGCTGGCCCTGGACTCTTCCAAGTACCCGTGGCCCCGGTTGCTGACCGCCAAGAGCTCCCAGCGCCTGGCACTGTTCCTGCACAACGTCAAACCCCACCACGACGAGACCGCCGCATCTGCCCGCGAGCGTGTGCTGCGCTACTTGGAGTTGGGCGCTGCCCGGGGTGTGGATCGCGTGATCGTCCACGGTGAGGACCAGAAGCGCACGGCACGGGCCAGCGTCCCCGGAGACCTGGTGGCCGTCACATTGCCCACCTCCACCCGGATCGACGACGTTGCCACCGCTCCGTCCGTACCCGTGGAGGTTGCCGACGACGACGCCGGCCACGCCTCCACCTCTGCCCGGCGTGCCACCCAGGACCTGACGGCGCTGACCAGCTCCCCGTACGCCTTGGTGTTGGGAGAACTGCGAGCCAACAAGGGCGTGGAACTGGCCATCGATGCTGCAGGTCATGCTGGTGTGCCACTGGTGGTGGCAGGCCGTGCGGAAAGCGCTGAATTGGGGCGTGAGCTGGCCGATCGAGCCCGGCGTGCCGGAACCGTGACGGTTGTGGACCGGTTCTTGGAACGCTCAGAGTTCACCCAACTGTTGGAACAAGCCACTGTGGTGGTGCTTCCCTACACCCACTTTGATGCCCAGTCCGGGATCTTGGCCAAAGCTGTGGCTGCGGGGCTGCCCATCGTGGCCTCGGACCTGGCCTCCCTGCGGGAACAGGCCGGAGAGCACCAGCCGGCGGTCTTTGCTGATGTTCACAACACCAAAGATTTTGCCGCAGCCCTGCGTCAGGGTTTTGATGCCGCAATGGCCCAGCCCCGCTCGGCTCAATCCGCGCCGGCTGGTGCCCCGGACCGTTCGGATTGGGATGCCACGGTCAACGCGGTCCTGAACACACGTCGTCGTGGTCGGAGGCACTGACATGCCGTCCTCACGCGCCCCTTGGGACACCGGCGCGCTGCCCGCGCAGCGTGGCCCGCGGTGGATGCACGCTCCGCGGCACTCGCAGTTGCCAGAAGGTCGTGAGTACCCGGAAACGGGGACATTCTTTGATCGTGCCCTGGCGGCATTGTTGATCCTGCTCTCCGCCTTCCCGTACGCGGGAATCGCGCTGGGCGGCAACACCAACGTGCCGATTTCCTCTTTTGTGGCCACCATTCTGGTGTTGCGCTGCATCAAGTACATTCCGCTGATGGCGGTGGCGGTGGTCTTTGCCTCCATCCCGTTCTTCTCCGCGTTCATCCGGATGTTCTACGACCCCACCCCGCTGCAGATCATCCCGGTGATCACCTGGATCGCTGCGACCTTGGCGCTGCCGGGTGCTGCAGCCGCCGTGATTTTCCTACGACGACGCACCATCCCGTGGCTGTCCTGGACACTGATCGGCTCCGCGGGGTACGCGGTGATCCAGAAGCACGTGTTCATTGACACCTTGAACATCGTGCCCTTCCCGGCCCTGTACGAACTGCCGGGCTACGCCAACCTGCTGCCGTTCGAGGAAACCTTTCTGACCTACGTCCGCAGGCCGTTCGGCTTCTTCCCGGAGACCTCCTTCATGGTGGGAACCGTGACGCTGATGGCCATGGTGCTGATTGTGCTGATCCGGCACTACGGAATGTCTCCGGCGGCCCGGGACTGGATTGCTGTGGGCCTGGCCGTGTGGGCCACGGCCGTGAGTGGTTCCGGCTCCGCGGTGTTCGTGCTGGGGGCTGTGGTCATGGCCATGGTGTTGCCCGTGGCCATACGCCGAGCATGGATCGGGGTCCTGGGCGTTCCGGCGGCTGCCGCAGGTGCCTACCTGGTGGCCAACAGCGTGTTGGAGGAACGTTCCAGCTCCTTCAACTGGTCCTGGGCGGACCGCGGTTCCTCCATCCAAGCCGTGTTCAAGCGGTTGTTCGAGGACCCCGGAGCGTTCTGGGGTGGCTTGGGCCGTGGCCGCGTCAATGAAGAATTCGTTTCCAGCAACATGCCCACGGAGACCTTCACCTACTACAACCCCATTGAGGACATCTTCTCCGTGAGCGGGCGCATGGTGGCGGAGAACGGCATGCTGGTGGGCGGTTTGGCTTTTGTGCTCATGTGCTTGCTGCTGTTGCGTTCCGGTGGCCGAGTGCCCATTTTCTACGGAATCCTGCACGTGTTCGTGTGGGGCGTGATTGCCGGCGGCACCATCACCTATGACAACGCCTTCTGGTTGTGGGGTGGCGCCGGTGTCTGCCTGGGCCTGGAACTGACCCGCCACTGGCCGGACAAGCCTGTGCCCGAACACCGTCTGATTCCCAGCACCGCTCAGATCGAGGCCGATCTGGACCGTGAACTGGATGACCTGGAGGCCGAGGACCGGCACAGCGAGCTGGGCACATCCCACGCGCCGGTGGCAACCGCTGATTCAGGGCACACCCCTTCCGAGAACTAGGAGCAACATGCGCATCCTGCACGTGGTCAATGATGCCGACACCGGCGGGGCACAAACTCTGATCGAGGCTCTGGCCCAGCGCCGGGGTCCGCAGGACGAGGTCCACATCCTGGTGCTGCTGGGACGCGGCGGTCTCAGCGATCGTCTGGAGGCAGCAGCCACCACCGTGGACTACGTGGGCATGAGCCGCAAGGAAGTTCTACCGGCCCGCGCATCCGTGCACCTGCTGCGGTTGGTGCGCAAGCACAAGATCGACGTGGTGCACTCACACCTTCACCAGTCCGATCTGGTCAACGCCATCACCCCGCACGGACGACCCCGGATCTCCACCCAGCACGCCGGCGAGGACGCCTCCTCCTCCAAGGTGGCCCACGCCGCCTGGAAGGCAGCCGGCAAGATGTCCTTCCGCATGGACCAGATGGTGGCCTGCTCCCCCTCCGCCCGGAACATCACGGCCGAGTTCGGCTACACGTTCCCGCCGGAAAAGATGCCCGTGATCTTCAACGGCACCACAGTCACCCAGGCGCCGTCGCCGAATCCCGGTGGTCAGCTGTTGCTGCACCTGGCACGGTTCGCCCCGCCCAAGGACCACCGCAACCTGTTGGAGACCATGGCCCGGGTACACGCACAACACCCGCAGGCGCGATTGTTGTGCGCCGGCAACGGTGTGGATGAGGCCAACACGCAACTGAGAACGTGGCGCACTGAACTGGGTCTGGACGGTGTGGTGGAGTTTGCAGGCACCATCACCAATGTCCGGGAAAAGCTGCGCCAGGCTGCTGCGTTGATTTTTGCCAGCTACAACGAGGCTCTGCCCATGGCGGGGCTGGAAGCCATCAGTGAGGGTCTGCCGGTGATCACCACCCGTGCCGGGGACGCCGCGTTCATGACCGTGGACGAGCACCTTGCCGTGCCCCCGCGGGACCCGGATGCTCTGGCAGCCGCTGTGGACTGGTTCCTCACCCGCACCCCGGAGCAGGTTGATGACCTGCGTCAGGCTTCCTGGGAGCTCTCCCACAGGGACTTCGACATCAACCGCGCCACCGAGCGTTACATGGCCATCTACCGGGATCTGGCCCACTCCTGACCGGGTCTCACCCGGTACTGCCCCTCACACGGTAATACCACTCACCCCGCTGACGCCCCGATGGCCCACCACCACCGGGGCGTCAGCACCTGGGTGGTGGTCACCTGTGTCAGGCGCGGCCCGGTTCCTCTGCGTCCCGGGCCTCCTGGTCGGTTGTGCTCCGGGCGTTGTCCTCAGTGGCGTTCTGGGCCTGCCGCTGCGCCACCAGGGCTTCTGAGTTCTCCTCACTCATCTCAGCCACCACAGCGCCGTCGGCCCGTACCAGCTTGAGCATCCGCAAGGCCATCACTGCCAGACCCGCACCGACCACCAGGATGGTGGGCCAGGTGGGCAGGAAGTACGCCACCAGCAGCGCGAATCCGGCGTAGAGCAGAGCACCACCTGCCATCCCGCCCCATCGGGTGAGGTCGCTGCGCTGCAGCCCGTAGGAGACGTCCTTGTTGGCCAGGTACATCTGCACCCCGGACATCAGGAAGCTGGGCAACACGGTGGCCAGCGCCACCACGGTGATGCTGTCCGTGAAGGTGGCAAGCCACACTGCGGGCAGGGTCAACACCAGCGTGGTCAGGCTCAGGATGGAGGCGCGCACGGCTGAGCCACGCAGGTTCATCACCAGGTTGGCCGGCTGGGTGATGGCCTCGGCCATGATGCCCAGAGCCAACATGGACAGTCCCAGCGCGGCAGAGGCGAAGTCATCGCCCATCCACGCGGTCATCAATTCCGTGGGAATGGTGGCCAGGGCAACGCCCATGAGCAGGCCGATGCCCACGGTCAGGGTCAGACAGTTCTTGAGGATCTGTGCCGCCTTGTCAGGGGTGGCAATGCGCAACGGATACCCGTAGGGCAGGGCAATCCAGGAGACCACCAGACGGCAAGACTGGTACACGCGCATGAGGGCACCGAAGGCGGTGGTGGCGTGCAAGCCCAATGTGGGACCCACCAGGAACAACGGCAGCTGGTAGATGCCCAACTGGGACAGCGCACCAATGGACATCACGGAAGAGATCTTGATCAGGGGCTTGCCGTGGTCGCGCCAAAGCCCTGGGCCAAAGACCGGGGAGCTGAACCGGCGGGCCACGGCCACCATGCACACCAGCGGCGGCAGCATCAAGGAGAGGCATTCCACCACCACGATGCCCAGCAGCCCGGTGTCCGTGACCACCACCACCGCATAGCCGGCCGCACGGCCCAGAATGGCAATCACCGCAGCCTTGCGCTCAATGTCCGGGCGGTTCAAGCCCCACAGTACGGAGTTCATGCCGCGGCCCACCAGGGAGATGAACAGGGTGAGCCCGGCCAGGATGGTCATGGGCCACAAGATCGCCTGGTCCTGCTCAGGGATGGTCACTGCCTGCAGGTAGAGCGGGAAGATCAGCGTGTAGACGGCGGTCAGCACCGTGGCAAGGATCAAGAACACCAGCAGGGCTGCGGTGACGAACATGCGGCGATCACGCTGGTAGTCCACGTTGTCCGGAATACCGGTCAAGGTACGGACAATTCCGGCCCCCAGACCAAAGTCCGTCATGGTCAGCATCTGGATGGCACCGATGGCCAGCACCCACAGGCCGTAGGAGCTGGCACCCACAATGGAGACCGCCAGCGGGTAGAGCAGCAGCAGACCAAAGATGGAGGTGAATCCGGACAGGTAGTTCCACAGGATGTTCTGGCCCAGCCGTGATGCGCTGGTGTCCGCCCCTGTGCTGTTCTCAGTCTGCTTGCGGCCGCTCTCAACCACCTTGCGGTGTTTACCGGCGCCGCGGCGTTTCTTCCCCGAGTCCGTTGTGGCCATGCCTTGGCGCGCCTTCCTAGATGATGGTGGCCCTTGTGCCTGCAGCGCCCTGGAGAGGGTCGGATGGGTCGCGGTCGGTTGTCCCCGGTTGACCGTGGCGCGAACGGTCGGCCTCCCCAAAGGCCGATCCCGCTCCTACAAGGAGTTCGAGCAGGATACTACGCACCGCCACCCTGGCGGCGGCACTCAGCAACGCGTGGTCAAGTTCGGGGACAGAACGCACCACAAGCCCGCTGGCTTGGGACAAGACCTCACCTGATCGGTGGCGGGTGAGCAGAATCTCACGGTGGGCAGCCCCGGATTCAGGACCCACCCCAGCGCCACCACGTCCACGACGACGCTGGGCCCGGCTGGCGGCCCATGTCCCGTTGAGCTGGTGGAAGCGCAGCAGGTCTTCGCGCCCCTGCACCAGTTCCAGCCCCGGCACATCCGTCTGGTCCAGGACCAGGGATGGCGCATCCACCAGGCCGGTGTACCCCATCAGATGCCACAACCGCGCCGGTGCGTTGTTCTCCAGGGTGTCCTTGGCTAGGGACAACCAGCCCTTGAGTCGGCGTGGCAGGTGGGCGGCGTGCACGAGGAGGGAGCTGTGGGCGGCGTCGTCGTGCGGTGTACCAGGTTCCGGTTGTTGAGTGGCCGCAAGGGCAGCAGGTGCCCCGTCCCAGCCGGCGATCTTGGTGTAGACCCGCTGGTAATGGGTGGTTCCGGTGCGCCAGGCGATGTTGTTGAAGGCGATCACGCGCTGCAGTCCGCAGGCCTCTCCGGCCTTCATGAGCAGCCAGGAGCCCACACACAGGCCCACCCCTGTCACGGGTGCCCCGGTGTGGCGGGCCAACCAGGCGATGTCCGCGCGGACGGCGTTGATGGCGGCTTGTTCGTAGGGAATGGGGGGGTCGTCGTCCAGGGGGTCGGCCAGCACCCCACAACGGGGTCGGTCCGTACGCAGCACCGTGAGACCAGCGGCGGCCAGGTCCCGCGCGCAGGCGGTCCACAGTCCGGTGGGGCCATCCATGGGCTCAGCGGCCGCCGAGACCATGAACACGGCATGACCGGAAGCGTCCTGAGTCCCGTCTGCGGTCCTCGCCGCTGTTCTTGCTGGGGTGACGTCCCCGGGGGCAGCGGTGAAAATGCCTGGACTGCCCGCGTCAGTGACCACCAAGCGCTCAACCACGGTGGACCCGGCATGAACCAGCTCCATGGTCTCAAGCGGCTGGAGATCCACGGCGGACTCGGCGCAACCACGCGGCTCAGCCAGGTCAAGGGCGATCTGCTGAACACTGCTGCGCGGCACTCGGGCGAACTCGCTGGAGACCTCGTAGAGCAGTTCGGCACTTCCACGGTCTTGCTCCGTGCGCACTGACCATCCGTCAGGCAACGGCCCGGTGCCGGGGTCCTTGAACCGCTTGAGGGCATCGGCTTGAGCAGGCGTGTAGAGCTCCCCGGAGGTTTCAGTGCCCAGGGCGGGATCCGCCACGGGGCGCGCCACGCTCATCCTGCGCAACGCAGCCGCTTTGCGCAGGTAGGCACGGCCTCCCACCGGTTCCCACAAGATGCCCTGGTGCACAGGCACCTGATGGGTGGCGGCAGCGCTGCCCAGGACAGCTGCCCCGATCCGCAGTCCCACTGCTTTCAGCGGCACGCCAGGTGCGCGTCTGCCGAGCTCACCCACAGCAGCCATGACGTCCTGCTGCCAGGCCTCATACAGATTCTCCGGGGCCGGGTGCGAATCGCCCGTGCCACGCAGCGCGATCCGCAGAACCGCGGCACCGCGCAAGGCCAACTCATGGCTCAACGCAACCAGCGCCCGAACGCTCACCACTTGTTCACGCCCCACGGGAGCCACCAGAACCACGCCGAAACGGGCTCGCCCACTGCGGGGAGCCTCAAGCACACCGTGAACGCCGGCGTCAGGGAAGCCGTCAGCTCCCGGAACACGAATCCATGTGGGAATCGGCCCGGTGGTCAGGGACGTGGTCACGACGCCGTTGGGGCAATGTGCGGCTGTGCGTCTCCTGCCGCGTGGTCCCCCACCAGCTCGGTGCGCAGGGTCTCCAGGACCGTCCTGCACCCGGTTGCCGTAATGACGGAGTGGTCCAGACGATCACTTTCCACGGATCGGACGCTGCGCCCGGCAGCGGAGAGCTTGTCCACGGCCCGATCCGCCCGGGTGACCTGCCACCGCGGAAGATCATCCGGGCCGTTGAGCACCACCACCCGGGTGTTGCGACTCAGAGGCTCCAGCACACGTTCGGGGGTCTCCAGCCTCCCCTGCTTGCCGGCCAACTGCCACAGCACGTACGGCATACGTGTGCGCAGCAGCTGCACCACCTGGTCGCGGAGCACCGCCTTGACGGCAGGCAGACCCTGGCTGATGCGGAGGTCATTGAGCCACAGGACGCGGTCCAGCACCCCCGGCAGCCCGGGCCGGATCTTGCGCGTGGGCATCTGCGGGGCAGCTGAGTTCCGTGCCGCCCGGTTGACCGTGCCCGTGGCTGCTGCTGTGCGCGGGGCATCGGCGTTGTAGGTTTCCCGCACTTGCTCCCACAACTGCTCGGACATCTTCCATTCGGCGTGCCCGATCAGTACCAGGCTCTGAACATTCAACGGTGAACCGTGCACCGCAGACAGCCCTGCCGCCCACGCGGATGAACACAGCAGCCCCGCATGCACGGGCTCGCATCCGTTGGACCTCAGCCAGTCCACCGATTCCTGGAAGCTCACAGCACTGCGGCGGGTGTAGCTGTTGGTGGCCCGAATGGCGTCCACGGGCGTGGAATCGCCCACCAGGGGCCGGTCCACCCGCAGGGTGACCAGTCCGTCTGCTGCCAAGGCGCGGGCAATCAGCGGCCATTCGCCACCTCCGTAGCGGGGATCCGGGCCACCACCTGAGACGAACAACCCTTCCGCCCCGCGGAAGTCTCCGGGTTCGCCGTAGCCCTGTGCCCAGGTGACCACTCCCACCCGGTGTTCCGGGCCCACTTCCACCACACGTTCGTGCAACTGGTGGCCGTTCGCATCCGTCCAGGTGTTCTCCAGCACGGTGTGCAGTTCCGCTGCCACCGGGCGAGCCGTGGCTGCCGGCAGGGCGTCACGGACGCGGTTCAGGACGTCATCGTGCACTCGGATGTCAAAGGGCTCCACGCCGTACATGGCTTTGGCGCGGCGCTTGTCCGCCTCCTTGACCTCCACCACCGTGGTAGCCGCGCCGGCCGCTTGCTCTGTGCCCTCATCAGCGGCACCTGGCTCCGATGTCACCGTGTCGCTGGGCTGTGGAATACCTAAAGTGCTGAACTGCTGGGCCTGCTCCGGGGTGAGGGCCATGCCCAGAAGGTCCACCAGCCCCTCCGTGTCAGGGACGTGATGTGCAACGGTGTGCCGCAGTCGGGACCACTGGCGGACAAAAGTCTTGCCGGCCACCGGTTCCCAGGAGACCACGGTGTCGAACTCCTCCAGCATGCTGCCCACCACCGCGGCACCGGTTCGGTACCCCACGGCATGCGTGGGCAGATCGTGGACGCCCAGCAGCTGACGGGTGCCGTCCACCACGGCCCGGACATCCGCCTGCCACGCCTGGACGGCGTCGTCCGTGGGCAGCAGCGGCTGGGAATCCAAACTTCCACGCCATCCAAAACGCACGGCGGTGAATCCGGCCTGCGCCAAGATGATGCACAGCCTGCGGATGGTCAGCGCGGACAGCGTCAACTCACGTCCGGCCGGCGGTGCCACCACCACCAGGCCACGGCTTGTGGCCTCTGGCGAGGTGTGGACCCAAGCCAGCACTGCAGCGGATCCTGTACCGATCCACGTCGGTTCTCCCTTGATCATTTCTGCCTCTCCTGGGTCTCTGCCGGTGTCTGCGGCCAGTTCTTGGCCAAGACCACGGCGATCTCCCGTTTCTCCCCCGGACCCAAAGTCATCACATCGTCTTCTGCCACCACACCCGGCCCCACATCCACGCTGACCCCTGCCGCCGAGAGTGAGGACTCCCGACCCACCTCCCGGAATCCGTCCGTGTGGCCACCATCCAGCTGACTCAGGGACAGCCCTTCCAGCAGATCAGCAGCGGCGTCCCGGTGCCCATCACCCAGAAGCCGGGTCTCCCGCAGGCAACGCACAGCGCAGTTTCCCCCGGGGTCCCCGATGCCATCAGGGATGATCTCCACGGCCACGGCCTCCCATTGCCGTAGCCCAAAACCCCATGTGTGGTTCAGGTCCAGGAACCCACCCAGGACCTGCTCCACGTTCCAGATCTTCTCCCCGGCCCCTGGCATTTCCACCTGCACCCGGGCAGAGGGACCAGCCACTGCGTGTCGGCTCCAGGTCCTGACCTCCATCATGCCCGTGAACGGCTCATCACGGTCATGGAGTACGTGAATGTGAAGCCCGGACAGTCCGTCGTCCACAATGCGCACCGCGGTGTCTGCGCACGCCCGGCGCATGGCGTACCAGGTGGCCTTGGGCCGGCCCGTGTGATCCAACAATCCCCACCCGGGCCCTGCCGTCAGATCGCGGCTGGAGAGGATCACCACACCGTCACACCCGGAGGCCTCCCGCCGCAGATCCGTCAGTGTGTGTTCCACGGCGCGGGCCGCAGCCACCCGCTCCGCCTGCAGTTGCTGTTCTCGACTCAGTTGCGCCCAGAACGAACCCGCTGGGGCCGAACCCCTTGAGACCAGATCTGTTGGCACCAGACCCGTTGCGCCCTGGGGCGGTTCCTCAGGGTTCGACGGCGCCCCACCGGCCGCCCCGGTGTCTGCCTCCAGGCCCGGCTCCAACCAACGGCGGGCATAGTGCACCGTGGTGTCCTCGAAGTCCCAGGACGCACCGGGGTCCTTGGCGGCACCGGCACGCCAGGTGGTGCGGGCGTCGTCGTTGTGGTCAGCAGTGGCAGAGCCGAAGGCGGCTGCGATCTGGGAGGCGGCTGGTGGCACACCAAAGGCCAGGGCCTCCACGGCAAACCGCACCCCGCTGGTCCGGGTGTCCGTGAGTGGGCGACGGTAGGCCCCCACCCCGAACCAATGGGAGATCCCGGTGTCCGGACGTGTGGGCGGTGTGCCCCCACTGGGGCTGGAGGGCACATGAACAACCTGCGGTGCCAACTCGGCACACAGCCTGGGAATCAGGTCCTCGATCACCGGAATCTGAATCGTCGCCAGGTCCCGGCCCCACAGCACGGGTTGCTGCAACACCTCGTTGCCACCGGAGAACACCGCCACGCAGGCGTGGGCTGCCAGCCGGGGCAACCAGGTGCGCAGCTCTGCCTCCACCAGCGCCAGCCATTCCGGCTCCGAGGGCGGATCCAGTGTGGCCAACATGGCGTCGTGCCACACCATGACTCCGTGCTGATCACAGGCATCGTAAAAAGCTTGTTGTTCCCAGGCATGCGTCCCGGAAATCCGCAGCAGGTTGGCCCCGGCGGCACGCATGGCCCGGACCATCCGATCGATTTCGGCAGGGTCACCACCCAGGGTCACAGGGTCCACGGGGGTCCAGACGGCACCGCGGGCAAAGATCTTGCGTCCGTTGACCGCCAGAGCGAATCCGCCGTCATGCTGCTCGGCCGTGATGTGGCGAAAACCCACCTGGCACTGCTGGATGGTGTGCCACGGCTCCTCACCCGGGCCACGCACGGAGACCGTCAGTAGGTGCAACTGCGGCTGACCGTGGGTGGCCGGCCACCACAGCGCAGGATCTGCCACGGCGAGCACCAGGGTGCGCTCGCCGGCTTCCAGCGCCCATTCCTCCGTGACCACTGTTGCCTGTTGCCCGGGTGCTGCGCATGTTGCCCGCACGGTCACCTGCTGCGGCACCCGCACGGAGACCTCGACCCGACCTGTGGCATCAGCCGTGGCAGTTCCACCTGGCCGGTCCAGTGCGGTACGTACACCCTGCACCTCCACACCGTGACCGTCCACGGGTTCCAGGGTGGCCTCACCCCACGGACCCACCACGGGGTGGGTCCCGGACCACGGGATGCGCCCGATCAGCGGCGTACGCCGCCAGCGCAAGGAGGAATCCGCCACCAACGTTGAGCGCCAGCGGGGTCGGGGTTTACGCGGCACCGGCACCAACGACGGCGCTCGGCACACCACGGCCAGTTCATGGGTTCCAACAGTTCCCGCAAGATCCACCACGACGTCGTCCAGCCCACTCACCGAATGTGCCACCCGCTGCCCGTCCCAGAAGACTTCAGAAACGGTGGCCACCCCGCACAAACGCAAGCGCCACGTGCGTGCAACGGAACCACCCTGGTGGCTGGGCCCATCCGGGAACTGCACAGAGGTGCTCCACCACCAGTCGAAGTCATCCGGGTGCACGAGTGATTGGCCACCCGACTCCCGGGCATCCAGTGGATCAAGTCCCGCATCGCGCAATGCACCCGCCACGGTTCCGGGAACCGTGGCGGCAACGGAGTTGATCACGGTGTCTGGATCCTGCTCCCACCCCACGGCAGCAGAGATCACGTCCTGGAGGAGCCCGTCATGCACCGAGTCCGGCCGGCGGGCAGTGCTGGGTAGCAACGTGCCGTCCCATTGGAGGTCAGCAGAGAATGCCACTGCCCCGGCTCGGGTACGCCTCAGGCTCCAGTCCAGCTCAGTCATCACGGTCCGGCCCACTCCCTCAGGGTGGCGGCAGCCAGGGCCCACTGTTCGCTGATGGTGGCCATGGTGGTTTCCAGGGAGGCTGACTTGCGTCCACGAGCCACCCGGGCCAGCTGAAACTGCAGCGCCTTGGACTCCTTGCTCACCGTCACGTATGCCTCAGCGGCCCCCTGGATCTCCTCCACGGCGCTGAACCTCACGGCCTCTGCCGCCAACATGCTGACCACTCCCAGCTGCCGTGTGGTCTCAAAGCACAGGGCGTGATAGCCATCCATGCCGGCCTCAGCCAACCAGTCGAAGTGCGAGCGCACCACGTCCATCAGCTCGGCCACCGGGTTGTGGGCTGTGGCCCGCAGCGCGTGGTGACGCAGCAAGCGGACGGTGTGCGCACGGGCGTCGTCGTCGTTGGCGGCTCCCAGACGATCCAGGCGCACCAACTCCACGTACGGTGCCGGCACAATGCCCTGGCTGCGCTGCTCACCCAGGACAAAGTCAAAGTCCTGGCCGCGCAGTTCGTGCAGGCCCTCGTTGTGGAGATAGACCAGGTGACGCTGCTGCGGGTCCACCCGCAACGGCACTATGGAGGTCTTGGTGTGCTCCGTACCGTAGGAGATGCCGCGGGTGTCCGGGAGCCAATGTGCATCGGCCTCGATGATCATGAGGTTGCCTGCCGCCATCTGCGTGAGCACATGCTCCAGGAGCGGTTTCCAGACGTCGTACTCCCCCACCCGCAGCCCGTGGACCTCCTCCAGGTCCCGGTGATCCACCTTCAGGAACTCGAACTGTTCCACCTGGGTTTCGGCCGCAACGGCCGCAGCAAACAGCGGCTCGGGGCGCCTTCCCATGCCGTGCAGCAGCTCAACCCACACATCCAGGTAGCAGTTGGTGTTGGACCACAGCGACTGGTCCTGATGCAGCGGATGAGGTGTGAAACCTTCCGCGCTCAGACCTGGGAACACAGCACTGGTGGCAGGCCCTGCGCTCATGCGGCATCCAGTCCCAACAAGTCGCGGACGGACTCAGGCCACGTCCGCAGGTCCGTGCCGTGGGTGCGCGCCAGGGCCAGGGCAATGCGTTCCAGTCCAAAGCCGAAGCAGGCCGAATGCGCCACGGAACCATCCGGGGTGCGCAGGTCGAACTCCGCCCCGAAGTGGTCCTCGTGGTAGTTGCCGGAGGAGATGGCGGTGTTGCGTCCCGGATAGATCTCAGTGGTGATCTCGAACTTCAGTTCCGCGGCCCGCTGGCCCTTGGCCAGCATGACCCCGGCCCGCCCGAAGAACGGGTCATTGGCACCCTCGACGGTGACTGCCAGCCCCAGGCCAGCCAACAGGCCTTGCCCAAGCTCCAGCATGGCGGTGCGGTGGGCCACGGCCTGCTCGGGGCTGCCCACCAGCACGAACTCCAACATGCGGAAGCTGACCAACCGCATGGGATCCGGTGAGGGCTCATTGCGGAAGCAGTCGCCCGTGATGGTCCACACGGTGCCGTCCACGGTGGCGGCGTTGACCTGGCTCAGCCACGCGTAGAGCGGATGGCAGGCGGCAGGTACCAGGGCGTAGTCGCTGGTGTGCAGGTGACCGTCCCAGGGCAGACCGGCCTCACGGTCAGCCAGCAGGCGGCGGTGATCCTTGGTGTCCCCGGAGAACACGTCCACGGTGCCCAACAGCTGCGGGAAGCTGGCCACGTAGTCGGTGCGTTCCAGCATGGAGCGCCCGTTGACCGGTGGGAACCGCACGGACTGCAGAGCACCCGGACGTGGCAGGTGCCTGGCCACACGGTCCCGCGCCAGGCGTTGCAGGCCCTGGATCACGGCCTCCATGGCCACGCCGGTTCCGGTGACACCAGCACCCAATGTGGGCAGCAGCCACTGCGCTTGGAGCAGCTCGGCCTCAAAGGCACGCTCGGCGTCGAGGACATCAGGTTCCGTGGTCATCGCCGCCCCCTGGAAACCATTTGGAGGGTGGCCGTGTTCTTCAGAATGCGGTCATTGTTGACCTGCAGGGACGGACCCATGGCATCACGCAGAGGGCGAGCCAGGGACCACGGCCCGGTGTTGGAATAAGAGGCAATGCCCACGATCACCATGGCATCCCCCACAATCTGCCGCACCAGCTCAGAGGTGGAGACCTTGAGGGTGTTCATGGCAATGGCAAAGGGCATGGAACCCAGCACGGAGACGTCATCGGCCTGGTCTGCAAACCGCCGCACGTTCACGCGCACCACGTCCGTCATGCGCTGCAGCTCGATCTCCAGTTCAGCCAAACGCAACGCACCTGGCGGGAGTTCGCCCGGAGTGGCCCGGGCCTTTTTCTGAACGAACTTCCGGGCCAGATCCCCCGCCGCACTGGCCAGCCCCAACCAGGAGGAGGCCCACAGCGTGTGGGAGGCCGGGAGCATGGTGTGGGAGGAAATGGTGGCAAAGTCCACGGGCAGCACGTGATCCGCGGACACCGTGGCTTCCAGTTCAAACCCTTCAGACATGGTCCCCCGCAGACCCAGTGCGTCCCAGGGTGTGGTCCGGTCCAGCTTCAGGGCGGACTTGGGCGCCACCACAAGGACTTGCTCGGAGGAGGGCGCTTCCGGATGACGCCGGGCGGTGACCAGGATGGCGTCCGCATAACGGGCATAGGAGATCACCGGCGCGGACTTGCACACCGTGACAGTCCCGTCCCCGTTCTCCACCACAGCGCACGACGACGTCCGGGTGTCCCCGCCAATGTTCTTCTCCGTGGTGGAGGAGGCCAGCAGCCACTGCTCGGCCGCCACTCGCTCGGTGACGGCCGTGAGCGCGGACTCCTGCTCCAAGTCCACATGGCGAGTCAGGCACAACTCTTGACTGAAGTGCATGGCAACGATTGCCGCCGTGGAACCGCACACGCGGCCCAGCTCCTCGATCAGTGCGCACAACTCAACAATGCTGACGGCACGCCCGCCGCGAGCCTGGGGCACCACCGCACCGAAAATCCGCTGCCGGCGGCATTCGCCAATGGCCTCGTGCGGAAACCTGCCCTGTCGATCGACGTCGTCCGCGTGTTCGCGCGCCACCGCAACGACGGCCTCAACGCGCTGCTCCCACGTGTTGTGGGTGTCCGGCGGCAGATCCCGGACCACGGTGGTGCCGGTGGGAATTTCGTGCTGATCAGCAACCTTGTCCGTGGCACCCAATTCGGTGCGTAGGCTCATCACTGCTCATCCTGCAAGGTGGCCACTGCCTGGGCGATCGAGTCCAGGGACTCGAAAGTCTCCTTGGTGAGCATCTCCTCCGGGAACTCGATGTCAAAGGCATCTTCCACGCCCAGCATCACGTTGACCGAGGCGTGGGAGGTCATGCCCGCGGTGTAGAGACTCTCCGATGCGCTCAAACTGGCGGCGTCACTACTCAGGTGGGCATGCTGTGCCACCACGTCCCGAATGGTCTCCACCAGCTGCGAACGGTCCTGACTCACGATTCATCCCCAATTCTCCCGGCCTGCATGCCGGGATTTCCCCACGAGCTGCTGACGTGCAGCTCACTGCGTGGGCCTGCCCGCGATGAGCAGGAACCCACAAAACTCCCCGTCCGCGGCGCCGCCCGAGCCCCACGAACCGGCACGCGTGGTCAGGTCCCCACCTGAGCATCTGCGGCCACATGCAATTCTACCGTAATTCTATGATTTTGCACCAGTCAGTGCGACAACTGTTGCGTAACCAGAAGCGGTGACACCGTGGCCACAGAACCATGACCAGGCCCTCCACTGGTCAATGCCCTGGCGCTGAGCGGTCTGCAGCGCACCATCGGTCACATGCACGGACCACCTCTGGGCCCCGGCAGGCACGCCGTCGTGGTCTTCCACACCGGCCGGGGACTTGTGCACGGCGATCCACCGCCACGCCCAAGGCTCGTCCGAGCGCACGGCGAGGGCCTTGGCCACGGCTTCCTTGAGGGCATAGCGCTGGGTGATCTCCTCCACGGACATGGAGGTTCCGCTGTGCTCAGATGTGGCCAGCACCGTGTTCAGGTAGCGCTGACCGTGGTGAAGCCACGCTTGACGGACGGCACGGGCCGACTGGGTGTCACACCCCACCGCGACGACGCATGGCTGGTCCACCTGGGCACCTCAGGTCTACGGAGTGATCAGGTCAATGCCCAGCGCCCCGGTGGGCAGCAGCTCCAGCCCGTACGCCTCTGCCAGGCGTTCGCGCTGCATGGAGCGGGTGTTCTCCCACAGTGCGGCGTTCTGCTCAGCCACGATCGTTTCGCGAGCCTGTGCGTCCTTGAGCCGTTCCCAGTGCTGCACCAGATCCTCCGGGCGTTGAATCACCAACGGCATGCCGATGTCATCAAAGGCCCGGATGCCACGCACCGCCATGGGGCGGCCCAGTTGAGCGGCCTCCAACACCGTGATGGGAAAGCCCTCCCACCGGGCGGTGTGGACGTAGAGGTCTGCCTGTGCCAGGTGACTGAGCACGGAGGAGGGGTCAACCCATCCGGTGACCTCAATGTCCTGGGCCTCCATCTGCGCCTGCAGTTGGTCATCACCACCGCCCACCCACAACGCGCGCACCGAATGACCTGCTGCACGCAACGCCGCGATGACCTTGGCGAACCATTCGGGGTCCTTCTGCATGGTCAGGCGCCCGGAGCCCACCACCAGCGGGGCGTGGGATTGGTTCCAGTCGGTGATCTGCGCCTTCTCCAGCTGAGCTTGAATCTCAGGGGCCACGTTGGGCACGTACACGGTTTTGAGCTTGGCACCCCACGCGCGGATTTCCTGGTTCTCTGCCCGTGAACAGCCGGCCAGCACATCCGTGCGGCGACTCAGGCTGCGTTCGACCGCCCGGTAGGCCTTGCGTTGGGCGTTGGACTTGTCCTCACGGTCAAAGGCCCAGGCATGCGGCGTGTAGACGCAGCGCACGGTGTTGTTGCCCACCAGCGCGGCGCGGGCCCACACGCCCGCGTAACTGCTGTGGGCATGGACCACATCAGGGTCCAGCGTGTTGATGGTGGCGCGCACCAACTTGGTGGCACCCATGTGGCCACCGTCAATACGGTGGATGGAGGCGAATTCCTCCACCCACTCCGGTTCCAGGGTCTCGGCTTCGGGGCGCAGGCGGCACACCAGATGGTGTTCGCATTCCGGCAGGGCTCGGACGTAGTCGCGCACGGCGGCAGCCACGCCGCCGCCAAAGGCCTCCACCACGTGCACCACACGCTTGCGGAAGCCCTTGCTGCTGTGCTGCTGACGATCGGTGGCATGAGTCATCGATGCCATTGCTCCCCCTCTGCACGGCCCTCTGGCGTCCCCACGCCGGCCCGGGCTGTGTCGTGTTTAACGTCGTGTTTGCGTAACCGCACCACGACTGCGCAGGGCGATCCCATGCCCCGCACCGCAAGTCTATGTATTCGGTACGGAACGGGTCAGGCCACCCTAACCCCCTTTGGACCCACAGGCCCCAGAATCCGCGGATCGGGGCAGGGTGAATCTCGCCACAACCCGTTGGCCACTGCCTTTCGCGCAGTGCACTTTCGCTCGGAGTGGGCCACTGCGTGGGCCGACTAGGATTGAGCCGAACGGCACCAGTCCGTGTGCAAGCATCACCACGACGTTCAAGCGTCACCACCGTTCAAGCGTCATTACAAGGAGTAAACCATGGCTGTAACCGCCGAGCAGACCGTCAACGCCCCCGTGGAAAAGGTCACGGAGACTTTCCTGGACGAGGCCTTCAACCGCCACGTGGCCGAGCGCGGCGGGGCCACCCTGAATTCCTTTGAGGTCGACGGCGACACCGCCGGCGCCTTCACCGTCACCTCGGTGCGCACCATGGGTGCGGACAAGCTGCCGGAGATGGCCAAGAAGTTCATCAAGGACGGTCTCAATATCACGCAGGTGGACTCCTGGGCAGCCCCGGAGGCGGATGGATCCCGCAACATTCGCACGGAGATCACCGTGGGTGGCATGCCCGCCAACGGTGAGGGAACCCAGCGTCTGCAGGCCCAGGGCGAGAAGACCGCCGTTTCCGTGAACATGTCCCTGAATGTCAAGATCCCCCTGGTGGGCGGCAAGTTGGCCTCCACGGCGGAGCCGTACGTGGGCAAGGCGCTGTCCCTGCAGGCCCGCGAGGCCGATGCCTGGATCGCCTCCCACTGATGTTCTCCTGCCGCTGCCCGGCCCGCTCCGGGCAGCGGCATCGTGGGTAACACCGGGCGCCCCCGGTGAGGCCTGTCCCACACCTGGAACATGACCGGCGTACACTGACGCGGTCCCGAGTGCTCGTCCAGGAGGTCAGCAGCCTTGTCTCAGCAGACTGAAACCCCTCACCAGGTGAATCAAGGCTTCAGCGCGTTCATCCGGAAAGACCTGGTGGGCGGCTGCCTGCTTCTGATTGCCATGTTGGCGGCTCTGGTCCTGGCCAACAGCCCGGCCCAGGAGTTCTACTTCGGTCTGCGTGACTACAAGATCGGCACGGATGCCGTGCCCGGTCTGATGCACACCGTGGGCGAATGGGCGGCAGATGGCCTGCTGGCGGTGTTCTTCTTCCTGGTGGGCCTGGAGCTCAAGGCCGAGTTCGTGGACGGCGAGCTGCGCAATCCCCGCAAGGCCGCCCTGCCGATCGTGGCCGCTTTTGCCGGTGTGATCACCCCCGCGCTGATTTACGTGGGCGTGAACCTGGTCAACAACACGGATCCCACCGCCCTGCGCGGTTGGGCCATCCCCACCGCAACGGACATTGCTTTCGCCGTCTCAGTGCTGGCGGTTGTGGGCTCGGCACTTCCGCTGGCCATGCGCACGTTCCTGCTGACCCTTGCCGTGGTGGATGATCTGATCGCCATCATCATCATCGCGTTGTTCTACAGCTACGGCATCAGCCTGCTCTCCCTGGGCGGGGCGCTGGTGGCGTTGGCCGTGTACTGGGCTCTGACGCATCGCTTCAGCCACTTCTTCATCGAGAAAGCCTGGGCGGCGTGGCTGATTCTGCTGCCCCTGGGTTTCATCACCTGGTTGCTGGTCTACAACGGCGGCGTTCACGCCACAATTGCCGGTGTGCTGCTGGGTTTTGCCACCCCGGTCATGGCCATCAAGCCACGCCTGATCACCCGTGACACCCCCGCCTTCGGCCTGGCACCCACCTTGGAGCACCGCTTCCGGCCGCTGTCCAACATCCTGGCCGTGCCGATCTTTGCCTTCTTCTCCGCGGGCGTGGCCGTGGGCGGCTGGGCCGGGTTCACGGAGTCCTTGACCGACCCCGTGGCCATCGGCATTTTCTCCTCGGCCTGGCTGATGAACCGCTTCACCCCGGCCCGCAAGGACGCCGACTACGAATGGATCGACCTGATCGGGCTCTCCATTGTGGCGGGCATCGGCTTCACGGTCTCCCTGCTGGTGGCGGATCTGTCCTTCGGCCTGGGCTCACCACATGACAACCATGCCAAGGTGGGCATCCTGTGCGGTTCCGGTGTGGCAGCCGTTGTGGGTGGCGCCCTGCTGCTGGGGCGCAACGCCTATTACTCCAAGCTGCGCACTGAGGGAGACCGGGTGGACTCCTATGACGACCCCGCCTGATCCCCCATCCGGTGGTTGGCGGTTCGAGAGAGTCAGCCCTGCAGCGCCTCCTGCACTTCACTGCGCTGGGAGATGCCCAGTTTGTCGAACAACCGGTACACGTGGCCTTCCACGGTGCGCCGCCCCAGACCCAGCTCCTGGGCCACCTGAGCGTTGGTCAGACCTCGGGCCACCAATTCGGCCACTTCCTGTTCACGCTCGGTCAGGGTGGAGCGTCGTCGTCCTCCGGCCGTGGTGCGCCTGCGCATGGAGCGGCCCGTGGAGCGGAAGGCTTCATCGGCCGCCTGCGTCACGGTGCTGATAACTGACGACGGCGCGTACGGGCTCAACAGCACCAGCGCGCGTTCCAGAGCGTCCCCGGCCAGGCCGTCGAACTCGGCGGCATGACACTGCAGGCCCGCGGCCACCAGCCCGTCCACGTCCACGGTCATGACCGCCTGGCAGATCCGGGCCACCATTTGTTGATAGAGCCCGCTGGTGCCGTGAGAGACCTCCCGCAGCTTGCGGATGAAGGCGTCCTCCCCCGTCTGCATGACCTGTGCCAGGGCAAAATGCGCGGTCACCACCTCGCCGTCGGCCAGGGAGGAGTCCACCACGGAGACCAAGGCGCTGATGTCGGCAGCATTGCCCTCGGCGGTTCGCGTCACGGAGTCGAACAGGATGTGGAACCAGCGCATGGGCAGCAGGTCCCCGTCCAACCACGTGTCGGAGACCGTCTCCGGCACCTCCGTGCGTTCAGGGGCAACACCTGTGGTCAGCAACGTCGTCAGTTCAAGGGCGCTGCGGCACATGGCCAGCAGGTAGGGGGCGGTGTCGTCGCGCGAACACGCCACGGCCGCCTGGAAGTAGGCGTGGGCGGGGGCGATGGTCCCCTTCAACAGCAGGCTCATGGCAGAGGCGGCGTAGTAGTGACCGGCCAGTGCCAGATACGGGCTGGAGTCCTCCGGGCCCCAGGTGTTGGGCAGCGCGCTGAGAGGAGCCACCGGGTCCCCGCTCAGCGCCCCGGCCCACAGACGTCCGATCCGTGTCACGTCCGTGAAAACGGACAACAACCCCGGATGCGACTCGGCCAACAGCATGGCCCGGAACCACGCCTCGGATGCCGCATCCAGATCGGCCGCCCGGGTCTGACTGCGGCCCAGGGAGGCCAGGGCCAGCATGGCCACCTCCGGAACCGGGGAATCACGCAGTTGGTGCCATCGCTGCCCCGGCTGGGCGCCGGGCGGACCCGACCAGTCGGCCCACAGCTGCACCAGGATCTCCAAGGCACCAAAGAACTCCCGCTCCTGGGTTGCCGTGTGCGGATCTTCCAGGCAGCGTGCCGCCAGCTCTTGCCAGCGGCGCTGCCACTGCTCATCCGTGTAGGACAACTCGCCGGTTCCGCGCAGCATGCCCTCACAGGTCATCAACACCCGTAGCTGGCGTGCCGAGAGCCGGTGGACATCGATTCCCGCGGCGATCACACCCGCTTCCAGGTGATGGCGCAATTTGATCCGAGCCCGCAGTTTTTCCAGGTCTGCTGCCGCCTGCCACTGGGTCTCCACAGGGCTCTGCAACGTGCGCAGCGCGTAATCGGCCCACAACCGGTCATTGGCTGAAGCTGCCAGCGCCACCAGATCGGCGCCGTCGATCAGCGTGCCGGTGTTCACGGCCCACGCCGCCCTGGAAACAGGTGTCAGGCCGTGTTCCAGGACGGAGGCGTGCAGCGGGCCCAACGTGACCGCCAGTCCCGGGGAAAGGTGCTGGCGGACCGCCTCCGCAAAGTGCTCACAGCTGGGAATCAGCGTCCAGCGGTGTGACTCGTACCGGCTTTGCACCAGCCCGGATTCGATCAGGACCTCCAGCGCCTCCCCCAGCACGCCGTTGATGGCCGGGTTCATCTGGATTCGTTCGGCCAGCACGACGACGAACAGCACCTGCCGTTGCGCCTCGCTCAACTCCGCCAGATGGATGGCCACCACCTCACGGAGGTCATCCGAGACTCCTTCCACCGGTCCCACAAAGTGCCACAGGCCGTCGTTGAACAGCAGCAGCCCGTCCTCGCGAGCGCGGTCCAGGTAGGAGATCACCAGTCGCGGAACACCTGCGGTGAGCATGGTGGCCCACTGTGCGGTCAGCGGCGGCACAGTGCCGCCCAGCACCTGTTCCATCAGTTCTCTGACCCCGTCTCCATCCAGTGGGGACAGGGTGTGTGCCCGCAGCAGACCGCGGCGCAGGACCGGCAGCAGGTCACCGCAGGCATGGGAGGCCGAAGCCGTGGAGGCCACCAGCACCACCTTGATCAGGCCCGCACCCAGCAGTCCCGCCACCAGGCGTTGAGCTGCGGCCGGCATTTTGTGCAGGTCTTGGATGACCATCAGGGGAACCGGACCGGCGGTGCTGCGCATCTTGCGGCAGGCTCTGGCCACAAGGTCAAAGGCCCCAGCGGAGTCGTTCAACGGGGTGTGTTCGTCCTGGAGGTCCTGCGCCAAGGAGGCCACCAGGAATGCCAATCCACCCAACGGGGATTCTTCAGCGGCACCGTGATCATGCTCAGCGCGCAGGATGGCAGCACTTTCCACAAAATGCGCCAGCACGGCTCTGGCCACGGTGGAGGTCCCGGCACCAAAGACGCCGTGAATCACCACACCGCGGCAGTCGGTGTCACGCAGGTCCCTGACCGCGGCCTCCACTGTTGCGGCCCGGACCCCCACCAGGTGGTGGGGCTCCAACCAGCTGCGGTCAATCCGTCCGCGCTCCACGTGGCTCTCAGTCACCCTGTGCTCCCCTCCACAGATCCACCAGCTCGTTACGGCGGGACATGTTCAGTTTGCGCAGGACCTGGAGCATGTGTCCTTCCACGGTGCGGCGAGAGAGCCCCACCTGTTCGGCAATGGACTGGTTGGTCAGACCCGCTGCTGCAAGATCAGCGATCTCACGCTCGCGTGAGGTCAGCACGGCGGCCATGCTCACCGCACGGGCATCCATCTCCCCGGTGCCCACCTCCACCACTTCGTCGTCGGGAAACGGCACCACCGGGCCCGTCCCGGAGGTGTGTCCACGAACTGCTATCAGGCGCTCCAGGTAACCGGCCAGACTCAGATCCCCCATGGCGGCAGCGCTGCGCAGAGCAGCCCGAAGATCGGTGATCTTCTGCCCGTCCAGGGCAACGGCCAACAGCCGCAGACTCTCCGCCCAAGCGCCCTGGCAGCGCTGAGCGGTGACTGTCAACTCACGCACCGCGAACTCGGATCCAGCCCGTGCCAGTGCTTGCAGGAACACCAGGGCCAGCCCGTGGCAACCGCGAACCATGGTGTCATCCGCCCAGCTGCGCCACCTCTGGACTCCGGCTGCCACGTCTCCCAACAGGAATTCAGTCAACCCGCGGAAGTACTCGCCGGTGGCACGGTAGAGATAAGACTCCTGGGCGTGATCGGTGTGATCCATCCGCAGCAGCTCCTTGGCATCAGTGTGCCGACCCACCCATGCGAAGGCCGCTGCGGTGAGGCTGACCACCAGGTGCGGCACGGGAAAGGCCACCGCGTCAGCCGTTGCCTTCAACGCGGCCTCCAGGTACCCCACCGACTTGTGCGGGCGGCCCGTGAGCAACAACAAGGCACCTTTGAGGACGTTGTGCTGCACCCAGGCAGGAGTGTCCGGCAATCCGCCGTCCTGGCCCTGGACCTGCTCCAACAGCTCAGACCACTGTCCGCCGAAAATGGCGGCGATCATGGCCGCATCCTCCGTGTGCTGCTGGGCCAGGCGTGCATTGCGCGCCGCCAGGTCCACACGGACTGCGTGCGTCAGGATGGCCTGCCCATCAGTGGGCCGGCCACACACTGCGTTGGCTTTTGCCGTCAGACCCACCATCAAAGCTCGAGTTGTGCGTTCCACGCTGCGGGCTGCGGAGGCGCGCGCCAGGGAATCCAACAGGGTTTTGTAGTCACCGCGGAAGTTTTCCAGAATCCACCGGGCGGACAGGGCCGCTTCCTCCAGTGCGGCGTTCTGCGCCAGCTCATGGGGTGAATGCTCCGCTGCGGCGGTGCTGCTCATCAGTGCCCGGTGATGCCCCTGTGCCATGGCCAGCAGGGTCTCGAACTCCCCGGTTGCTCGCCGTTGCTGCGTGCTCATGGCGGCCAGCACGTACAGGGCCTCGACTTCACGGATCTGGAGCGGGTGCTGGGGATCCGGCGTGGCATCCAGCAACGGCCTGGCCAGTTCGGTGGCGGCGTCAATCTGCCCCACGCCTGCGAGTGCCAAGGTGTGCAGCCCCCGCAACGGGGCAGCGTGGCCTGGATCCAGAGTTCGGATCAAGGCTTGCACCGTGTTGTAGTCGGCACTCACGGCAGCCGATTCCGCCAGATGCGTGATTCTCACCGGGTCCAGCGGCAGCCCCAGGGCATGGCGCCACAGTTCCAGGTCCGCACGAGCCCCCGCCACCACGCGTGCATCCGTGCTGTACCCGGCAACGACGTCGTAGAGCTCCCGGTCCCGCTGCTCGGAGATCAGTCCGGGGACCAATCCGGCGATCCAGGTGTTGGTCAGCACCACACCGCGGGAAGGGCCCCGGCCCTGCAGGCGCAGCACACCGGTGTCCATCAAGGCATCCAGGTTCTGGGCACCGAACAGGTCGATCAAGACGGAGGCGGGGAACTGACGCAGGCGGGAGAGCACTTGAACAATGCTCACCTGATCGGGATCCAGGCGGGTGGTGGACAGTGCCTGGCACAGCAGCTGTTCACCGTTGTGGACACCGGGATCCGGCAGGTTGTTGCCCACGTTGCTCTGGGGCAACATGTGCCCCAGAGCCGTCACGGCGTGCCCCACCACGCCCTGGGACCTGCGCAAGATGGGGACAGCTTCTGTGATTTCCGGTTCACGGCCCAGGGCTGCTCGCAGCAACTCGGTCACATCGGGCAAGGACAGATCCGGGATTCTGTGATCGGAGATCACGCCGTCTCGCCACAGCTGACTCATGGCACGGCCCGTCAAACGGATCGAGGTGGCCGCCAACAGCAAGGAAATCTCCTGATTACGCGTCAGCTGCGCCAACACATGGCGGTGGGACTCCTGAAGGAGGTGGACGTCATCCACCACCACCAACACCGGTGCGTCCTGAGCGTTGTGGTGCAGCCAGGTACGTGCCCGTTGGAAAGCGCGAACCACGGTGTGCTCAGCACCGTGGCCGTCAGGTGCCGCACGGGTGTCGGATCGCCCGGGTTCTGCGATTTCGGACGGGCCTGAGCTGCTTGCGAGCAGTCCCACGATCTCCTGTGGCAGGCCGGCAGCCGGATCAGCTGGTGATCGACCACCTGGCGGTGCGAGTGTCCACCACCGAATGATGTGTGCCGTGCCCTCCAACCGGGCGCACAGCTGATCCAGCAGCACGGTTTTGCCCACACCCTGTGAGCCCGTGAGCACCATGCTGGGCCCGTGGGCGTCCCACTCCCACGAGCTGGCCAGTGCTCGCAGAAAAGCCGCCCTGCTGGGCAGTTTGACGGTCAGGACGCCATCAGCGGGATTCATTCCCGCTCCACGCCGGCTTGCATCAGGGCAGCCTCCGTGGCCACCCAGGCCAGCGCTGCGCATTTGACCCGTGCCACGAACTTGGCCACGCCGGCAAAGGCCACACCATCGCCCAACAGTTCCTCGTCCGGCTCCGCGGTCCCCCGGGAACGCAGCATCTCCCGGAAACCGTCAATCTGGCGGCGCAGGGTGTGGACATCGGTCTGTGGAGCCATCTCCGCCAGGACGGATGCTGCCGCCATGGAAATGGAACAGCCGTCCCCCTGCCAGGTCAAAGACGTCACGGTGTCACCGTCCAACCCCACCCGAACCAGGATCTGGTCCCCGCAGGTGGGGTTGAACTCGTGATGGGTGCCGGCGGCCGATTCACCGGGCAGCAGGGTGGCATCGGCTCCGGCCAACCCCTCCCCGATTCTCCGCTTGGAATGATCCAGAATCACGTCCTGGTACATCTGGTCCAAAGCACTCATGGTGTGGGTGACTCCTCGTCAGTGGTCAAGTCGGAACAAGCGGGGGTAGAGCCGAGGCTGGTTCAGTCCTCCAGGCGGAAATACCGCCGCACCCCGGCCAGCTCGTTCAGTAAGCGGTCGACGTCATCGGTGGTGTTGTAGAGGTAGGTGCTGGCTCGGGTGGTGGCCGTGACCCCCAGGCGCCGGTGCAGGGGCTGGGCGCAGTGGTGACCCACGCGCACCGCCACACCGGCCACGTCAAGCAACTGACCGACGTCGTGGGCATGGACACCCTCCACCACCACGGAAGCCAGGCCCACCCGGTCCACTCCGGGTTGCGGACCGATCAGGCGGATCCCGGGAAGCTGCGCGACTCCGGCCGCCAGACGTTGACCCAGCTCGGACTCCCACGTGGCCACGTTCTCCATGCCCACAGCGTCCAGGAACCGCACCGCCTCCGCCAGGGCAACGGCCTGGGAGATGCGCTGGGTGCCGGCTTCAAATCGTGTGGGGGCGGGCAGGTATTCGCTGCGTTCCATGGTCACGGAGGTGATCATGGAACCGCCGGTCAGGAACGTGGGCAGGACATCCAACAGCTCGGCACGCCCGTACAGGGCACCAATACCAGTGGGACCCAGCATCTTGTGACCGGAGAACGCCGCAAAATCCACACCCAGCTCATGGAAATTCACCGGCAGGTGCGGCACCGATTGGCAGGCGTCCAGCACTGTGAAGGCCCCGACCTTGCGGGCGGCATCCACCAGCGCGGCGACGTCGTTGACTGCACCGGTCACGTTGGAGACGTGGGTGAAGGACACCACGCGGGTTTGCTCGGTGATCACAGAATCCACGGCGGGCAGATCCAGGACACCGTGGTCGTCAACCGGGATCCAGCGCAGCTCGGCCCCGGTTCGGGCGCACAACTCCTGCCAGGGCACCAGATTGGCGTGGTGTTCGGATTCCGTGACCACAATCTGGTCTCCGGGCCCCAGACGGAACTGCTGGGAGGCCTCTCCCGCACCGTTGCTACCCGCTGAGGCGTTGGAGAAGGCGTAGGTGATCAGGTTGATCGCCTCGGTGGCGTTGGAGGTCCACACGATCTCCCGGGGACCCGCTCCCACAAAGTTCGCCACGGTCTCGCGTGCCTGCTCAAAAGCGTCAGTGGCCTCCACAGCTACCGTGTGTGCCCCGCGGTGAACGGCGGAATAGGAGGAGCGGAGGAAGTCGAACTCGGCATCCAGCACGGACTGCGGGCGTTGGGAGGTGGCACCGGAGTCCAGGTACACCAGCGGTTGATCCATCACGGAACGTTGCAGGAGGGGGAACTGTGCTGCCAGCTCCCGTGCGCGCTCGTTGTTCAGCGCACCCGGTACGGGGGTGGTCAAAGCTGGGCTGGTGCCGGTGGGCACGGGGAACCTCCTGAGGCTGCTGTGGCTCGGGCTGACGCGGATCATGCGCGGGTGGGCGCTCGTCCACGGCCACCTTCACCGTATCGAGCCTCCTTTACTCAACGTTAGACCAGCTCAACACTTGAGTAACGTTTTGTCCTCCCCAACTGACGACGACGCCGGGACGTGTCCCGCCTCAACGCATGGTGTCAGGGGCTGCGATCTCCCACCCTCAACGGGCGTGGACCGCGTTCTGTGCGGCCGTCAGGCCGTGGTCGATGATCTGCTCGACGGCATCCGCGGAGCGCTCCAGCAGCAGCGGCAGATCAGCCTGTTCCGTACTGGTGAAGGGCTTGAGCACAAAGTCAGCGGTGTCCATGCGTCCCGGGGGCCGTCCCACCCCCACCCGCACGCGCAGGTAGTCCTTGCTCCCGCAAGCCTTGGAGATGTCCCGCAGTCCGTTGTGGCCACCTTCGCCTCCGCCGCGTTTGAGCTTGATGGCGTCGAAGTCGATGTCCACCTCGTCATGGACCACCACCAGGTTCTCCAGGGTTGCGCCAAAGAACTTCAGCACGGAGGCCACGGGCCCACCGCTGAGGTTCATGTAACTCATGGGCTTGACCAGAACCAGTCGGGGACCGCCCGGGCGCAAACGCGTTTCCACCATCTGTGTGCGGGTCTGCTTGTGCACCGTGAACTTCTGGCCCGTTCGTGCCGCCAGGTCGTCCAGGACCATCTGACCCACGTTGTGGCGAGTGCGTTCATACTGCGGGCCGGGGTTGCCCAGTCCCACCACTATCCATCGTTCAGTCACGGACACCATTCTCCATGTTCACGCTGATCTCTGCGCCGGACGGTCCAAGAACCGGACGGCACCCGGGGGATCTCCCCCGGGTGCCGTCCGTGGCAAGATGACGGTCAGGCCGCCATCTGCAAAGAATCACTCGTCGTCCGAGGACTCCTCGGAAGCCTCGGCCTCAGCGGCCTCGCCCTCTTCACCTTCGGCTTCTTCGCCCTCGGCCTCGGGCTCTTCGCCCAGGTCCTGCTCGATGGGCTCGGCCACGTTGACCACCAGCATCTCTGCATCGGTGACCAGCTCGACGCCGGAAGGCAGGTTGATGTCGGAGGCGTAGAGGTGCTGCTCGGGTTCGCGACCCTCCACGGAGAGCTCGAACTGCTCGGGGACCTTGAGGGCATCCACCAGGACGGTCACGGTGGACTCTTCCTGGTTGTACATGGTGCCGGGAGCCACCTCGCCGGTGACAACCAGGGGCACGTCCACCTCAACCTTTTCGCCGCGCTTGACGGTCAGGAGGTCGATGTGGAGGATCTCCGGGCGGATCGGGTGACGCTGGATGTCCTTGAGCATGCACAGGTGCTCACCGTCGGCCAGGACCTCAATCACGGCGTTGGCGTTACGGGCAACCAACATCATCTCGTGGCCCGGCAGGGACACGTGGATGGGATCGTGGCCGTGACCGTAGATCACGGCGGGGATCTGGTCGTTGGCGCGGATGCGGCGGGCGTAGCCCTTGCCGAAATCGGTGCGGACTTCACCGGGAATGCGAATGACGTCAACCATGCTGGTTCGACTCCTCACGGGTTGTGCTGGGTACCTGATGGATCAGGCATGTTCTTCACGTACGTTGCGCCGGCCACAGGCGACCGGCTCATCATCGTTCAGATGATTCCGACGTCACAGCCCACGCGGGCCTGTTCCTGACGGAATCCTCAGCAGATTCGAACCAGCCTCGTCGATCACGGGACGCTGATGCACACGCACCTGCGATCCCCTCGCCTCGGCAACCGGGAAATACTAGCACGCAGGGCGTGAAGTGCCCCTGACATGCTGTGATTCACACCACCATCCCAAGAATTAGATGATTTGGACACATCTGGGGACGCCTGAAAGCGAACCCACCTCTTAGGATGGAGACGTCTGAAAGCACCTCAACGTGGTGACGAGTGATGGGGATCTCCGCGGCACGTCCAGAGGCTGGATGACCAACAGAAGTCGTCGTCTGCAACAAGGTCGGTCCTCGCGGTGACACGTGGGAACCGTCGTCGTTCTTGGGGAACGGCAGCTGATTGACCACGGTGCACTGCCGCGCTCCATGGGCTGAATCTGGGGAGGGGCACCCGCCCCGCGGTCGCAGGTGTTCGCCGTCGTCGCTTCTGGTGTGCGCTGAAATCCAGCGCCAACGTTCTGTGGTTCTTCTTGAGGGGGAGGAAGAAGTGATGGCCAGTGTCACCGACTCATCGGTGGACGGCATGAGTCCGCACCATGATGCTCATGCCGGCAAGCGCAACGGTCCCGGTGGCGATCGCAGCCACGCCCGCGGCCCGGCGCCGGCGCAGCTACCCATCAACGGGGACGGCTCACCGGTACAGCCCAGCACCGGCCCCGTGGAGGTGATTCGCCGCTCCACGGACGGTCAGGCACCCACCCGCTCCGGGTCAACCTCCACCTCGGCCTCCGGCACCGCCATGAGCACAGAGCGCATCCCGGGGAAAACCCCCGCCGTGCGCCCTGCGGCCGGTGGCGGAAGCGATGACTGGCGCTCCCGGTACGTGTGGTCCATGCGGATCACTGACGCCGTGGCCATTGCGGCCACCGTTCTCATGGCACAACTGGGCCGATTCGGCGCGGACGGCATCCGCGGCGGAAGCGATCTGGTCTGGGGTGGCGTGTACGTCAGCTACTGGTTCGTGGGCATCTTGTTGGCTGTCCTGTGGTGGACCTGGTTGGAACTGCGCGGAACGCGCGCGGTCCGGCTGATCGGCTACGGCATGGAAGAGTCCCGGGAGGTCTCCTCTGCGGTGTTGATCTTCTTCAGCGCAGTGGCCATCTTCTCCTTTGCCCTGTCCCTGCCGTTTGCCCGCGGGTACGTGCTCATCGCCTTGCCCGCAGGCCTGGTGCTGCTCATCCTGGGGCGCTGGTGCCTGCGGACCTACTTGCTCCACGGGCGGCGCCGCCGGCGCTCCGGAATGTCACGCACCATGGTGGTGGGGCGCCAACGCGGCGCGCTGGAAACCGTGCAGTCCCTCCAAGACCACGTCGAGGCCGGCCTGGCACCGGTGGTGGCCTACTACCCCGTCGGCAAGCAGCCCATCCCGGAAAAGTTGGCCACCGTGGACGTGCGCAACGCACTGTCCCAGGGAGAACGCCCCACCGTGGCCGGAATCCTGGAGGCGGCTCACCGCAACCGCGTCCAGGCGCTGGTGCTGACCAACAACTCTCCACTGAGCTCGGCGGAGATTCGCCACCTCAGCTGGTACCTGGCGGATGCGCGCATTCGTCTGATCCTCAACACCGGCCTGACCGATGTGGCAGGTCCGCGCATCCACACCCAGCAGCTGGCCGGGCTGCCCCTGATCCATGTGTCCACTCCGCGGATGTCCTGGTCCCGGCGCCTGCTCAAGCGCGGCATGGACGTGGCGGGTGCGCTGGCAGCTCTGCTGATCCTCTCCCCGGTCATGCTGGTGGTGGCGGCCATGGTCAAGGCCCATGACCGTGGCCCGGTGTTCTTCGGCCAGGAACGTGTGGGCCTGGACGGTAGCCGGTTCAAGATGCTGAAGTTCCGCTCCATGTACACGGATGCCGAGGAACGCAAAGCCGCTCTTCTGGCCGCCAACGAATCCCAAGGGGATGTCCTGTTCAAGATGAAGGACGATCCCCGTGTGACCAAGCCTGGCAAGGTGCTGCGCCGTTACAGCCTGGATGAGCTGCCGCAGTTCGTGAACGTGCTCAAGGGAGAGATGTCCCTGGTGGGTCCCCGTCCGCCGCTTGAATCCGAGGTGGACAAGTACGAGGACTACGTTCACCGCCGCCTTCGTGTGAAGCCGGGCATCACCGGGCTGTGGCAGGTTTCCGGCCGCTCGGATCTGGACTGGGACCAGTCCGTCCGCCTGGACCTCTACTACGTGGAGAACTGGTCCGTTCTGGAGGACGTGCTGATCCTGCTGCGCACCGTCAAGGCGGTCTTTGCACCGTCCGGCGCCTACTGACCAGCCATGACCTTGGCTCTATAACAAAACGGTCACGTTATACTCTCTTCGGTTCGGCCTGCGCTTCCCCTCCCCCATGGGCCGGATGTCCCCCCGACGATAGGCAACAGCGTGAACCTGTCCCGCACCAAGCCGCGCATTCCCCGTGCCGCGGCCACCGCAACACTGTCCCTGACCGCATCTCTGTCACTGATCGTCACCGGTTTGGCGGCGGTCTCCCCCACGTGGGCCGCCGAAAAACCGGTGCCCTCCGTGGTCAATGAACACACCACCCAGGAAGGCACTCCCCAGGGCGAATTGACGCTCACCGACGGGGACGTGGTTTCCTACGACGCCGACGCCGTGGCCTCCTACGATGCCCCGCACCTGCCGGATCAGGCTCCCACCACCGGCGACGACACACCCGGAGCAACCATGGGCATGTATCAGAAGAGCGTGGATGCAGCCGCTCATCTGTCCCCGGACTCTGAGCGATCCATGAAGGAGATCGAGCAGAGCACCGGTGGCGCATCTGAGACGCCCGGATCCTCCGCGCAGCCCGGTGCCACGCGGGAGGATGGCGCGGCGTCGTTCTCCAGCGCCATGAGTCCCGCCGGTGCCATGTCCCTGGTTCAGGTCAACGGCGCCTGGCAGCCTGCCGGGATCCAAGGCATGGACGTCTCCGGTTGGCAGCCTGCTGTGAACTGGAGCAGCGAGTACGCCATGGGTGCCCGGTTCGCCTACATCAAGGCCACGGAAGGCACCAGTTACCGCTCCCCCACCTTCAACAGCCAGTACATCGGCTCCTATCAGGTGGGAATGATCCGCGGCGCTTATCACTTTGCGATTCCCACCAGGACCTCCTCCGGCGCTGCCCAGGCCGATTATTTTGTGAACAACGGTGGTGGCTGGTCCGCTGACGGGCGGACGCTGCCCGGGCTGCTGGACATCGAGTACAACCCGTACCCGGCCTACGGGAACATCTGCTACAACCTGACCCAGGCAGAAATGCGCAGCTGGATCAAGGATTTCTCCGACCGCTACAAGCAGCGCACCGGTCGCGTGCCCGCCATCTACACCACCACGGACTGGTGGATCCAGTGCACCGGCAACACGCAGGTGTTCAACGATCACCCGTTGCACATTGCTCGATGGACCACCTCCCCGGGGCGGATGCCCAACGGGTGGAACACCTACGACATCTGGCAGTACTCGGAGACGGGCCCGTTCTCCGGTGACTCCAATGTGTTCGGTGGTTCCTGGGCCCAGCTGCAGGACCTGGCCACCAACGCCAACTACAAGCCCCTGGGTGGGCGCACGCCGGCAACCGCGGCTGGCCCGTTCAGCGACGTCGCAGCCACCAACCAGTTCGCCCGGGAAATCACCTGGGCCCGCGACCGCGGCCTGCTCAACGGGTGGCCCGATGCAACGTTCCGGCCCACCCAGCCCATTGACCGCGATGCCATGGCTGCTGTTGCCTACCGCATGGCAGGTTCCCCGGCCTACACGCCGCCCGCTCGATCTCCCTACACGGATGTTTCCACCTCCCACCCCTTCTACAAGGAGATCACCTGGGCCCGTTCCCGCGGCCTGCTCACGGGCTGGAACGACGGCTCATTCAGACCCAATGCCAACATCACCCGAGATGCCACGGCAGCACTGCTCTACCGGATGGCCGGTCGCCCGGCCTACACCGCGCCTGCGGCGTCCCGGTTCCGGGATGTGCAGCCCGGGCAACAGTTCTACCGAGAGATCCATTGGCTTGCTGATCGCGGTGTCACCACCGGCTGGGCGGACGGCACCTACCGTCCCGTGACCACCACCAACCGTGACGCCATGGCTGCCTTCCTCTACCGGTATTCCCGATAGGAGCCCTGCCCCACAACCGCTGAGACCCATTCACCCCAACCCGGTGGTGCCTGCCGAAACCCATGGGCAGGCACCACCGCAGTCACACCCCATTCACAACATCTTTCCGGTTGCAGCCCAGGACGCCACAGCGGCCTTCCCCTCCAGGGTTGAGTCCAACCTGTGCCTGAAAGGACCCATGCCTCATGCGTAAAACCCGACATCTTCTGGCCGGAGCCGCTCTGGCCGCGGCTGCCGTCACGGCAGTTCCCATGGCTCTGACCACCCCCGCTCACGCGGCCCAGCAGGACATTGTCAACGCTTCCCAGTCCACCCTGGACGGGCATCGGCAGACCATCCTGAATGAAATCAACAAGTACCGCAGCTCCCGCGGGTTGGCGCCGGTCAAGTACTCACCCACGCTCACCGGGATCTCCCAGGACGAATCCAACCGGGCGGTACGGGAGGAGAACTACAACCACTCCAACAACTTCCTGCGCGATTCCCGATTCCGTGGGGCCACCACCATGCGGGAAATCACCGCCCTGGAATACAGCGTGAACCCGGTGGCCCTGGTGACCTGGTGGAAGAACTCTCCGTCGCACAACGCCGTGCTTCTGGACCCCAAGGTGACCGTGGTGGGCATTGGAGTGACTCTTGCCGACGGCAGCCTGACCAACACCCGCCAGCCCTGGCGAATCGTCTCCGTGGTCAACGGCGGCGGCTACGCCAACGGTGGTCAGCCCTCCGACACCCGCACTTCCGTGACCGGCACCCCGGCACCGGCGGCAGCACCCGCCGCCGCACCGAGCCCCCAGCAGACGGCCGTGACGCCGCAGGCAGTGGCCGGTCCTTTCGCTGACGTGGCCGGCAACCAGCAGCACGCATCAGCGATCAGCTGGGTCAAGTCCAAGGGGCTGCTCACCGGCTGGCCGGATGGCACGTTCCGCCCGCACCAGGCCATCGATCGTGACGCCATGGCGGCCGTGGCCTACCGCATGGCAGGTTCACCCGCCTTCACCGCTCCGGCACAGTCCCCGTACTCGGACGTGGCCGTGAACCACCCTTTCTACAAGGAGATCACCTGGGCCAACTCCCGGGGTCTGCTCACGGGTTGGTCGGATGGAACGTTCCGACCCAACGCTGACATCACGCGAGATGCCACGGCGGCCTTGTTCTACCGCATGGCAGGATCGCCCGCCGTGGGTTCGGCGTCGTCGTTCGCGGATGTGAGCGCAGATCAACCGCACGCCCAGGCCATCACCTGGATGGAAACAACCGGTGTGGCCAAAGGCTGGTCTGACGGCACCTACCGCCCCACCCAGACCACCAACCGAGACGCCACGGCGGCCTTCATCCAGCGCTACTCCAGCTGATTGCTGCCCCGCCAGAAACGTGTGCGGCCCGTGTCCCTTGACGGGGCACGGGCCGCACACGTTGTGGTCAGTCACCGCTGAAGCCGAGGCTCCGGGTTTGCTGCACAGTTCATGCGGTCAGGAGTGACCGTTGAACAAGCTGGTGACCGAACCGTCCTCGAACACTTCCTGGATGGCGCGTGCCAACAGAGGCGCGATGGAGAGCACGTGAAGGTCCTCGAACCGGTGCTCCTCCGACACGGGCAAAGTGTCCGTGACCACCACGGCGCGGGCACCGCAGTTGGACAGACGCTCCACGGCGGGGTCGGAGAACACCGCGTGGGTGGCGGCGATGATGACGTCCTTGGCGCCGTGTTCCCGCAAGACCTTCACAGCTCCCGCGATGGTCCCGGCGGTGTCGATCATGTCGTCGATCAGCACGCAGGTACGGCCCTTGACCTGGCCCACCACTTCCTTGGACTCAGCCTGGTTGGGGCGGGTGATGTCACGGGTCTTGTGCACGAAGGCCAGAGGGGTGTGGCCCAGCAGCTCTGCCCACATCTCAGCCACACGCACACGGCCGGTGTCCGGGGAAACCACGGTGACGGCGTCGTCGCCCACCAGGCTCTGGACGTGCTCGGCCAGGATCGGGATGGCCATCAGGTGATCCACGGGCCCGTCAAAGAAACCCTGGATCTGGGCGGTGTGCAGGTCCACGGACATCAAACGGTCGGCACCAGCGGTCTTGTAGAGATCAGCCATCAGGCGGGCCGAAATCGGCTCACGGCCACGGTGCTTCTTGTCCTGACGGGCGTAGGGGTAGAACGGAGACACCACGGTGATGGACTGGGCGGAGGCCCGCTTGAGAGCATCCAGCATCAGCAGCTGCTCCATCATCCACTGGTTGATGGGGGCCGGGTGGGACTGGATCAGGAAGGCGTCTGCGCCACGAACGGACTCACCAAAGCGAACGTAGGTCTCACCGTTGGCAAAATCGTACGCATCCGTGGGCACCAGTTCCGTGCCCAGCTCAGCGGCCACGTCTTCGGCCAGCTGCAGGTGGGCCCGCCCTGAGAGCAACACCAATCGATTGGCACCTGAGTTGAGGATCCCGGTCATCGTGACTCGCTTTCTGAAGCGTTCCTAATCGGTGGTTACTGCTGGTGGGTCTGATGAAGTTGTGGGTTCAGTCCGTGTGGTGCGTGTCCGCCTGGGTGCCGGCTGCCTGCGCTGCTTCAGCGGCGGCAGTTCCTGGCCGGTTGTCCACCACCCAGTTCTCCACGATCACCTGGCGCCCCTCCGTCAAGGCCAAGGCCCCTGCGGGAACGTCCTTGCGGACCGTGGTGGAAGCCCCTGAATAAGCGCCGTCTCCCACGGTCACCGGTGCCACGTACATGTTGTCCGAACCCATGCGTACGTGGTTTCCAATGGTAGTCGGGTGCTTGTTCACGCCGTCGTAGTTGACGAACACGCTGGCGGCACCAATGTTGGAGTGCTCACCGATGGTGGCATCCCCCACGTAGGACAGGTGCGGGATCTTGGAACCGGTACCGATCTGGGCGTTCTTGGTTTCAACATAGGCACCGATCTTGCCCTTGGCGCCCAGTTCCGTCCCCGGACGCAGGTAGGCGAACGGGCCCACGGAGGCGCCCTCCCCAATGCTTGATTGCAAACCGTGGGTGCGCACCACCGTGGCGCCGGGACCCACGCGAACATCCGTGAGCGTGGTGTCCGGTCCCACGACGGCGTCCTCACCGATCGAGGTCACGCCGTGCAGCTGGGTGTTGGGGTGGATCACGGCATCCCGTGCAATGGCAACATCCGTGCCGATCCACGTGGTGGCAGGGTCCACAATGGTCACGCCGTTGCGCATGTGCATCTCAGCGGTGCGCTGACGCAAGTAGGCGCCGAGCTCGGAGAGCTGGACGCGGTCATTGGCGCCTTCCACCTCCATGTGGTCATCCATGACCAAGGCATCCACGGTGCCACCCTGGGCACGGGCCAACTTGGGCACGTCCGTCAGGTACATCTCCCCCTGGGCGTTGTTGGTGTCCACCTGGGCCAGGGCATCGCGCAGCACGCCTGCGTCAAAGGCAAAGATTCCGGAGTTGATCTCCGTGACGGCACGTTCTTCCTCCGTGGCGTCCTTGAACTCTCGGATGTCCAGGAAGTTCCCGGCGTCGTCGCGCAGGATGCGGCCGTACTTCTCCGGTGCCGGGTGCAGGGCCGTCAACACCGTCACGGCGTTGTCATGGGAATCGTGGTGGGTGACCAGCTTGCGCAGAGTCTCAGCGGTCAACAGCGGGACATCGCCGTAGGTGACCACCACGGTGCCCTCCAGGGGCGCCTTCTCATCCAACTTCTGCAGGCCGGCCAGCACTGCCGAACCGGTCCCGGGAAGATCCGACTGGTCAGCGATCAGGGCTTGAGGGTCAAAATCCAGAACGTGCTGGGCAACACGGTCGCGGTCATGGCGGACCACCACCACCAGACGTTGTGGCTCCAGGGTGCGGGAGGCGGCCAAGGAGTGGCCCACCATGGAACGTCCACCGATGTCATGCATGATCTTGGGCAACTTGGACTTCATGCGAGTGCCCTGACCTGCAGCCAGGACAATCACTGCGGCCGGTTCGGTTGCTGCAAAGGTGGTCTCGGAAGTGCTCACAGTGCCAAAACTCCTGGGATGGACCGGCCCTCGCGGTGTCTGCGGCGTTCACTTGTTGGACGTCACGGGCACAGTGCGTTGATCGAGTGGAGGGCATCGACTGGTGTCGATGAGTTCCGCCTCTAGGATTCGAACCTAGACTCCACGGCTCCAAAGGCCGGGGTGCTGCCGTTACACCAAGGCGGAGCGCCGTGACCTGGAGTCATCCACCCGGATCAACCTTGGATCCACCGGAAGAGCACCTGGATTTCCACGGCGGTGCACCACGTGCACGGTGAGCAACCCTATCATTTGGCCACCACCCCGCTCCCTCCTGCCGCAGGTGTGATCTTGGGTCTCCGGGAGGCCCCCGAAACGGCAGAACTCACCCGCCCGGGCGCAGGAAGACTGCCGAGTCCGTAGGCTGGTGCGGTGGCTCATTTGTTGAACGGCGAAAACCTCTCCCTGTCCTTCCCCACCCGCACCGTGCTGGAGGGCGTGACCGTGGGGATCGACGGCGGTGACCGCATAGGAATTGTGGGCCGCAACGGTGACGGCAAATCCACGCTCATGAAAATCCTTGCAGGGCGCCTACAACCTGACTCCGGACGGGTGACCTCCCGCTCCGGAACCCGCATCGGCATGCTGGACCAGGCCGACGTCCTGGATCCGGCGCTGACGGTCGGGCAGGCCGTCGTCGGGAATCGGGAAGAACACGAGTGGGCCGGGGACGCCAAGGTCCGCGACGTCATTGGCGGGCTGGTGGCCGATCTGGACTGGAACGCGCGCGTGGGTGAACTCTCCGGCGGTCAGCGCCGCCGTACCGCGCTGGCCGGGCTGCTGACCCAGGACTGGGACGTGTTGTTCCTGGACGAACCCACCAACCACCTGGATGTTGAGGGCATCGCCTGGCTGGCCCAGCACCTGAACAACAGGTGGCCGCGCAATCAGGGCGGTTTGCTGGTGGTCACCCACGACCGTTGGTTCCTGGACGAAATCTCCACCTCCACGTGGGAGGTCCACGACCGCATCGTGGAGCCATTCGAAGGCGGATACGCGGCATACGTGCTGCAGCGGGTGGAACGTGACCGGCAGGCCGCTGTGGCCGAGGCCAAGCGTCAGAACCTGATGAAGAAGGAGCTGGCCTGGCTGCGCAGGGGCGCGCCGGCCCGGACCTCCAAGCCCAAGTTCCGCATTGACGCCGCCAATGAGCTCATTGCGGACGTCCCTCCCCCGCGTGACACCGTGGAACTGTCCCGCATGGCGGTCTCCCGCCTGGGCAAGCGGGTGGTGGACCTGGAGGACGTGGGAGTGACCTACGACGGCGCTGCCGCTGGGTTTTCCGCCGACGACGAATCTGTGGCCTCGACCGAACCACGCGAAGTCCTGCGGAAGATCACCTGGCGGATCGGCCCGGGTGAACGCACCGGGATCCTGGGCCGCAACGGGGCCGGCAAGTCCACATTGCTGCACCTTGTCACCGGCGAGTTGGAGCCCACCACCGGGCGAGTGGTGCGTGGCAAGACCGTCAAGGTGGCCGTGTTGACCCAGCAGTTGCGGGAACTGGATGAGGTTGCAGATGACCGCGTTTCTGATGTGATCGGGCGCAAGAAGACCTCCTACGTGGCCGATGGCAAGGAGATGACGCCAGGTCAGCTGCTGGAACGCCTGGGCTTCACCAGCGCCCAGTTGTCCACGCCGGTGCGGGAACTCTCCGGCGGTCAGAAGCGCCGCCTGCAGCTGCTGCTGATCCTGCTGGATGAACCCAACGTGCTGGTCCTGGACGAGCCTACCAACGATCTGGACACGGACATGCTGGCCGCCATGGAAGACCTGCTGGACACCTGGCCCGGCACTTTGTTGGTGGTTTCCCACGACCGTTATCTGTTGGAGCGCATCACGGACCAGCAGTACGCCGTACTCAACGGAGGATTCCGGCATCTGCCAGGCGGTGTGGACGAGTACCTGAAATTGGCTGCCGCAGCCGATACCGGTGCTGCGGCGTCCAACCCGTTGTCAGCTGACGCCTCCTCGCCCACTGAGGCTGCTTCCACTGCCGACGACGGCCCGCGATTGAGTGGGGCGCAAGCCCGTGCCGCTCAGAAGGAAGTCGGGGCCGTGGAACGCCGGATGGAGAAGCTCTCTGGGCTGATCCAGGACAAACATCAGGAGATGGCAGACCACGACCAGTCGGACTTTGAAGGCCTGGGTGCCCTGACGGCCGAGTTGCACGCACTGGAGCGGGAGAACACCGAGCTCGAGGAACGCTGGTTGGAGCTCTCCGAACAATTGTGAGACGCAACCTTATGCATGCGTGGAGACAGGCCTCATATGGCGCTGTCTCCACGCATACATAAGGTTGCGTCGGCCAAGGGGGTAGAAACAGCACCTCCCACCCGGCTGCGACTTGGGGTTGGATGATCACGGAAACATCCGCTCGTTGAAGGAGTCTGCCGTGCGCGGAGTCATCATGGAAAAGCCTGGCGTCATCACGGTGGTGGACCGGGAGGACCCCACCATTGTTGAGCCCAACGATGCGGTCATCTCATCACCCACCGGTGATCTCATATGGGAAGTTCACACCTCAGAAGCGGGAGATCTCCTCCACCTCTTCCTTCTCCGGCGAGCGCAGCAGGTTGGCCACCCAGGCCACCACCCACAGCAGGATGCCGATGGCCAGCAGGGCCCCTGCGATCTCGTACTGCAGCCATTCCGCACGGGAACGTGCCCAGGGCCCCACCAGGAACAGGGAGAACAGGGCGCCCAGGATGGGCAGGACAGTGGGTGTGCGGAAGCCGTCTTCCGGGGTGGGATCACGGCGCAGAATCAGCACGGCCACGTTGACCACGGCAAACACGCACAGCAACAGCAAAGCGGTGGTGCTGCCCAGGGCGGCCACAATCCCGCTTTCAGAGTTCTGGTTGACGTAGGCGATCAACCCCAACGCCAGCAGGGTGCTGAACAGGATGGCCACCCACGGGGAGCGGCGCTTGGGCAGAACATGGCCCAGTGCCTTGGGCAGCACGCCCTGCTTGGCCATGCCGTAGAGCAGGCGGCTTGCCATGAGCATGTTGATCAGTGCGGTGTTGACCACGGCAAACACGGTCAGGAACGGGAAGATCGCATCCACCGGAATACCCGGGGCACCAATGCGCACCACGTCCAGGAGGATGCCGGCGTCGGGGTTCTTGGGGTTGGCGATGTCTCCTGCGGGGACCACCATGATCACCGTGGCCGCCACCAGCATGTAGATGATGGCGCACAGGCCAAGTCCGGTCAGCATGATCTTGGGGAAGATCTTCTGCGGGTTCTTGGTCTCCTCCACCAGGTTCACGGAGTCTTCGAATCCCACCATGGCAAAAAACGCGATGGCGGTTGCCATGGTCACGGCGGTGAAGATGCTGCGGTCCTGCGGGGTTTCAAACACCACCAGGCGGCTGGCATCGCCTTGTCCGTTGGCGATCGCCATGGCACCGATGGCGATGATCACGGCCATGACTGCCAAGGTGACCACGGTGAGGACCACGTTGAACTTCACGCTCTCCCCCACGCCACGCAGGTTGATCAGCGCCAGGATCACCACAATCACCATGGCCGCGAACATGGAGGCGTTGGGACCTGATGGCACACCCTCCCAGAACTGGCCGATCCCGATCAGTAGGTTCTTGCCCACCAGGGTTGAGGAGGTGGCCGCACTGGTGATGCCCGAACAGGCCACGGTGAACGCCACAATGAAGGTGATGAAGTGAATTCCGAAAGCCTTGTGCGCATACAATGCAGCGCCTGCGGCAAACGGATACTTGGTCACCAGTTCCAGGTAGGAAAACGCCGTGAGGGTGGCAATCACAAAGGCCAGCAGGAACGGCAGCCAGGCCACGCCTCCCACCTGACCGGCCACCCGGCCTGTGATGGCAAAAATGCCGGCGCCGATGATGTCGCCCATGATCAGCAGCAACAACAACTTGGGTCCGATGACCCGTTTGAGGTCCCCGCCTTCGTGTCCACCCTCAATGGTGGCAACAGCCGTGGTGTCGAGCTTGGCCATGAACCAACCCCTTTCTGAAATGCCCGGCGTTGAGCCGGTGCGCTGGAGAGTGCCCGCAGACTACTCCCGCGCTGTTTCAGTTCGAACATCCAGCAGCGTGCAGCCGAAATATTTCACCGGCGAGATCACCGTTTACTGCCGAGATGACACGCAACGGGGTGTCATCTCAGCCGTAAACGGTGATGTCACGATCAACAGTAGCCCCAGATCACGGCTGCAGTCGCTGCACGCTCCATCCGTGGTTGGAATCCATGGGCAGCGGCCGATCCGCGCTCCACTGGACACGGTCATGGAGGCGCGCCGGCATCCCCACCCAGAACTCGACCTCAACGGGACGCAACCGGTACCCGCCCCACGTGGTCGGCAACGGCACCTCACCGTCCGGGTGGGCACGTTCAACCTTTTGGAAATTCTGAGCCACCTGTTCCCTCGATTCCACGGGCTGTGACTGATGGGAGGAGCTGGAGCCGATCTGGGACTCGCGGGGGCGTGTTTGCCAGTAGGCAAGGTCCTCATCGCGTGAGGTCTGCTCCACCGGCCCACGGAATCTGACCTGGCGGAACATGGGATGCCACAGCATGGTGATGGATGCCGCCGGTGTTGTTTCCAACTGCTGGCCTTTTGCCGATGCCCGGTTGGTGAAGAACCGCAATCCTTGAGCGTCAAAATCCTTGATCAACAACACTCGGCTGTCCGGCAGGCCAGTCCCGACGTCGAACGTGGCCAACGTGGCCGCCGCCGGTTCCGTCACCCGCGGATCCGCCACCGCGGCTTCCCACCATTGCTCCAGCAACGTCAGCGGTGTGGGTCCGGGCTCTGTGCCACCTGCAGCCTCCAGTCCGGTGCCGGTGTAGACGATCCGTTGGTAGTCGTTGCTGTGCACGGTTGCTCCATGTCCGTCTGACCGGGGTGCCGGGATCGGCGCCCCACCTCCATTGTGCGTCCGGGAAGAGTAGGGGCGGGTGCCATGATGTGGTCATGTCGCCCCAATCGGAACAGGCGGAAGCCCTAGCGGTGCAGTTGATCTCCGGCCCCGGTGCTGACCGTGCGCTGGCCGCTGTCACCCGCGCTGCGCAGTTGTGTGTTCCTGGTGCCTCGGCCTCCGCCCTGCCGACCGGCTCCTGGCGGCTGGTTCAGCTCAACCACCGCCCTGGTGCCGGTGTGACCGGTTGTTTCGCGGTGATGGTGGACCGCCGTCCGTCGTCGTTACCGCGGCACCGGGGGTTGCGTCCGGGTGAGGTCATGGTGTGTCTGTCCACGGCCCCCATGCCCCGTGATGCTCAAGTGACCACCATCCAGTGGAAGGGTTTGAGGTTCTTCGCCTGGTTGTGGCCCCAAGATCCCTGGCTGCCGGGTTTGCACTCCGCCGCTGCCCCCACCGCCGATCTTGTGGGGGACGGCCCCGTTCGCAGTGTTCCCGTGGGCTATCGCCCCACACGCCGGGCCGTGTTCCGGGTGTTCTCCGGGCCGCCAGCACAGGCCAATTCACGGGCCATCACCACACGTCACCACGACGACGACCAGCACCTGGCCTACATCAAAGTTGTCCGCCCGTCCAGGCAAGCCGAGTTGCTACACAGGCACAACCTTCTGACGCTGGCAAACGTTCCTGTGCCCAGGCCCCTGGCAACCAGGGGTGACGGCGCGGTGGCCCTGAGCCACGTGGCCGGGCCCACGGTGGCGCAGGTCTTCTGTGGACGCGATACGGAGATCCCCGATCCCGAACAACTGATGGCTGTTCTGGACAGGTTTCCACCAGAGGTGATGAACCTGTCGGGCCGCCCGTCCTGGGCGGACCGCGTGCTGGACCACGCGCGTTCGGCGATTGGCGCACTACCGGATGAACAACGCCGCGTACATTCCCTGGCCGAACGAGTGCACACCGCATGTGTCTCACCGGCGGATTCAGACCTGGTCCCCACGCACGGCGATTTCCACCCGGGCAACGTGATCCTGGGGCCTCACCCGGTGGATCCGGCCCTTGGGCCCATCACGGGAGTTCTGGATCTGGACAACGTGGGACCAGGGCGGCTCAGTGACGATCTGGCGTGCTATCTGGCACATCTGTGCGCACTGGCCGACGACAACCCTGCCCGGTCACATCTAACGATCCTGCAGCGCCACACCCGGATCTTTGACGAACTGGTGGAACCCGCTGAATTGCGCGCCCGGACTGCAGGTGTGTTGATCTCCTTGATCGGTGTCTCGGCCCGGCGTCACGGCGCTGAGGCCGCCAAAGATCGCCTGCGCCGGGCCGAGACATTGATGCGGGAGTACGAGCGTTTGTCCTGACCACCGATCATGCGCATCGCGCTGCTGGCATCACAGCACATGATCAGGAGAGAGAGACAGAAAACTCCACCAGCTCTGCCGCCCGATCGGCACCGCCAGCTGCCTCCATCTCCCGTTGAACCACACACACTATGTTGTGCAAACCGTCGTCAGCCAGCATGGACCGGACCGTTGCCCCGATCCGGCCGATTGTTGCCTTGCGCTGATGGATGCGCCGGCCCACCCCGGCGCGCGCCACGGTGGCCGCCACCATCGGCTTGTCCTGAGCACCTGGCACCACCAAGACAGGCACACCGTGACCCAGAGCGGCCAAAACCGCCCCATATCCACCGTTGGAAACGAACAGATCGGCGCGCTCAAACATCAGGTCTTGGTCCACCCAGTTCACATATTGCACCGATCCACCACCTGCGCTGGGGGCTGCGGATGGTTTCCCCTCACCACCGTCCTTGAGCCCGCTGACCACAATCCTGCAATCGGAATCTGCCAAAGCCTGGACCACCCGCTGACCCAAAGGAAAATCGTCACGTCCCAACGTGCCCTGACTGACATGGATCAGCGGGGAATTGTTGGCCGGAAGTCCTCCGGAATCCGGATCGGCGTGAGTAGGCCCGAAACTTCTTGCACCCCGGGCCGCATCTCCGATGAAATGAAGGACCTGACCCTGGCCAGATTCCAGACCTTCCAGTGTGGGCACTCCTTGGGCCAACACCAATTGGTTGGACCACGTACCTTCCAGGCCCAGTTGCCGCGTTGGAGGCAGCCCCACCTCCGCCCGGGCTGTGTTGTGGAAATGCCGGAAGGCCCTGTTGACGGTGAGATCTGCTGCCGTGGTGCAAAGGCGCCCCATGCCTAGACCTGTGGGCGATGCCGTAAATGATGCATAGGGAATTCCAGCGAGCTCTGACACCAGACCAGGTCCGATGCACGTCGCATCCGCCACCATCGCATCCACCGGATGGGTGCTGTTCAACACCATGATGTCCTGGGTCTGACCGGCAGCGCTGCCAAAAAAGATGTGCTCAAAACTGCTCAGCATTGCCAGCAGACCATCACCTGAACGCATCTTGGCAACGCCGGGTCAGGATCCTTTTGATCAAAGTCCGGGGCATGGTTGAACGGTAACCAGGTGCCACCGGCAGATTTCACGTGAGTCTGAAATGCGGCACCAGTGTAGAAAGTGACCGAATGACCACGGTTCACCAGCGCGTGGGCCACGCCCAATAACGGGAGAACGTGGCCTGAAAACGGCATGGCGGCTATCAGAATGTGCATCGGTGGTACTCCCTACGCTCGCCGTGACGCACACGATACGCGGCTTTGCTGACCTCACAGGGCCTCACATCACAAGTGGCGTCCTCTGCTGGGGGCCGGTGGGGTCTTGGGTGCAGGCAGGCCCCACATGTACGGCACGTTGGCGGTTGCCCGCTGGATGCCCAGGCACAGCATCACGGCCAGGACTGTGAACACGGGCGGACCAGCCCAGTGGAGCCAGGGCCACACGGCGCTGTCCGTCGGGTTGGCCACCACCCAGGTCAATGCCACCACTGCCAACTGCATCAGCGGCGGGTGGAGCACGTAGACAGCCAGGCTGCGCGGCCCAACACGCCGCGCCCACCGCAGTCCGGGTTTGCCGTCCAGACGGGAGAGCAGGAAAAGCCCCGCGGGGATGGCCAGTAGAGGCGGGAGGACTCCACCGAAGTTCTCCAGGACGGGGATGTCCCGTGTGGGCATCCAGACCAGGATCGCGGCCATGAACGCCAGGCACCAGAGGATGCCCTGCCATGTGGGCACACCTGCCACCCAGGTGCGGATGCCCTGGGACCACCATGCACCCACCAGGAAGAAGACCCAGTTGGTGAAGAGTTCATTGGTCCCCCAGCTGACGTCTGCCACCAGGCCCGGGACGAACACCAGGAAGAGCAGACCGGCCAGGGCCACCACCCATTTGTTGGGGGTGACTCCCAACAAGCCCTGGAGCGCGTAATAGATCGCAAGGGCCAGCAGGAACCAGAGATACGAGTGAAAGGTGACGGTGTGCCAGACGATCTCGGAGAACGTGGCCCCGGCCGTGCGATCGCGGTCCACCGCCCCGATCACCGGGTAAACCACCCAGTAGACGGCGGTCCAGAACAGGAACAACCACGCCATGTTGACGGGGCGCAGCCGCCAGAAGCGCGTGCCATACTTGGTCATGGAGCGGGTGACAAAAAACCCTGCCACCAGCATGAACACGGGCATTCGCCACTGCCCGATCACAATGTTGAGCTGGTTCAAGAGGTTGGCCACCTCCCATCCTTCACCGCCCAGGATCTTGATGCTGTGACCGAACACCACCAAGGTGATGGCCACACCCTTGACGGTGTCCATCCATTCTTCGCGGGCGGGCTTCCCCGGACCCGCCCCGGGGCTCTGCTGATGAGCCAAGGTGCTTCCCCCAATGGTCGCGTTTGGTGCACGGACATGGCTCAGCAACGCTGAATGTTCTGCCTGTCCCCTGTGATGCCGGGGCGCGCACAGATTCCCCAAGAGTGCGCGCGCATCAGACGTTCTGCGTGATCCAACTTAACCGCGACACGGACGGCAAGCGACCTCAGAAGGCTATGACGTTTCCCACTCGCCCAGACCCATGAATATTGCTGTGACTTGCACAAACAAACCTTGACGACGACGCCGGCGCCCCGGCATCGCACGCTGACTCACCCCAACTGCGTGGGTACCGCGTGAGCACCAACATCACGCAATTGTTGTGCCAGACGGGTTGCAGCATCCTGGTCTACGGTCAGGGCGATCATGGTGGGCCCCGATCCGGAGACCATGGGCACAGCACCTGCCAGCCGCAGTTCCTGGAGCCGCGGCCCCAGGTGCGCGGCGAGCTCCACAGCTGGTGCTTGCAGGTCGTTGCGCAGGCATCCGAACACCTGCGCCAACGTGACGGGTTGACCGGCCAGGGCATCCAGCAGGTCCTCGGGCACAGCCAGGGAATCAGGCTCCGGGGTGGTCAACCTCCCCTGGGCTCGCAACTCATCCAGCGTGGCAAACACGGCGGGTGTGGACAGTGCGCCGTCGTCGGCAATCAGGACCGCTGACCAGGGCTCGCCCACGGCAACGGGCACCAGATCCGCCCCCGTCCCGGTGCCGATGGCAGCTCCCCCGGTCATGGCAAAGGGCACGTCTGCGCCCAACCCACGGGCGATCTCCAGGGCGTCACTGACCATGGTCTCCCGCCCGGTCACGGCCGAGACCAGTTCCACGGTGGCCCGGATGGCGGCAGCAGCATCAGCAGATCCACCACCCATGCCACCGGCCACAGGTACGGACTTTTCAATGTGCAGGCGCACCCCACCGGGCAGTCCACCGGCGCCCTCGATCACGGCCTGTGCCGCTCGAACGGCCAGGTTTCCGGCATCCACGGGCACCTGTGCCAGGTCAAAGCTGCCGCAGTGTTGTTGTTGGTCCACCAGGGAGTCGGGAACCACGTCCACCGTGCACATGATCTGCCCGGCGGTCAGGTCAGGGTCATAGGTGGCGGTGACGGCTTCACAAACGTCTGTGGCCACGTAGAGGCTGGCCACATCGTGGTACCCGTCCGCACGAACCGGTCCCACGGCAAAGAACAGGTTGACCTTGCCGGGTGCTTCCATCCGAACCGAGGTGGTGTTCACGCGCGGTACTGCCCTTCCACCGGATACACGTTGTGGTTCACACCTGCCGCTGCGATCGCTGCGAACTGGTGAACGTCCAGCTTTTCCCCGCGTTCGGTGGGCTGGATGCCGGCAGCGATCAGGATTTCTTCTGCCGCAGCCCCCGAACCGGCCCATCCGCTCAGGGCCGCCCGCAGGGTTTTGCGCCGCTGGGCAAAGGCGGCATCCACCACGGTGAACACGGCTTCACGGTCCGCGGCATCTGCCCGGTTCCCGGTGAGACCCTGGGCCGTACCGGCACCGATCTGCGCCACGGGCTCGGATCGCCGGACCAGGCGCACCAGCCCGGAACTGATTCTGGGTGCGGGCCAAAACACCTGGGTTCCGATCACCCCGGCCTTGGACACTTCCGCAATCCACGAGGCTTTCACGGACGGCACCCCGTAGACCTTGGAGCCAGGTCCTGCTGCCAAGCGATCGGCCACCTCGTCCTGGACCATGACCAGACCATGACGAATGGAGGGGAAGCTGCCCATCAGATGCAGCAACACGGGCACGGCCACGTTGTACGGGAGATTGGCCACCAGCGCATCCGGTGTCTGGGGCAAATCGGTGACTGCCAGGGCATCCGATTCAACGACGTCGATCCCCTCCACCCGCTCCGGGCGGAACCTGGCAACGGTTTTGGGCAGCTGGCGGGCCAGTGGAGGATCAATTTCCACCGCCACCACGTGCCGGGCCACATCCAACAGACCCAAGGTCAACGACCCCAGACCGGGGCCCACCTCCAGGACCGTCTCCGCTGCGGGTTCAAGATCGGCAGCCGCCACGATGCGCCGAATGGTGTTGGGGTCGATCACAAAGTTCTGCCCCAGAGTCTTGGTGGGACGGATCCCCAGAAGCTCCGCAAGCTCTCGGATCTCGGCAGGACCCAACAGAGGTGCAGGCGTGGTGCGGGGGGAATCAATCACGGCTGGATTCTACCGGTCCTTAAGATCCACAGCCGCTTCAGTGATCCCCGTAGACGGAACGAACCGTGGCATCCACCTGCGTGCAGAACTGCTCCAGAGGGATCTGCCGATGCTCGGCAATCCACCGGGCGGTCTGCACCACCATGTACGGCGCATTGGGCCGGCCGCGGTAAGGGTGGGGGGTCAAAAACGGTGCGTCTGTCTCCACCATGATCAGCTCCGGGCGGGCCACCCGCAGGGCTTCTTGGAGATCTGTGGAGTTCTTGAAGGTCACGGTGCCTGAAAAGGACATGTACCAGCCGTTGTCATTGCAGATCCGCGCCAGCTCGGCATCCCCGGAGAAACAATGGAACACGGTGCGTTCCGGTGCCCCCTCGTCCTGGAGAATCCGCACAATGTCCTGGTGGGCGTCACGGTCGTGGATCTGCAGCGCCTTGCCCACGGACTTGGCCAGCCGGATGTGCTCCCGGAAGGCGTCATGCTGGTGGTGCCTACGGGTCTTGCGGGTACGGAAGTAGTCCAGCCCGGCCTCCCCGATCGCTCGCACGCGATCATGGGCGGCCAGTGCGGTGATCACCTGAAGCGCATCCTCAAGCTCACCGGCCTCGGCCAGTGCAGGAGTCTCATTGGGGTGCAGTGCCACAGCCGCCAGAACACGGTCATCGGCCTCAGCCGCTTCTACGGCCCACCGGGCGGATTCGACGTCGCACCCCACCTGGATCACCCCGCGCACCCCAAGATCGGCGGCGGTGTCCAGGATGTCGGTCAGCCCGATCCGCACCCGGCCGTCCTGGGTGTCCATGTGGGTGTGGTTGTCCACGATCGGCACGGGCAACGGCGCCGGTGCCTCCGGGAACCGCAGATCTCGGGTGTGCCCGGACTCGGCCTTGTGGTCCCGGCGGTCCGTACCGGCTCCACTGGCAGCATTCTCCGGAATACCGTAGTGCTCCGGACGATAGGCCTGAGGAACCTCACCGGTGGTGGTGACGGGGCGGTCAGACGGGTCTGGCCACAGGGAAGCAGCGCGGTTGGAGGTCATCCCACCAGCCTAGTCAGCTCTCCCGTGCGGCCAACACGGACTCGTAGAGCTCCCGTTTGGACAGACCCTGGGCTGCAGCCACCGCACCTGCGGCGTCCTTGAGTCGAATCCCGTCCGCCACCAGTGCCTCGACTTCCTCCACCAGGTCTTCCGGTTTCTGCGGATCCGGTTCCGGGGCGCCCTGCACCACGACGACGATTTCCCCACGAACTCCCTCACCCTCCACCAGCTCGGCCAGGGAACCGACCGTGCCGCGCAGAACTTCCTCGTGGAGTTTGGTCAGCTCGCGGGCAACCACTGCCGGACGTGCGGAACCGAAGGCTTCCGTCAGGGCCGTCAACATGGCCCCCAACCGGTGCGGTGCCTCGTAGAACACCATGGTCCGGGGTTCGGTGGTCAAGTCCTGTAGTCTGGCTTCACGCTGACCCGATTTGCGGGGCAGGAAACCTTCAAACACGAACCGGTCTGACGGCAGTCCGGAGACCGCCAGCGCTGTGAGCACAGCAGATGGCCCTGGCAGGGCCGTGACTGTGAGTCCTTCCGCCGCCGCGGCAGCAGCCACCCGGTAGCCGGGGTCGGAAACGGTGGGCATCCCGGCATCTGAGACCACCAGGACGGTTCTGCCGGAACGCACCTCCGCCAGCAGGTCTTCCGCTGAGGCTGCCTCGTTGTGTTCGTGGTGGGCCACCAGGCGTGCACTCAAGGTGATTCCCAGGCCGGAGGCCAACTTGCGGGTCCGCCGGGTGTCTTCTGCGGCGATCACTTCCGCGGTGGCCAAGGCCTCACGCAAGCGGGCGCTGGCATCCCCCAGGTTCCCGATCGGTGTCCCGGCCAACACCAGCGCACCGGAGGGCAGCGCAGAGGTGGCCGGTTCCCCAGTGGCTGAGGACTGAGGGCTTCTGATGGGGTCTTGGGAAGTCACGCACCCAACTCTAGGCGGGACATCCACTTCACGGTGGACCCAGAACGCAGGTGGGTCACCTACCATGACGGCCGTGACCTCATCCCCCCAAGCCCCCGAACCCAACGGCCCGGATTCCGCCGCCTCGCTAGCCTCCGGCAGCACCGCCGCGCGTTGCGCCACGGCATCCCGGGCGTGGGCACCGGCCCGGCAGGCACCCCAGGACCGGGTGCAGTTGCGCGAACGCCTCCTGCCCGGTTGGGCACCTGTGGCCGGCTGGATGTGGATCCTTCCCGTGTTGCCGGTGGTGTTGGGCGCCATCTTGCGGTTCTGGCAGCTCAGCCGCCCCCAGGACATTGCTTTTGACGAGACCTATTACGTCAAGGACGGCTGGGCCCTGGTGCTATCCGGCTACGAACAACAGTGGCCGGAAAACGCCGACGACGGCTTCTCCAGCGGAAATGTTCCCAGCCCCACGGGAGAAGCGTCATTCGTGGTGCACCCACCGCTGGGAAAACGGCTGATCGGTCTGGGGATGATGCTCTTTGGCCCCGGGGACGCCTTTGGATGGCGGTTCTTCCCCGCCGTGGCCGGGACCGCCATGATCGCCCTGGTGGTGATCGCAGCGCTGTTGATGTTCCGCTCCCCCGTGGTGGCGGCCGTGGCCGGGACACTGCTGGCCGTGGACGGTCTGCACCTGACGCATTCGCGCTTGGCTCTGCTGGACATTTTCCTGGCGTTGTTCATCCTGCTGGCCTTTGTGTTCCTGCTGCTGGACCGAGTTGACGGCCGCCTGCGGCTGGTCAAACGTCTGACGGACCCCGAACGCCCGCCACAGCCCGATCCATACCTGGCAGGACCGTGGCTGGGCATCCGGTGGTGGCGGATCGCAGCTGGGATTTCCTGCGGGCTGGCCATAGGCGTCAAGTGGAACGCTTTGTACTACGTGGCAGCGCTGGGGCTGATCACCGTGGCCTGGGACCTGGGCGCTCGCCGCGCGGCCGGAGTGCGGATGTGGTTTCCGGCCGGTGTTCTCAAGGACGGCTTGTTCGCCTTCGTCTCCATGATCCCCGTGGCCGCCCTGACCTATCTGGCCACCTGGACCGGTTGGTTGCGGACCTCAGGCGGGTACCACCGCCAGTGGGCCGCCAACAATCCGGGCGAAGGCGTGCAGTGGTTACCAGAGTCCCTGCGCTCGCTGTGGGAGTACCACAAGGCGGCGTACAACTTCCACGTAGGCCTGGATGCAACGCACACCTACATGGCCGGGCCGGCCCAGTGGCCGATCCTGGGCCGCCCAACGTCCTACTTCTACGAATCCCTGCAGAACGGAGAGGGCGGCTGCACGGCCTCCAACTGCTCCCAGGCCATTCTGAACGTGGGCAACCCGGTCATCTGGTGGTCAGCCATTCCGGTGATAATCACGCTGCTGGTGCTGGCCCTGGTGTGGCGCCGTTGGCGATTCGACTGGCGGTTGCTCTCTCCCTTGGCACTGGTGGCCGTGGGCTGGTTGCCGTGGTTCGCCTTCCCCGAGCGCACCCAGTTCTTCTTCTACGCACTGCCGTACGTACCGTTCATGGTGTTGCTGCTGGCTGCAGGGGTGAGCATGCTGATCCCCGGCCCGGAAACCCCACAGGTGCACCGGGTGCTCAGCTGGAGCGTGATCGGTCTGTGGCTGGTGTTGGTCCTAGCGGTGGCCGCCTACTTCTGGCCCATCTGGTCAGCCCAAGTCATCTCCTATGATGCCTGGCACCAACGCATGTGGTTCCCCAGCTGGATCTGACGGAGCCACTCAACACACACGACGCCGCAGCGCCCGGCGCCCCCACAGGATCACGGCCGCGCATCCCGCCACGGTCAGCAGCGCCACGGTGGCCGCGGCGTCAATCCAGAACTGTGTGGGGTAGAGCCGGATCAAGGTGTCCGAGAGACTGAAGGTCCAGGTTCCATCGGCAAAGAACAGGCTGTGGAACGTGGTGAAGAACCATTCCCAGGAGAGCATCCCCACCACAGCCAGCACCGCCAGCGCGGCAATGGTCACCCATGCACCCCGCATTGCGGCCCGGATCAAGCCCGCCGCATCACGTCTGCGGCGCAGCACCACGGCCACCAGCGCCACCAGGACCACGCCCACAGCTGCAGCCAGACCGAGCTGCATGACGTATTTGACGTCCGTCATGTGGGAGATTTCCTCTGGACGGAACCAGGCCAAGCCGTTGGCCGTTCGGACATCGCCCAGGAAACTGGGCGGGGCCCAGTTGAGGATGTAGTCCACACCGTGCGAGCCCAGGCTCATGCGTTGCCCGGGCCCGAATCCATAAGGGTCATCCGGGAAACCCGGGCGGTTGTACTCGATCCACAGAAACACCGGGGAAGCCACCAAGCGCACCGCCACCGCCAGCAGCCCCAGTGGCACGGCCAACCCCACCAGGAATCGAGTGAGCAATCGCAGCCCCGTGGCCGCTTCGGCGTCGTGGTCATCCCGGAAAGCACCGGCCTGATCCGTGGCGCTGCGGGAGCCTGCAGGTTCAGGGTTGTCCTCCCAGGGGCCGACCGCACCACGGTGGGTTGAGGTGGCCGAGGCCGGGTTCCCGTCGGGACCCACAGCACGCATGGAGCCGGTCTCCGTGGGAATGTTGCCCAGCAGGTCCATGGAACCGGTGGGGGTCACGGCTGCGTTCAGCCGCCCCCAGTCCTCACCGGTGTCCTTGCCTGCCGCAGTGCTGCCGGTGCCCTCCCGTGATGACTGGGATCGGCCGGTGGAACGGGGTTGGCGTGGGCTCACGGGGCTACTTCTTTCACAGGCAACCCCGGCGCGCTCACGATGCGTCTGGCGTCTGGGTCAGGGGCAGAAAATTGGGAATCCCGTCAACCACGGGAAACACAGGATGAACGCCCTCACTGTAGGGGCGTTCACTCATCAAATGGTGGTCATCAACGGCCACCAGTTTGGCACGTGTCATGGGGCAACGGATCACGGCACGCAAAGCCGGTGACAGGCTGGAGACTCCGTCGCCACGTCGCATACGGGGAGGTTCGGGGGTTGCAGTCATGGGTGCTGTCTTTCCGTGGCCCGCGGGGGTTGGGGGGGTCTTCACCGGCTCGTCTGCTCAAGAGTTGGACCACTCAGGAGTCGGTCCACTCAAGAATCGGAACGGGGACGACGCCGCAAGTGCGGTATCCGCATCCCCTTGGGCTGAGCGGGGGTGGAGTCACGGATCATCTCACGCTCGGAGTCCTGGTGGAAAAAGATTTCATTGACCAAGGACTCCTCGCCGTCATACGACTCTTGGGCGGAGGGTCCTGATTCTTGGGCCGAGGGCTCTGACTCTTGGCGGGCGGACTCACGGTCCTGCCTCGAGGGTTCAGGGCTCGTGCTGACCGGCGCAGACCGCTGCATGGCGGGCTCAGCCCTCTGCGACCGGGCTTCGGCCACAACCGGGTCAGGCTTGCCCAGCGTGGTTGGCTGGTGAACAGGGGCCAAGGGCGTCACGGAGGCGTGGGAAGCCGCCTGAGTGTCCTGATCGATCCCCGGAACCTCCACCCGCAGGATCTCCCATCCACGCGGAGCAGTCATCCGCTGGGCATGGGTTTCACAGAGGTCGTAGGCGTGGGGTTCGTTGTGCACGGACAAGGGGCCCACCACAGCGGTGGAATCCGCGTAAACGTAGGTCAGGGTGTACAGCGCTTCACGCTTGCACCCCTGACGGGAGCACAGCCGCGCCAGGGGCGCCTCAGATTGTGTGTCCACCACAGGAGAGGATTCGGATCAGCGGCCTGCGCGGCGCAGACGGCGTCGTTCACGCTCGGAGAGGCCACCCCAGATGCCGAACTTCTCATCGTGGGCCATGGCGTAGTCCAGGCATTCCGATTTGACCGGGCAGGCCTCACACACGCGCTTGGCGTCACGCGTGGAACCGCCCTTTTCCGGGAAGAAGGCTTCCGGGTCCGTCTGGGCACACAGCGCATCCGTCTGCCATGCCAACTCGCCTTCATCGCCGTCGATCCCGTAGGCCCCGGCAACCGCCTGCCAGATGGAACCGGGCACGGCCGCTGCATCGGTGACGTGCTCGGGGGCCTCAGCTGTGAGCTGCTGACGCTGGTTGGAATCCGTGTAGCGCTGCGCTGCGTCAGCATCCACCGGATCCAGGAACCAATCCTGCGGAACAGAACGGCTTCCCCGCCGCCGCCGTGCGGCCTGCGCCACCTCTGCGCGGTGATAGGCGGGCTCTCCCATGTCATTCCTTCCGGTCAGTTGGCAAGACGTGGAGTCTTCACTTCTCTTGAGGGGCGGGTACAGGCCCACCGGTTCCGCTCGAGGACGCGCTGACCTAAACTTCTGGGGTCTGCGAATCGGGGGCTCCGAGCACCGGAGTGGGGCCTTCACGGCACCTCGCCACGGCATTAATTACACGCTTGTAAGCACCTGAACGTCAAGCTCGGATCCCAGGTTGGCAACTCCCGCCTGCACCACACAACCGCCGTGACGCGGTAGGCGGCAAGCAAAATCTCCGCACGTCACACGCATCCACACCCTGGATTCAGGGCAGTTCACCGAATCGGAGGCCACTTTGCCCACGATCTCCTCACCCCGCAGTGCTCAGCCACAGTCCGTGCCGGCGCTGCTGCAGTCCATGGCCCAGCAGCCCACCCCCGCTCTGGTGTTCTACGGTCACGACGGCGGACGCGTGGAACTTTCCGGCCGGGTCCTGGAGAACTGGGTGGCCAAGACCGCCAATCTGCTGGTGGATGACCTGGGCCTGATGCCCGCAGACCGGGTGCTGCTGGAGCCCCCCGTGCATTGGCGTACCGCCGTGGTGGTGGCCGGTGTTTGGCGTGTTGGGGCCACGGTGGTGTTGGCGGATTCATCCGAAAACAATGGCGCCGGCGTGGCTTTGGCTGTGACCATGGCACCCGACGCGCAGCGGTCCTCTGCTGAAGGTGACGTGTTCGGCGCGGCCGCAGGCGACCTGATGGTGCTGGCCTACCCCGCGCTGGCCATGGAACTGGACCCCAGTTTGCTGCCGGCCGGTGCCATCGACTTCTGCGCGGAGATCCGCGCCCATGGGGACCACTACGCGGATGCCGGGGCGTCAGCAGCTGACCAGGAACTTGCGGTGGTCGGCCACAGCCAGCACCTCTCACTAGCCGAGCTCATGGCACAAGCACAGGAGCAGGCAGCAGACCTGCGCACGGGGTCAGGCCCGGTGAATGCGGTTCACCTCAACACGGCAACCTGGTCACCTGAGAGTTTCGCCCGCCTGCTGGCGGCGTGGATGACAGGCACCACGGTGGTGATCACGGACCGCCCGGGAACAGACGTGGCGCATCTTCTGTCCACCGAGCGCGTGGGGCTCACCTGGAGCTGAGGTCGTCGTCGTCCGTTCGTGTCTGCGTCGTCGTTGCTGCGGTGTGCGGTGAGGAACTGGAATCAGTGGCTGCTGCAGCAGCCGTTTCCCCCGCCTTGGGCTTGACCACCGGCAGGCGCCCGGTGATGGCAGCCATCTCTGAGGCGGTGGAGGGGGCAAAGCCGGGTTCGTCATCGAGCTTGACCGCGTACACCCAGAATCGGTATGCGAAGTAGCGGAAAATCGTTCCCAGGGCAGTGCCCACGATGGTTCCGGAAATGAACGACGCCGTTGGGCTGGTCAGGTTCAGTACGTAGTAGCTGACCACCACACACAGCAGTTCAATGGCCATGCCGATCGCGTTGGCAATCAGGAATTGCACCAATTCCTTCTTGGTGTCCGACTGCCGTTTGTCCCGGAAGGTCCAGTACCGGTTGGCCACCCAGGAGAACAACGTGGCCACCACCGTGGCAATCGCCTTGGCCTTGACGTGCCCACCCTCCTGGAAGACGGTGTGCATCAGAATCCAGACCACACCGGCATTGACCAGGAATGCCAGGCCACCCACGGTGCCGAACTTCATCAGTTCGGCCACAAACAGGTGCCAGGCAGCTTTGAAACGATTGATCATGTGAAACAGGCTTTCGAATGGGTTTCGCTCAATGCGCCTGTTGTCCTCATGAGTCACGGGGCTGACGGTTTGGCTCAGCCGTGCCAGGGGCAGCGCGTGCGCCCATCATAAGCACCCAGGCGAGTATTACCCTGGTGGGGTGAGCAACGCGACGCAGTCCTCGGAAAACACGGTCAACCGCCGTATCCCGTCCCCCGCTGCCACCACCGGCCCGGTGATCGGCGTGGTGGGCGGCGGTCAGTTGGCTCGCATGATGGGACCGGCCGCCACAGAACTCGGGATCGAGCTGCGCGTGTTGGCTGAAGCGCAGGACAGTTGTGCCATTCCCGCATCCGCCCACCACCAGGTGGGTGATTACACAGACCTGGCCACGCTGATGGACTTTGCCGACGGCGTGGATGCCTTGACCTTTGACCATGAACACGTGCCCAACCAGCATCTGCAGGCCCTGCTGACCGCAGGCGTTGCCGTGGAACCACGCCCGGAAGCTCTGGTGCACGCCCAGGACAAAATCGTCATGCGCCGCGCGGTGGAGAAACTGGGGCTGCCCAATCCGCGGTGGGCGGAGGTCTGCTCCGTTGACGAACTCGTGGACTTTGCCGCTGATCAGTGGCCCGTGGTGCTCAAGACCCCCCGCGGCGGCTACGACGGCAAGGGGGTGCTGCTGGTTCATTCGGAACAGGACGCCCGCGGTGGCACGGCAGCCGAATGGTTCAACGCCCGACGCTTCCCGGCACTGCTGGCAGAAGAAGCCGTGCCGTTCACCCGGGAACTGTCCGCTCTGGTGGCCCGCACACCATCCGGTGAGGTCCGCTCATGGCCGGTGGTGGAATCCATCCAGGTTGACGGGGTGTGTGATGAGGTCCTGGCACCGGCCCCCGGCCTGGATCCCGACCTTGCGCAGGCCGCCGAACAAGCCGCCCGTACCTTGGCCACCGAGTTCAACGTCACCGGTGTGATGGCAGCTGAGCTCTTTGACGTGCCGGGACGCGGATTCCTGGTCAATGAGTTGGCCATGCGCCCGCACAATTCGGGGCACTGGACCATGGACGGCTCCGTGACCGGTCAGTTCGAACAACACCTGCGCGCCGTGCTGGACCTCCCGTTGGGTCAGACCGGGTTCATAGGCGGTGCCACGGTGATGAAAAACATTCTGGGTGGACAGAACCCGGATCTGTTTCAGGGGTTCACCACCGCCATGAGTCGCGTACCCGCTGCCAAGATTCACCTGTACGGGAAAGGCGTTCGGTTCGGCCGCAAGGTGGGCCATGTCAACGTCACCGGTCACAGCCCGCAGGATCTGCCGGAGCTGCAACAGCAGGCCGCTGAGGCGGCTCGAATCATCCGCGACGGCCACTGACCAGAGCACCAGCCCCACCAACTGCATGCAACACCACAGACCCATTACCGGCTGATCCCCAGAGAGCCGGAGTACCGTGACGGTGCATCGACCTCGCCCACGTCAATGGGCAGATCAACCTGCTGCGGCCCCGGCCGGTTACACAAGGAGAACAGAATGGATGACTCACAGCCCGTTGTGGGCGTGGTGATGGGTTCGGACTCCGATTGGTCCGTCATGGAGGCTGCTGTTGAAGTGCTGGCGGAGTTGGAGGTCCCGTGCGAGGTTGACGTGGTTTCCGCCCACCGCATGCCACACGAGATGATTCGTTACGGCGCCAACGCGGCTGAACGCGGATTGCGCGTGATCATCGCAGGCGCCGGAGGTGCTGCCCACCTGCCGGGGATGTTGGCCTCCACCACCGTGCTTCCCGTGATCGGCGTCCCGGTCCCCTTGAAAACCTTGGACGGTTTGGATTCGTTGCTCTCGATCGTGCAAATGCCCGCCGGAGTCCCCGTGGCCACCGTCTCCATCGGCGGCGCCCGCAACGCAGGCCTCCTGGCAGCCCGCATGTTGGCAGCAGGCACTGATCCGGACGCCCTGAAACTGCGCGCAGCCCTCGAGCGTTTCGCACAAGAGCTGAATCAGACGGCACACAGCAAGGGTGCCGCCCTGCGTGAGCGCGTGGCGGACTGACCACCCGCCCTCGCCCTTCTTCAGGCCGGCACTTCCCACTTCCCCGACCCACAGGCGCTCCCCCCGTGACAGCTTCACAAGACTTTCGCTACAACAGGTTCCCCGACGACGACGTCGTGGGGGAACTGGATGCCGATGCTCCCGTGCGCACCACCAGCCGCGTGGGCTCATGGGCGAATGCTCTGGTGAATCCGCGATACGTCTCCGCGGGCGGGCGCAACAAACGCGCGGGCCTGCTGCTTGCCGGGACCCTGTTGGTACCAGGTTCTGCACAGATCGCTGCAGGCAACCGCAAGGTGGGTCGGATTGCTCTGACCGTCACTGTGGTGTGCTGGGCGCTGCTGGTTGTACTGCTGCTCTCCGCTCTTTTCTGGCGAACCCCCTTGATTTTCCTGGTGACCAACGGATTGACCGCGCCTGTGATCTCCCTGGTGCTGGTGGCCCTGGCCATCGGGTGGGGACTGCTGTTCCTGGACACCTTGCGGCTGATCAGACCAGGACTGTTGTCCACCAAGGCCCGGACCGTTGCCATTGTGGCCACCGTCGTGGCGGTCGTGGTGACTTCCGGGGGCCTGGGCTACACCGCTCACCTGGTCAATGTCACCCGAGCCACCGTGGGGCAGATCTTTGGGGGCGGTCTGCCGTTCCGGCCGGTGGACGGGCGCTACAACATTCTGCTCATGGGCGCCGATGCCGGTGAGGATCGATTGGGGCTGAGACCCGATTCCATGACAGTGGTGAGCATTGACGCCAGCTCGGGTCAAACCGTGACCATCTCCCTGCCACGCAATCTCCAGAACGTCCCGTTTGCTGATGGCTCGCCCATGCAAAGTGTCTATCCCAATGGATACGATTGCGGGGACGAATGCCTGCTGAACGCCATCTACACGGATGTCACCCAGAACCACGAGGACGTGTACGGCAACGTGGATGATGCGGGAGCTGAGGCCATGATGGATGCGGCCTCCGGTGTCCTGGGCATTGAGGTTCAGGGCTACGCCATGATCGACATGGCGGGATTCGAGCAGCTGATTGACGCCATGGGTGGCATCACCATTGATGTTGGTGGTGAGGTGCCCATTGGCGGTGGCACCAACGAGATCACCGGCCTGCCCAACCCCATTGACGGCTACATTGAACCGGGTGTGCAACACCTGGACGGCTTCCACGCCCTCTGGTACGCCCGCTCCCGTGAAGGGGCCTCGGACTACGACCGTCAAGCCCGCCAACGCTGCGTTCAGACGGCCATGCTCAAACAGCTGAGTCCGATCAACGTGGTGTCCAAGTTCGAGGAGATGGCGCAGGCCGGTACTCAAGTGGTGGAAACGGACATTCCGCAGTCTTCCATCGGTTCGTTCGTGGATCTGGCCCTGGAAGCCAAGAACTACGACCTGATCGGTTATGCCGCAGGCCCGCCTTACTACGACGCCATGTTCCCCACGTACCCGGATTACGACCAACTGCACTCTGATGTTCAGCAGCTCTTGGACAGTGCTGACGGTTCAGGCCAGCCGCAGGCACAGGCCCTGGCCACAGATGCTCCTGTGTCCACAGGCTCCGGCCTGGGCGCGCGCGGATTGGTCATGGTGCCCACGGAAACAGTCACGGACCCCACTCAGCCAGAGGCCACCACAGAGGCCGGAGCAACGGATGGTCAACCCACCGAGCTCTCCCCCAACGGAACCTGCTCGGTGCCGTAAGCCGTTGCATGGTGCTGAATCCCGCCTACATTCCGGTGGCGTGGTCCTGAGCCAGGAATGGTCACTGCGGCCCCGGTACAGTAGCCCGGGTGACCAACATTCTTCAGAGCAAAGCATGGGCGGACTTCCAGACGGAACTGGGCCACACCGTGGTCAAGGATCAGGGTCCCGGATACTCCTGGCAGGCCACCGTTGAAGGTGGAGCCACCGGCCGATACCTCTACGCCCCGTATGGACCGATTGCCGATTCCCCGCAAGCCTTTGACGCCGCACTGGAATCCCTGAAGCAGGCAGCCAAGGCACACGGTTGCTGGTTTGTCCGTGTGGAGCCGGCCTTCGCTCAGATCCAGGACGGATTGGAAACAGCGGAGGCAGCGCTGCGTCGTCGTGGGTTGCAGTGGGCGCCACGTCAGGTGCAGCCGGGCCACACCCAGATCATTGACCTGACCAGGGATCAGGACGCACTGCTCAAGGACATGAAGTCCACCAACCGGAACCTGCACCGCAACATCCACAAGAAGGGTGTGACCTTCACGGCCACCACGGATCCGGATGCGGTTTCGATTCTGCTGAAGTTCCTGGACCAGACCGCTGAGCGCAAGAACTTCAACCGCCAGCAGGACGACTACCTGCGCACCGCCGCCCAGGTGCTCATGCCGCAAGGTGCCGCCGTGTTGTACGTGGCGCGCTTGGACGGGGAACCGATCGGCGCCTCCCTGGTTTACGACTCTGAAGACACCCGCACCTATGCGCACGCCGCCATGGACCGTGAACACCGCAAACTCTCCGCGGGCAGCCCCTTGGTGGTGCGCATGATTCTGGACGCCAAGGAAAAGGGTCAGAAGCACTTTGACCTCTTCGGCACCGCCCCGGAAGGTGCTGGGCCCGAACACGAATGGTATGGCTTCACCAAGTTCAAGAAGGACCTGGGTGGCGAACCCGTGGAGTTCCCCGGCACCTGGGACCTGCCGGTGTCCACGGCCAAGTACGCCGCCTACACCGGTGTCCGGATGGCTCGGGAGGGTCTTGGGACAGCCAAGTCCAAGGCGCCGGGCCTGCTGGCGACCGTCAAGGACACCGCACGCAAGGTCAGCGGACGTTCAGGCACCGACCAGGCCTGACACTCGCGCTCACGACGACGGGGCCCCGTACCGCGCCTGCGGTACCGGGGCCCCGTTCTCACCACGTGGTGGGCCTCAACGGCCGGCAGCGTCCCGGAAAGCCTGGAGGCTCTCTGCGTAAACCCGCTTGCCAAAGGCCAACGGACCCCGCGAGCGCCGGGAGGTGTCACCTTCCACGTGCTGGTTGGACCGGTCTGCTCCCGGCTGTTGCTCCACGTCGTTGGTAGGTTCCGGATCTGACGACGGGCCGGAGGTCGACGCCGGATCCAGCTGCCTGTCCTGATGGGGGCGTTCTTGGACCGCAGGTGAATCGGCCCGCTCGGTCTCCGGCTCAGGTCGGGGGTCGGGCTGCGTCACCGACTCGGATTCAGGCTCAGCAGCTTCAGGCTCAGCAGCGTCCTGGCCTGTGGACTTGATGGCGTCGTGGGCTGTGGGGTCTGTGGCGTCCTGACCTGACGGTTCAGTTGCCTGGCGGCGCGCAGCGGCCTCCGGGGTTAGTGAATCGTCCGGGCCGCTGGAGCCGTCCGGGCCATCCGAGCCTTCCGGCGTCACGGGATCGATCTCACCCGTGGGGGTCTCATCCTCATGGTCCCGCTGCGCAGAGTCTTGCGCCGCGGCGTTGTCCTGCACGGTCGAGCTGGCTGCGGCTTGACCAGCACGCTTGCGTGCCCTGCGCTGCTTGCGTGCTTCCCGCTTGGAGATCTTGGTGCTGGGCTTGGCCGCCGTGGATTCGGCGTCGGCCTCCTGCTCCCATGTGCCCTGGCGGCCGTCAAGGGTCTGGTGGCCGACAAGGGTCGCGTGGCCGTTCGGGGTCTCATGTTCGCTTGCGGTCGAATTGGTGGTACCGGGCCGATTGGCAGTGCTGGCTTGATCGGCTGTTCTTGCCTGATGGGCGGCGCTGGCCTGACCAACAGTTCTGGCCTCAGCCGTTGTACCAGGCGTGCTGTCGGTGGCAGGGTCGGTATCGGCCACGGTGCGGGGGTTGTCCGCAACCCCCGTGCCGGTGGCAGCACCGGCCCTGACCTGCGGCGACTGGTCCGCCGCAGCCAGCGATGTGTTGTTCTGCTCCGGTTGACCGTTGGAGCCGGAGAGGGATGAACTCGCCTGTCCTCCCCCCAACGCCAGGTGTGACTGGGCGGGAGTGATGCCCGTGGTTTCAATACCAAGGTCCTCGCTGACCTGCTGGCGCACCTCGTCCACGCGCTGTGGCGGTTCCGGCTGTTTCTGCGGCTCAGGTGCTGGTTCCTGCACCTTCTTCTTGCGTCCGAACAAGCCGCGCTTCTTGGGTTCAGCGGGTGCGGGGGCAGCCTCAACCTGCTGTACCGGCACCGATTCCTTGCGCCATGTGCCCAGCACGGTTCGTTCGCGGTCCGCCAGTTCACGCACCACGGTGGGCACGTCCTTGTCCGAGGACTCCCCACCATCCATGCGCTGCACCCCGCGCTTCTGCAGCTCCACGGCACCGGTCAGCAACAGGGCGTCGTCGATCCCCAGATCCCGGGCCTTGCGGGTGAAGCCCACGCGGTAGAGCATGGCCATGTTCACGGTGTGCACAAACCACAGGTAACCCAGAGCCTCGGGCTGCTCGTCCGGGCGTTCCTGAGCCGCCACCAGAAGCAGGGAGTCCTGCCCCAGGTCCTTGAGCAGATGGTTGATCTGCCCGGTTTTCAACCCCACAGCCCGCACACCACCTGAGGTCGCGGTGATTTCACGGACCGCCACATCGGAGACCTTCAACCCCGCCCGGCACCGGTCCAAGGTCGACGGCGAAAGGCGCGAGGACAGCGCCGTGTCAGCCGCGCCCAGGGGAACACGCAATCGTTTGGGGCCTGCAGCATCCGTCTCGACTGAGCCTTGGCGCGCCCAGCCACGCTGCGTCAAGGCCTGGGTGAGGGGCTCAGCGGCGGGGGTGTCCACGCTCAACGTGATGGATTCGGTCTCATACCGGTCATGGGCGTAATCGGCCAATTTCTGCATGAACGCGGGAACCATGGTGGGCTTGTTCACGTGCGCCTGCTGGGCCTCGGCATGGATGCTGCCGTTCTCCTGGCGGACCAACAATTGGGCGTAACCCACCATGCGTTCATCGGCATCTCGAATCAGAACTCGGTCCACCGTGAGTTGTGTGCCTTCAGCCGATTGTTGAACGGCCCCAATACCCCACAGCTGATGGGGATGGCCTCCGGTGACCCGAACCGTGGCATCCCACGTTTTCTGGTTCAGGCTGGAACTGACAGTCAAAGCCACAGCGCGCGTATTCCTTTGAATGGTGAATGGGCCTCACGGCCTGGGGCAGCCGGAGTACACAGAACTCTTGGGGCAACAGTGTATGCGTGCACGTCGGTTGCTCAGACCCCGGCCCCGCCGCCGTCAGTTGCGGGCGTACTTCTCCCACTTGGCGGCAACGTGCTCACCCTCCACCACGCGGACCGTTCCGGAGTGGGAACGCATCACCAAGGACTGGGTGGTGATTTTCTGGCCTTGATAGCGGACACCGCGCAGAAGATCGCCGTCGGTGATTCCCGTGGCCGCAAAAAAGCAGTTGTCCGAGGTGACCAAATCCTCAGTGGTCAACACCTGCTCCACGTTCAAACCTGCAGCAGTGGCCTTTTCTCGTTCGTCGTCGTTCATGGGTGCCAACCGGCCCTGGATCACACCACCCGTGGCCTTGACGGCGCAGGCGGTCACAATGCCCTCAGGGGTCCCGCCGGTGCCCATCATCACGTCAACACCGGTGCCTTCACGGCAGGCCGCAATGGCTCCGGCGACGTCGCCGTCCAGAATCATGCGCGTGCGGGCCCCCGTCTTCCGGATCTCATCCACCAGGTCAGAGTGCCGCGGACGGTCCAAAACACAGACGGTCAGCTGGTTGACGGGCACACCTTTGGCGCGGGCCACCAGGTGCAGGTTCTGCTTGACCGGCAGGCGCAGGTCCACAAAATCAGCTGCCTCCGGCCCCACCACCAGCTTCTCCATGTAGAACACCGCCGACGGGTCAAACATGGAACCGCCATCAGCCACAGCAATCACGGACAGGGCGTTGTTCATGCCCAACGCAGTCAGGCGAGTACCGTCAATCGGGTCCACAGCAATGTCAGATGCCGCACCGGAGCCCTCCCCCACCTGCTCACCGTTGAAGAGCATGGGGGCCTCGTCCTTTTCACCCTCACCGATCACCACGGTCCCGTTGAAATCCACGGTGGACAAAAAGGCGCGCATGGCATCCACGGCCGCACCGTCGGCGCTGTTCTTGTCTCCGGCACCCACCCAGTGACCTGCGGCAATGGCGGCAGCCTCGGTCACGCGGACCAGTTCCATGGCCAGGTTGCGATCGGGAGCGTTGGTGGACTTTGTCTGCTGGGGCACAGCTTTCCTCACCTTCGGTGCGTGTGGGGCGACCTCGTCGTCGACCTCATCCACCAGAGTAACCGCGAGACCGCCGGCCTTGTAGGTGTTGCGGCGGCCCACCACTGCGTGGGACGGGTGAGCTGAACTTTGGGGGCACAATGGAGCCCGTGAGTCAGCAGAATCCCCAGAGCACTGAGCGCCTCGACCCGCAAGCTCAGCCGGTTGAACCAGCCGATCAGCAGTTCACGCCTCAGATCACGGCCAAGCAGGCACAACGTGTCCATGCCCCGGCCCGTGCCATGCTGATTTCCATGGCGGTACTGGTGCTGTTGGCCCTCCCGTTCTTCTTGCTGCAACCACGTCCGGACGGTCAGACCTACCGCCCGGACGTCAATGTGGCGCAGGAAGCTGCCTATGCTTCCGACGTCGCAGCGTTCACGCCCCTGGCCCCAGATCTGGGAGACGGTTACAGCCCCAACTTTGCCCGGTGGCAGGGCAACACCGCTGACGGGGTGGATCGCTGGGAGGCGGGGTGGGTGACGCCGTCGTCACGGTTCGTCGAACTGATCCAGACCGATCAGGCCAACCCCACGTGGGTGGCTGACGTGGTGGATCAGGCCCCGGCTACCGGGTCCCGCGAAGCCCACGGCATCGAGTGGGAGATGCACCAGAAGGAAAACGACCGCGGCCAGGTCACGCGCTCCTGGGTGGGTAAGGTGGAGGACAGCACCGTGGTGCTCACGGGCACGGGGTCGGATGCGGAGTTCGATCACGTGGCGCAGTCCGTGGTCGAGGCTCAACAAACACCGGCCACACCTGCGGCCAGCCCATCCGCATGACATTCTGTAATCCGTATCGCCTAGTGTCAGGAGCCGTCCGTGAGCCAGCAAGATCCCACCGTGCAGGACAGCGACTCCATCCAGAACAGTGCGGCCACCCAGGACAGCAACTCCACTGAGTACGCATCTGACGGCACGCGCATCCCCACTCCGGAAGAACCCCTGGGTTACGGGGCCGAGCGCCCACTGACCCCGCAGCAGGCCTGGGAGAAGTTGCGGGCCGGCAACGCGCGGTTTGTGGAGGGCCACTCCGAGCACCCCAACCAGAATGTCAGTCGGCGTGAATCGCTGACCCAGTCCCAGCACCCGTTCACCACCATTTTTGGTTGCTCTGATTCCCGGCTGGCCGCAGAAATCATCTTTGACCTGGGGCTGGGCGATGCCTTTGTGGTGCGTACGGCCGGCCAGGTGGTGGCTGACGCCGTCCTGGGCACACTGGAATATTCAGTGGAGGTGCTCAAGGTCCCGCTGATCGTGATCCTGGGACACGACTCCTGCGGCGCGGTCACCGCCACCAAGGAAGCCGTGGACAGCGGGAACCTGCCTGCCGGTTTCCAGCGATCCTTGATCGAACGCATCACCCCAGCGGTGTTGGACGGTCACCGCACCGGGCGGGATTCCGTCAACGAGATGGTCATTGAGAACGTCCGGATCGTGGCCGAGCGAATCTTGGACCAGTCGCGTTCCATTGCAGCGGCGGTCTCCCGCGGGGACGTGGCGATCGTGGGCCTCTTCTACCACCTTGGTCACGGCAAGGCCGAGCTGGTCTACGGCCACGGGGCTTGGCTGGAACTGGACTGAGCCTCCCGCCCCTCTCCCCACCCCCTTCCCGCCGAAACCTCCGACAAGTCCCGGCAACGGCTCTAGAGAGGGCTTTTTCGGAGGTCTCGGTGGGCTGGATGACGACGACGGCGGCCTGCGCGTCGTCACGAATGTGGTCCGGGCCATAGACTGGTGTCATGGCTGACAACAACGCTGAATTCCGTATCGAACACGACACCATGGGTGAGGTGAAGGTTCCGGTCAACGCCTTGTACCGGGCCCAGACCCAGCGCGCCGTAGAGAACTTCCCGATTTCCGGCAAGACCCTGGAGCGCCAGCACATCAAGGCCCTGGCCCAGGTCAAGAAGGCCGCAGCTCAGGCCAACCAGGAACTGAACGTGCTCGATGCCGAGCGCTCGCAGGCCATCCAGGACGCCGCTGACCTGGTTGCTTCCGGTGATTACGACGAGCACTTCCCCATTGACGTGTTCCAGACCGGCTCCGGCACCTCCTCCAACATGAACACCAACGAGGTCCTGGCAACGCTGGCCACCCGGTCCTTGGAGTCCACCGGCACCGAGGTCCACCCGAATGACCACGTCAACGCCTCTCAGTCCTCCAACGACGTCTTCCCCACCTCCGTGCACGTGGCTGTCACCGCGGCGTTGTCCCACGAACTGATTCCGGCCATGGAGACTCTGGCAGCGTCGCTGGAGAAGAAGGCCGAGGAGTTCAAGGACGTCGTCAAGTCCGGGCGCACCCACCTGATGGACGCCACACCCGTGACCCTGGGTCAGGAGTTCGGTGGCTACGCCGCGCAGGTGCGCTACAGCATCGAGCGCGTCAACGCATCCCTGCCCCGCGTGGCGGAGGTTCCCCTGGGCGGCACCGCCGTGGGCACGGGCATCAACACCCCCGCCGGCTTCTCCGCACGGGTGATCGAGCTGCTGGCTGCCGAAACCGGGCTGCCCATCACGGAAGCCCGCAACCACTTTGAGGCCCAGGCCAACCGTGACGGTTTGGTGGAGGCATCCGGTCAGCTGCGAACCATTGCTTACTCCTACATGAAGATCAACAACGATCTGCGTTGGATGGGTTCCGGGCCCAACACCGGTCTTGGCGAAATCGCCATCCCGGACCTGCAGCCGGGCTCCTCCATCATGCCCGGCAAGGTCAACCCCGTGATCTGTGAGGCCGCCATCCAGGTGGCTGCCCAGGTGATCGGCAACGACACCACGGTGGCACTGTCCTCCACCAACGGTGCGTTTGAACTGAACGTGGGCATCCCGGTCATGGCTGCCAACCTGCTGGAGTCCATCCGCCTGCTGGCCAACACTTCCACCGTGATGGCGGAGAAGATGATTGACGGTTTGACCGCCAACCAGGAGCGTTGCCGCTTCTTGGCCGAGGCCTCGCCGTCGATCGTCACCCCGCTGAACAAGGCCATCGGGTACGAGGCCGCAGCCAAGATCGCCAAGCACGCCGTGGCCAACAAGGTCACCGTGCGTGAGGCCACCGTGGAGCTGGGTTACGTGGACGGCGAGAACCTGACCGAGGAGCAGTTGGACGCCGCTCTGGATGTCACCACCATGACAGGACCCAACTCCTGAAATCGTCGCTGAGCAGCGAGTTCCACCGGTACTGACCGGCCCAGAAGCGATTCGTGCCGCCCATCAGCTCTGATGGGCGGCACAAATCGCTTCTGAGCAGATGGAGGGCAGTGACCAGAGGAACACCTCATCAAGCGTTTCAGCTGATGATCCGGACCTACCATGACCAGTGAGCTCGTTCTGGCCTGGGATGTTCCCGGGTCAGTGATCACAGGAGGCATCCATGAAACTCGCCGAACAACTCGTGGCCCAGCTGCAGCAAGCAGGTGTCAAGCGTATTTACGGGATCGTGGGCGACAGCCTCAACCCCATTGTGGATGCCGTCCGCCAGACCGGTGGCAGCAAGAAAGGTGGAATCGACTGGATTCACGTGCGCCATGAGGAGGCTGCTGCCTTTGCTGCTGCCGCTGAGGCGCAGTTGACCGGTGAGTTGGCTGTATGTGCGGGATCTTGCGGCCCGGGAAACCTGCACCTGATCAACGGGCTTTACGACGCCCAGCGTTCCGGTGCACCCGTGTTGGCCATCGCCTCACACATTCCGTCCGTTCAAATCGGACAGTCCTTCTTCCAGGAAACCCACCCTGATCGACTCTTCAATGAGTGCTCCGTATACAGCGAGCTGATCTCCACCACAGATCAGGCCCCGCGCGTGGTCCGCTCTGCCATTCAGCACGCCACAAGCCTCAACGGCGTGGCCGTTGTGACACTACCCGGGGACGTGGCCGACCAGGACGCCACCGCCAAGACCCCCCACTGGACACCGGTGATGGCTGCAACCACGGTGCCGAACCCCGAATGCATCCAGGAAATTGCCCAGGTGCTCAACGATGCCAAGAAGGTGGCCATCTTTGCCGGCGACGGCGTGCGCGGCGCGCACGCCGAGGTCATGGCACTGGCTGAAGCACTGGCAGCACCCGTGGGCCACTCCCTGCGCGGCAAGGACGCCATCCAGTACGACAACCCGTTCGACGTCGGCATGACAGGGCTTCTCGGATACGGAGCTGCTGCCGAAGGCCTCCAGGATGCCGACGTCATGATCATGTTGGGCACGGATTTCCCCTACGACCAGTTCCTGCCTGAAACCACCACCATCCAGGTGGACCGCAACCCTGCGGTGCTGGGACGCCGAACCGATGTGCAATATCCCCTGCAGGGGGACGTGTTGCCCACAGTCCAGGCATTGTTGCCTCTGATCAAACCCAAGAAGGATCAGAGTTTCCTCACGAAGACCCTCAAGCGCCACGACAAGCTCATGAATCACGCGGTGGGTGCCTACACCCGCAACGTGAAGCGGCTGCAACCCATTCACCCCGAATACGTTGCGGACGTACTGGACCAGGTGGCTGCAGAAGACGCCGTCTTCACAGCTGACACGGGCATGTGCAATGTATGGTCCGCACGCTACATCCGTCCTCTCGGTACGCGCAGGGTGATCGGTTCCTATTTGCACGGTTCCATGGCCAATGCGCTTCCTCATGCCATTGGCGCGCAGGTTTCCCACCCCGGCCGGCAGGTGATCTCCATGTCCGGGGACGGTGGCCTTTCCATGCTGATGGGCGAGCTCGTCACAGCGGCCATGTACCAACTGCCGGTCAACGTGGTGGTCTTCAACAACTCCACCTTGGGCATGGTCAAGCTGGAAATGCTTGTGGACGGCCTGCCGGACTTCGGCGTGGACGTCCCGGACGCAAATTACGCCAAAGTGGCAGAGGCTCTGGGGTTCCACGCCCAGAGGGTGGTCAAGGCCAAGGATGTGGAAGGCGCGCTCAAGTCCGCCTTGGCGCACAACGGACCGTCACTGGTGGAGGTCATCACAGATCCCAATGCTCTGTCCATGCCGCCCAAGATCACCGGGGATCAGGTGTTCGGCTTTGCCACGGCCATGAGCAAGATCGTGCTCAACCGAGGTGCGGGAGAGGCCGTGTCCATGGCGCGCTCAAACCTGCGAAACGCCAACGCTCTTCGCTGAGCAGCAAGTTCCACCGGTACTGACCGGCCCAGAAGCGATTTGTGCCGCCCATCAGCTCTGATGGGCGGCACAAATCGCTTCTGAGCAGATGGAGGGAGCAATGAGCGGAAGAACTCGCTGTTCGGCGGGTGTCAGGCAGCAGGGCTGGCCGGCAGCTACCCGCCCGCGTTCATGACGAGACGGTTCCGTCCGGGTCCGTGACAAACCTAGTGCGGCCATCGAACTCCACGGCCACGGCGATTCGTTCCAAGAGGTCCTCCCGGATCTCCGGCAAATCGTTCAGAGGGAACCAGCGGACGTCCGTGGATTCGTCGTCGTTGACCACCGGGTCGCCGCTGACCCAGCGGCACCGGAAGGCATGGTCAAGGAAAGTGCACCGGTCGCCGTTGGGGAATTCCATCTCCCGGCCTGCTTTCACCATCGCCAGGCCCTCCACCACACAGGTCACCCCGGTTTCCTCCTGGCATTCACGCACAGCCGTCACCGCAGGATCTTCCCCGGGGTCAACAATGCCCGTGATGGGAGTCCACCGGCCGTTGTCCGAACGGCGGCCCAACAGCACGTGGTCTCCTTTGAGCACCACTGCGGTGGCACCTGGCAACCACAGCAGGGCGTGGCCGATCTTTTCGCGCAGCTCAAGGATGAAGTCAGGGGTGGGCATGGGTGCTCCTGTCTGACGGAGGATCAAGGACCTGGCATCAAGGATGTTGTCACACCAGAACCAGCGCAAGGGCAGCGCCCACCAGCATGGCAGGTCCGAACGGTACCCGGTCCGTGGCCTTGGCCCGCTTGCTGATCAGCAGGAACACGGCGATCACCCCACCCACCACAAAACCAAGAACCACACCCCACAAAACGTTCCACATGGATGCGAAGCCCAAGACCGTGCCCAGCAGGCCGGCCAAGCGGACGTCACCCAGCCCCAGGGCTCCACGGGAGGCTCGATGCAGCAGGAGGTACAACAGCCACATTCCCATTGATCCCAGCACCATGCCCACAATGCGGGTGGGCTCGCCGGAGAGCAGAGCGGCAGCGGTCAACAGGATCCCCGCCCCCACCCATGTGGGTCTGACCACGGCCCCCGGGAGCCGGTGTTCGCGCAGATCCACGTAGAGCAACCAGGCGGAGATCAGAGCCAGGGACGTGAGGGTGAGCAGGACAAAGAACGTGGCCATCAAGCTGCCCACTCCCCCGTCCGATGCATGGAGCATCAAGTAATCACCCATGGGCACCACGGTAGTCCGGGGCGACCCCGCAGCCCACTCCACGTCAGCCTTCAGTGGAAAGGTCACCCAAGTGTTAACCACCCACGCTGGATGTGGAGGTCTTTAGACTGGTCCCATGAGCATCGGACCGTACGGTCGCCCCACTGCAGCCCCGGGAAACGACCCCCAGGAGTTCGCCGCACTGTGCAGATCCTCGCCCTGGCGCTGGAACACCATCCGCTTCACACTGCAGTGGTTGCTCCCGGCCTCCGACCGGGATGCCACCGGAGCCCCCATACGGGACTCCTCCATGGGAGCCAAACAGGACCGCGTGCCATCGCCCATCCGAGCCTGGGTCCGACGCCCCAAGGATCTGCGCGTGGAAACCCTGGACGGGCATCCTCTCTACACGTCCACGGACATCGGCACCTCTCTGCAGGATTTCTACGTGGCTTCCCGTCCGGACTCATGGCTCCTGCCGCCGTCGTTGGTGGCCCCTGTCTACCGCCGCTCCGGTCTGGTGGAACGCCGCCCGGAGGCCGCCTATGGTGACCCCGTGTTCGGAGGTGGCCGCTGGCAGGCAGTGCTGGACCCGGTGGAGATGGTGGGACCCAAGCCTGTGGCCCCGTACCTGGCAGCCCAACAACTGCCCGCGGCCATCAGTGACGTCCGGGTCCTGCATGACGACGCCGGGCGCACCGTCCGTACCGCCACCGTGACACCTCGGATCACCTACCAGCCCGTGGAGCCAGGCCATCCGTTGGTCCCTGCGCCCTCAGAGGTGGTGGTGGATGACCAGACGGGGATCTGTGTGGCCTCCACCGTTTTGGAAGGGCCGCTGAGTGGTGCCGGGCACCGGCTGCGGATCGAGGCCGTGGACGACTACATGCTGGATGACTTGTTCACACCGGTCTCCTTCAACCTCACGGATGTTTCCCACCATGTCCCGTGGCAGGTCACGCAAGCCCCTGACGTATGAGGTCCTGGGCCGTAGCCCATTAAGCTGACCCACGGGTCCCCCAATGATTGGTCATGCAACTGCGGGCGTCCCGATACCCAATTTCCCCTCCTGTGTGATGATCCGAAGGCCCCCATGTCCCGGTCGCATCGATTGGTTTCCCTCTCTCCCCGAATCTCCTGGTCCACCATCTGTGCCTTGCTGGTCAGCTACGTGGTGGTCACCGCCCTGGCATCGACCTATCTGTTGACGGTCAGGGACTCACCGGGCCTGGACATGCGTGTGTACTGGCGAGCAGCCCAGGTGCTGCACGGAGTGAACCCCAACACCCAGGAGCTCTACGCTCCCTCACTGGTTTCCGTGGGCAGTCTGGAGCTTCCATTCACCTATCCACCGCTGTCAGCCCTCATGTTCTACCCCTTGGGCGGCATGACCTTGGAGCAGGCCTGGAGCATCACAGCCGTGTTCGGCGTGGCATTGCTGGGGCTATACGTACTGGTGATCTTGCACCTGGCACCGTTCTCACGCGCCTGGTTCGGATCCACTCCTGTGGTGAGCGTCTTGGCGTTCCTTGGTGTCTACGGCGTGTTGTGGAACCTGTACCCGGTGAGCTTCACCCTGGTGTTCGGGCAGGTCAACATAGCCTTGGCGCTGCTGATCCTGTGGGACCTGGGCAGGCAGCGGGAGCACACGTGGGGCACCGGTGTGCTGACCGGATTTGCCGCCGGGTTCAAGGTCACGCCCGCAGCCATGGGACTGGTCCCCCTGGTGCAGGGCCGGTGGTGCACCATTGCGGGCATGGTCCTGGGGTTGGCAACCACCGTGGTGATCTCTGCGGTGTTCCTCCCGCGCGAGGTCTGGGACTACTTCACCTCCCAGTTGTGGCAGACCAGCCGAGTGGGCGAGGACGCACGAATTTCCAACCTCTCCCTCAATGGTTCCCTGCACATGCTCAACCTCCCGGACGGTTGGGCCAGTCCCCTGTGGGTGGTCCTGGTTCTGACAGTGCTGGTGGGCGGAGCACTGGGAATCCGACGGGTGTCCCGTGCGGGTGACGCCTTCAGCGCCACCGTGATCGGCGCTTTGGTCATGCTGCTGATCTCCCCGATTTCCTGGGAGCACCACTGGGTGTGGGTGGGGCCCCTTCTGCTGGCCCTGATTCCACACAACCCGCGGTCGGCACCGGCATGGGAATGGGCGGTGGTGGTGATCCTGGCTGGGTTGCTGTTGTGGACGTTCACCTCCGCGCCATCCATATTTGCCGCCCACCTCACCGAGCCAGGTGAGGTGCCTGCTGTGGTGTTCAATGGCCCACCGTCACTGGAACGGGTGGCCACCTTCCCGGTCTGGGCCGCCGTGCTTTCAGGAATCTGGCTGTGCCTGCGGCCGTACCGCACAGATCTCACACCTCAGCACGTTCCAGCACTTCCGTGACCAGCGCGGCGATCGGCGAGCGCTCGGAGCGCGTCAACGTGACGTGCCCGAACAAGGCCTGACCCTTGAGCGCTTCCACCACGGCCGTGACACCGTCGTGGCGCCCCACGCGCAGGTTGTCGCGCTGTGCGACGTCGTGAGTCAGGATCACTTTGGAGTTCCGCCCGATTCTGGAGAGCACGGTCAGCAGCACGTTCTTCTCCAGGGATTGGGCCTCGTCCACAATCACCCAGGCGTCATGCAGGGACCGTCCGCGGATGTGGGTCAGCGGCAGCACCTCGATCAAACCGCGTGAGCTCACCTCAGTCATGACGTTTTCGGAGACCACGGAACCCAAGGTGTCGTAGACGGCTTGGCCCCAGGGGTTCATTTTTTCGTCCTCGGTGCCGGGCAGGTAGCCCAGCTCCTGACCGCCCACCGCGTAGAGCGGACGGAACACGATGATCTTGCGGTGTTCCTGACGTTCCAGCACGGCTTCCAGCCCCGCACACAGGGCCAACGCCGATTTGCCGGTGCCGGCCCGCCCTCCCAGGGAGACGATCCCCACCGCCGGGTCCGTCAAGACGTCAATGGCCAGGCGCTGTTCCGCCGAGCGCCCCACCACGCCGAACACTTCACGGTCACCCCGCACCACACGTGTGTTTCCATCGGCCCGGACCCGGGCCAGGGCATTGCCGCGCGGTGAGTGCAGCACCAGTCCACAGTTGGCCGGTAGCCCGGCAGATTGATCGATGGCCACGGACTCTTGGGCGTACAGGGCAGCGACGACGTCGTCGTGGACCTCCAATTCCTCCACTCCCGTGTATTCGGTGTGGCCCCCGGTCACCCACTCCGCGCGGTATTCATCAGCATCCAGGCCCAATGCAGATGCCTTGACGCGCATGGGGAGGTCCTTGGAGACCACGCAGACGTCATGGCCTTCATCCGCCAGGTTCTTGGCCACGGCCAGGATGCGGGAATCATTGTCCTTGAGCCGGAAGCTCAACGGCAGCACGGTCTCGGCCACGTGGTTGAGCTCCACCATCAGACGACCCCCCTCATCCCCCAGCGGCAAAGGGCGGTTCAGGTTGCCGTGTTCCACGCGCAGTTGGTCCAGCAGACGCAATGCCTTGCGGGCAAAATAGCCCAGCTCGGGGTCATGGCGTTTGCCCTCCAACTCGGTGATCACCACCACGGGCAGAACGACGTCGTGTTCGGCAAAACGCAAGACGGCGCGAGGATCGGAGAGGAGCACGGAGGTGTCCACCACGTAGGACTTCACGCCGGCCCGCGGTGCGGTCACCGCAGGCGTTTGTACGGAGGACACCTGGTGGGTGGAGGCCTGCCAGGTGTCACCGTGCTGAGCTGCGGCATCGAGCTTGTGGTCTACGTGATTGCTGGTCATCGCGGCGCCCTTTGTTGGGTGAGGACAACCGGCGTCGGTCACCGGCCGCCTGATCCCACGGTGACATGGCACACGACTGCCCCCAGTGCCTGACACGTGAACGCCCCGTGAATTACAGGGATGTGACTCAGGGCACACGCGCAGACGGGGGTGTGCTCAGCCGCCGAATCGACGTTTGCGGGATGCGTAGTCCCGCAAGGCACGCAGGAAGTCCACGTAGCGGAAATCCGGCCACAGGGCCTCACAGAAGTAGTACTCCGAATAGGCGGACTGCCACATCAGGAACCCGGAGAGCCGCTGCTCACCGGAGGTGCGGATCAAGAGGTCAGGATCCGGTTGGCCGCGGGTGTAAAGGTGTTCCGAAATGTGCTCGGCAGACAAGGAGGACACCAAATCGCGGACATCCTCCCCGCGGTCCAGGGCCTCCGTGAAGATCTCCTTGACGGCATCCACGATCTCTTGGCGTCCGCCGTAGCCCACGGCAATGTTCAGATGGGGGCCCTCGTTGTCCTTGGTGACCACCCGCAGGGTTTCCAGGCGATCCCGCAACGGCTGGGGCAGTAGGTCCAAGGCCCCCACCGGCTGCGCACGGCAAATACCCTCTTCCTGCAGCCGCTGGGTCAGGCCCGTGATGATCTCCAGGAGCGGTCCCAGCTCAGCAGCGGGGCGCTTCAGATTCTCCGTGGAGAGCACGTACAGGGTGACCACGGGGATCTCCAGGTCCCGGCACCATCCCAGGAACTCGATGATCTTCTCCGCACCCGCACGGTGACCGTCCTCCGTGGACCCACCGGACTGTTTGGCCCACCGCCGATTGCCGTCCACCAGCACACCCACATGGTGGGGCAACCGGTCTTGATCCAGGTCAGCGGCAAGACGCTGCTCATAGAGCCGGTAGATGGGTCGAGCTTTGGCCACGCCACCCTCCTGACATCTGTGTGCGGATCAGCCAGTACAAATCTAGCGCCTGCCCCAGAACATCACGTCCCGCAATCCCAGGCGGCACCCAAGTTGGGGACCTAGAATTCTTGATGATCCCCCGGGTCCCACTTACTTTCCTCAAGGAGGTTCCCGTGACCGAACATGCTCGCGCATCTCAGCGCACCACCAAGCGCCCACGACGGGTTGCTCCCGTGATCCCTGACGTGCTGGAAACCGTGGCCCGCTCACCGTTCTTGCACAAGCTCGGTTCAACACTTGCCCACCCACCGGTGCCCCGCAAACCCAGTTGGCGCGGTTGGATCCACGCCGGTTTCACCCCCATTGCCTTTGTGATGGTTCTGGTGGCCATGATCCTGGCCCCCACCGTGGAATTGCGGGTGGCCTGCGCCGTTTTTGGTGTCACCGGGTTGCTTCTGTTCGGCGTCTCCGGGATCTACCACCGCAGCTACTGGTCCCCGCGGGTCACCGCTGTTCTACGCCGCTTGGACCACACCAACATTGCCCTGTTGATTGCCGGCACCTACACGCCGGCCGCCATTGCGTTGATGCCTGACCCCACCATCCTGCTGTCCATCATCTGGGGTTCGGCCATCGGCCTGGTGGCCTTCCGGCTGGTGTGGATGAATGCACCGCGTTGGCTCTACACGCCGTTGTACGTGGTCATGGGCTGTATTGCCGTGGCTTATCTGCCGCAGTTCTGGCCGGTGCAGCCCGTGGCCACCATCATGTTGGCGGTCGGTGGACTTGCTTACATTGCAGGTGCGGTCACCTACGCGCTCAAGTGGCCCATCCTGGCCCCGCGCACTTTTGGCTTCCATGAGGTCTTCCACACCTGGACCGTGGTGGGATTCATCTGCCACTACATTGCGATCATGTTCGCCATGCTGGGGTGACCAGGCGCTCAAGGGTTCGGGCATGGAAAAGGGCAGATCCACTCAACGGACCTGCCCTTTTCCATGCCCAAATCAGGGCTACACCCCGGAACCGGGTTCCGACCCGCCGGAGTTGGGCTTCTGCCCGGAACCGTCTGAGGTGGTGGCGGGCGCAGGCGTCGTCGTCGTGGCGGTCTGCTGCGCGCCCTCACCGGCAGGTGAACCCTGCCTCTCCTGGGCCTCCTGCTCAGCGGCGTAGGCCAGGCGGTACCGCAAGCGGCGCTGCCGACGCATGAAGTCCAGGATCAAGGCAGTCAGTGCCACCACCACAAAAAACGTGGCGAAAAACCCGATCACACCTGGGCTGACCTGTTCAGGCTCCAAACCCGGCATGAGCTGGTTGGGGTCAGCGGGCGGGGTGGTCTCCAGGAACACGGACAACATGGTGAGTCACTCGGCTTTCGGAACTTTGGGGATGGACATCGGCTGCTCCAAGCGAGTGGCTCAGATCTGCCAGTCCGGTTGTGGAGCGTAATCGGGCACGGGGGCAATCTGGTCCACGATGCCCTCGAACAGGCAGGTCTCCGGGGCCACGGCCTCAACCCGGGAATCAGCCAGAACGTAGTCCTCCCACGGCCAGGCAGCCGCCTGGAACTCGGGGGAAACGGCAAAGAACATGGAGTCAGGGGCCACCTGGGTTGCGTGGCAGCGCAGGGCGTCCTCGCGGACGGTGAAGGACTCCGGGCAGAAGACCTTGGTGGTGGTGGGGTGTTTGCCCAAGGCAGCCGTGTTGCCCTCGGCATCCTGTGCCTCCAACATGCGCGCGATCCGCTCCGCAAACGGAGATTCCAGGCCGCGTTCCAGCATGGCATCGTGCAGGGCCACAAATCGTTCCGGACTGAAGGCTTTGTCGTAGTAGATCTTCAGCGGTTCCCAGGCCTCACCCAGATCCGGATAGGCCTCTGGATCTCCCGCGGTCTTCCAGGCGTGCATGGCCACGTTGTGGGTCTGGATGTGGTCCGGGTGCGGGTACCCGCCGTTTTCGTCATACGTCAGGATCACGTGCGGCTTGAAATCACGCACCAACTTGACCAGTGGGGCCGCGGCGATCTCCACCGGCTGCAGGGCAAAGCAGCCCCACGGCAGTGGCGGCAGAGGATCCCCTTCCGGAAGACCGGAGTCCGTGAAGCCCATCCACCGGTGCTGGATGTCCAGGATGTCAGCAGCCTCAGCCATTTCGGAGCGCCGGTAGCCGGCCAGATCACGCTCTGCGTGCGGAACACCTTCCATGGCCTGGTTCAGGATGTCCCCGCGTTCCCCGCCGGTGTTGGTGGCCACCATGACCTCAACCCCCAAACGACGGTAGTGGGCCATGGTCCCGGCACCCTTGGATGATTCATCGTCAGGGTGCGCGTGGACAGCCAACAGGCGCAGGTCAGCATACGTCGGCAAGGAACATCTCCTTCATGGTCCGCCGAACGCGGACGGGTGGTGACGGGTGGGCCGGTGCGCAGTTGGCACCAGCAGGCACTGCCGACCATTCTACGCGCCGCACACCCGGCCCCTCACGGCACCTAGACTGGATCCATGCCCACCGACCCCACCACCAACACGGAACCCACCGTGCCCGCGGGCACCCCGTCACGGAACGCGGCGGGGGGGTCGTCGTCCATGGACGTCGGCCGGGATGCCGAACGTCGGTTGCAACAGCGGTACGCGCGCCCGGCGCGCCGCAAGCCCACCAAACGATCACTGTTGTGGGTTCTGGTGGCAGGCACGCTGGTGGCCAGTGCTTTTGTGATCTGGATTTTGGTGGCCGGTTCCAATCGCCCCGCCACCAAGGACGTCGGCTTCGAGCTGGCCTCCGCATCCCAGATCACAGCCGATTTTGAGGTCACCAAGAACCCCGACGACGTCGTCCGCTGTGGTGTGGAAGCACTGAACCAGAACTACGCCGTGGTGGGCTACACGGAAACCACCATCGGCCACGTGGACCCGGACCTGGTGGTGGGACGAACCAGTGCGCACCGGGTGGAAATCCGGACCACCAACCAGGCGAATTCCGCTCAAGTCACCCAGTGTTGGGTGATCGACTGAGGCCTGGATCCACGGTTCACGGCAGGGCTGCTTGAGACGGCGTGAACCGTAGCAGTGCTGGTGATCACGCCATATCCGTTAGACTATTGTGTCTGAGAACACGGCCGTGGCTGCCGGTGTGCACCCTCCCGGAGCAAGACCGCCCGGGCGTCACGCCCCTGCGGCCGTGCCTGATGACCAACGGAAACACCTGAAGACCAGAGAGAAGGCAACTGTGCCTGAGACCCCCGAAACCCAGGGCGCGTGGCTGACCCATGAGGCCTACGACCGCCTCAAGAAGGAACTCGACCACATCTCCGGGCCCTACCGCCAGGAAATCGTGGACCGCATTGAGGCCGCCCGTGAGGAAGGTGACCTCAAGGAGAACGGTGGTTACCACGCCGCCCGTGAGGAGCAGGGGAAGAACGAGGGCCGCATTGCCCACCTGACTGCTCTGCTGGACAACGCAGTGGTTGGCGAAAAGGCCGCCGACGACGGCGTTGCCGAATCTGGCATGGTGGTCACCGCCAAGGTGGCCGGCAACGAGATGACCTTCCTGCTGGGTTCCCGTGAGGTTGCCGAGGACCTGGTGGGCGACTCCGACATGGAAGTTTTCTCCGACCACTCCCCCATCGGTTCCGCCGTCAAGGGTCACAAGTCCGGGGACACCGTGAGCTACCAGGCCCCCAACGGCAAGGAAATCTCCGTGGAGATCCTCACGGTCAAGCCTTTCGAGGCCTGATCGGACGTATCGCTCGGCCACCGGAGTCGGGTCACATCACTCACTGAGTTCGACGACGGTCGGGCCCTCCCTGGACTGCATTGCTTGGCGTCCTGCGGAGGGCCCGACCGTCGTCGTTGTCGAGACAGCAGTGTCCGGCCCCTGCGCCCGGGCGCGGGGGGGGGGGGGGGGCGGCCTCGCCGCTGTTCCCTTGGCTGCTGTTGCCGGGGGCGCGCCCCCCCCCCCCCCGGCGGGGCGC
>NZ_JAAVUN010000080.1 GCF_012163155.1 Kocuria subflava
TCGAAGTAGGCCAGGATCGCGGCCTTCCACCGGCGTAAGGTCCGTCCGAGCCGGGCGATCTCCGGAATGGGACAGGACGGGAAGGCACCGAGAATCTCGGCGACGAGCCGGCGCCCCTGCTCGGGGCGGGCGTGGTAGACCGCGCGCAGCTTCTGGTAGCAATGCCAGGCAAGGGTGACCTCGTGATGCGGGTCCCCGGCCTCGAGCTTCGCGTTGAGTCGGCGGACCTGCCTCTCGGTCAGGTGCTCGGCGCCGATCTGCAGGGTGCGGCGGATCCCGTACAACGGGTCCCCGGCTCTCCCGCGGTGACCCAGAGTGTCCTGCTGCACGCGGCGGCGGACCTCATCGACGACCTGCCCGCCGAGCTTGACCACATGGAAAGCGTCGAGAACGGTGATCGCCTCCGGGAGCTCGTCGCGGATGGCATTGGCGTAGCCGTGGAACGGATCCAGCGTCGCCGTGCGGATCCCGCTCGTGAACGCCGGCCCCTGCTCGATGAGCCAGTCGCCGTAGGCCGCCCCCGTGCGCCCGGGCACCAGATCCAGCAGTCGTGCCCGGGGCCGGCCGTCCTCGCCGCGGGAGTGGTCCACGATCCCGGTGACCAGCCCAGTGCCGGGTGGGCCCACGTGGCGCCAGAGGTGCTCGTCCACGCCCAGGGCGTTCACCCCGGCCAGCCGGTCCTCGGCGGCCAGCTGGGCCTCGATGACCGGAGTGATGGCGTCCCAGACGGTGTTCCAGGCGACCCCGAGCATCTGGGCCAGGGCCGAGACCGCGATGTCGTGGCAGCGCAGCTGCGTCACCGCCCAAGCAATCGCGCGGGTGGTGAGCTTGGCCCGCGGTGCCGCCAGCTCGTGGACCTCACTGAAGGTCGTCACCTCGCACGCCGTCTCATGGCAGCGGTAGCGGCGTTTGCGCCAGACCACCCGCACGGGCACCCCGGTGCAAGGCAGGTCGTGCAGCAGCACCGCCACCCGGCCATGGCCAACGGCGAGCACCCCGCAAGCCGGACAGCCCACCAGTGACGGCACGGTCTCGACCACCAGGGTGAACGAGGAGCGGTGCCGCTCGATCGTGAGCACGTGGACATCGGGCAGGTCGAAGAGCGCGCACGCCGGCGCGCACATAGCATGGGACACGTCGAGGCCTTCGAGGACGGTTGGATTCAGCACCCCCATCCTGGAGGCCTCGACCCCTACCCGACCCCCGTGACACGCACCCCGCTTGGGCCCTTACCCACACTCA
>NZ_JAAVUN010000081.1 GCF_012163155.1 Kocuria subflava
ATTCAAGCGGTGGGCGCAAGGAACTCTGCGAGCTTCTCTGATGGTGTCAGATAGCCCAGCGTCTTGCGGGGGCGTCCGTTGAGGCTGTCCTGGATCGCGTCCAACTCCTCGCGGCTGACGACGCTCAGGTCGGTGCCTTTGGGCAGGTACTGGCGCAGCAGGCCGTTGGTGTTCTCGTTGCTCCCCCGCTGCCAGGGCGAGTGGGGATCGCAGAAGTAGATCGGGATTCCTGTGGCGATGGTGAACGCGGCGTGCTTGGACATCTCCGCGCCTTGGTCCCAGGTGATCGTTCGAATCAATGAGGACGGCAGCTTGCTGATTGCGGCGCGCATCGCGGCCTCGACCTGCTCGGCGCTCTTGCCGTCGGGCAGGTGCAGCAGCAGTGTCATTCGCGTCGAGCGCTCAACGAGCGTGCCGATGGCGCTGCGGCTGCCCTCGCCGAGGATGAGATCTCCTTCCCAGTGGCCTGGCACGGCGCGGTCGTCGGCTTCTGCGGGGCGCTCGCTGAGCATGATCATGCCGGGGATGCGGCCGCGACCGTCCGTGGTTCCGCGGGGCTTGCGGGCCGCTCTTCCGGACCGCAGGCACCGCGCCAGCTCACGGCGCAGTTCGCCTCGGCCCTGCACGAACAGCGACTGGTAGATCGTCTCGTGGCTCACGCGCATCTCCGGGTCGTCGGCGTGATCCAACCGTAGGCGCGCTGCGATCTCCTCAGGTGACCACAGTTGCTCCAGCCGGCTGGCGACCTCCTCGAGCAGCCGGCCCGACGCAAGCTTGAACGGCTTCGGTCGACGCGCCTTATCGCGGGCACGTTCATGACCACGCCACGCCGAGTAGCCGCAGCGACCCCCACCGCGCTTCACCTCACGGCTGACGGTCGACACCGCACGCCCCAGCTGCTCTGCGATCGCGGTGAAGGTATCGCCGCGATTGATCCCGAGCAGGATCTGCTCGCGCTCGTCGATCGTCAGACAGCCCTGACGTGGCTCCCACCCAAACGGCCTGGCGTCAAGGTGCCTGCCGGTGCGGGCCATGATGCCGACCAGCGGCGCGCTGCAGCTGATCTCCTTCGCGATATCGACCAGCCGCCAGCCCTTCCCGTGCAGCCTGAGCGCGAGCTGCTTCTGCTCCCGGCTGAGATGACCGTGCCTGCCCTGCATCCGGATCCTCCTGTGATCAGTGACTGCCTCATCTCACAGGACTCGTTGCACTGACCGCTTGAATCCGCC
>NZ_JAAVUN010000082.1 GCF_012163155.1 Kocuria subflava
TGGGCCGCCCCCTTCATTCGGTCCGGTCGCTCTGTGAGTCGTCGGTTTCGATTTGATGGGTGCACTGCCGAGCGTACTGGGCCGGGGGTAGGTAGCCGAGCGATGAGTGCCGACGCTGATGGTTGTACTCGGTCTTCCAGTCGCCGATCACGACCTGGGCGTGCAGCAGTGAGTAGAAGCTGTTGATGTTGAGGCACTCGTCGCGGAGGCGGCTGTTGAACGATTCGACGTATCCGTTGTGCCAGGGCGAGCCGGGCGGAATGTAGAACAGGCCGGTGCGGGTACCCGCCCAGTCGGCCATCGCGTCGCTGATGAACTCGGGCCCGTTGTCGCTGCGGAGCACACCCGGTGCTCCGCGGACGGCGACGAGCTCTTCGAGGTGGGCGGTGAGCCGGTCGGCGGTGATCGACCGCTCCACGAGCCCGCCGATGCATTCGCGGGTGTGCTCGTCGACGATGGAGCAGATCTTGATCGGGCAGCCCCGCTCGTCGACGTCGAACTGGAAGTCCACCGCCCATACGAGGTTCGGTGCGACCGCCGCCGGGGCGTCGACGGTCGAGGATCCGACACGCTTGCGGCGTCGCCGCTGCGGGACGCGGAGGCCTTCGGCTCGCCAGAGGCGTTGGATCTTCTTGTGGTTCACCGCCCAGCCCTCACCCCGGGCGTCGTGATACGCCCGCCGGTACCCGTAGCGGGGATGCTTCTTCGCCCACGCGCGCAGCCAGTCTCGCAACGCGCGATCAGGGTCGGCGACCGTGTCGCCCTTGAGCGGGCGACGGTACGCGGACCTGCTCAGCCCGGCCAGACGGCACGCCATCCGCTCGCTCACCTGCAGTGTCCTGATCAGGTGCGAGACGGCGGCGCGGCGCCTGCCCGGGCCTAGAAGTTTCCCTCGGCCAGCTCCTTGAGCGCGGCCTTCTCCAGCTCCGCTTCGGCCAGCAATCGCTTGAGCGTGGCGTTCTGCTTCTCCAGCTCCTTGAGACGCTTCGCGTCGTCGGCCTTCAGTCCGCCGTACTGGTTACGCCACCGGTAATACGTCTGCTCGGATATCCCAAGCTCCCGACACACCGCGGCGATGTCGCTGCCGTCGGCGAGCATCCTGTCGGCCTGCCCGAGCTTGCGGACGACCTGCTCCGGGGTGTGACGCTTCCTGATGTTCGACATGATCTGACCAGTCTCCCTGCCCGCAACCACGGGCGACAGGACGACTCCCAGAACCACCGGACCTA
>NZ_JAAVUN010000083.1 GCF_012163155.1 Kocuria subflava
GGGTGCTTCTATGGTTTTCGTCAAGCGGCTAGGGCCACGGTGGGCGGGGTGGGTTCTTGGTAGAAAGATCCGTCGCGCAGCATGGCGTAGAGCACGTCGGTGCGGCGTCTGGCTAGGGCGATGATGGCTTGGTTGTGGCGTTTGCCCGCGGCTCGTTTCCGGTCGTAGTAAGCCCTGGAAGCAGGGCTGGCGTTGATGGAGGCGAACGCGGAGAGAAACAAAGCACGTTTGAGGACCTTATTGCCCCGCCGGGAGGGTGATTCCCCGCGAATCGAGGTCCCGGACCTACGTGTCACGGGTGCGATCCCGGCGTAGGAAGCCAGGTGCCCGGCGTCTTTGAAGTCCTTGCCCACGACTTCAGTGAGCAGCCGTGCTGCTGTCCTGACCCCTACCCCGGGCATCGAGGTCAGGACCTGGGTAAGAGGGTGCGCATCGACCACCGTGAGGATCTCAGTTTCGATCTCCACCCGCTGGGCGCCCAGTTGCGCGAGCTGGTCGGCCAGGCGCCCGATGATCTTCTCCGCCGCCGAGGTGCCCGTGACAGTCACGGTTTGTTCGGCCAGGGCGGTGAAGATCTCCTCGGTGAGTTTCTCCGCCAACCGGGGCGCGTGCTTCTTCAGTAGAGCTCGTACATGGCCGCGGCCTGCGCTCTTCAACCGGGCCGGGGAGGAGTACCTACCTAGCAGGGCAACCACGCCCGGGTGGCCAAGTCGCGGGCCGAGCACGCGTTCCAGGGCGGGGTGGATCTGGGTGAGGAACCCGCGCAGCCGGTTGCGGGCTTGGGTGATCTGAGAGGCGAGGTCATCATCGAAGCCACACAACATTGACAGTTCGGCGATGTCTTCCTCTGCCACGGTAATCCCACGCAGGGTGTGGGCCATGGTGCGGGCGGTGTTGGCGATAATGAACGCATCCCGGGCATCGGTTTTCGCTTGCCCCGGGTGCAGGTCCGCGACCCTTCGCATCGTCAGCCCGGGCAGGTAAGCCACCTCGATGCCCAGATCCTGGGCCACCGCGATCACCAGGGCACCGATGGTCTTGGGTTGATCCACAACCACCAGCACAGGCCCGTGAGTAGCGGCTAGGT
>NZ_JAAVUN010000084.1 GCF_012163155.1 Kocuria subflava
CGACCGGGTGAGTTCCTCTGCGAACTCTGCCAGGAACTGGTCGCCAGCCGCCGTGCTGCGGGGGGGTGCCTCTATGGTTTTCGTCAAGCCGCCAGAGCGACTGACGACGGCGCCGAAGGCGTGGTCGGGTCTTCGTACAGAGTGCCATCCCGCAGCATCGCGTAGAGCACATCAGTGCGCCGCCGCGCCAGGGCGATCAGTGCCTGGTTATGGCGCTTGCCCTGGGCCCTCTTGCGGTCGTAATACGCCCGCGAGGGGCCGTGGTGCAGCGAGGCGAAGGCCGAGAGGAACAGCGCGCGCTTCAGCCGCTTGTTGCCTCCGCGGGGTGCGTGTTCACCACGGATCGAGGACCCGGATCGTCGGGTGACGGGAGCGATGCCGGCGTAGGAGGCCAGGTGCCCGGCATCGGCGAAGTCCTTGCCCACGACCTCGGTGAGAATCCGTGCAGCGGTCCTGACCCCTACCCCGGGCATCGAGATCAGGACCGGATGAAGAGGGTGGGCCTCCACCACAGCCTCCACCTGGATGGCCAGCCTTGCCCGCTGCTGGATCAGCCCTGCCAGCTGCTCGGCCAGAATCGGCACCACCGTGGCCGCAGCCTCAGTACCTGCCACGACCACGGTCTGCTGGGCCAGGGCTTCGAAGATCTCCTCCGTCAAGGAGCTGGCCAGTCGGGGCGCGTGCTTGCGCAGCCGGGCACGCACATGCCCGGGCCCAGCGGTCTTGAGCTTACCCGGAGTCGGGTACCGGCCCAGCAGATCCGCTACCGCCGGGTGCGTGATCCTGGGCCCCAGCACCCGTTCCAGGGCGGGGTGGATCTGGGTGAGCAGCCCGCGCAGCCGGTTGGAGGCCGCGGTGATCTGGGCGGCGAGATCATCGTCAGCGCCGGCGAGCATGGCCAGCTCAGCGATCTGCTCGTCATCGACGCGAATGGCGCGCAACGTATGAGGCATGGTGCGTGCGGCTTCGGCGATGATCGCGGCATCACGGGCATCAGTCTTGGCCGAGCCCGGGTGCAGATCCGCGATCCGGCGCATGGCCAGTCCCGGCAGATACGCCACCTCAACA
>NZ_JAAVUN010000085.1 GCF_012163155.1 Kocuria subflava
CAATGTCCACCAGGACGCCGTTGCGAGCCGACAGGAAAGCTGCCCGGCTCAGGGAGCCGCCGTGTGTGCGGACGCGGGCGATCAACCAGGCGCTGGTTGCATTGATGACCATCGCTCCGAGCGATGCGAGAACTACGGGGGTTACGTCGGGTGCCTCCGGTGCAGTGAATCGCTGAAGAGCTTCCCATGCCGCAAATGCCGCCGGGGTGATGATCACCAAGCTCATGAGCTTGCCCATGACGGCGCGCTTGGCAAGGGGCCAGCCAAGAGCAATGAAGATCAGCAGATTGATCGAGGTGTCTTCGAGGAAATCGACGCTGTCTGCCAGCAGGGAGACGGACCCCGCCCCCAGGGCGACCAGGAACTCGACGAAGAAGTACCCGAAATTCAGGATCGCGACGGCCAGGACCGTACGTCGGACGCGGCTGGGGTCGAAGGCGCTCACCGCGTTGCCGGCGTTCGGGGTGCCTGGGGTTGGGGTCATGTGTCCATTCTCAGGCTCCCGGCTAGCCTGACATGGTGATTTTTGTTGGCATTGACATGGCGGCTGAGGCTCGACGCACCGGCGTCGCCCTCCTGCGTGGTGGCGGGGGGACGGGCTCCCCGGACGGCGTTCGCCTCGGGGCCGACGACGACGGTCTTGTGTCCGCGGTGGAAAGGGCTGATCGGACGGGCGTGGATGTACCGCTCGGGTGGCCTGCTCCGTTTGCGGAACTGATCAGCGCGCACGCCTCAAACTCCCTGTCAGTGCCAGAGTCGACCGGGAGCGACTGGCGCCGCGGGTTGGCACTCCGGGCCACGGACCTCCATGTGTGGCGGCGGACGGGCTTGAAGCCATTGAGTGTTTCAGCCGACCGGATAGCGTATCCAGCTCTGCGCTGGGCCGGACTCGAAGCGCGACTGCGAGACAGCGGCGTCGATGTATCACGTGATGGTTCCGGCGCGATCGTCGAGGTCTATCCGGCAGCTGCGTTGCGTTGCTGGTCGTTGCCTCACCGCGGGTACAAGGGGCGGAAGAAC
>NZ_JAAVUN010000086.1 GCF_012163155.1 Kocuria subflava
TCCCAGACCGATCGCGATCGCAACCCCCGCGCCGATCAGGGGCCCGATGACACCACCGAGGGTAAGGCCACGATGTGCGCCCAACACCACCACGGCCGCAACCGCAGACACCACCACGGCGGCCGGCCCGTGCCACCGCGGCAACAGATGCAGATAGCAGAAGAACAGCGGGAAGACCAGAAAGGCTGCGTCCGGTGCGAGGAAGACCAGAAGCATCCATTCGACGGTCAGCAGGATCAGCCAGCCAACGGTTCGCGGATGGAGGCTTTCCGCCCTCCCCAGGCCGACGGCGTGGCGCGCCAACCAGACACCGGAGAAGAAGGTGACTTCGAAGATCACCACCAGAGAGACCGCCGCCACCGGGGCGAGGCTGTCCCCCAGGGCAGCGCGAAGCACCACAAGCAAACCCAGCCCCGCGATCAACGTGTAGAGACCCACACGCAGCCCCACGAACACGGGACACAACGCAGAAGAGTCCATGCTCCTCACGCTAATGCCTGTGACGCACTGCGCGACATCCATCGAAAGTTGGTCCCGGACACCCTTCCATCGCGGATGCAGCAGTGCACCTTTCCACGATGGCACGGGACATGGATTCCGGGAGATTGGAGCCAACCAAGAACTCCGGCCAAGGCCACGCCTTCCAGACAAGGACCGGTCCGTGATGCGGGAGTCAGACATGAAAGAGGACGCATCGTGTTTGTTGCATGGCGTGACATGCTTTTCGCAAAGGGCCGGTTCACCCTGATCACCTCCGTGGTGGTCCTGATCACCCTGCTTGTTGGATTCCTGACGGGTCTGACCGGAGGATTGGCCAACGAAAACATTTCCGCAGTTCAGGGACTCAACGCAGACAAGATCGCCCTTGCCAACGTCGCGGAGAGCACATCCGAGAAGGACCCCACGTTCTCCGACTCCCAGATCACCCGGGAGCAAGCCAAGGCCTGGTCCCAAGCGGAGGGCGTGGAAGAGTCCACTGCAATCGGCATCTCCCAATCCCGGGGAGAGAC
>NZ_JAAVUN010000087.1 GCF_012163155.1 Kocuria subflava
CCGTGTGGACGCCTTCCGCGTGTTCGATCTGATCCGCTCGCAGGAGCGCGTTGTTGATCCGGCGGACCACTTGAGGGACGGAGTTGGCCGGGTACAGGGACTGGTCCGGGTACGTGTGGCCGGAAAGGTTGGCGTCGGCGGCGACCTGCCAGCCGGAGAGGTAGATGGCCCGCAAGCCGGCCTTGACCTGCTGCACGGCCTGGTTACCGGTCAACGCGCCGAGGGCGTTGGTGTAGTCACCCGTGCTGTGCTCCGTGCTCAGCTGATCCCACAGCTTCTCCGCACCGCGGCGGGCCAGCGTGTTCTCCTCCTGGACCCGACCCCGCAGCTTCACGACGTCGGCGGCGGTGAACGTCCGTTCGGTGTTCTGCCACCGCGGGTTGTTGTCCCAGTCGTGCTGGATGTGTTCGGCGGAAACGGGGGTGCGCTGCTGTGCCATGATCTGGCTCCGATCGTGATGTGTTGCTCGTGCTCTGTTGGTCGTCATCTGAAGTGCCTGGCGGTTGATTGCCCGGCTCGTGTGGACAACTCTGATCGCACCGACCGGGCCGCACGAGGGGTCCGTCGAGAAAAGAACAGCGGCACCTGACGGACTTCCAAGATGTGCAGGAATTGCGGGTCTTTCGGGCGCGAATCACGGCGCTTCCCGTGACATGAGAGAAGATCACCGGTTCTTGACAGGATCGCGTGGACAGGCCCTCGCGGACCTGCCATAGTCCTGCCATGGCACTCCCCCCGACCCAGGCAGTCCCGGCCCGCACCTCACCCTCTCCCCGGCTCGACTCCGGAGAGGCAGCCGAGTCCTGGGACGGCGTGGTGCTGGGGCGGCGGCTCCGGCATCTGCGCACGCAGCGCAGCCTCACTCTTGACGCCCTCGCGGATCGGGTCGGGGCAACGGCCTCCCACCTGTCGCTGGTCGAGAACGGCCGGCGAGAACCCAAGTTGAGCCTGCTCTCAGATCTGGCGTCGGCCCTGGGCGTCAGCATGGACGCCCTGCTGAG
>NZ_JAAVUN010000088.1 GCF_012163155.1 Kocuria subflava
CCACAAGTTGTCCACAGGCTGTGGGTATTCATTCGAGTCGATCGAGTTCCGGGGCTGCATTGAGTCCCCGACGGTCATTGTGCGGTCGGTGCCGTGGTCCACAATGGTGGTCTGACCGGCGCGCGTCGTCGTCGATCCCGAACCCCTCGAAAGGTCCAGCGTGTCCGAAGATCTCGTGCGCACACCCCCGCATGACAACGTGGCCGAGCAGTCCGTGCTGGGCGGCATGATGCTGTCCAAGGACGCGATCGCGGATGTGGTCGAGGTCGTGATGGGGGCGGACTTCTACCGGCCCGCGCACGAATCCATCTACGAGGCGATCGTGAGCCTCTACGGCAAGGGTGAGCCGGCCGACGCGATCACCGTGGCCGACGAACTCACCAAGCGCGGCGAGCTGGACAACGTGGGTGGTGCGGCCTACATCCACTCCTTGATCTCGTCCGTGCCCACCGCGGCCAACGCCGGGTTCTACGCGGAGATCGTGCAGGAACGGGCTGTGCTGCGGCGCCTGGTGGGGGCCGGGACCAAGATCGTGCAGCTGGGGTACTCGCAGGACGGCGAGGTGGAAACCCTGGTCAACGAGGCACAGTCCGAGATCATGACCGTGGCCGAACGCCGCAATTCCGAGGACTACGTGGCCCTCAAGGAGGTCGTGGAGTCGACGGACGAGGAGATCGAGGCCGCCGGTGGGAAGTCGGGCATGCAGGGCGTGCCGTCCGGTTTCACGGAGTTCGACGAGCCCACGCACGGTCTGCAGGGCGGGCAGATGATCGTGGTGGCGGCCAGGCCGGCCATGGGCAAATCGACGTTCGCAATCGACATCGCCAGGTCAGCGGCCATCAAACACAACATGACCACGGCGATCTTCTCGTTGGAGATGGCGCGCAACGAGATCGCACTCAAGATCCTGTCGGCCGAAGCGACCCTGAACCTGCAGGATCTCCGCAAGGGCACGTTGCGGGACGAGCAGGGGCAGAAGATCGCCTCCACC
>NZ_JAAVUN010000089.1 GCF_012163155.1 Kocuria subflava
CGCCCTGAGCTCCGTGATCGGACCCGCCTACACCTCGGCCACCTTCCTGTCGACGTTCAGCCGGAAGGTCTCCGGGGGGTGGGCCCTGCAACTGGCCACGGTCGGATTCATCGCCGTCTCCCTGGCGGTCTACCTGGTCATCGGCACGGCGCCGGCTGCGCTGTTGGTGTTCGTCGGAGGGTTCAACGGTTTGATCCTCCCGGTGGGTCTCACGGTGTTCATGTACATCGGGTGGTTCCGCCCCGACCTGCTGGGGGTGGACCGTTATCCGAGGTGGCTGCTGATTCCCGGGACACTGGTGACGGCGCTCACCTGGTACATGGGTAGCGTGTCGGTCGGACCGATCTTCGACTTCCTGAGCACGAGCGGATGACCTGGGGGAACTCATGACCAGCATTGATCTGAACTCCGATCTGGGCGAGAACACGCACGACCGAGTGGTCAGCGACGACGAATCCATGCTCGCGATCGTGACGAGCGCGAACACGTCCTGTGGCTTCCATGCCGGCAGCCCCGAAGGGATCCGGCGAACGGTCGCAGCCGCGATTGATCGCGGTGTGAGCATCGGGGCCCATCCGAGTTATTGGGACTACGAGAACTTCGGGCGAACCGCGGTCGACGTCGACTCCGCCACGTTGCAGGCGCACGTCGAGTACCAACTGGGTGCGTTGAGCGGGCTCACCTCTGCGCTGGGCAGCCGCGTCACTTACGTCAAGCCCCACGGTGCCCTGTACAACGCCATTGCCCACGACGAGCGCCAGGCCAGGGATGTGGTGGCGGCCATCAAGTCGATCGGCCCGGGCCTGGTCCTGCTGGGACTGGCTGGTGGCGTCGTGTTGCGAGTGGCCCAACGTGCCGGCCTGCAGGTGGCGGCCGAGGCATTTGCGGATCGGGCCTACCAGTCCGACGGGCAGTTGGTTTCCCGTTCCCTGCCGGGTGCGGTTCTGAACGACCCGGAAGATGTGGCCACCAGGATGCTCC
>NZ_JAAVUN010000009.1 GCF_012163155.1 Kocuria subflava
GCGCCCCCCCCCCCCGGGGCGCCCCCCCCACCCGCCCCCTCCTGCAGCCCCGCGGGGGGGGGGGCCCCACCCGAGTGCGGGCCCCCCCCCCCGTCGTCGTGAGTCGGGGTGGTGTTGAGCTCAGATACTCAGCGGAAGTTCACGAACTGGAGGTCAACCTCCACGTCTGAGGACTTCAGCAGGTTGATGGTCTCCTGGAGGTCATCGCGGGACTTGGAGGAGACGCGCAGTTCATCTCCCTGGATGATGGCCTTGACGGACTTGGGGGCTTCATCGCGGATGATCTTGGAGATCTTCTTGGCCTGGTCCTGGGCAATGCCCTCCTTGATGGAGGACTCGATGCGGAACTCCTTGCCGGATGCGTAGGGCTCCCCGGCATCCAAGGACTTCAGGGAGATGCCGCGCTTGACCAGCTTGGACTGGAAAACGTCCAGAACGGCTTCCGCCCGCTCTTGGGAGTTGGCCTTGATGAGGATCTTCTCCCCGGAGAAATCGATCTCAGCGCCAACTCCCCGGAAGTCGTAACGCTGCGCAACTTCCTTCTGCGCCTGATTCAGGGCGTTGGAGACCTCCTGCTTGTCCACCTTGCTGACAACATCGAACGTTGAGTCGCTGGCCACGGGTTTTGCTCCTTTGTAGGGGGTCGGGGCCTGGTAGGTCCCGGGTTTCTCACCAGCCAGTCTAAAGGTGTGATGGATTTGTGATGAGAGTCTGAGGACTTCCGCAGACAGATCCGGCACACTGCATGACATGAGCGAATCGTCGTCAAAGGTGTCGCCGGATCTGCAGCGTCGCTCGCGGATCGCCAGCGGTGTCTCACACCTGAACCGCCAAGCTGCCCGCACGGGCAAAGCTGCTGTTGGCACGGTCCTGGCTGCCGCCCTGCTCTCCGGAATGGGCGCCTCACCGGCTGCCGCCTTGGAGACAACCGGCGAGCTGCCGGTGGTCAGTCCGGACCAAGGTGTCCTGTGGGACAACGCGCCGGTGGCCACAGAGCCAACCGTTACGGAGCGGCTGGGCGGGGTCGCTGAAGAACTGGACCGCGCCGTCAGCCGCGGAGAAGTGACCTTGGACCAGGCCCTGGCGTTCTTCGCCCAGATCCAGGCCCGGGCAATCGGTCAGTGACCCACGGATTTGGCCGATCGGCCGTGATTCAGTAGGGTTGTACCGCTCCCGTCCAGGGGCACGTTTGACTCCACCCACGGTGGATCGAACGGACTCGGCAGATTACCCGAGCGGCCAAAGGGGGCTGACTGTAAATCAGCTGGCACTGCCTACGGGGGTTCGAATCCCTCATCTGCCACAAAATCCCGGAACCACGCGGTTCCGGGATTTTTTCTTGCTACTTCCACTTCTGGTGAACGCACAAGACACCTCCACGCAGGGTCCGTAGGGTGGAGCGCATGGCTACGGTTGAAATCACTCAGGAGAACCTGCAGGAAACCATCACCGGTAATGACATCGTCTTGCTGGACTGGTGGGCTGACTGGTGCGGTCCGTGCAAGCAGTTTGCACCCACCTTTGAGTCCGCCTCGGAGAAGAATCCGGAGATCGTCTTCGGCAAGGTGGACACGGAGGATCAGCAGGCGCTTGCCGCCTCCGCCCAGATCTCCTCCATCCCCACGCTCATGGCCTTCCGTGAGGGCATTCTGGTGTTCTCCCAGGCCGGTGCGCTGCCCGAATCCGCATTGGATCAGGTGGTTGAAGCCGTGAAGAACCTGGACATGGACGAGGTCCGCAAGCAGGTTGCCGAGCAGCAGGCCGGGGAAGCCCAGCAGTGATGCGCTGAGAACGCAAACAACACGTGGGGCGGGTCCGATGGACCCGCCCCACGTGTGTTGATGTGGGCTCAGCCGACTGCTCCGGTGCCCAGCATGGAGCCGATGGCGAAAGTGGCAGCCAGAGCCAGCGCGCCGCCGATCACCAGGCGAAGTGCTGCCCGCATGCGGTGAGGGGAGCCACCCAGCAGTGCCCCCAGCCACCCCGTGATGGCCAACGCCACCAAGACCACGCCGAAGGTGAGGGGAATCGCGATTCCCGCAGGCGGGAGCAAGATGGCCAGAATCGGCAGCATGGCCCCGGCCACAAAGGCCAGGGCGGAGGCGATGGCAGCGCCCATGGGGGAGGGGATGTCGTCCTCGTCGATCCCCAGCTCAAAGGACAAATGGGCCTTGAGGGCGTTGTGTTTGGTCAGATCAACTGCAGCAGCACGAGCAATGTTGGGTGACATTCCCCGTTCCTCAAGAATCTCCACCAGCTCTTCAAGCTCTTGTTCCGGCATTTCTTCAAGTTCCCGCGTCTCCAATTCGATCAGAGCCTTCTGGGAGTCTTTTTGGGAGGAGACGGACACGTATTCGCCCAGGGCCATGGACAGGGCGCCTGCGGAGAGAGCTGCGGCAGCCACCAGGAAGATGGCTCCACGATCGGCCGAGGCTCCGGCCACCCCCACCACAGTGGCTGCCACGGACACAATGCCGTCATTGGCACCCAGCACGGCAGCACGCAGCTTGTTCAGGCGCTCGCTGTAGTTTCCACTCTGGGGTTCGATGTGCACTCGCTGCTGACGAGTTCGGAAAATGTCCGGGCTGGTGTCCGGAGTTCTGGTTTTTGCGGCGTTCATGGAATGCATTAAACGCCTGTCCGTGAACACTTTCCAGGCAGGAAAGGCTGTGCTTACTTTTGGCAGCTTCCGGGCGGCTCAAAGAAAAGGAAAGCCTCACCTCATTTGTGGCGGTGATCCTCAGGGGTCAGTCGAGGTCCCTTGGCCTGGGAACGCCATCCTGAGGCGTACATCAGCCGCACGGCTCGCTGCCGATTGCCTCGCCACGGCTCCAGCAACTCCATCATGCGGGAATCATCCCCGCGGTGCCCGTCAAAGAACTCCGTGACGTGATGGGCCAGGTGATAGTCGTAGATGCTCACCGAATCGGGGTCACCGTGGGTGATCTGCAGGGTTTCGGCAATGGTCCAGGGCCCCACACCCTTCAGTGATGCCAAGGCGCGGCTCAGATTATTATCCAGCGGAGCACGGTTCCAGCGGTTGAGGCCCGAAGCCCGTGCCACCACTGCCTGCACAGTGGCTGCTCGGGCTGGATCAACTCCGGCGCGGTGCCAGGCCCAGGACGGGATGGATCGGATGGTTTCCGGGGCGGGAAACACTCGCATCCCGCTGGGGGCCGGCCCGGGAGCCGGATCTCCGTGAGATCGGCTCAACCACCGCTGGGCACGCACGGCCTCCCCGCCGGTGACTTTCTGCTCCAGGACCGTACACACCAGCGTGTCCACCAGACGCCCGGTGGCGATCAGCCGTACGCCCGGGTGCTCGCGGTGAGCGCGACGCCAGGATGCAGGCAACTGCTCCCAGGACGGGGATGAGGTGAAGACATCCCAACTGTCCGCCTCGCCGGTCCACAGCGGAGCCTCCTGCAGAAACGCCTGTGCACCCGGGCCCCACGCATGGACCGCAATGTCTCTGTGCAACGTCGGGCCTGGGCCCACACGGGCGAACCGGGCCGTCACCGGAGCTGAACCGACGCGGGTGGTGACCCACACGGCGTCGTCGTCCGTGATGCGTGCTGTGGGATGGGTGGTGCCACGGGTCAGCCCCCGCATGGTGGCACGCAGATTCACCGGGGTGGACGGGGTCCACCGGAGGTGAGCGGGGTTCTGCTGGGCCATGCGGACATTTTTGCACCCGGGGCCGACGCCGCCGTAGGCGACATCAGCCCAAGGGCGCAGCCGTGGTCAGTGGTGAAATGCGCGGTGTGCGTGGTCACCATCCGTACCCACGCCGGTGCCCCTGAGATAGGGTGGGGGTATTCATTCCGGTCCATTCCCTGGATCTTCTTGGCTCAACGGCACACCCGTCCCTGTGTGTGGATGTGGTGGCCTGCGGTCCATTCACTCAAGTTCTGCCGCCTCTGACCAGCTGTGATGCTGAAGCGTTGTGCGGCTCATGACGTTCGAACTCCCGATTGCGGGTGGTTCATGTTGGGGAGCACCGGAGCCACAAGAGCACCGCACCCATCCCTCAAGGAATGGGTGAATCGTGCCCTGAGACCGTAGGGAGCCCCCTGACATGACCGAATTCACACCCAACGAATCCCAACTTGAGACCGAACAGGACCTGCAGGAAGCTCAGTCGGGCCACCAGCAGGAAGCTGCTGCAGCGGAACCGGCCGGTCCCACCTTTGCCGACCTCGGTATTGACGGCTGCGTGTTGGCCGCACTGGAAAACATCGGGTACGAAAAGCCCTCACCCATCCAGGAAGCCACCATCCCTCTGCTGCTGCAGGGCCGCGACGTGGTGGGCCTGGCCCAGACCGGCACCGGCAAGACCGCGGCCTTTGCCGTGCCCGCGCTGTCCCGCCTGGCCGAACTGGCAGACCTCAACGGTCCCAGCTCCACCACCAAGGTCCTGGTGCTGGCACCCACCCGCGAACTTGCCTTGCAGGTTGCTGAAGCCTTCAGCTCTTACGCCGTGAACCTGGAGGACTTCACCGTGCTGCCGGTCTACGGCGGCTCCTCCTACGGGCCCCAGCTGGGTGGTCTGCGCCGTGGCGCCCAGGTTGTGGTGGGTACGCCTGGCCGTGTGATCGACCACCTCAAGCGCGGATCCCTGCAGCTGGAAGACCTCCAGTACGTGGTGCTGGATGAGGCTGACGAAATGCTGCGCATGGGCTTTGCCGAGGACGTGGAGACCATCCTGTCCCAGACCCCGGAGGAGAAGCAGGTTGCCCTGTTCTCCGCCACCATGCCGCCTGCCATCCGCAAGATTGCCCAGAAGTATCTGCGCAATCCGGAAGAGGTCACGGTCAAGGCCAAGACCACCACGGCCAAGAACATTCGCCAGCGCTACCTTCAGGTCATGGGCCCCCACAAACTGGAGGCCATGACCCGGTTGCTGGAAGTCGAGGAGCACGACGGCATCATCGTGTTCGTGCGCACCAAGGCCGCCACGGAGGAAGTGGCCGAGAAGCTGCGCGCTCGCGGTCACGCCGCAGCCGCCATCAACGGTGACATCCCGCAGCAACTGCGCGAGAAGACCGTCGACCAGCTGCGCGAGGGCAAGATCGACATCCTGGTCGCCACCGACGTCGCCGCCCGCGGCCTGGACGTCGAGCGCATCTCCCTGGTGGTCAACTACGACATCCCCCACGACACCGAGTCCTACGTTCACCGCATCGGCCGCACGGGCCGTGCCGGGCGCACCGGGGACGCCGTGTTGTTCATGACCCCGCGGGAGAAGTACCTGCTGCGGGCCATTGAGCGCACCACGCGTCAGCCCGTGGAGCAGATGCCCATGCCCACGGTCGACGACGTCAACGCCACCAGGCGCCAGACCTTTGCCCAGGGCATCACCGATGCCATCGAGGGTGAGGACCTGGGCTTGTTCCGGGACCTGGTGGACTCCTACGTGGCTGAACATGACGTCGACCCCGTCGAGGTGGCTGCAGCACTTGCCGTGATCGCTCAGGACGGACGCCCGTTCTTTGCCGAGGAACTGCCGGAGCTGTCCAAGCGCAAGGACCGCGAGCGTCGTCGTGACGACCGCGACGGCGAGTCCGGTGGCCGCAACCGGGCGCCGCGTTCCGAGGAGGGCAAGGCCACGTACTGGATGGCCGTGGGGCACAAGCACCGCGCTGCCCCCGGGGCGATCGTGGGTGCCTTGACCAACGAAGGCGGATTGGACGGCAGCGACATCGGCGCCATTGAAATCCGTCCGTCCTTCACCCTGGTGGGGCTACCTGATGACCTTTCCCGTGATGACCTCAAGCGTCTGGGCGAGATCAAGATCAACGGGCAGAGCCTGGACATCCGCATGGATCGTGGCCCCAAGGGCGGCGGCGGTTCCGGTGCGGGCCGTCCGCGCGGCGGTGGCTACGGTGACCGTCCCCCGCGTTCTGGTGGCCGCGGCCCCAAGGGCAAGCAGAGCTTCCGCGGCAATGACCGTTTTGGCGGTGACCGCTTTGGCGAGGGCCGTGACAAGCGCAAGCCCAAGTTCAAGAAGAACTACTGAGCCCGGGGTCCTCTGAGCAGGACCTGAGGGCAGCATGAAGCCGCCTGTTCGGCAGTGATCCAGGGATTTTACGCCCCGGTGCAGCTGCTGACAGGCGGCTTCATACTTGTCTCATGACTCGCCAGTACGCTGGCCGTATGGCTGCGCCAGGCTGGTTGACGCGATGGACCACGGTGCGGGCGGGGCTTCAGTCCGTCCGTGCCCGTGTGCTGGCCGCCACCATCATCTGCATGGCGCTGACCCTGACCCTGGTGGGTGGAGTGACCCACTATCTCCGCCTGCTGGACCTTGATGAACAAATCCAGGGGGACATCGAGCAGGAGGTCAGTCAACTCCAACGCCTGGCCGAGCGTGGTCCGTTGGGGCCGGAGACCACTGTCCCGGAAGGCCCCGGCCCCGTGGAGGGTGAGCCGTTCCAGGACGTCGATCAACTGCTCTACACCTACATGACCACTACGGTTCCGGGTGAGTACGAGAACTTCATGGTCATCCTGGACGGACAGCCCGCCTACGAATATTTGGGGGAGTCCCGCTTCCAATTGGACCACCCGGAACGCATCCGCGCGGTCCAGGACCGAGCCCAGGCGCGGCAGACCGTGATCTTTGACCACCAGATGGACGGGGAGAACCTGCGGCTGGGAGTCATTGACGTTTCCCTGCCCACCGATGACCGCACGGCCTATCTGGTCATCGGGACCGACCGGGGTGCCCAGCGGGAACTCATCTACGAATCCTTGTGGCGTTATCTGGGCATCTCCGCAGTGATGCTGGTGCTGGGAAGTCTGATCGCGTTCTTCCTGGTGGGTAGGGTCACCGCCCCCATCACGCGGCTGCGGGAGGCTGCGCAGAAGATCACCGTGGACGACCTCACCCAGCGCGTCCCGGTGGCCCAGGAGGACTCCGACGTCGGTCAATTGGCCCGTCACTTCAACTACATGCTGGACCGCATTGAAGACGGCTTTGACCAGCAGCGGCAGTTCTTGGACGACGCCGCCCACGAGCTGCGAACGCCGCTGACCATCCTGCACGGCAACCTGGAGCTCATGGATGCCGATGACCCCGGGGACGTGGAGGAGACCCGGGCCATGCTGCTGGATGAGATCGAGCGCATGAATCGCCTGGTGGAGGATCTGTTGCTGCTGGCCAAGTCCCAGCGCGCAGACTTCATCCGGGCCGAGTCGGTCAACGTCTGGGAGTTCCTGGAAGCCACCATGGAACGTCTGCCGGCGTTGGGGCAGCGTGACTGGCGGCTGGAAGGTGCTGCCGGCGGACGGGCAGTGGCCGACCGACAGCGTCTGACACAGGCCGTGGTGCAGTTGGCGGCCAATGCCGTGAAGTTCTCCCAAGAGGGGGATGTGATCGCTCTGGGCGCGGCCTGGTCTGCGGCTCCCGACGACGTCCTGGCCGCCACCGGGGCAACCTCCCGTCGCTTCTTGGAGCTGTGGGTGCGTGATACGGGCATGGGGATCAAACCGGAGGACCAGAAACGCATCTTCGAGCGATTTGGTCGCGCGGAGGCCGGGCGCTCGGTGGAGGGCTCCGGGTTGGGGCTTGCGATCGTGACCGCCATTGCCGAGGGCCACGGTGGTGTGGTCAGGCTGCGGTCCCACCCGGGGCGCGGCTCGACTTTCACATTGTGGTTGCCCGAACGGCCGCCGTCGGAATCCGACCGCGCCGTGGCAGGTAGCGCAGAGAACTGAACGAAAGGACCAGCAATGGCCAACATCCTCATTGCCGAGGACGAGGAGCGGATCTCCCGCTTCATCCAGAAGGGGCTGCGTGCCTCCGGGTTCACCACCACCGTGGTGGAGGACGGCGTGACGGCCCTGGACTACGCCGCCACGGGGGAGTTCGACTTGTTGATCCTGGACGTTGGGCTGCCGGGAATGGACGGGTTCAAGGTGCTCTCCGTGCTGCGCAGCATGGGTTCCACCATGCCGGTGATCATGTGCACGGCCCGTGATTCCGTGGAAGACACCGTGCAGGGCCTGGACAAGGGTGCCGATGACTATCTGGCCAAACCCTTCCGGTTCCAAGAACTTCTGGCCCGGGTGAAAGCACGCTTGCGAAACGCCACACCGGCGGTGGCGGAGGAGGAACTGCGCTACGGCACGTTGTCCTTGGACATCGGCAAACGCTGCGCCGTGCTGGCCACGGAGTCCGGGGCCGAGGAGTACGTGGAGCTCTCCGCACGCGAGTTCAGCATTGCCACCGTGTTCCTGGAGAACGCTGGCCAGGTGCTCACCCGGGACCAACTGCTCACCAAGGTGTGGGGTTACGACTTCGACGGCGCCTCCAACGTGGTGGACGTCTACGTCCGGTACCTGCGCAACAAGCTGGGTCCAGAGAGGTTCGTCACCGTGCGAGGGGTGGGCTACCGCTTGGCGGAGGTCTGAGGTCGTCGTCGTGCTGCGGCCGGTGTGGACCGTCGCGGATAGACGACGCCGCCGCAAGGCCTGTTGGTGCGTAGGCAGATGAGAGTCTCCTCATGAACGGCTCATAGGGTCTTCATCCTGCCCCGAGACAGTGGGTGCAGTGCAGCGATGACGACTGAGCGAGGGGACGGGTCATGGAGACCGAAGAGTTGCGGGTGGTGTTCTACTCGCACGACTCCCAAGGGTTGGGCCACACCCGACGCAATGTGGCTTTGGCGCACGCCCTGGTGAATCACCTTCCCGGTCTGACCGGACGGGCGGTGACGGGTCTTCTGCTCACCGGCGTGGACAACGCCACGGCTCATGACAAACCGGAGGGCTTTGACTGGGTGGTGCTGCCCGGAGTGGCCAAGGACACCGGCACTTACGAACCGCGCAACCTGTCCGTGGGCATGGATCATCTGACCAATCTGCGCTCTGGGTTGATCGAGGCCGCGTTGTTGGGCTTCCATCCGCATCTGGTGGTTGTGGACCGCCACGCCTGGGGTGTGCAGCGCGAGCTCCAGGCACCGCTGCTGCGACTGCGTGCCGAGTTCCCGCAGACCCAGATCATTCTGGGGTTGCGTGAAGTCCTGGATTCCCCGGAGGCGGCTGCCCGTGAATGGGAGAATCTGGGAGAGCTGGAGACCTTCCGCGCCGTCTACAACCACATCTGGGTCTACGGTGACCGCGATGTCCATGACCCCGTCAGCAGTGGAGAGATCCCCGCGGAGCTTGGGGACATGATTCAGCACACCGGTTACCTGGCGGCGGGGCGTCCCGTGGGGGAGCGGACCTCTGGCATGAGCCGTCCGTACATCGTGTCCATGGCAGGCGGTGGATCGGACGGTGTGGACCTGCTCACCGCCGCCGCCCGCGCGCGGGTGCCGCACGGGTACCGTCACCTGGTGATCACCGGTCCACAGATGGACCCGGCGCAGGTGCAACGCATTCAGACCGTGGCCAGTGAACGCACCATTGTGGTCAACGCGGTGCCTGATGCCTTGGCGGAGGTCCTGGCGGCTGACGCCGTGATCTCCATGGGTGGGTACAACTCCACCACGGAGATTCTGACCACCAACACCCCGGCCTTGATTGTGCCGCGAGAGCATCCGCGTCAGGAACAGTTGATCCGGGCCACCGCGCTGCGGCAAGTGGGCGCCGTGGATCTCTTGCGGGCCCGGGACCTCACGGCCCAGGCGATCTCAGCGTGGATGCGCCGGGCGGTGGGAACGGTCAGGCTGCGCCACCACCTGAACCTCAGCGGCCTTCAGACCGCTGCCCATCTGGCCGCACAGGCTTTGACCGCAGCACACCCGCTGCCCTCGGGCATCTGCGGTCAAGGGGCTCTGTCCCGATGACCCAGCACAGAATCGGCTACGTCCTCAAGGTTTATCCACGGTTCTCGGAGACGTTCATTGTCACGGAGATCCTGGCCCGTGAGGCCCAGGGGGAGCACCTTGAGATCTTTGCGCTGCGCCACACCACGGACACCCGTTTCCACCCGGAACTGGCCCGCGTCCAGGCCCCTGTGACCTACATCCACCGCCCGTTCAAAGCCTCAGAGGCCTGGGAGGTGATGGCTCAGGCTCAGCGCGTGGTTCCAGACTTCGGCAACCGATGGGCCCAGCTGTTGCCGGATCTGGTGTCCACGGAAGCCTCCGAGGTTCATCAGGGCATCGAGTTGGCCTGTTCCGTGGTCACCCACGGGATTACACACCTGCACTGTCACTTTGCCAACCTGTCCGTGAAGGTGGCGGAGATCGCCTCCCGGCTCACCGGTGTCCCGTTCTCCGTGACCACCCACGCCAAGGATTTGTTCCATGGATCCGTGAGCCACCACCGTTTGCAGCGCACCTTCAGGTGGGCCGAGCACGTGGTCACCATCTCCGAGTTCAACCGGCAGTTCCTTCTGCGCAATTTCCCGCAGTCCTTCACCCCCACGGGCACGCCGTTGCACCTGGTCCACAACGGATTGGAACTGAGCAGATTCCCCTACGCACAACCCGCGGCCCCGGCAGGCCCGTTGCATGTGGTGGGCGTGGGACGCCTGGTGGAAAAAAAAGGTTTTGACGTCTTGATCCGAGCCGCTGCCGCAGCACTGGCTGATGGTTTGGAACTGAAGGTCACCGTGGCCGGGGGTGGTGAACGTGAGGCCTCCCTGCGTGAGCTCGCCGTGGCTCTGGGCATCACGGAACACATCGAGATCTTGGGCCCACGGACCCAGGGTGAGATCGTGGACCTGCTGCGTCGGGCTGATGTGTTTGCAGCCCCCTGCGTGGTGGGCGCGGACGGCAATGCCGATGGCTTGCCCACCGTGTTGCTGGAGGCCATGGCCATGGGGGTGCCGGTGATCGCCACGTCTGTCACCGGCATTCCGGAGGTGGTGCGCAACGGGGAACCGGGGGCAGCCGTACAGACCGGAATCCTGTTGGAACCCGGTGACGTCGACTCCCTGGCACAGGCTTTCCGGACCGTGGCTGAACCCGGGTGGGACCGTGTGGCCGTGACCCGGGCCGGTCGCGACGTCGTGGAGACCCATTTCGATTCGCGCAGACAGGCTCAGCGGCTGGGGGAACTCATGCCGAGTCGTCAGATCGTCCAACCCACTGAGCCCACACAGAGATCGAAGGAAGGTGTTACCTGATGCGTCTGGCCTACATCAGTGCAGACCCCGGCATCCCGGTATTCGGGTCCAAGGGCGCCTCTGTGCACGTGCAGGAAATCATCCGGTGTTGGCGTGCCCTGGGGTGGGAGGTCACCGTCTACGCCACCCGTGTGGGTGATCAGGTTCCCCAGGACCTGGCGGACCTTGAGGTGGTGCACGTTCCCGTGCCCAAGGCGCCGGCAGCCCAGGCTGAGGATCGGATGGAGCGTGTGGCCGCTCGCGAACAGGCACAGCAGAAGGCTGCGCAGGAGATTGCCGCGCAGGTGGTGGCGGCCGGTGCCGATGCCGTGTACGAACGCTATTCGCTGTTCTCCACTGCTCTGGCGGAGGTCTGCCAGACCCTGTCCATTCCGGGTTTCCTGGAGGTCAACGCTCCGCTGATCGATGAACAGCAGACGCACCGTGACCTGATTGACCACCACGGCGCCCATGCCGCGCTGAAGCATCAGGTGAGCCACGCCACGCGCATCGCGTGCGTTTCCGAACCCGTGGCTGACTGGGTGCGCAGCACAGCAGGCGCAGGCCTCACCCCGCAGCAGATGCAGGACCGCGTGGTGGTCACACCCAACGGTGTCAATGTTGAGCGCATCCGCCCCTCCAAGGATTCACAGGGCTGCCTGGAGGCCGGGCGCAGCCCCGTTGTGGTTTTCGTGGGGACTCTGAAACCTTGGCACGGCGTGGAACACCTGGTGGAGGCCCGCGCACTGGCGACCACCTCATGGCGGTTGCGTCTGGTGGGGGATGGTCCCCAAGGGCAGGCCCTGGCCGAACAGGCCACCCGGTTGGGGATTGAGGTCGAGTTCACCGGGGCCGTGGCCCCGGAGCACATCCCCGGCCACCTGGAGGACTGCGCTGTTGCCGTGGCCCCTTATCCGCGCACCGAGCAGAGCGCGGACCAGTACTTTTCACCGCTGAAGATCTATGAATACTGTGCGGCTGCACTGCCCGTGGTGGCCTCCCGCGTGGGGCAGGTTCCCCAGATCATCGACGACGGCGTGACCGGGTTGCTGGTTGAACCCTCCGACCCGGTGGATCTGGCTCGGGCGGTGGATGACCTGGTCGGGGACCCGCGGCGTCGTCGTGCCTCGGGCCGGGCGGCACGTGAGATGGCCGAACGCGAACGCTCCTGGGATCGGGTGCTGGAAGCCATCCTGGACGGCACCGGTGTAGGCACCGCGGACGGTCGCCCATGAGCGCGGTGGCAGATGAATCCCGCGGCGGGGACCGGGACAAGCGCGTCACGGCCAGGACCGCCCGAAAATCCAAGGTCACCAAGATCGAGAAGCAGGCGCTGGGCCGAACCCTGAACCTCATTCGACCCCATCTTGGGGAACACCGCTGGTTGATAGCCGGCGGTGTTGTGGCGTTGCTGTTGGAAGTGGCCTTCCGGGTCTTGGAACCCTGGCCGTTGAAAATCCTGATTGACTCCATCACCCGCTCCCTGGGGGCGGATGCCACAGCGGTGGACCCGTGGATCCCGGAAGCCTCGTGGCAACTGCTTTTGGCAGCCGGTCTGGCCACCGTGTGCATCGTGGGCTTCCGTGCTCTGACCAACTATCTGGCCACCGTGGCCTTCGCCTTGGTGGGCTCACGGGTTTCCACGGTGCTGCGCGGGCGGCTGTTCCGCCATGTCCAAAGCCTCTCCGATCGCTTCCATTCGAGCTCCCGGGCGGGGGACACGGTTCAGCGCATCGTCTCCGACATCGGGAAGTTGCAGGAGGTGGCCGTCACCGCAGGCCTGCCCCTGCTGGCCAACGTGATCACCCTGGTGGTCATGTGCATCGTCATGTTGGTCCTGGACTGGATGTTGGCCCTGGTGGTGGTGGGAGCCATCCTGGCGTTCTGGTTCATCAGCCGCGGGTCATCGGGCAAGATCACGGAAGCCTCCCGCAAGACGCGGAAAGGTGAGGGTGCACTGGCCAACACCGCCCATGAATCGCTGGGTGCCATCCGCGTGGTGCAGGCCTACGGTCTGGAGGATCGCATGGCGGCCTCTTTCGAGAAGTCCAATCAGATGGCCCTGACCCAGGGGGTCCAGTCCCGGCGTCTGGCTGCCGGGTTGGAACGGGCCACGGATGTGATTGTGGGAGTGGCCACCGCCGTGGTTCTGGTGGGTGGTGGCTGGCGGGTGCTTCAGGAGCAGATGACCCTGGGGGACCTGGTGTTGTTCACCACCTACCTCAAGACCTGCATGAAGCCCCTGCGTGACATGGCCAAGTACACCGGACGCATTGCCCGTGCAACGGCCTCCGGCGAGCGGGTGGCTGATCTGATGGAGACCACCCCGGAGATCCGGGACACTGCGGAGAGCACACCGTTGCAAGCCGTGCGGGGTGAGATCGCGTTCCGGCGGGTTGATGCCTCCTACGGTGACCCGGCAGATCCTCACCATGGGTTGGTGCTCCAGGACATTGACGTGGTGATCCGTCCCGGGCAACACGTGAGTGTGATCGGGCCGTCCGGTTCTGGAAAGTCCACTCTGGCCTCCCTGTTGGTGCGGGCCATGGATCCGGTCCACGGCTCTGTGGCGGTGGATGGGCAGGACCTGCGGTTGCTGTCCGTGGCCTCCGTGCGCTCCAACGTGGCGTTGTTGCTGCAGGAATCGGTGCTCTTCCACGGAACCATTCGGGAAAACATCCGGATGGGGCGTGAAGATGCCACGGATGCCCAGGTGGAGGCGGCGGCCAAGGCCGCCCAGGCACATGAGTTCGTGACCGGTTTCCCCCAGGGATACGACACCGTGGTGGCCGAACGTGGCTCCACACTCTCCGGTGGTCAGCGCCAGCGGATCGCCATTGCCCGCGCTCTGCTGCGCGATGCTCCTGTGGTGGTTCTGGACGAGGCAACCACCGGGCTGGATCCCCAATCCACCCAAGCGGTGGTGGATGCCATTGCCGAACTGATCCAGGGCCGAACCTCCGTGGCCGTCACGCACGATGCCGCCATGGCATTGGCCTCGGACCGTGTGTTGTGGGTTCAAGAGGGTCGCATCCTGTTGGACGGCACCCCGGAGGACCTGCTGGCTGATCCCGACGGCGTGTTCGCCGCCTGGGTGGCACAACAACAAGCCCGGGACCAGGCGGAGGTCCACGCTGCGGATTCAACGGAGGGGCAGCGGCCATGAACGTGGACCTCACTGATACCCCGGTCTCAGCCGAGCACCTTCCCGGAGTGAACTGGATCCTGAATCCACACCGATTGTGGGACCTGCCGTTGGCACACTCTGCACCACTTGGCGGTGGGGCTGCCGATGGTCTGCATCTGCGCACCTCTTACTTGCGCTACAAGCCGTCTGTGGCGGCCGTGGCCAGGCTGGATCTTTCCGCGACGGGCCACGGAAACCGGGTCACGGCCGGCGGTGGGCCCGCCCGGAGCCAAGTGCTCTGGGTGGCCACATACTCGCCACAGGCGGGTGGAAAACTGGAAAAGCTGCGCATCACGTTGCAGCAGCTCTACGGGGTGGCCGGGCAGGAGATGGTGGCCACCTGTCAGATTCCAGGCCGCCCTGGGCACGTGCTGGCCGTGGGGTTGCCCGCCGCAGATCCCAAACTGGTCAAGGTGCTGCACAAGGTACTGGGGGCATCGGCTGCCGGGCTGGGCACGGCGCACAGCCCGTGGCGGGTGCTGCGTTTCAACCCTCAGCGTCGGATGGTTTTGGCCGGTGGGCCCGGTGGCTCAGCGCCGGAAACGGTGGTCAAGATCTCCGCGAAAGCCCCTGCCGTTTCCGAATCCACGCTGGCCGTGCTGGCCTCGGACGCGGTGCCGATACAGGTCACCACCACCGCCCCGGGCATCTGCCCGGATCCTCACGTGCGCTGCTATCCCTGGTACGGCGACGGTGACCTCACGGACCACGCCGTGGACACGTCAACCGTTGAGGCTGCCCGGAAGGCTGGCCGCGGCCTGGTGCGTTTGCACTCCTGTGCTGATCGTCTGGCCGAGAAGATCGTGAACCGGATTCCCGATTCACCGGACCCAGTGGCCCGTATGGAGGTCATGGCCACCGACCTGATGGCTGTGGATCCGGACGTGGCAGCACAGTTTCGCGCGGTGGCAGACCGGATCACCGTGAATCTTGAGATCACCGCAAGCCTTGGCACCGGCACCGCGCTGCGTGTGCTCCACGGGGATTTCTCCGCCGATCAAGTCCTGGTTAACAGCACAGCGTTCAGCCCCGGCCACAGCTCCTCCAACCCACACAGCGACGACGACGGCGTGATGATCACGGACTTGGACCGGATGCGTCTGGGTCAGGCCGCAGATGATCTGGGCAATGCAGTGTCATCGGGAATCATGACCCAGCTGGCCCAGATGGCACCATCCCAGGACTGGGAACCGGTCCTGGATTCGGTGACGGCGGCCATGGTGGAGGGGTATCGAGAACTCAGTGGTGCTCCATCCGATCACCAGATCCGCACCTGGGCGGGGTTCCACCTGCTCATGCGGGTCATGACGGCCTTCCGGGACTGCAGCCCGCACTGGCCCCAGCGGATGCACCAGGTGGTCCAGGCAGCTGGCGCGCTGGTGCCGGAAGCCGTGCCCACCACACTCACGGTGCAGCAGCCAGGCGGTGACCTGGAGACTTTCACCGTCAAACGGGCTTGGCCCAAGGCAGACGGTCGACTCAACGCTGAAGTGATCGACTCCACGGGCCGAGTCCGGGCGGCGGCAGCAACACCGAATCCGCACAGGCTGGGCCTCACCGAGTGGAAGGTCAACACCGTTGGCTCGGATCACAAACTGCCGGGACTCGAGGAGTTGTCCCGTCACGGCCAGGTGGTGGTGCACCGGCGGGGCAGGCGAGCTGTGGTGGCAACCGCGGATCGGTACGTTAAGTTGCTGGCCGCGGACAAGGTGCCGGAGACGGCACGGCTCTCCCACGAAATTCACCACCTGGCAACCGCGGCAGGATTCGTCGTTCCGCGCGTTGTGAGCAGTGGTACTGACCGCGTGGAGTTCTCCGTGGTGGCGGGGCAGAACCTGCACAGTGTGGGCGCGGCCGGGCAGGAGGAGAACTACGCGGCAGGAATTCGCGCCTGGGCGCACCGGTGGCCGAATCTGGTGCGCGCCGATTTGGCCTCCAGCACGTTGCCCATCTACACCGCAGCAGATGAGATCCGGACGTTGGAGACCTGGCGGCAGCGTCTGGCCGCTTTCCCCGCAGCGTCGGATGTTGACCCCGCAGCCTGGGCCGATGCCGTCACCAAAGTTCAGCAGATGCTTGCAGATCTTCCCGCGGGTCCGTCCTGGCGGCCCGGTGTCCTGCACCGCGACCTCCATGAAAAACAACTGTTGCTGGATGCCGTCTCCGGCAGCATCGGACTGCTGGACTTCGACACTGCGGCCATCGGTGATCCAGCACTGGATCTGGCCAATCTGGGGGTGCACCTGGACCTGCACAGCGCCCAAGGTGTGCTCAGCGCGCAGCTGCACACCGTGGCCACCAGAACCGTGACAGAGGTGGCCTGTGAGCTGGCGGTCACCGCACAACGCATGGAGGCCTACCGGGCTGCCACCCGCGCACGGCTGGTCTGTGTTTACGCCTTCCGTCCGCAATGGAAGCACCTTGCGCGCACGTGGGCACAAGACCTCATTCGAGACCTGTGAACGGGAGCCCCGGCGCAGTCGTGGAGTTGGTCACGATTCGGTGACATCCACCCCAGGTGACCTCGTTCTCATCTTGGTCTTATCTGGACCGGCAACCATGTGCGGCATGAAGGTTTTGTGGTCGACTCTCAGCTTGGTGGTGGTGGGCGCGCTCGCGGTCTTCTTGTGGATCGCAGCCGCCTCCCCGTCCGATTCCCAGATCCTGCGCGATGGTGTTGTGGTGGAGGGCGGCCCGGCGTCGTCGTCCCCCCGGCCGTCAGGCACCGTGAGCACGCCCTCCGGGGACGACGACGGGGAGGACGAGCAGTCGGCGTCCCCGGACTCGGAGGGAGACACAGAAGCCGGGGGTGATACCGCCCCAGTGGCAGAAGCTCCCGTACCCGCCCCGGCCCCAGAGGCACCCGCGCAGGCCCCGGCAGCCCCCGCCCAGGTGCCCGTTCCGGTCCAGCCGGCACCCAACTACGCCTACAGCGGCGACTGGGACGACGACGACTGGGATGACGATGATTGGGACGACGACCATGACGACTGGGATGACGACTGAGCTCGTTTTTGACTGAGCCTGAACCCCTGTTACAGTATTCCGCGTTGCCCCGATAGCTCAGTGGTAGAGCGCCATCTTGGTAAGATGGAGGTCCCGGGATCGATTCCCGGTCGGGGCTCTCGTGATGAGGGCCCGTGGCTCGCGTTGAAAAGCGCGAGTGCACGGGTTTCCCCATCCGTCCTGGCGGTGTAGCTCAGCTGGTTAGAGCGCACGACTCATAATCGTGAGGTCGACGGATCGAGCCCGTCCACCGCTACGGAATCGAAAGCCCGTGATCCGAGTTCAAGGATCGCGGGCTTTCTGCATTGTGGTTGTTGGTCGAACTGACAAGGAGCACCAGCGTGAGTGTCAATCCTGACGTCGCGGGCCGGACGTATCCGTCCATCCCTCCGTACCAGGTCTCCCGGGAGGCCATCCGGGCTTTTGCCCAGGCGGTCGGCGGAGAGAATCCCATCCACCAGGACCTTGAGGCCGCGCGCGCTGCCGGTCACGCGGATCTGGTGGCGCCGCCCACGTTCGCGATCATCGTGGCCCAGAAGGCCGAGGCCGCCGTGGTCGCCGATGGAGAAGCCGGAATCGACTTCTCCCGCGTGGTCCACGCAGATCAGCGCTTCACTCACCACCGCGCCATCGTGGCCGGGGACAACCTCACAGCAGCCACCACGGTGGACACTGTGCGTGCCGTGGGCACCGGAGCCATGGTGACCTTCCGCACCGAAATCATTGACGACGACGGACAGGCGGTATCCACCGCGTTGTCCTCACTGCTGGTGAGGGGAGAAGACCAGTGAGCACCAACACCACCCGCCCTGAGTTCGAGGCCTTGGAAAAGGGCCAGGAAGTCGCCACCCGCACGGTGGAGCTCTCCCGTGCGGACCTGGTTCGCTACGCTGCGGTCTCCGGGGACTTCAACCCGATCCACTGGAACCAGGACTTTGCCACCTCTGTGGGTCTGCCCAACGTGATCGCCCACGGCATGCTGACCATGGGTGCTGCCATGCAGGTGGTGGTGGACTGGGCAGGGGATCCCTCCGCCGTGATTGACGTCCAGACCCGGTTCACCAAGCCCGTGGTGGTGCCCAACCAGTTCGACACTGAGGTCCGTGCCTCCACGGCCTTGACCGTGTCCGCCAAGGTGGCCGCCCTTGATCCAGAAGCCCGCACAGCACGCGTGGATCTGACCGTGACCGCACCGGATCTCACGGACCCGGAGGCCACTGCCGACTCGGCTGCCGCGCTGAAGGTTCTGGTCAAGGCACAAGCTGTGGTGGCCTGCGCTTGAGGTGACTCGTCGCGGCGTCGTCGGCGCTGGAGGTGGGGCGTAAGTGCAGCGTCCGCTCCAGGCTGACCCGTCACCGGCGCCCACCGTGGCTCGTTAGGATGACGGTCATGACCGCCGAACCCACTGTGACCCTGGCCGAACTCACCACCACCGCTGTGGGCGGCCCGGTGGGCCACTATGTGCGCGCCGAAACCGAGGACCAGATCGTGGCAGCCGTGAAAGCTGCAGACGAGGCCGGTCAGCCCCTGCTGGTGGTGGGCGGTGGCTCCAACCTGTTGGTGGGAGATGCCGGATTCGACGGCACCGTGGTGCACGTGGCCACACGGGGAATCCACGTGGACCACTCCTCCGACTGTGCGGGAACCTTGGTGAGCGTGGCTGCGGGGCATCCGTGGGATCAGGTGGTGGCCTGGGCCGTGGAGAACGACCGCGTGGGCATTGAAGCCCTCTCCGGCATCCCCGGGACCACCGGGGCCACCCCCGTGCAGAACGTGGGTGCTTACGGGCAGGAGGTCTCCCAGACCATTGCCCGGGTCAAGGTCTATGACCGTGAGGCCGGGCGCCGCACCTCCTTTGCCTTTGCGGATCTGAAGTTCGGGTACCGCGATTCCATGCTCAAGCGCAGCACCGTGAACGGATCCCCGCGCCACGTGGTGCTTGAGGTCCAGTTCCAGTTCACCCACGGGGATTCGTCCAAGCCGATTCGCTACGGCCAGCTGGCACAGCACCTGGGGGTGGAGATCAACCAGCGTGCACCCATGACAGCGGTACGGGAAGCCGTTTTGGCGCTACGCGCCGGTAAGGGCATGGTCCTGGACGCCTCCGACCGTGACACGTACAGCACGGGTTCGTTCTTCACCAACCCGATTGTGGAAGAACATCAGGCCGATCAGGTGGTGCCGCCGGAGGCTCCACGATTCCCGGTGGTGGATGCCGCCGGTGAGCCCGTGGCAGGCCGGGTGAAGCTTTCGGCCGCCTGGCTGATCGAGAATGCAGGCTTCACCAAGGGTTTCGGATTGGAGGCCACCACCAACTCACGTCTGAATGTGAGTGGCTCCAGTGTTTCGGACGGGCGATCCTCCCTGTCGACCAAGCACACGCTGGCGCTGACCAACCGAGGTCAGGCCACCTCATCCGACATGGCCGCACTGGCCCGGACCGTGCGGGACGGGGTGCGTGAAGTCTTTGGGGTGGAGCTGGTGCCGGAGCCCGTGACCGTGGGCATGGATCTGTGACAGAACAGGTTGGTCCATGACTGAGCGTGGCCGGGTGGCACCCGATCCTGCAGAGTCTGAGCTTGCCGATGAACTGCGCCGGGGCCAGGACCGCAGTCACCCCATCCGGCGTCGCATTGAACGGTTCCAGGCCTGGTCACACAAGGGAACCAGGCTGCGCCGCGTCATGGTTCGGGGATCCATCGCCCTGATCGGATTCGCCCTGTTCATCGCCGGTGTGGCCATGCTGGTTCTGCCTGGCCCCGGATGGGTGTTCATCTTCCTGGGGATCGGCGTGTGGTCCATGGAATTCGACTGGGCGCATCGCCTGAACCAATGGGCGTTGAGGAAGCTCAGCGTGGTGTGGGCCCGCTGGCAGGCCACCCCGTTGATGCAGTGGTGGCGCTGGTGCCGCTCAGGTCCCCGTCGGCAAGCGGCAGACAACATCCACGGTGCGCAGCTCCAGGCCAGGGGAGAACCCGTGACCTTTTCAGCGCGCAACAGCTTCCCAGGTCACTGAAACAGCCCAGAAAAGTGACGAGATCATGCGTTGATGCACTCTTTCACCGCAAACAGTGCATCAACGCATGATCTCGATGGATCAAAGGGTGGAGCTCAGAGTGTGCCCACCGCGATCTTGAGCATGCGCCGCAGCGGCTCGGCAGCACCCCACAGGAGCTGATCGCCCACGGTGAAGGCGGAGATGTACTCCGGACCCATCTCCAACTTGCGGATACGGCCCACCGGAACCTCCAAGGAACCGGAGGAGGCCACCGGGGTCAGATCCACGGAGGAGGCCTCCTTGGTGTTGGGCACCACCTTGGCCCATTCGTTGTCGGCATCCAGGAGGCGCTCGATCTCCTCCACGGAGATGTCCTCCGTGAGCTTGAGCGTCATGGCCTGGGCATGGGAGCGCATGGTGGCGATCCGCACGCACAGACCGTCAATCGGAATGCGGTTCTCAGCGGTGCGGCCCAGGATCTTGTTGGTCTCGTCCCCGGCCTTCTTCTCCTCCCGGGACTGGCCGTTGCCCAGGTCGGAGTCGATCCACGGGATCAGGGAACCGGACAGCGGGGCGCCGAACTGCGTGGTGTCCAGTTCACCGGAACGCTGCTTGGCCAGGATCTTCTTGTCGATCTCCAGGATGGCGGAGGCGGGATCCGCCAGGCCCTCGGCAACCTCGGTGTGGAGGTCACCGAACTGCTGAAGGACCTCACGCATGTGCCGGGCACCGCCGCCGGAAGCGGCCTGGTACGTCATGGAGGTCGCCCATTCGACCAGTCCGTTGCGAAAGAGCCCGCCCATGCCCATGAGCATGCAGGAGACCGTGCAGTTGCCGCCCACAAAGTCCTTGACACCGGAATCCAGCCCGGCATCAATCACGTTGCGGTTCACGGGGTCCAGCACAATGATGGAGTCGTCATTGCCACGCAAGGTGGAGGCGGCGTCGATCCACAGGCCGTCCCATCCACGTGCGCGCAACTGGCCGTGAACAGCGGAGGTGTAGTCACCACCCTGGGCAGTCACGATGATCGGCAGCGCTGCGAGCTTGTCCAGGTCGTGGGCGTCCTGCAAGGTTCCGGTGTCACCCAGACCCTCAATGGTGGGAGTCTGCGCGCCGGGGGAGGACGTGGTGAAGAAGACCGGGTTGATGTCGGCAAAGTCGCCTTCGGTCTTCATCCGGTCCATCAGCACGGAGCCGACCATGCCGCGCCAGCCGACCAGGCCGACGGAAGGGGTGGAGTTGGCGGTGGAAATCATGCTGTCCAGTCTACGGACCGCATCCTTGGGCTTCGAGGCGTGGTTAACGGATGTGAGACAGCTCGCAATCCGTGTGACCTCCGGCCAGGTTCAGGCCACCAGACCGGCGTACTGGGGAAAGCGTTTGAGGTAGTCCTGGACGTAGGTGCACGTGGGATGGATCAACGTCCCTGAGGCCCGGCAGCTGTCCAAGACCAGGGTGATCAACGTGCGGGCGTAACCCTGGCGGCTGAAGCGTTCGTCAATGATGGTGTGCTGCAGCTCCACGGCACCGTCGTTGCGGCGTTCCACGGCCACAAAACCGATGAACGTCTGCCCGTTCCACAGTTCAACCCGGTTCTTCTCCTGGTTGTCCGTCAGCTTCAGTTCAGGGTCCTCCCGGACCTGGGGCTCGGTGTACTCGGTGTTCTCCGTGCTCATGCGGGCCTCCTGTGTGGATTGTGGTGCATCCCACTCTAAATGGTGCTGCGCCGATCCAAACGGTGCTGCGCCGACAGCTCAGCTGGAACTGGCCTGGTCCTTCACCCATGTCTGCACTCGCCAGGCCACCCCGGTTCGGGACCGCGCCTGGTCCTGGTCCTCCGTCAGACGCCATCCGTTGCCCAGCTGGGGTGCGTGGGTGTCACCGTCAGCTGCGAGCTCCAGCACGGAGACCAAAGCGCGGGTCACCGGGTGCTGCGGGTGCTGCAGCGCGTGCCGGTAGAGCTGGCCTCCGCCGATCACCCAGATCAACTCACCACCATCAGCCGCCTGTGCCCTCTCAACAGCTTCCTCATAAGAGCTCACCACGACGACGTCGTCGGGGCCCACCGCTGCCCTCACGGACTCCGGTGCGGAGGTGATCACAATGTTGGTCCGCCCAGGAAGCGGTCGGAATGTGGGGGGAAAGGACTCCCAGGTGCGGCGGCCCATGATGACCGGATGGCCCATGGTGGTGTCACGGAAGTGGGCAAAGTCCTCCGGAACGTGCCACGGCATGGTGCCGTCGTTGCCGATCACCCCGTCCACGGTCTGCGCCCAAATGGCCGCGATCTGCGGTTGTGCCGATTCTCCGCCCTGCATCAGACCGCAACCGGGGCCTTGATGGTGGGGTGATGCTGGTAGTTCACCAGCTCGATGTCGTCGAGCTCGTAGTCGAAAATGGTCGCCGGCTTGCGCTTGAACTGCAGCTGCGGATACGGGAAGGGCTCGCGGGTCAGCTGCTCGGCCACCTGCTCCTGGTGGTTGTCGTAGACGTGGACGTCCCCGCCCGTCCACACGAACTCCCCGGGTGCCAGGTCCGTCTGGTGAGCCACCATGCGAGTCAGCAATGCGTAGGCCCCGATGTTGAACGGCACCCCCAAGAACATGTCCGCGGAGCGCTGGTAGAGCTGGCACGAGAGCTTGGCCGGGCCGGACTCCTGGGGCTCCACCCAGAACTGGAACATGGTGTGGCAGGGCGGCAGCGCCATGTCATCAACCTCGGCAGGATTCCAAGCGGTCACGATGTGCCGGCGCGAATCCGGGTTGGTTCTGATCTGCTCGATCACCTTGGCGATCTGATCGATCGTGCCACCATCCGGTGTTGGCCAGGATCGCCACTGGACACCGTAGACGGGACCCAGTTGCCCGTTCTCATCCGCCCATTCATCCCAGATGCTCACGCCGCGTTCCTGCAGCCAGCGGACGTTGGAGGAGCCTCGCAGGAACCAGAGCAGCTCCAGAGCAACGGACTTGAAGTGCACCCGCTTGGTGGTGATCAGAGGGAAGGACTCGGAGAGGTCAAAGCGCAACTGGCGCCCGAACACGGAGCGGGTGCCGGTGCCGGTCCGATCTGACTTGTGTGCGCCGGTGGAGGCCACCTGGGCCAAGAGGTCCTCGTAAGGGGTGGGAATGGCTGGTGTGGTCACAGGGGTGCTCCTTGGGTCCGCGTGGTCGCGGCGATGGTTCATGTGCTCTGCTGAGCACAACACCTTGAGGGGGTTGGGTATTCGGCCGGCTCAGGGGTCAAACGGTTTGACGATCTCCAGGGACACAGCACGACGCCGATGCCGACGGGAGACCTGAAGCACAATCATCTGCCCCGGGGCCAGATAAGGGTCCTCACCAGGCAACATGTCCCGCAGCTCGGCGGGCAGATGGTGACACAGAACCTTCAAGGCAGTGGGCAGCACCGGGCGGTGTGTGCAGATAGCTGCTGACTTGTCCTTGTCGAACAACGTTTCCACCACGGCGGCAGCCTTGCGCGGGCTGCGCTTGTGGGAAGCCTCCGTCAGTGCGGGGCGTTCCTTGACTTTGATCCCGGCGTTCTTGGCATACGGCGTCACGGTGGAGAGGCAACGCAGCCAGGGGGAGGAGATGACGCGCCCTGGTGACCAGGTCTGCAGCAGCTTGGTCACAGCCAGCGCCTGGCGTTTGCCGGTGGCAGCCAGGGGCCGGTCACCTTCGGCCCGGGACCAGGAGGAACGCGGCTTGGCCTTGGCATGACGCACCAGCAACACCGGGCGGACGGAAAGATCCCCTGCCTGGTGCAACTCGATCAGCCGCTTGAGTGGCTCGACGTCCGTGGTGTTGGTCAGCATCCGCCCGGCCTGCTCCGGGCTGACCCACCGCAACTCGTCCACTTCGTTGCCATCAGGCCGCCCATTGGTGAAGGCGGGCAGCTCGGCACTCCAGTAGTAGACGTGCTTGACGCCCGCTTTGACCTTGTAGGAGATGGCAGGCAGCGGGACACCCAATCGCACCTTCAGCCCGACTTCCTCCATGACCTCGCGGTACGCCGCCTCGGGGAGGGTTTCGTCGTCGTCAACCTTGCCCTTGGGCCAGGACCAGTCGTCATAGCGAGGACGGTGAATGACCAGCACCTCGATGCTGCCATCGGATGCGGGACGCCAGCAGAGGCAACCGGCTGCGCGGACGTCAGGGGAGGAGTCGGGGACCTGCGCCGAAGTGCGGTAAGCAGATTTGGGCATGAGGTTCCCTGTTTCCTCTCTGCAAGGCGGGCCACCCCGGTTCAGGGTGGGCCGCGCGCGGTTGGCTGGGCCAAGACATGCTAACCCGTCCCGGCGCATCGATCGCGCCCGGAGCGCTGCCCTGGGCCGTCATGAACGGCTGAACATCACGTCCACGTGCCACGGCTGAAAACCCAGGGCGCGGTAAAGGTTGAAGGCCACCGTGTTCTCCGCGTCCACGTAGAGCAAGACCTCATCCAGGCCCTGGTCAGCCAAATGGTGCAAACCTGCCGCGGTCAAGGCTTTGCCCAGACCTCGCCCTTGCTGGTCAGGCGCTGTTCCAACCACATGCACTTCACCCCGGGCCGGTTCCGTTGAGGTGGCCGGGTGGACCTTGGTCCAGTGGAACCCGGCAATGGTGTCCGGATCATCCACGGGGTGAGCCAGCAAGAAACCCTGGGGGTCGAACCAGTCCTCGGACTCCCGCGCTCGCAGGTCCTCAAGGGTCATGCGTCCCTGCTCGGGGTGGTGGGCAAAGGCGGCGGCATTGACGCTCAGCCACGCCTCCTCGTCGCGGCCCACCTCGAAGGCGCGCAGCGCCAGGCCCTCCGGGAGAGTTGCATCGAGTGCCTCCCGCACACCATCCAGCGGCATCAGCAGGCGGTGGAGTTCGCGAACGGGGGTGAAGCCCAAGGAATCAGCCAGTGAGCGGGCAGCTGCGTGGTCACCGTGCGCCCAGGCATCCACGGCCGTGTCCTTGACCGCCGAGGTGGACAGTGCTGCTTCAATCAGCGCCCGCCCCACCCCGGTGCCGCGGTGTTCCGGTGCCACCACGGCTTCCAGGACGGCCGGTTGCCCCCGGTGATCAGCCGACTCATCTGTTGGCCCGGTTTCATCTGCTGCACCGGCACCCGCGTTCCCGTGAATCACGACGGCGGCACCCACCAGTGCGTCATCGCACCCCGGGGCGGCGGATCGGGCGCCGATCAGCGTGACCGTCTCAGGGGCTGAGCGCAGCTGAACCAGCGTTTGATCCGAGAACGGGGGATCGCCGTCGTGATCTGCGGCCTGATTGCCCAGGGCAACCACCGCTTGAACGGTGAGCGGTCTCAGGTCTTCGCGGGCAACGGAAGGGCTGGGGTTGGTGTTCACGGTGGCCTGCCTTCCCCGTGGCCGGGTTCAGGCTTCGCCGCCGAACCTGTGCTCGGAGGAGCGGTCGGCGGACAAGCTGTAACCCACGTTGCGCACGGTGGTGATCATGTGTTCGTGGTCCGAGCCCAGTTTGGAGCGCAGACGCCGAACGTGGACGTCAACGGTTCTGGTTCCACCGTAGTAGTCATAGCCCCAGACCTCGGAGAGCAACTGGGAGCGGGTGAAGACTCGTCCCTGGTTCTGTGCCAAGAACTTCAACAGCTCGAATTCCTTGTAGGTCAGATTCAGGGCTTCGCCGTTGACGTGGGCGGAGTAGGCGGCCTCGTCAATGATCACGGAGCCCACGTGAATGCGCTGGTCATCCGTGTCCTCGGGGACCAGCACACGGGCTGAGGCCAGTCGCAGGCGTGCCTCCACCTCAGCGGGGCCTGCAGAATCCAGGACAACGTCATCCACCATCCAGGTGGAGGCCACGGCGGCCATGCCACCTTCCGTGAGCACCATGATCACTGGAGCTTCCAGGCCCTTTCCCCGCAGCAGTTGGGCAAGGTTGCGTGAGGAGATCAGATCTTTGCGGCCGTCCACCAACACCAGATCCGCAGTCACGGCCTCCACCGGTCCGGAGACCATGCGAGTGGGCTGGACGGAGATCCTGTGGTTCAACAGGTCAAGGGCAGGCAGGACCGTTGCGGAAGGTTCCGTGGAGTCGGTGAGCACAAGGATCTCTAACAACCGGTTCACTCCTGAACTTTTTGGTGAGGCTTGAGGTGCCCGCCGACTGGTGGTGACCAGTATAGAAAACCGTGTTTCCGCCAGATTGCGGGTGGTTTCAACCGGATTGCGCAGGGATGACCCCGGCTGCCGCTATCGTGGGGCAGAACATTTCCGCCTTGCGGCCTCCCATTCGTTCGTGCGCCGCAGGCGCTGCCGTCCAGCTCCCTTGTGGTGGCGGCACCTTCTGCACCCGCTGTCCCCAATCCCTCACCCAGGAATCACTGCATGCGCTACACCAAGATCATCGTCACGTCCGTGGTGGCCCTGATCCTCGCCCTCGTAAGCGCGGCTGTGGGTGGAGCCGCGCCAGTGATCGTGGTGGTGGCCATGAGCGTTGTGATCGGACTGGGCTGGTCCCTGGCGGTGGGAGTGCCCGCGCGTTACCGCCACAACGTGATCATCTTGATCAGCGGCATCCTGGCAGCTCTGCTGTCCTGGTTGCACCCGGAACAGCGGTTCGTGTGGCTGCCGGCCATCGTGGGCGTGGCGCTGATCGCCACGTTCATCGCGGAGCTGGTGCGTGGAGAAGGCGCCAAACACCGGCTGGAGTCCACCATTTCCTCTGTGGTGGCTGTTCTGGCCGTGGTCTCCAGCTCCGGGTGGATTGCGCTGTCCCAGTCCTTGCACGCAAGCGGACAGTCCCCGCTGACAGCTGTGCTGATCTCCGGTTTGGTCAGTTTTGTGGTCATTGGCGTCATCGGGGCCCGCTTGGTGGCCTCAGCGCCCCAGGAAGGACCCAAACGAGGCATTGCATCCTTGGCGGTGACACCCGTGGCCCTGTTGGGCCCGGCCGTTCTGTTCACCTCGCACTGGGTCGGCATCGTGGTAGCTTGAGGCCATGCTTGCTCTTGAGATTTTCTTCCTTGTTCTGCTGGTTCTGGCTTCCCTCTGCATCGCAGGCATCGCCGCGATCGTCCTGAAGGGTCTGTACAAGGGCCAGAAGTAATCGTGCCGGTCGAAATCCCCACAGACCTCACACCTGAACTTGTTCCCTTCGCCTGGTTGTTAGGTGAATGGGAGGGGGACGGATTCCTGGGCTACGCCGATGTTGACCAGCGCCCGTTCCGCCAGCACGTTCACTTTGTTCACCATGGACTGCCCTTCCTGGAGTACCGCGCTGAGACGCACCTGATCGACGACGGCCTTCCCTCGCGTCTGATCGCCGTGGAAAGCGGTTTCTGGCAGCTGGACCGCCGATTCGAGGACGGGGACTTGGGCCCCGGACTCATGCCGCCGGACGTTGTCCCCGTGCTGCGGGACGCCGAATCCGTGGAGCGACTGCGAACAGGCTCAGGCGGTTTCCCCGTGTTGGCCACCATCAGCAGGCCCGGGGGTGTCAGCGAACTCTACGTCGGAGAAATCAACGGCCCGCGGATCCAGCTCGGCACCGATGCCGTGATGCGCGCGGCCGGAGCCATGACGTACACGGCCGCCACCCGCATGTTCGGATTGGTCAACGGAGACCTCTTCTGGGCTTGGGACATGGCTGCTGAAGGCCATGAGCTGGCCACACACGCATCTGCAGAGTTGAAAAAGAAGGACTGATCGCCGTGGCAGAGGCCGCCCAACTCTCGCCCGTGATGAATGCTGTCCACGGTGCCGTGCAGGCCACCGGGGCGGATACAGGCGTGGCAGCCCACTACGGAGATCCCCTGCGTGAACAACGCGCGTTGGTTCGCGGCCAGGCCGTGGTGGACCAGTCCCATCTGGGAGTGCTCACGGTCCAGGGCCCGGACCGTCTCACCTGGTTGACCACGTTGAGTTCTCAGGTGCTGACCGCCCTGGCTCCGGGCCAGAGCGCAGAAACGTTGTTCCTCTCCGTGCAGGGGCGGGTTGAATTCGCTCCGCACGTCCTGGATGACGGAACGCGGACCTGGTTGATCGTCGAAGCCCATGAGCTCCAGCCGCTCAAGGACTGGCTGGAGCGGATGCGCTTTGCCCTGCGGGTTGAGATCGCCGACCGCAGTGCTGACGTGGCCGTTGTTGCTGCCGTTCAGATGCCGGAGCATGTGCGCGCTGCATCTGCACGGCTCTCGGCAGTGGAGGAGGGTCTCCCGGAAACCGAGGCCAATGCGGGCATCGTCCTGATGTGGACGGATCCTTGGCCGGGTGTGCTCAACGGGGGGTGGGCCTACGGGATCACCGACGGGCATCCGGCGGCCGGTCGGTGCTGGCACCAGGCTCTGGTGGCGCGCACGGAACTCGTGGACGTGCTCACAGGACCGGCTGCAGACGGTATGCAGCTGGCCGGATCCTGGGCTGCCGAGGCGCTGCGCATAGAAGCCTGGCGGCCCCGTCCGGGCGTGGACACGGATGACCGTTCCGTGCCCCACGAGCTGGACTGGCTGCGCACCGCCGTCCACCTGGAGAAGGGCTGTTACAAGGGCCAGGAGACTGTGGCCCGTGTGCACAACCTGGGGCATCCGCCACGGCGCTTGACCTTCCTGGACCTGGACGGTTCCGAACACACCGTGCCGCCAGCAGGTTCTGAGGTGCTCCTGGGGGACCGTGTGGTCGGTCGAGTGACGGCAGCACAGTTGCATCACGAAGCCGGCCCCGTGGCCCTGGCCGTCCTCAAGCGGGCCGTCGATCCAACGGCTGACCTGACGGTGCGGGCCGTGCCATCCACATCGGCTCAGCAGCCAGATGACGATTCTCACGACGACGCCCCGCTCGAACACTGGGCGGCGGCGCAAACCGTCGTCGTGCCGCCTGAAGCCGGCCAAACTGTTCAGCGTGAGAAGGGTTTCCTGCGCGGGCCGCGCTGAGGCGGCCACACAAGCCTTGGGGGCGGTCACCACACTGTGGTGACCGCCCCCAAAGCATCTTCGCGACCCTGCTTGAGGACCGCTGCCAACTCAGCGGCCGAAGAGGATCTTGGCCTCGTCGTACCGGGCCTCCGGGACGGTCTTGAGGCCGTCCAACGCCTCGGAGAAGTCCACGCGCTGAACATCGGTGCCGCGCAGAGCCACCATCTGGCCCCATGCGCCATCGCGCACCAGATCCACGGCACCCATGCCGAACCGGGTCGCCAGCACACGGTCAAAGCTGGTGGGGGCGCCGCCGCGCTGAATGTGGCCCAGGATCGTGTTGCGGGTCTCGATCCCGGTGAGGCGCTCGATCTCCTGGGTCACGTAGTCACCGATTCCGCCCAGGCGCGGGCGGCCATCGGCTTCCAGACCCTTGTTGTGCAGAACCTCGTCAAAGCCTTCCGGAATGAAGCCCTCAGCAACCACCACCAGGGGGGAACGCCCGCGCTCGTGGACCTCGGAGACCCAGGCGGCAACCTGTTCCATGGGGACCTCCTGCTCCGGAATCAGAATGGCGTGGGCGCCGGCGGACATCCCGGAGTGCAGGGCGATCCAGCCCACGTGACGTCCCATGACCTCGGCCACCATGCACCGGTGGTGGGAGTCGCCGGTGGTGCGCAGACGGTCCATGGCGTCGGTGGCGATCTGCACGGCGGTGTCGAAACCGAAGGTGTAGTCGGTTGCCTGGAGATCGTTGTCGATGGTCTTGGGCACACCCACCACGGGCAGTCCGGCATCTGCCAAACGCTTGGCACCTGCCAGGGTGCCCTCGCCGCCGATGGCCACAATGGCGTCCACGCCGAGCTTCTCAATGGTCTTGGCAATGTTCTCCGGGCCACCGTTGGGGCCGTCAAACGGGTTGGTGCGGGAGGTACCCAGGATGGTGCCACCCACGCGGGCCAGACCACGCACGGAGGAACGCGGAAGATCCATGATGTCGCCTTCAACAACACCGCGCCAGCCGTCCAGGAAGCCCACCAACTCGTAGTCATAGGACTTGATGCCGTGCAACACGGCACCACGGATCACAGCGTTCAAACCGGGGCAGTCGCCACCGCTGGTCAGCAGACCGATCTTCATGTTTGCTCCTCCATGAGGTTGAGAAAGAGATCGAGGGAGGGGGTCGACCGGCGCTTGACGGCCACCCCGTGGTGGAGTGCCTCTCACGCCCACCCCCAGGTGAACTCCCCACCAGTCTAGGAGTTGATGCAACCTTCACCTTGCTTGTTGGCACCAGATGCCTCGCCCTGCGCAATGGTGCCGTGAACCCGCGGTGAACGGGGCGATCCCGGTGCCCAGGAGCATTAGGATGAGTGGTGAGTCACAGCACGCGGTGGGGGCTCGCCTCCTCACCTGCCTGCGTCATCCCCGCGTCACGCGGACACTGCAAAGGAGTGGTCGATATGGCAGAAGCCCCCAAAGAAAACCTCAGGGAGTTCATCGACAAGCTCGTGGAGCAGGGATACACCGTCCAGGAGGGCCACTCACCTGATCCCGATCTGATCGATCCCGGTGGATCGGCGGTGGAGACCTGGCGTGAGGGCTACCCGTACCAGGAGCGGATGTCCCGGGATGACTACGAGATGGAGAAGTACAAACTCCAGATCGAACTGCTCAAGTTGCAGTACTGGACCCAGGACAACAACCTGCGCCACATCATCGTGTTCGAAGGCCGTGACGCTGCAGGCAAGGGCGGCACCATCAAGCGCTTCATGGAGCACCTCAACCCGCGTGCTGCCCGGACCGTGGCACTGAACGCCCCCACCGAGCGAGAGCGGGGCCAGTGGTACTTCCAGCGCTACATCCAGCACTTCCCCACGTTCGGGGAAATGGTGATGTTCGACCGCTCCTGGTACAACCGCGGCAACGTGGAACGTGTCATGGGTTTCTGCTCGGATGACGAGTACGAAGACTTCATGAACCAGGCGCCGGCCTTTGAGAAGATGCTGGTGGATTCCGGCATCCACCTGACCAAGTTCTGGTTCTCCGTGACCCAGCACGAACAGCGCACCCGTTTTGCCATTCGCCAGATCGACCCGGTGCGCCGATGGAAGCTCTCCCCGAACGACCTCGCCTCCCTGGACCGCTGGGACGACTACACCTTGGCCAAGGAAGAGACCTTCCGGCGCACGGACGCGGACCACGCCCCGTGGATCACCATCAAGTCGAACGACAAGAAGCGCGCTCGCCTCAATGCCATGCGTTACTACTTGAACCAGTTCGATTACGACGACAAGGACACCTCGGTGGTCTATGAGGCCGATCCCTTGATCGTACGCCGGGGCCGGGACGCCGTCGACGACTGACACGAACCCCACCCGCCATGAAGCCGAGACCTCCGTTACGCCCCATCCCACACGGGATTTTGGGCCGTAACGGAGGTGTCGGCTTGTGGGGACGGGGGCTGCAGCTCAGGTGCGGTCGGCCAGTGCCCAGGCGGCTGCGGCGTTCACACCGGTGACCGTGAGCACGGAGGGCCAGGCGCCCATCTTCTTGGCCAACGGGTGGGAGAGGCCAAAGCCCAGCAGGTACGTGGTGCTGAGGGCTGCCGTGGTGATGGGTCCGGACTTGCGCCACCAGTTGTGCGCTGCGGCGGCACCTGCGGCGAACAACACCGCGCCACCCAGCGGGCGCACGCCCGTCCACCGGGCCACACCGTAGCCACCGATCAGCCCCACCGTGACCAGTGCAGATGTGGGGATCTGCTCGGTGGCAGCCTGTGCTCCCGTGTAGAGATCTGTGAGGTCTTCCCGCAGAGTCACCTGCGGGGCCGTGGACTTCTTGGACATGTGAACCTCTTCCGACGTACTGAGATCTGCGGGCGGGATGGCTGTGCTGCCATCCCGCCCCATGGTCACTTGGCTGAGCCCAGGAACTTCTGCAGGCGCTCGATGCCTTCGGCAAGGTCGTCGTCGCCCAGGGCGTAGGAGAGACGGAAGTAGCCTGACGGACCGAAGGCCTCGCCCGGGACCACGGCAACCTTGGCCTGGTTGAGCACCAGCTCGGCAAGTTCCGCCGAGGTCTGGGGCGTGACACCACCGAATTCCTTGCCCAGCAGGTTGCGAACGTCCGCGTAGGCGTAGAACGCACCTTGCGGGGTGGGCACCTCAACGCCCTCAATGGCGTTGAGGCCGTCCACAATCTTTCGACGACGACGGTCGAAGGCCTCCTTCATCTTCCCCACCTGGTCCATCGGGCCCGTGAGGGCTGCCAGGGCTGCACGCTGCGCGATGTTGTTGACGTTGGAGCTCAGATGTGACTGCAGGTTGCCGGCCGCCTTGATGACGTCCTTGGGGCCGATCATCCAACCCACTCGCCAACCGGTCATGGCGTAGGTCTTGGCCACGCCGTTGAGCACGATCACGTTCTCGGCCAGTTCGGGGCAGGCCCCCGCAATGGAGGTGAACTCCAGGCCGTCGTAGACCAGGTGCTGGTAGATCTCATCCGTGATGACCATCAATCCCTTGGCCGCAGCCCAGGCGCCCAGTGCCTTGATCTCCTCTGCCGTGAACACGGAGCCAGTGGGGTTGGAAGGGGAGCACAGCAGCAGCACCTTGGTGCGCTCCGTGACGTGTTCCTCCAGCATCTCCGGGTTGACCTTGTAACCACGCTCGGGGCCTGCGAACACCTCCACGGGCACACCACCGGCCAGGCGGATGGCTTCCGGGTAGGTGGTCCAGTAGGGGCTGGGCAGCAGGACTTCGTCGCCGTCGTCCACCACGGTCTGGAAGGCCTGGTACACGGCCTGCTTGCCGCCGTTGGTCACGATCACCTGGGAAGGATCCACGCTCCAGCCGGAGTCCCGTGCGGTGACATCGGCAATCGCCTGACGCAGTTCGGGCAGGCCCGATCCGGCCGAGTAGCGGAAGTTGGCGGGGTTCTTCAGTGCTTGCGCAGCAGCTTCCACGATGTAGTCGGGGGTGGGGAAATCCGGTTCGCCTGCACCGAAGCCGATCACCGGCTCACCGGCAGCCTTGAGTTCCTTGGCCTTGAAATCCACCGCCAATGTGGCCGACGGTGCAATGGCACCGATCCGGCGCGAAATACGGGATGACGTGGTGGGAGCGGTCTTGGACGTTGGGTCTGACATGACCTTGGGGACCTCCTTGTGCCCTCACAGGCTGGCCGCGTGAGCAGTGCCTCTTTGGGGGCTGTGGCTGTAACAGGCGGGCGTGGCCCATGCTACCCGTGGGCGCCCTTGCCCTGGCATCGGGTGGCGGCCGTTCAATTGCCAGCCGTCGCGCGGTGGCTTATACTCTGGCGCTGGTGTTCAACCACCATTGGTTCGTGATGCCCACAAGCGTTTCGTGATGACTGCAACGTTCAAGGCGTAGCGGGTGGCAACCAGTGGTAAGGTCTTTCACCGGTGTTCGACCCGGAAGCCAGCAATCCGCACGTGTGCGGCGGGGCTACGGGGTGGCATCACCTAGGGCAGTGGCGCAATTGGTAGCGCAGCGGTCTCCAAAACCGCAGGTTGCAGGTTCGAGTCCTGTCTGCCCTGCGTCGCACCATTGCGGGTGTGGCGCCGGAAGAATCGAATGTTCGGTGCTTCGGCCCACGCCCGTGTGGCACATCGACCCACACCGAGGGCAACGCGCGCAGTGCCTGGAGGAGAATGAATGTCGCAGACAACAGCCACCGATCGCCCCGGCGGCGAACCGGACGAAGCCCCCTCGGGGATCTTCGGCCGGATCTTGCTGTTCCTGCGCCAGGTCCTCGGCGAACTGCGCAAGGTGCACACCCCCACGCGCGCGGAACTTGTGCAGTACGTGCTGGTGGTTCTGGTTTTCGTGGCCTTCATGATGGCGCTGATCTCCGTCTTGGACCTCGGCTTCGGACAGCTGGCCATGCTGGTTTTCGGTGAGGGCACGATCGCCAACTAGAGCGCGGTTCGGCCGCACCGGCACCCCAAACAGATGCCTGCGGGAGTGCACTGATTCCATCCGGTCCTCGGAAGTTCAAGAAATCAGGCTCACCCGTAGGACTCACGGAGACCCTTGGGTCTCATACAGAGCAGAGGAAAGCAGGACACCTGAAGTGACCGAGCACCAGGCTGAGAACGACGTCGAACTCAACGCCGACTCCCCGGCCGAACAGCCCGTGGCTGAGCCGGCCGATCAGGCTGCCCAGGAGCCCACTGACTCCCTTTCCGTCCAGGAAGCGGACCTGCAGTTCGCGGATGACGCTCAGGCGTCCCCGGAGGTCGCCGCAGCCCAGGCCCCTGCGCACGAGCAGGACGCTGAGGCCGCCGATCCCCGCGCCGAATTCGCTGCCAAGCTGCGGCGCCAGGAGGGCGACTGGTTCGTCATCCACACCTACGCCGGTTACGAGAACCGCGTGAAGACCAACCTGGAGACCCGCATCCAGTCCTTGAACATGGAAGAGGACATCTTCCAGATCGAGGTCCCCATGGAAGAGGTCGTGGAGATCAAGAACGCCCAGCGCAAGACCGTGCGCCGCGTCCGGATCCCCGGTTACGTGCTGGTTCGCATGAACCTGACCGACGCCTCCTGGGGCGCTGTCCGCCACACCCCGGGTGTCACCGGGTTCGTGGGTCAGGACGCCTACAACCCCAACCCGCTGCGGATCGATGAAGTGGTTGACATGCTCAACCCGGTCTTCGAGACCCCGCAGACCGCTGCCGACGGCGAGGCTCCCGCCGCCGCTGGTGGTGTCCCTGCAAAGGCTGCTCCGGCTGTGACCGTGGACTTCGAGGTCGGGGAATCCGTGATCGTCAAGGAAGGCGCATTCGCAACCCTTCCGGCCACGATCTCCGAGATCAAGGTCGAGTCCCAGCAGCTGGTGGTTCTGGTTTCCATCTTCGAGCGCGAAACCCCGGTCACCATCGCTTTCGATCAGGTCTCCAAGATCTGATCATTCCCGCCGCCTCCTTGATAGGGACGCACCGCGGTCGACGACGACCGCCACGGCCGGCTTGCTGGCCCCAAAACTTCGGCCAGCCCCGGGACACGCTTTGCCCAGGGCTGTGCCGTCCGGTCACCGCGCCACGGTGACCACCCGCCGTCGTACGCTCCTGTGCGGCGGTACGTTCAGCAGAAAAGGACCATCACCATGGCTCCCAAGAAGAAGGTCTCTGGCCTGATCAAGCTGCAGATCCAGGCTGGTGCCGCCAACCCGGCTCCGCCCGTTGGCCCCGCGCTCGGTGCGCAGGGCGTCAACATCATGGAGTTCTGCAAGGCCTACAACGCGGCCACCGAGTCGCAGCGCGGCAACATCATCCCCGTGGAGATCACGGTCTACGAGGACCGTTCCTTCACCTTCATCACCAAGACCCCTCCGGCCGCTCAGCTGATCAAGAAGGCTGCCGGCATCTCCAAGGGTTCCGGCGTCCCGCACACCCAAAAGGTCGGCAAGATCACCTGGGACCAGGCACGTGAGATCGCCACCACCAAGCAGGAAGACCTCAACGCCAACGACGTTGAGCAGGGCGCCAAGATCATTGCCGGCACCGCCCGCTCCATGGGCATCGAGGTCGAGTGATTCGGGTTCTCCCGAACACCTGAGCTCCACCCGCTGGCAACAGCAGACAGACAACACGTGGCAGGGCCGAGCGCGGTCCGTAACGACCACGACTGCACAAGGAGAAGAAGCAGATGGCCAAGCGCAGCAAGGCGTACAAGGCAGCAGCAGCCAAGATCGAAGAGGGCAAGCTCTACACCCCCGCTGAGGCGGTTGCCCTGGTGAAGGAGATCAACTCGTCCAAGGCAGATGCAACCGTTGAGGTTGCCATGCGCCTGGGTGTTGATCCCCGTAAGGCAGACCAGATGGTTCGCGGCACCGTGAACCTGCCCAACGGCACCGGCAAGACCGCCCGCGTGGTGGTTTTCGCCCAGGGTGACAAGGCAGCAGCGGCTGAGGCCGCAGGCGCTGACTTTGTGGGTTCCGATGACCTCATCGCCAAGGTGGCCGGTGGCTGGGTGGACTTTGACGCCGCCGTGGCAACCCCGGACATGATGGGCAAGGTGGGTCGCCTGGGCAAGGTCCTGGGTCCCCGTAACCTCATGCCGAACCCCAAGACCGGCACCGTGACCATGGACGTGGCCAAGGCTGTTGAAGACATCAAGGGCGGCAAGATCGACTTCCGCGTGGACAAGCACTCCAACCTCCACTTCATCATCGGCAAGTCCTCCTTCGACCAGAAGGCTCTGGCGGAGAACTTCGGTGCAGCTCTGGAAGAGGTGCTTCGTCTGAAGCCGTCCTCCTCCAAGGGCCGTTACGTCACCAAGATGACCGTGGCCTCCACCTTCGGCCCCGGCGTCCCGGTTGACCCGAACGCAACTGAGGTTTCGACCGACTGATTTCGGTCGACTCATCGAGCTGGTGGCAGTTCGGTACGGCATCATCACCTGATGGCGTACCGAACTGCCACCAGCTTTTGTGTGCCCTGTGCCGGGTGACGCCGCAGGGCTCGGTCCGGAGTGCGGCCTGCCGGTAGTGTGGACGGACGTCGCAGTCGTCACGAAAGGTCCGTTGTGAGCATCCCGCAGCCGGTGGTCATTCAGCAGGTCCGCATCCCGGACACCTTTGACGACGACGCCGCCCAGGTCTTGGGTGAAATCGCTGAACTGGTGCGCCGCTCCCGCGAGTCCGTGTGGGGCACGGGGGATCTGGTCAACGATGCCGAGGACCTGTTCCGGGATCTGCATGACCCGTGGGAACGGGTGGTGTTGCTGACCGCTCGAACTGACGGACAGTTGGCGGGGCGCGCGGAGGTGCGGCTGCCGTTGATCGTGGAAACACGCAGCGCCCAGATCTTCCTGGCAGTGGACCCGGATCATGAGACCGGGGGAGTGGGATCCGAACTGTTGGCGGCTGCCGAGTCCGTGGCACAGTCGGAGGCCCGCCGCGTGATGGTGATTCATTCCGAACACCCGGGCCCGCAAGACATCCAAGGCGATGGCCGAATCGGCTCGGCCACGGGTGCCTTGCCGATCATTGATCCTGATGCCTGGATTTCAGCAGCTGACGGGTCGGGGCGCTTGCCGGTGGCCAACCGCCAGACACGGTTCGCCGTCAGGTTCGGCTATGAACTGCAGACCGTCAGTGACGTCAGCCGCATCCGCGTGCCGCTGGACCCACACGAGCATGAGCGCCTGAGTTCTGAAGTCGAATCGCATCCAGGCGCTGAGGACTACCGCATCCACACCTGGATGGGTGCAGCACCTCAGAACTGGTTGGACTCCCTGGCCAAGCTCCATGAACGCATCCCGTCGGACTCGTTCGTGCCGCCGCGGTTGTGGGCGGAGGAGCCGTGGGATGCAGACCGCGTGCGTCGCACGGAGGCGCTGCGGGAGGAGAACGGGGACATCTCCCTGATGTCCGTGGTGGAACACGTGCCGAGTAGAGAGCTGGTGGGCATGACCGAGGTTGTGCTGCCGGGCCCTGATGCCAGCATCTGCTTCCAGGACGAAACCGTGGTGCTGCGGGACCACCGGGGCCGCAGGCTGGGGTTGCGCCTGAAGTTGGCCAACCTGGCGGCACTCGAACGGCAGACACCCAACGTGCATTCCATCTACGTGTGGACACACAGCGGCAACATCCGGATGAACTGGGTCAACCGCAGGTTGGGAGCCCAGACCCTGGGCCGTTCGGCCGTCTGGTCACGCCGAGTCGGCATCGAATGAGACATGGGCGGCCTGTCCCGTCGTCGTCGTGATTCGGCCTTTTTGCGGCTGATCGGCGGTGCCAGATGACGCATCTCAAGCCGGTTGCCTCACATCAAGTTGCGTGGCGCGCACATGGCGGTTACTCTTGAGACATCCAAAGACCGTCGGTCGTGGTTCATCATGTATGCAGCACACCTGGTGCACACGTGAGGAACCGCCGTAAGAGCCCGCAAGGGCGTCCAACGCAGGTGTCCTGAACGTTTCTGTTCGTGCTTGATCTCCATGTCAAGTGTGTGCCTCAACGCCCTGGCTCCTGCCGGGGCGTTTTTTGTTGGGATTCGCACGGATGCGACCGGCCCACCAGGAAAGGAGTGCCATGGCGAACCCGGAAAAGGCCGCCGCGGTAGCAGAGCTCAAGGAGCAGTTCTCTGTTTCCAATGCTGCTGTGCTGACCGAATACCGCGGTCTCTCGGTGGCTCAGCTCAAGCAGCTGCGCCGCGCACTCGGTGAAGAAGCCGAGTACGCCGTGGTGAAGAACACGCTGGCCGGCATCGCCGCCCAGGAAGTCGGCATCGACGCGTTCGAGGGCAAGCTCAACGGCCCCTCAGCCATCGCGTTCGTTGCCGGTGACCCGGTCGCCGTCGCCAAGTCCCTGCGTGACTTTGCCAAGGAAAACCCGGAACTGATCCTCAAGGGCGGCTACATGGATGGCGCCGCACTTGATGAAGACGGAATCAAGAAGCTTGCGGACCTCGAGTCCCGCGAGGTTCTGCTGGCCAAGGTTGCCGGTGCCGCACAGGCATCGCTGTCCAAGGCTGCCGCACTGTTCCAGGCCCCGCTGTCCAAGACGGTCCGCACGGCCGAGGCCCTGCGCGCCAAGGTCGAGGAGACCGGCGAGGCTGCCTGACGTCTCTGACGTCCCACACACCGCAAGACCCCAGATCTGAACGGTCCATCACCCACCACGGGTACGGACGCAGACTCAAACCAAGAAGGAGCCATCACCATGGCAAAGCTTTCCACCGAGGAACTGATTGACGCTTTCAAGGAGCTCTCCCTCATTGAGCTCTCCGAGTTCGTGAAGGCCTTCGAGGAGACCTTCGACGTCACCGCTGCCGCTCCGGCTGCTGTTGCTGTTGCTGGCGCTCCGGCTGCCGGCGGCGAGGCCGCTGCTGAAGAGCAGACCGAATTCGACGTCGTCCTCGAGGCTGCCGGCGACAAGAAGATCGGCGTCATCAAGGAGGTGCGCGCCCTGACCTCCCTCGGCCTGAAGGAGGCCAAGGACCTCGTCGACGGCGCTCCCAAGCCGGTCCTGGAAGGTGCCTCCAAGGAGGACGCCGAGAAGGCCAAGGAGCAGCTCGAGGCCGCTGGCGCAACCGTCACCCTCAAGTGAGTTCCGCGGCTTGAGCCGCATCTTGCTGAACGAACCCCGTGCACTTCAGGTGCACGGGGTTCGTTCGTTTGTGCCGTTCTTCCCCGCCGAGCCGCGACTTGTACCGGTGATCTCGGCCGAGCAGTGACTTGTGCCGCCCATGAGCCCTGATGGGCGGCACAACCCACTGCTCGGCGGGTGGGGCGGGGTGCCCGGCGACGACGACGGGCGCGGAAGACTAGCAGGAAGTTCCATCCGGTGGTGGACACGGCGCGTTCTGTGGCCTATTCTGGATCTTTGCGTCGTCCCTGATTTCAGCGTGCCTTCATATAGCGGTGGGCGCCCCTTCGGAACCATCAACCCCGTACTTCCCCCTAGTCAGCATCACTGAGACCCCTGGTCCGGTGCATCGTTGAGCCGGAGTTGATGAGACCGTCACATCGGACGGGAACCGCGCGATTCACTTGCAGATCTGTGGAAGGAATCTCATCTTGGTCGCCTCGAGCACCGATTCGTCCGTCACCGCAAGCACGACAGGGAACAACACCCCGCGTCGTGTCTCTTTCGCAAAGATTCACGAGCCCCTGGAGGTCCCCAACCTCCTGGCGCTGCAGACCGACAGCTTTGACCGTCTGGTCGGCAACGAGAAGTGGCAGGAGCGCCTGCGCCAGGCACAGGACGCCGGCCAGACCGGTGTTCCCACCACCTCGGGGCTCTCAGACATCTTCGAGGAGATCTCTCCGATCGAAGACTTCCAGGGCACCATGTCCCTGTCCTTCACCGAGCCTGAGTTCTACGACCCCAAGTACACGGTCGAAGAATGCAAGGACCGTGACGCCACCTACTCGGCCCCGCTGTACGTCAAGGCCGAGTTCATGAACAACACCACCGGTGAGATCAAGCAGCAGACCGTTTTCATGGGCGACTTCCCGCTCATGACTGACAAGGGCACGTTTGTGATCAACGGCACCGAGCGTGTTGTTGTCTCCCAGCTGGTGCGTTCCCCGGGTGCCTACTTTGAAAAGGGCCAGGACCGGAACTCGGACAAGGACATCTTCTCCGCCAAGATCATCCCGTCCCGCGGTGCATGGTTCGAGCTCGAGATCGACAAGCGCGATCAGGTGGGCGTGCGTCTGGACCGCAAGCGCAAGCAGTCCGTGACTGTTCTGCTCAAGGCCCTGGGCTGGACCGAGTCCAAGATCCTGGAAGAGTTCGGCGAGTTCGACTCCATCCGTGCCACCTTGGAGAAGGACACCACGGAGACCCGCGAGGATGCCCTGCTGGACATCTACCGCAAGCTGCGTCCGGGCGAGCCGCCCACGGTTGATGCTGCCCAGCAGCTGCTGGACAACATGTACTTCAACCCCAAGCGCTATGACCTGGCCAAGGTCGGGCGCTACAAGATCAACCGCAAGCTCGGTATCGACAAGGGCTTTGACGACCCCGATGCCTCGGTGCTCTCCATCGAGGACATCGTGGCCATGATCCGTTACCTGGTCACCCTGCACGCCGGCGGCGACTCCATCCAGGGTGTCCGCGACGGCGAGGCACGCGAGATCCGGATCGACGTCGATGACATCGACCACTTCGGCAACCGTCGCATCCGTGCCGTGGGCGAGCTGATCGAGAACCAGATCCGTACGGGCCTGTCCCGTATGGAGCGTGTGGTGCGTGAGCGCATGACCACGCAGGACGTCGAGGCCATCACCCCGCAGACCCTGATCAACATCCGCCCCGTGGTGGCTGCGATCAAGGAGTTCTTCGGTACATCCCAGCTGTCCCAGTTCATGGACCAGAACAACCCGCTGGCCGGTTTGACGCACAAGCGCCGTCTCTCCGCGCTGGGCCCGGGTGGTCTCTCCCGTGACCGCGCCGGCATGGAGGTCCGTGACGTCCACCCGTCGCACTACGGCCGTATGTGCCCGATCGAAACCCCTGAAGGTTCCAACATCGGCCTGATCGGCTCGTTGGCCACCTACGCGCGGATCAACCCGTTCGGTTTCATCGAGACCCCGTACCGTCGCGTGATCGACGGTGTGGTGACCGACGACGTCGTGTACCTGACCGCCGATGACGAGCGCGGTGTCGTGATCGCCCAGGCCAACGCTCCGCTGACCGACGACCTCCGCTTTGCCGAGGACGCCGTGCTGGCCCGTGCCGCCGATGGTTCCGGTGAAGCTGTGCTGGTTGAGCCCGGTGACGTCGAGTTCATGGACGTCTCCCCGCGCCAGATGGTCTCCGTGGCCACTGCCCTGATTCCGTACCTGGAGCACGACGACGCCAACCGAGCCCTGATGGGTGCCAACATGCAGCGCCAGGCTGTGCCGCTGTTGGTGACCGAGGCCCCGCTGGTGGGCACGGGTATGGAGCGCTTTGCGGCCATGGACGCAGGCGATTCCGTGCTGGCCGTCAAGCCGGGTGTGGTGACCGAGGTTGCTGCCGACCACGTGACCGTGGCCAATGACGACGGCACCACCAAGGACTACGTGGTGGGCAAGTTCGTCCGCTCCAACCCGGGCAACACCTACAACCAGCGTGTGATCGTCTCCGAGGGTGACCGCGTGGAGAACCGTACGGTCATCGCCGATGGTCCCTCCACCGATCACGGTGAGTTGGCGCTGGGCAAGAACCTGCTGGTGGCCTACATGTCCTGGGAGGGCCTCAACTACGAGGACGCCATCATCCTCTCCCAGCGCATGGTCTCCGACGACGTCCTGACCTCGATCCACATCGAGGAGCACGAGATCGATGCCCGCGACACCAAGCTCGGTGCCGAGGAAATCACCCGTGACATCCCGAACGTCTCCGAGGAAGTGCTCTCCGCACTGGACGAGCGCGGCATCATCCACATCGGTGCCGAGGTCCAGGCCGGTGACATCCTGGTGGGCAAGGTGACCCCCAAGGGTGAAACCGAGCTGACCCCGGAGGAGCGCCTGCTGCGCGCCATCTTCGGTGAGAAGTCCCGCGAGGTTCGTGACACCTCCCTGAAGGTGCCCCACGGCGAGTCCGGAACCGTGATCGGCGTGCGTGTGTTCGACCGCGACGACGACGGCGATGACCTCCCCGCAGGTGTCAACCAGGTTGTGCGTGTGTACGTGGCGCAGAAGCGCAAGATCACGGACGGCGACAAGCTGGCCGGCCGTCACGGCAACAAGGGTGTGATCTCCAAGATCCTGCCGGTCGAGGACATGCCGTTCCTGGCTGACGGAACCCCCGTTGACGTGATCCTGAACCCGCTGGGTGTGCCCGGCCGTATGAACCTGGGCCAGGTGCTCGAGGTTCACACCGGTTGGTTGGCCAAGCAGGGCTGGGAGATCGAGGGAAACCCCGAGTGGCTGGATCGTCTGACCAACTTCCCCAAGTCCACGGGACAGGTCAACGTGGCCACCCCGGTGTTCGATGGTGCCCGCGAGGACGAGATCTTCGACCTGCTGGATCACTCCAACACCACCCGTGACGGGGATCGTCTGATCAACCACACGGGAAAGGCCCAGCTGTTCGACGGCCGTTCCGGTGAGCCGTTCCCGGACCCGATCTCGGTCGGTTACCAGTACATCTTGAAGTTGCACCACCTGGTGGACGACAAGATTCACGCCCGTTCCACCGGTCCGTACTCCATGATCACCCAGCAGCCGCTGGGCGGTAAGGCTCAGTTCGGCGGTCAGCGTTTTGGTGAGATGGAGGTCTGGGCCCTGGAGGCTTACGGCGCCGCTTACACGCTGCAGGAGATCCTGACGGTCAAGTCCGATGACGTTCACGGGCGCGTGAAGGTCTACGAGGCGATCGTGAAGGGCGAGAACATCCCCGAACCGGGTGTCCCCGAATCCTTCAAGGTCCTGATCAAGGAAATGAAGTCCCTGTGCCTGAACGTCGAGGTCCTCTCGGCCGACGGCCAGACCATTGAGATGCGCGATGCGGATGACGAGGTCTTCCGCGCAGCCGAGGAGCTCGGCATCGACCTCTCCCACTCCGAGCCCAGCTCGGTCGAAGAGGTCTGAGCCGGCGCCTGCGCCCAGGTGAGCCGCCGTCGTCGTTGTGCACTGAGTCAGTGACGACGACGGCGGGTCACCCCACCGACTTCATCCAGACAAGATTTCAAGAAGAATTCACAGAAAGAGATCAAGGATCCTTATGTCCAACGATTCTTCACTCAACCTCATGCGGATCGGCCTGGCCACGGCCGACCAGATCCGTAGCTGGTCCTTCGGCGAGGTCAAGAAGCCCGAGACGATCAACTACCGCACGCTCAAGCCGGAGAAGGACGGCCTGTTCTGCGAGAAGATCTTTGGCCCCACCCGTGATTGGGAGTGCTACTGCGGCAAGTACAAGCGCGTGCGCTACAAGGGCATCATCTGTGAGCGCTGCGGCGTTGAGGTGACCCGTGCCAAGGTGCGTCGTGAGCGCATGGGCCACATCGAGCTGGCAGCTCCTGTGACCCACATCTGGTACTTCAAGGGTGTTCCCTCCCGTTTGGGCTACCTGCTGGATCTGGCGCCGAAGGACCTGGAGAAGGTCATCTACTTTGCCGCCTACATGATCACCAAGGTGGACGAGGAGGCTCGTCACGACGACCTCCCCAACTTGCAGGCTGCCATCGACCGTGAGAAGAAGGCACTGGAGGACCAGCGCGATTCCGACGTCGTGGCCATCGCCGGTGACCTGGAGCAGGATCTGGCCACGGTTGAGGCCGAGGGCGGCAAGGCCGCTGAGAAGCGCAAGCTGCGTGACGCCGCAGACCGCCAGATGGCCAACGTGCGCAAGCGCGCCGACCGTGAGGTCGAGGCCCTGGAGCGCGTGTGGGACCGGTTCAAGAACCTGAAGGTCAACGACCTCGAGGGTGACGAGGCCCTGTACCGCCAGATGGTGGACCGCTACGGCATGTACTTTGAGGGCTCCATGGGTGCCGAGGCGATCAAAAAGCGCCTGGAGACCTTTGACCTGGCTGGTGAGGCAGAGACCCTGCGGGAGATCATCGCCACCGGCAAGGGTCAGCGGAAGTCCCGTGCGCTCAAGCGCCTGAAGGTGGTCAACGCCTTCCTGACCACGGACAACTCCCCGCTGGGCATGGTCCTGGACGCCGTTCCGGTGATCCCGCCGGAACTGCGCCCCATGGTGCAGCTGGACGGTGGCCGCTTTGCCACCTCCGACCTCAACGACCTCTACCGTCGTGTGATCAACCGCAACAACCGCCTGAAGCGTCTGCTGGATCTGGGTGCTCCCGAGATCATCGTGAACAACGAGAAGCGCATGCTGCAGGAGGCTGTGGACTCCCTGTTCGACAACGGCCGTCGCGGCCGCCCGGTCACCGGACCGGGCAACCGTGCGCTGAAGTCGCTCTCCGACATGCTCAAGGGCAAGCAGGGCCGCTTCCGTCAGAACCTGTTGGGCAAGCGTGTGGACTACTCGGGCCGTTCGGTCATCGTGGTGGGTCCGCAGCTGAAGCTGCACCAGGCCGGTCTGCCCAAGCAGATGGCTCTGGAGCTGTTCAAGCCTTTTGTGATGAAGCGCCTGGTGGATCTCAACCACGCTCAGAACATCAAGTCCGCCAAGCGGATGGTGGAGCGTTACCGCCCGCAGGTGTGGGACGTGCTGGAAGAGGTCATCACCGAGCACCCGGTGCTGCTCAACCGTGCACCAACCCTGCACCGTCTGGGCATCCAGGCCTTTGAGCCCCAGTTGGTGGAGGGCAAGGCCATCCAGCTGCACCCGTTGGTCTGCTCGGCGTTCAACGCGGACTTCGACGGTGACCAGATGGCTGTGCACCTGCCCTTGTCCCCGGAGGCCCAGGCCGAGGCCCGCATCCTGATGCTGTCCTCCAACAACATCCTGAAGCCCTCGGACGGCAAGCCGATCGCACTGCCTTCGCAGGACATGATCATCGGTCTGTACCACCTGACCACCGAGCGTGCCGACGAGGTCGGTACGGCTACCAGCTACTCCTCGGTGGCTGAGGCCATCATGGCTTTCGATGCCCACAAGCTGCACCTCAACGCCAAGGCCAAGATCGTGGTCAACGACTTTGTGCCGTACGCCGGTTGGGTTGCTCCTGAGGGTTTCGAGCAGGGCGATGCTGTCACGCTGGAGACCACGCTGGGTCGTGTGATCTTCAACCAGCAGCTGCCGGCCGACTACCAGTGGGTTGAAGGCGTTGCGGACAAGAAGTTCCTGTCCAAGCTGGTCAACGACCTTGCCGAGACCTACCCCATGGGTGTGGTTGCCCAGACCCTGGACAACCTCAAGGACGCAGGCTTCTACTGGGCCGCTTGGTCCGGGATCACCGTGGCGATCTCCGACATCGCCACGCCTCCCGCCAAGCCCGGCATCATGGAGGGCTATGAGTCTCAGGCCGCCAAGATTCAGGGCCAGTACGACACCGGTTTGATCGACGACGACGAGCGCCGCTCCGAGTTGATCGACATCTGGACCAAGGCCACCGATGAGGTTGCCGAGGCCATGCGGGAGAACCTGGGCGAGTTGAACACCATCAACCGCATGGTTTCCTCCGGTGCACGTGGTAACTGGATGCAGGTCCGTCAGATCGCGGGTATCCGTGGTCTGGTGGCCAACCCCAAGGGCGAGATCATGCCCCGTCCCATCAAGTCCTCCTACCGTGAGGGCTTGTCGGTTCTGGAGTACTTCATCGCCACGCACGGTGCCCGTAAGGGTCTGGCTGACACCGCTTTGCGTACCGCCAACTCGGGTTACCTGACTCGTCGTCTGGTGGACGTGTCCCAGGACGTCATTGTCCGTGAGGCGGACTGTGGCACGGATCGTGGTTTGACTCTGCCCCTGGCGGTTGAGGAAAACGGCGCCCGTGTGCTGCACGAAGAGGTCGAGAACACCGTGCACGGTCGTGTGCTGGCCATCGACGTCGCCGATGCCAACGGTGAGGTGCTGGCAGAAGCCGGTGCTGACATCTCGGATGCCTTGATCGCCTCCCTGTTGAACGCCGGCGTGGACGAGGTTCGTGTGCGCTCGGTGCTGACCTGTGAGTCCGCCGTGGGTGTTTGTGCTGCTTGCTACGGCCGTTCCTTGGCCACCAACAAGCTCGTGGACATCGGCGAGGCCGTGGGCATCATTGCCGCGCAGTCGATCGGTGAGCCCGGTACCCAGCTGACCATGCGTACCTTCCACACCGGTGGTGTGGCTTCCTCTGACGGTGACATCACCCAGGGTCTGCCCCGTATCCAGGAGCTCTTCGAGGCCCGTACCCCCAAGGGCGTGGCTCCGATCTCTGAGGTGGCCGGCCGTGTGAACATCGAGGACACCGACAAGGGTGTGCGCGTTGTGGTCACTCCGGACAACGGGGACGAAGAGTTCGCTTACCCGGTGCTGCGTCGCGCCAAGATGCTGATTGCTGATGGCGATCACGTGGAGGTCGGCCAGCAGCTTGTGGCCGGTGCCGTGGACCCCAAGGAGGTCTTGCGCATCCGTGGCCGCCGCGCTGCACAGAAGCACTTGGTGGATGAGGTCCAGGGCGTGTACCGCTCCCAGGGTGTGGGCATTCACGACAAGCACGTGGAGGTCATCGTCCGCCAGATGCTGCGCCGCAACACCGTGATCGAGTCGGGTGACACCGATCTGCTCCCGGGTGAGTTGGTGGATGACGTGCGCTACCGTGAGGCCAACCTCAAGGCTGTGTCCGAGCAGCAGCGTCCGGCCGCGGGCCGTCCTGAGCTGATGGGTATCACCAAGGCTTCCTTGGCCACGGATTCCTGGCTCTCGGCGGCGTCCTTCCAGGAGACCACTCGTGTTCTGACTCAGGCTGCCATGGAAGCCAAGTCGGATCCGCTGGTGGGCCTGAAGGAGAACGTGATCATCGGTAAGTTGATCCCGGCCGGTACCGGTTTGGCTCGTTACAACAACGTGAGCGTTGAGCCCACGGAAGAGGCCAAGGCGACTCTGTTCACCGATTCCGGTGCCTACGCGGACTTCTCGTACGCGGAGGAGAACTCCGGGTTGGGTTCTGAGTTCCAGGCCATCCCGTTGGAGGACTACGACTTCGGCGCCAACTGAGCGTGCTTGCGTCACTGACCACAGTGACCACGGCTGATGCTTGATCAGCCAGGGTGAGGGCCCTTTCCCCGTTGCTGCGGGGGAGGGGACCTCACCTTTTGTGCTGTCCCCTCGTGTGCGGACAATGCGGGTTCACCTGCATCCAAGGCAGGGTTCCGGGTCTACCATGATGCCCATGAACGCGCGCGCATTCGACAGGGCCGAAACGACATGGAACGTTCCTTCGGTTGACTGTGACGGCGTTGCCGGACCCCAAAGTGGCCACCTGAACCAGGGGGATGGTGTCGACCCGCAGCCCACCCGCAGACAAGTGGGCCAGTGGGGTGTGCTGGGAGTCATGACAGCTGCCACAGCAGGGGCAGCCACCACGGCCTCCGGGTTCACAGCAGCGCAGGCTGCTCCCACCCAGTGGGGCGGTGACCCCACCTTCTTGATCGGCCGTGCAGTCACGGACTGCACGGGACCGGCCGGTGGTGTGGGGTTCTTCGGCTACGGGGACACCCAGCAAACAGGCCGTGGGGTGCACATGCGCCAACGCGTACGCGCGTTCGTGATCGAGGACCAGAGCACCGGGGAACACGTGGCAATCGTGGTGGCGGAGATCCTCTCCCCGTCCAACGCCGTTCGCCAGGCTGTGCTCAGTCGACTCGGCCGGCGGGCACCCGGGCGTTGGTCTCAGGCGCAGGTGGTCATTTCCAGCACCCACACCCATGCCACTCCCGGTGGCGCCACGCATGACCAGTTGCACAACGTCACCACATGGGGTTTCCATCGGCGCAGCTTTGAGGCCCAGGTGGATGCCATGGTTCAGGCTGTTCTGGCCGCGGATGCGGACAAGGCCCCAGGGCATCTGCGCGTGAGCCGATCAGAGCTGACCGATGCCGGGGTGAATCGCTCGTCGGTGGCCTTTCAACGCAATCCCGTGGAACTGCAATCTGCTCTGCCGGGTGGGATTGATCCAGCCTCTGTGACCTTGCGATTCGAGCGGGACGGCCGCACGGACGCGGTCATCAACTGGTTTGCTACGCACTCCACCTCCCTGATGAACACCAACCGGTTGATCTCCGGGGACAACAAGGGCTACGCGCAGTACGCCTTGGAACGTATGGACCACGGTGTGGATCTGATGAGTGGGTCCCGCCCGGTGTTCGTGGCTGCTTTTGCCAATGCCAACTCGGGTGATATCACTCCCAACCTGAACTTGGCACCGGGACAGGGCCCCACCTCTGACCAGTTCGAGAACATGCGGATCATCGGCACCCGGCAGGCTGATGCGGTGCGCTCTCAGTTGGCCTCTGCCGGAGATCCGGTGGGCAGCGGTGTGGAAGCGCGGATCACCTACGTGGACATGCGCGGTTATGCCATCCGCCCGGAGTTCTCCGGGACGGGCAGAACCGAGCGCACGGGATGGGCCAGTCTGGGCACAGCTTTCGCCGCCGGAAGCACAGAAGACGGCGGGGGCGTCTCCATCTTCAGTGAAGGTCTGGGCGGCAACCCGTTGCTTTCCACACTGCAGGCCTGGCGCTACCGGGTGGATCGTTTTGACGCCGCCGTGCAGTCGCCCAAGGTTTGTCTGTTGTCCGTGGGCGCCATGGATTGGGTCCAGCAGCAGGTTCCCGTTCAGCTGATCCGACTGGGCAAGTATTGGATTGCGGCCATGCCGGGTGAGATGACTGCGGCCACCGGGGTGCTGTACCGCCGGGCCGTTGCAGCCGCCACCGGGGCTCAGGAGGCAGATGTCCTGGTGCACGGCACGTGCAACGCCTACACCCATTACGTGACCACGCCGGATGAGTACGATTCCCAGCAGTACGAGGGCGCTGCCACCATCTACGGACGCCACAGCGCCGGCGCTTTTTGTCAGGTTCTGGATCAGTTGGGCCGTGCAATGGTGAACGGGGCACCTGTGAGCCTGGGGTCCATGCCGCCGGACAAGTCCTGGACTGCACTGCCCTCCTTGCAGGGTGAACCTCCCACGGACCTTCCGGAGTTCGGACGGTGGTTCGGTCAGGTCATTGAGCAGCCCACCAATGTTGGCCCGGGCGCCACAGTGCGGGCGCGGTTCGTGGGGGCCCACCCCAACAATGATCAACGCCGCGGCAACACGTACATGGCTGTGGAGCGCAACGACGCCGGGGCCTGGGTTCGGGTGCGCGACGACCAGGACTTTGACACCCGCTTTGAATGGCAGGACCGCGGTCTGGGGGTCTCCCGGGTGACCTTGTCCTGGACCGTGCCGCAGGGTGCTGCAGGAACCTACCGCTTCGTCTACACCGGCAATCGAAAGACGGCCATCGGCACCTACCAGTCGGTGACGGGAACCAGTCGGAATTTCACGGTGGGCGGCTGAGGGCGCCGTCGTCGTGCGGGAGAGTGCCTTCATGGCCAATTCCCGCAGTGGCGAAACCGTGATTGAGCGCGTGGACAAGATTCTGGCGGTGTTCACGGCGCATCGCCCGCGGCTGACGGCAGCCGAGGTGGCAGACAGCAGTGGTCTGCCCAGCAGCACCGCCCACCGGCTGTGCGGGGAGCTGGCCCAACGTGGATGGTTGGAGCGCGACGGCGGGGCCTACGTGGTGGGAACCCGGCTGTGGGAACTGTCCACCCGTTCAGCCCAGGAATCTTCCTTGGCGGCTGTTGCCACGCCGTTCATGCAGGACGCCCACGCCGTGTTGGGACAGCACATTCAATTGGGCCGGCGCCAGGGCAGGGAGGTCTTGATCCTGCAGCGGCTTTCCGCCCGAGGTGCGCGCAGCATCAGTTCCGGTGTTGCGGGCAGACTGCCGTTGCACGTCTCAGCGGTGGGGCTGATCCTGCTGGCCTGGATGGATCCCCAGGCCCGTGAGGGGTACCTCCGGGACCTCCACGCGGCTCAGGAGAGCATTCCGCAGGGCACGGTCACACAGCTGGAACGCATCCTGGCTGCCATTCGGTCGGTGGGCCACACGGTCCAAACGGGCAACGTGGAACCAGACCGGACAGCCATTGCCGTGCCTGTGCGCAACCATCGGGGAGACGTGGTGGCGGGCCTGGGGGCGGTACTGGACCGGGCAGAGGTCTCCGTGGATGCGGAGGTCACCGTCCAGGTGCTGCGGGCAGCAGCCCACGGTGTGGAACGGACGCTGAAACGCAACGGGCGGCCGGTGTGATCGCTTGCACTCCGGTGAAATCCCATTGAACAGGATGTCTGTGGGCCCTGTCATAGCCAAGTGTCACACTGAGCGCACAGTTGTTCGGTAGGCGTTCAGGAGGTCAGCGGGATGGTTCAGCACACCCCAGGTCAAACAATCCAGACTCAGGTGGGCATTGTGGGTGGCGGGCCTGCAGGCCTGATGCTCTCCCACTTGCTGGCTCGGGAAGGAATCGAGTCCGTGGTGTTGGAGACCCGCGATCCGGACACCATCCGCAACACCCACCGTGCCGGCATTCTGGAAGCCGCCAGCGTGTGGATGCTCACGGAGACCGGCGTTCAGGGGCGTGTTCTCACGGAAGGTCACGAGCACCGTGGGACCACTTTGCGTTACGACGGTGAAAACCACCACATCGACTTCCAGGACAACGTGGGGCAGTCCGTGTGGTTGTACCCGCAGAACGAGGTCTTCTGGGATCTGGCTCAGGCGCGGGAGCGTGACGGGGGAGTGGTGTTCTGGTCCGTTGCGGACACGGCGGTGCACGGAATCGAGACCGATTCCCCGCGGATCACGTTCACAGACGCTGAGGGTGCGGGCCGGGAGATCCAAGCCCAGATCGTGGTCGGGGCAGACGGGTCGCGCTCCATGTGCCGCCAGTTGATCCCGGAGGAGGTGCGGACGGACAACTTCATCGAATACCCGTTCGCCTGGTTCGGAATCCTGTGTGAAGCACCTCCCAGCTGGCCGGAACTGATCTACGCCAACTCCGATGCCGGTTTCGCCTTGATCTCCCAGCGCTCGGACACGGTGCAGCGGATGTACTTCCAGTGCGATCCGGAGACCAACGCGGTTGACTGGACGGATGAGCAGATCTGGGCGCGACTGCAGGAGTGCATGCAGGGTCCTGATGGCTTTGAGCTCAAGGAGGGGCGGATCTTTGACGAGACCGTTCTGAAGTTCCGCTCCTACGTGTGTGAACCCTTGATCCACCACAATCTGGTGTTGGTGGGGGACGCCGGACACACGGTTCCGCCGACTGGCGCCAAGGGGCTGAATCTGGCGTTCTGCGACGTACGTGTGCTGGCGCCGGCACTGGTGGCATGGTTGCGTGACGGTGATGAATCCGGGCTGGCGGGCTACTCCGCCAAGGCGCTGGAGCGGGTCTGGAAGGCGCAGAACTTCTCCTACTGGGCCACCAACATGATGCACACCCGCCAGGATGAAAACCCGTTTGCCCAGAAGCGTCGTCGCGGAGAACTGGGTTCCATCACGGACTCGGAGCGCGGACGTGCGTACTTCTCCGAGTGCTACACGGGGTGGCAGGACTGACAAATTTGTGCGCATTGCGTACAAGTGTTCGCAATGCGTGTGATCTGCGCTATTCTCGTATCAGTCGATCAGGGCCGACGACGAGTGGCAGCAGTCGCCTGTGGGCGGGAACACCGGTACGTCCTTGACAAGTGGCCGCGTAGCGGCGCTTGAGCAACATCAAAGGAGATGATCATGGCTGAACCCGTTGTTTCATCGGATGCCGCCGCGAACTCTCAAGCGGAGATCTCTGCTGACATGCAGGAGATCCAGCGCAGTTACGCCGCCTCAGGCGTGCTGGAGACGCAGCCTCGAATCGACTATCCGCCGTATCGCAGTTCCATCCTGCGCCACCCCACCAAGGACCTTCACCACGCAGATCCGGAGACCATTGAGCTGTGGGCACCGGCCTTCGGCCAGCGGGACGTCCATGCGTTGGAAGCTGATCTGACCATCCAAGGTGGTGGTGAGCCGAGCGGTGAGCGCATGACCGTGCGTGGTCGCGTGCTTGATGGTGACGGTCGCCCCGTGCGCAATCAGTTGGTGGAAATCTGGCAGGCCAACGCGGCCGGGCGCTACATCCACAAGCGCGATCAACACCCCGCGCCCATCGATCCCAATTTCACCGGCGTGGGGCGGTGCCTGACGGATGCGGACGGCAATTACTCGTTCACCACCATCAAGCCCGGTCCGTACCCGTGGAAGAACCACCACAACGCGTGGCGTCCGGCGCACATCCACTTCTCCCTGTTCGGCACGGATTTCACGCAGCGGATGATCACCCAGATGTACTTCCCGGGTGACCCGCTGTTTGATCTGGACCCGATTTACCAGGCGATCATGGATCCCAAGGCCCGCGAGCGTTTGGTGGCCAACTACGACCATGACGCCTCTGAACACGAATGGTCCCTGGGCTACACCTGGGACATCGTGCTGACCGGTTCGCACCGCACGCCCACGGAGGATCACACTGATGTCTGATCAGCACACCAACACCTCGACCACTGCACCGGGTGAGCGGTTGATTCCCATCCCCGGTCAGACCATCGGACCGTTCTACGGGTTCGCCCTGCCCTACCCGGGGGGCGAAAACCTGGTGGATCGCTCCCACCCAGATGCTGTGCGCCTGCACGGCACCGTGTATGACGGTCACGGGGATCCCGTGCCCGATTCCATGCTGGAAATCTGGCAGGCGGACGCGCAGGGGCGGGTCTCCCAAGAGCCTGGTTCCCTGGTGCGTGACGGTTACACCTTCACCGGATTCGGCCGGGTGGCCGTGGACAACGTGGGCCATTACGACTTCACCACGGTCAACCCCGGGGCCACAGAGGACGGCAAGGCAGCATTCATCACCATGACGGTGTTTGCCCGCGGACTGCTCAACCGCCTGTTCACTCGGATCTACCTTCCGGAGGACCAGGCAGCACTGGATCAGGACCCGGTCTTGTCCTCCTTGGATCCGCAGCGACGCCGCACTCTGATTGCCCAGCGTGAGGAGGACGGTTCCTTGAGGTTCGACATCCACCTCCAGGGTGACGGTGAAACGGTCTTCCTGTCCTACCCGAACCACCGACTCGACCACTCGGCCTGAGTGGGCAGCTTCACCACATCTGAGTGCACCATGACTGACCACGGCCTCCTGACGCCCGGAACGCACCGTTTCCACAGCCTGACCGACGATGGCGCTTTTCTGCGTTGTCTTGTTGAGGTGGAAGCCGCGTGGGTCCGAGCCCAGGCCGTGGTCGGTTTGGTGCCGCAGGCCCATGCGGATGTGGTGGACGACGTCGTCGCGGGTCCGTTGTGGGTCGGAGGGCTCAACGTCGACGATGTGGCTGTTGCAGCAGAGGCGGGCGGCAACCCCATGATCGACCTGCTGGGGCACGTGCGCGCAGCAGTGCGGGCCGTGGATGCTGGTGCGGCCGGGAGCGTTCACCGTGGTTTGACCAGCCAGGACGCGATGGACACGGCTCTCATGCTGCTGGCCCGGCGTGCAGTGACCGCTGTGCAGGATCACCTTGATGCGGTGTTGCAGGCGCTGGGGAGGTTGGCCGCTGAGCACCGCACCACCAGTTGTGTGGCCAGGACCTTGACCCAGCACGCGGTGCCCTCCACGTTCGGGCTGCGCTGCGCGCGGTGGCTGCACAATGTGCTGGATGCCCGGCAGGCCGTGGCGGCTCTGAGGTTCCCGGTGGCCGTTGGCGGGGCGGCTGGAACGTTGGCCGGCACCTCCGCCCTGTTCGCGGATCGGCCTGCGTCTGAGCGTGCGGCCGCCGTGGATGAACTCAACCAGGCGTGGGCCGCCGAGCTCGGTCTGGACAAGGCGGGCCATGTGTGGCACACCGCCCGTGGTCCGGTTCTGCAGCTCGGTTCCGCCGTGGCGCAGAGTTGTGCAGCACTTGGCATGGTTGCCAACGACGTTCTGGTGCTGGCTCGCCCGGAAATCGGGGAGGTGCGGGAACCGAGCGCCCCCGGGCGTGGGGTCTCCTCTGCCATGCCGCAGAAGCAGAACCCCGTGCTCTCCGTGTTGATCAAACGAACCGCGCTGCGTACTCCGCAGATGCTGGCCCAGCTCTACCTGGCAGCCGGCGCCTTCGTGGACGAACGTCCGGAGGGGGCCTGGCACGCCGAGTGGCCGAGCCTGCGTGAGCTGCTCACCATGACCGGAACTGCTGCCATGCACGCCCGGGAACTCACGGAAGGTCTACGTGTGGACACGGAGGCCATGCGGCGCAATCTGGAACTCAGCGCCCCCGGGTTGGTCTCTGAACGTCTGGTGGCCGAGCTTGCGCCGGCATTGGCAGATCCATCCGATGCCAAGAAGACCATTCAGGCGGCCATCAGCACCGGAGCACAGGATGCAGCATCCGTGATCCAGCGTCTGGTGGAACTGACCAAGGGGCGGCCCCTGCCAGACGGAGGCACCGCGAACGCGGAGGTGATTGCCCAACTGTGCGATCCCGGTGAGTACGTGGGTGAGGCCCACGCCCTGGTGGATCGGGCTCTGAATCGACTGACCGAACTTTGACCATCATCGTTCAGACCAAGATCGCGAGGGAGACACCCATGGCCGTTCCTGAGATTCACATCGTGGGGCTGGGGGAGCCCACCGAGCAGGGCCCGGCAGCCCAGAGTGCGCGGTTGGCTGCTGTGCCGTTGCTGCTGGTGGGGCCCTCCCTGGGGACCTCGGTGACCAACCTGTGGGGGCCCGTTGCCCGTGAACTGGCAGGCAAGGCACGCGTGCTCGGTTGGGACCTGCCCGGACACGGCGTGACCCCTGCAGCTACCGAACAGTTCACCATGGCGGAGCTGGCCCAAGGCGTTGTGCGGGCAATGGACACGGTCCTGGCAGGGGAGAACATTTCAGAAACAGATCGATCGTTCTTTTATGCCGGGTGCTCGGTGGGCGGCTGTGTAGGGCAGCAGTTGCTGGTGGATGCACCCGAGCGGGTTCTGGGTGCAGTTCTGGTCACCACCTCTCAGAAGGTGGGCACCCCAGAGGGCTGGCGGGAACGCGCTGAGCTGGTGGCTCAGGCCGGTACCTCCACGCAGGTGATCGGCAGCGCCAAACGGTGGTTCGCAGAAGGGTTCATTGCCCGGGATGCCCACAGTGGCGCAGGCGTGTCCACCGGTTTGCTCCATGATCTCCAGGATGCAGACCGCCAAGGGTACGCCCAGGTGTGTGAGGCCCTGGCAGGCTTCGACATCCACGGTCAGCTGTCCCATGTTGTGGTTCCGGTGGTCGTCGTCGCCGGTGGGCAGGACGTTGCCACGCCACCGGAACAGCTGCGGGAACTGGCCCAGGCCATTGCCGGTGCCCAATACGTCGTGTACTACGACGTCGCCCACCTTCCCCCTGCCGAAGCCCCCGAGCGTGTGGCTCAGCAGATTGCCACCATCTTGGCCGCTCAGGGAACCGATCAGCGGCTAACGCCGGAGAGGACCGAGGCGTGAGTGCACATCCAGACCGTACTGAGTCCCAAACCCACGCAGACGGCATGGCCGTACGCCGCCAGGTGCTGTCCGATCAGCACGTGGATCGAGCCGAAGCGGGCAAGGACGAGTTTATCGAGGAGTGGCAGGACTTCATCTCCCGCTACGCCTGGGGGGAGATCTGGACCCGACCAGGCCTGGACCGACCCATGCGCAGCGCCATCACACTGACCGCCTTGATCGCAGGTGGCCACTGGGGTGAATTCGAAATGCACGTTCGTGCTGCCCTGCGCAACGGGTTGACGCGTGAGCAGATCAAGGAAGTTCTGCTCCAGTCAGCGATCTATCTGTCAGTACCTTCAGCCAACAACGCCTTTTCGCATGCCCGCGCGGTCTTTGACCGCCTGGATGCTCAGGAGGAGAGCACCTCGTGACTTCGTCCTACCTGTACGACGCCGTACGGACCCCGTTCGCAAAGATCGGTGGTGCCCTCTCCGGCCACCGCCCGGATGACCTGGCCGCCCTGGTGGTGCGCACCATGGTGGAACGTGCACCGGAGTTTGATCCTGCCCGGATCGATGAGGTGATTTTCGGAAACGCCAACGGTGCCGGTGAAGAGAACCGCAACGTGGCTCGCATGGCCACCCTGCTGGCAGGTTTGCCCACCTCCGTGCCGGGCACCACGGTGAACCGTCTGTGCGGATCCTCCCTGGATGCCGCCATGATCGCTTCCCGCCAGATCGAGGTGGAGGAAGCGGATGTGATGTTGGTGGGCGGTGCGGAGTCCATGTCCCGGGCACCGTGGGTCCTTCCGAAAACCGAACGAGCTTTCCCCATGCAGGACATCAAACTGGCCGACTCCACGCTGGGCTGGCGCCTGGTGAACCCACAGATGCCGGGGGAGTGGACCGTATCTCTGGGGGAGGCCACTGAACAACTGCGGGAGAAGCACGGCATCACCCGCGCTGAGCAGGACGAGTTCGCCGCACGGTCCCACCAGCTGGCGGCCGCAGCATGGGATCAGGGCCGCTACCAGGACCTGGTGGTCAGCGTTCCCGCCAACTCCAAACGGGGTACGGAGGTGACTCGGGATGAGACCATCCGTCCGGACTCCACGGCCGAGTCCCTGGGCGGACTGCGCACGGTCTTCCGTGCGGAGAACGGCACCGTGACCGCGGGCAACGCTTCTCCCATGAACGACGGCGCCTCCGCCGCCTGGCTGGGCTCTGCGGCTGGTGGTGACGTGCTGGGCCTTGATCCGCTGGCGCGCATTGCGGGGCGCGGCGCTGCTGCCAATGAACCCCAGTTCTTTGGGGAGGCCCCCGTGGAAGCCGGGAACATCGCTCTGCGGCGCGCTGGAATCACCTGGGACCAGGTTGGTGCCGTGGAGCTCAACGAGGCTTTCGCCGCACAGTCACTGGCCTGTGTCCGCCAATGGGGGATTGATCAGGAGATCGTGAACACCTGGGGCGGAGCCATTGCCATCGGCCACCCGTTGGGAGCCTCCGGCACCCGGGTGCTGGGCACCCTGGCGCGTCGCCTCAAGGCGGAGAACCAGCGGTGGGGTGTGGCCTCCCTGTGCATCGGCGTGGGTCAAGGCCTTGCCGTGGTGCTGGAAAACCAAGACGCGAACTGAAGGACTGCTGAACATGCTCAACGTCGTCGAATGCGCGGCAGCCGCCGTGGCACCCATCAAAAACGGATCCACCGTGATGATCGGTGGTTTCGGGGTGGCCGGTCAGCCGGTGGAACTCATTGATGCCCTGATCGAAGAAGGCGCCACGGACCTGACCGTGGTCAACAACAATGCCGGCAACGGGGATGTTGGGCTGGCCAAGCTCATCAGCCTGGGGCGCGTCCGGAAGATCATCTGCTCCTTCCCACGCCAGGCGGACTCCCATCACTTTGATGCCAAGTACCACGCCGGTGAGATCGAACTGGAAGCGGTGCCCCAAGGCAACCTTGCCGAACGCATCCGCGCCGCGGGGGCAGGCATCGGGGCGTTCTTCACGCCCACCGGTTACGGCACCCCTCTGGCTGAGGGCAAGGAGGTCCGTGAGCTGGGCGGAAAGATGCAGATCTTGGAGTTGCCCATCACCGCTGACTTCTCCCTGACCAAGGCCGTCACCGCAGACACGGCCGGGAACCTGGTCTACCGCAAGACGGCCCGTAACTTCGGGCCCATCATGGCGGCTGCAGCCACCCACTCCATCGTGCAGGTCAGCAACGTTGTGCAGCGCGGCCAGCTGGACCCCGAGGTGGTGGTCACTCCGGGCATCTACGTGGACACCGTGGTGGCCATTGACTCCCCAGCCGTGGGCCAGGCCTGATTCCGGGTACCTGGTGTGCAGATCAGCAACATGTAGGCCGGTCAGCAACATGCAGGCGGACCGAAACCATTGAAAGAGAGCACAGCATGACTCGCATGACTCGGGATCGCGCCCTGAGCCCGGAGGAACTGGCGGAAGTGGTGGCTGCGGACATCCCCGCCGGCGCTTACGTGAACTTGGGCATCGGCCAACCCACTTTGGTGTCCAACTACCTGACTCCGGAGGATGACGTCACTCTCCACACGGAGAACGGAATGTTGGGGATGGGGGCGCAGGCACACGGTGAGGAGGTGGATCCGGATCTGATCAACGCCGGGAAGATCCCCGTGAAGGAAACAGAGGGGTGCTCCTACTTCCATCATGCCGACTCGTTCGCCATGATGCGCGGCGGTCACCTGGACTGTTGTGTGCTGGGGGCCTTCCAGGTGGACCGCAACGGGAACCTGGCCAACTGGCACACGGGCAAACCCGATGCCATTCCTGCAGTGGGTGGAGCCATGGACCTGGCAACCGGTGCCAAGCAGACGTTCGTGATGATGACCCTGACCGCCAAGAACGGTCAGCCCAAGCTGGTGGAGGAGTGCACCATGCCCTTGACCGGCGTGGGGTGTGTCTCTCGCATCTATACTGACCAGGCAGTGTTCCTCATCGAGGGGGACGGGTCAGTGGTGGTCCGGGAGACGTTCGGGTGTGATGTTGAAGCCGTCCAGGAGCTCGTACCTTTTGCCCTTGAGCGCGCTTGATGGTACCTGACGCATCTCAAGGTCCTGAGGCAACCACGCGTGAGGGTGGTGGGTACTTCGTCCAGTCCCTGGCCCGCGGGTTGGCGGTCATCGCCGCATTCGATGACCGCCACCCAGCCATGACACTTTCCGACGTCGCACGGCGTACCGGACTGACCCGTGCCACTGCCAGGCGGTTCCTGCTGACCCTGGAGGAGCTGGGCTACGTGCGCAGCGACGGTCGCCAGTTCGAGCTCACGGCCAAGGTGCTGGAGCTCGGCTACTCCTATCTCTCTGCCCTCAGCCTCCCGGAGCTGGTCACCCCGCACTTGCGCAAACTCTCTGACCAGGTCCAGGAATCGTGCTCGGTGGCAGTGCTGGATGGCCCGGACATCGTGTACGTGGCACGGGTGCAGATGCGCCACATCATGAACGTTGCCATTTCCGTGGGTACCCGCTTCCCGGCGCACGCGACCTCCATGGGGCGGGTGCTGTTGGCGGATCTCAGCAACGACGACGCCGTGGCCCGCTGTGGGCAGCACCTGGGAGAACACCAGCTGGCTCGTACGGTGTCCACGCCGCACGAACTCATCAGGCGTTTGGATGAAGTACGCAGGCGGGGCTACGCCGTCGTCGATCAGGAACTGGAGGCCGGGCTGCGCTCCGTTGCCGTGCCGTTGAAGGATTCTGCGGGCAAAACCGTGGCCGCGGCCAACGTGTCCATGCGGGTGGGTGCAAGTCCCGCAGCCGATGACCCCGTGGGGCAGATCCTGCCCGCTCTGCAGCAGTGCGCAGCGGCAGTGCATCAAGATCTGGTGGCCAGCGCCGTCTGACGTGACCCAGGCGACCTCATGGGCCCGGTTCAAGGGCTGGTGGGCGCCGGTGGACTCTGTTAAGCTGGCTGAGATTGGCTCGATCACCCATGTGGACTTCTTGATGTCATAGTCAAGATCCACAAGATCGCATTCCAGTGGCAACTTGGACACCGTCCCGAGGATCGCAAGATGAACCTCAGTGCCACTTTTTTGTGTGTCTGCAAACCATTCGTCCCAGTGCGGATCACCCGCACGCCACCGGGATGCGTGAACGCCAGGTCCTGAGGCAGGGCACCACGGCGTCGTGGGTGACGAGTAGGCCGTCAAAAGCCGAAGACCAAACAAGAGCGGCGCCGTGTGAGCGGCCCGCCACCACCAGGAGACGAAGTGCCAACAATTCAGCAGTTGGTCCGAAAGGGCCGCAGCCCGAAGGTCGTGAAGACCAAGGCGCCTGCCCTGAAGGGCAGCCCCATGAAGCGTGGCGTGTGCACCCGTGTGTACACCACCACTCCCAAGAAGCCGAACTCCGCCCTCCGTAAGGTCGCCCGTGTGCGCCTCAACGGCGGCGTCGAGGTCACCGCTTACATCCCCGGTGAGGGCCACAACCTCCAGGAGCACTCCATCGTGCTCGTTCGCGGTGGTCGTGTGAGGGACCTCCCGGGTGTCCGCTACAAGATCGTCCGCGGCGCCCTGGACACCCAGGGTGTCAAGGGTCGCGGCCAGGCCCGCTCCCGCTACGGCGCGAAGAAGGAGAAGAAGTAATGCCTCGTAAGGGTCCCGCTCCCAAGCGCCCGCTCGTTGTCGACCCCGTCTACGGTTCGCCGGTCGTCACCCAGCTGATCAACAAGGTCCTCCAGGACGGCAAGAAGTCCACCGCAGAGCGCATCGTTTACGGTGCCCTGGCCGGTGTGGAGCAGAAGACCGGCTCCGAGCCGGTTGCCACCCTGAAGAAGGCCCTGGAGAACGTCAAGCCCGCTCTGGAGGTGCGCTCCCGCCGAGTCGGCGGTGCCACCTACCAGGTGCCGGTTGAGGTTCGAGCAGGCCGCTCCACCGCCCTGGCTCTGCGCTGGCTGGTCGGCTACGCCAAGGCCCGCCGTGAGAACACCATGACCGAGCGTCTCATGAACGAGATCCTCGATGCCTCCAACGGCCTCGGTGCCGCGGTCAAGCGCCGTGAAGACACCCACAAGATGGCTGACTCCAACAAGGCCTTCGCCCACTACCGCTGGTAATACCAGCCCCGCTGGTACCATCGGCCCGGTCTGCCGTCCACACAGCGACCGCTGCAAAGCGGCACGGACGGCAGACCACCGGCCACACCTCAGAAGGGATTCACCGTGGCACTTGACGTGCTTACCGACCTCAAAAAGGTCCGCAACATCGGCATCATGGCTCACATCGATGCCGGCAAGACGACCACCACCGAACGCATCCTGTTCTACACCGGCATCAACCACAAGATCGGCGAGACCCACGACGGCGCCTCGACGATGGACTGGATGGAGCAGGAGCAGGAGCGCGGCATCACCATCACGTCCGCGGCGACCTCTTGCTACTGGCACGACAACCAGATCAACATCATCGACACCCCCGGCCACGTGGACTTCACCGTTGAGGTGGAGCGCTCGCTGCGCGTGCTCGATGGTGCGGTAGCCGTGTTCGACGGCAAGGAAGGTGTTGAGCCGCAGTCGGAGACCGTGTGGCGTCAGGCTGACAAGTACGACGTCCCCCGTATCTGCTTTGTCAACAAGATGGACAAGCTCGGTGCGGACTTCTACTTCACCGTTGACACCATCATCTCCCGCCTGGGCGCCAAGCCCCTGGTTCTGCAGCTGCCGATCGGCGCCGAGTCCGACTTCGTCGGCGTGGTTGATCTGCTGACCATGAAGGCATTCGTCTGGGAGGGCGACTCCAAGGGCGACGTCACCATGGGCGCCAAGTACGAGATCCAGGAGATCCCCGCCGATCTTCAGGACCGTGCCGAGGAGTACCGCAACAAGCTGGTCGAGGACGTCGCCGAAGCCGACGACGACCTGATGGAGAAGTACCTGGGCGGTGAGGAGCTCACCGTGGAGGAGATCAAGGCCGGCATCCGCAAGCTGACCATCAACTCCCAGGCTTACCCCGTGCTGTGCGGCTCCGCGTTCAAGAACCGCGGTGTACAGCCCATGCTCGACTCCGTGATCGACTACCTGCCCTCCCCTCTGGACGTCCCGGACGTTCAGGGTCACGCCGTGAACGATGAAGAGGAAGTCATGACTCGCACCGCGAGCTCGACCTCCCCCTTCTCCGCTCTGGCGTTCAAGGTGGCAACCCACCCGTTCTACGGCACCCTGACCTACACCCGTGTTTACTCGGGCAAGGCCAAGGCCGGCGAGCAGGTGCTGAACTCCACCAAGGGCAAGAAGGAGCGCATCGGCAAGCTGTTCCAGATGCACTCCAACAAGGAGAACCCGGTTGAGGAGATCCAGGCCGGCCACATCTACGCGGCCATCGGTTTGAAGGACACCACCACCGGTGACACCCTGTGCGATCCCGCCAACCCGATCGTGCTCGAGTCCATGTCCTTCCCGGCACCCGTGATCTTCGTGGCCATCGAGCCCAAGACCAAGGGCGACCAGGAGAAGCTGTCCACCGCCATCCAGAAGCTCTCGGCGGAGGATCCCACCTTCACCGTTTCACTCAACGATGAAACCGGGCAGACCGAGATCGGCGGCATGGGCGAGCTCCACCTGGACATCCTGGTGGACCGCATGAAGCGCGAGTTCAAGGTCGAGGCCAACGTGGGCAAGCCCCAGGTGGCCTACCGCGAAACCATCAAGAAGGCCGTGGAGAAGGTCGACTACACCCACAAGAAGCAGACCGGTGGTTCCGGTCAGTTCGCAAAGGTGCAGGTCTCCTTCGAGCCGATCGCTCTGGATGCCGAGGAACTCTACGAGTTCAGCAACGCCATCACCGGTGGCCGCGTGCCCCGCGAGTACATCCCGTCCGTGGATGCCGGTATCCAGGACGCCATGCAGTTGGGCGTGCTGGCCGGTTACCCGGTCGTGGGCGTCAAGGCCACGCTGATCGACGGCGCCTACCACGACGTCGACTCCTCCGAGATGGCGTTCAAGATCGCCGGCTCCATGGTGTTCAAGGAAGGCGCCAAGCGCGCCAACCCGGTGCTGCTGGAACCGCTCATGGCCGTTGAGGTCCGTACTCCGGAGGAGTACATGGGCGATGTGATCGGTGACCTGAACTCCCGCCGTGGACAGATCCAGTCCATGGAGGACGTCACCGGCGTCAAGCTGGTCAAGGCCAACGTGCCCCTGTCCGAGATGTTCGGCTACATCGGGGATCTGCGCTCCAAGACCCAGGGTCGCGCGGTCTACTCGATGCAGTTCGACTCCTACTCAGAGGTCCCGAAGGCTGTGGCCGACGAGATCATCCAGAAGAACCGCGGCGAATGAGCCGTCAGCGGTTGCCTGAGCTGGTCTTAGGCAACCGCCGCCCGGGTCACCACCCGGCTTCCTGAGACTGTGTCCCGCTGCTTGTGGGCAGCGGGACACAATCTCCAATTTCGTTACGTACCACCACATGACTACACTTGCAGAGGTTTCTGTTCGCTTCAGCGCCTCTTCTGCCTGCGCGAGCGGGCAAGCAAGGTTTCCACTCACGTTCTAGGAGGAACAACCATGGCGAAGGCCAAGTTCGAGCGCACCAAGCCGCACGTCAACATCGGCACCATCGGCCACGTCGACCACGGCAAGACCACGCTCACGGCCGCCATCTCGAAGGTCCTGGCTGACAAGTACCCGGACTACAACGAGCAGCGCGACTTCGGCATGATCGACTCCGCTCCTGAGGAGCGCCAGCGCGGTATCACCATCAACATCGCGCACATCGAGTACCAGACCGAGAAGCGTCACTACGCACACGTGGACGCCCCCGGTCACGCCGACTACGTCAAGAACATGATCACCGGTGCCGCCCAGATGGACGGCGCAATCCTGGTGGTTGCCGCAACCGACGGCCCCATGGCTCAGACCCGCGAGCACGTTCTGCTCGCCCGTCAGGTGGGCGTGCCCACCTTGATGGTTGCTCTGAACAAGTCCGACATGGTCGACGACGAGGAGCTGCTCGACCTGGTCGAGATGGAGGTCCGCGAGCTGCTGTCCGACCAGGGCTTCGACGGCGATGAGGCTCCGGTCATCCGCGTCTCCGCTCTGAAGGCTCTGGAAGGCGACGCCGACTGGGTCAAGTCCGTTGAGGACCTGATGGAAGCTGTTGACGAGTACATCCCGGACCCCGTCCGCGAGACCGACAAGCCCTTCCTGATGCCCATCGAGGACGTCTTCACCATCACCGGTCGTGGCACCGTGGTGACCGGCCGTGCCGAGCGTGGCACCCTGCCGATCAACTCCGAGGTCGAGATCGTGGGCATCCGCCCCGTTCAGAAGACCACCGTGACCGGTATCGAGATGTTCCACAAGCAGATGGACGAAGCTCTGGCCGGTGAGAACTGTGGTCTGCTGCTGCGTGGCCTCAAGCGCGACGATGTCGAGCGCGGCCAGGTTGTCTGCAAGCCGGGTTCCATCACCCCGCACACCGACTTCGAGGCGAACGTCTACATCCTCTCCAAGGACGAGGGCGGCCGTCACAACCCGTTCTACTCGAACTACCGTCCGCAGTTCTACTTCCGAACCACCGACGTCACCGGCGTCATCACCCTGCCCGAGGGCACCGAGATGGTCATGCCCGGTGACAACACCGAGATGACCGTTGAGCTGATCCAGCCCATCGCCATGGAAGAGGGCCTCGGCTTCGCCATCCGTGAGGGTGGCCGCACCGTGGGCTCCGGCAAGGTCACCAAGATCAACAAGTGATCACTCACTGATTGATCTGGACCGCAGGTTCGAAAGGGCCTGACCCGGGACAGAGCTGAAGGCCCCGTACCGATCCGTTCGGTGCGGGGCCTTCTGCATGCTCCACCCCACTCCTCCTTGCGGGTGCTGGTGGTAGGGCGGGGGAGACCTCTACCACAGGGACACACCCGGGGTTGCGGGCGTGTGTGCCCGCGTGGCAGGATAGACGCTGTTGTTCGCAAGCCGTGGCATGTCCACGTGCGGTGATTCCGGTTGAATCGGAAGTGAAACCCACGTGAGCGTCGCGGACGAACCCAAGAACAGCCAACCCGTCTCCAGAACACGGCTTCGGCATGTGCAAAGCACATAGACGACACGCCCGAGTTCGGGGACCGGTGCTTCGGTGGGGCGAGGAACCCGGCACAGCCGGATTCGGTCCACGCGAAGGGGCACTGAAAGATGTGCCGAACACAAGGAGCTTCGAGCTCCGTCACAGGGAAGTACTTGAAGAAAGAGAGTCACGACGCCATGGCGGGACAGAAAATCCGCATCCGGCTGAAGTCCTATGACCACGAGGTCATTGACGTCTCGGCCCGCAAGATCGTCGAGACGGTGACCCGTGCCGGCGCGACCGTAGTCGGCCCCGTGCCGCTGCCGACCGAGAAGAACGTGTACTGCGTCATCCGCTCGCCGCACAAGTACAAGGACAGCCGTGAGCACTTCGAGATGCGCACTCACAAGCGGCTGATCGACATCGTCGACCCCACCCCGAAGGCCGTTGACTCGCTCATGCGTCTCGACCTTCCGGCCGACGTCAACATCGAAATCAAGCTCTGATAAGGACCGCAGACGTAATGACTACGACTTACGAACGCCAGATGAAGGGCATCCTGGGCAAGAAGCTCGGCATGACCCAGATCTGGGACGAGGACGGAAAGCTCGTCCCGGTCACCGTCGTGCAGGCCGACACCAACGTTGTGACTCAGCTGCGCACTGCCGAGACCGATGGCTACTCCGCCATTCAGATCGGCTACGGCCAGATCGATCCCCGCAAGGTGACCAAGCCCCTGGCCGGCCACTTCGAGAAGGCTGGAGTTGCTCCCCGTCGTCACGTCGTTGAGGTTCGCACCTCCGATGCCGGCGAGTACCAGCTCGGCCAGGAACTTTCCGTTGAGCTCTTCGAGGCCGGCCAGTTGGTCGACGTCGTGGGCACGACCAAGGGCAAGGGCACCGCTGGCGTCATGAAGCGCCACGGCTTTGCCGGTGTGGGCGCCTCCCACGGTCAGCACAAGAACCACCGCAAGCCGGGTTCGATCGGCAACGCGTCCTTCGCCGCCCGCGTGTTCAAGGGAATGCGCATGGCAGGCCGTATGGGCCACGACCGTCACACGACCATGAACCTCAAGGTCGTCGGCGTCGATGCCGAGAACTCCCTGCTTCTCATCAAGGGTGCCGTGCCCGGCCCCAAGGGTTCGGTCGTCCTCGTCCGCACCGCAGTGAAGGGAGCCTGATAAGTCATGGCAACTGAAACCATCAACGTGGAACTGCCCGCCGAGATCTTCGACGCTCGCACCTCCGTGCCGCTGATGCACCAGGTCGTCGTCGCTCAGCTGGCCGCTGCCCGCCAGGGCACCCACAAGACCAAGCGCCGCGGTGAAGTTTCCGGTGCAGGTCGCAAGCCGTTCAAGCAGAAGGGCACCGGCCGCGCCCGTCAGGGTTCGATCCGCGCCCCGCACATGACCGGTGGCGGCATCGTGCACGGTCCCGTGCCCCGCGACTACTCGCAGCGCACCCCCAAGAAGATGAAGGCAGCTGCCCTGCGCGGCGCCCTCTCCGACCGTGCTCGTCACGATCGCATCCACGTCGTGGCTTCCCTGATCGACGGGGACACCCCCTCGACCAAGGCCGCCAAGGCTGCACTGGCCGGTCTGACCGAGCGCAAGAACGTGCTCGTCGTGATCGACCGTCAGGACGACGTCGCCGCTCTGTCGGTGCGCAACCTGGGCAACGTGCACACCCTGTACGCCGACCAGCTCAACACCTACGACGTGCTGGTCAACGACGACGTGGTCTTCACCAAGGCCGCCTACGACGCCTTCGTCGAGGCAGCTCAGACCGGCAAGAAGCAGGAGGACGCCAAGTGAGCGTGACCTACAAGGACCCGCGCGACGTCATCATCGCTCCCGTGGTTTCCGAGAAGGCCTACGGCCTGATCGACCAGGGGCAGTACACCTTCTTCGTCGCCACCGATGCCAACAAGATTGAGATCAAGCAGGCTGTTGAGGCCATCTTCGATGTCAAGGTTGCATCCGTGAACACCGCCAACCGTGACGGCAAGCGCAAGCGCACCCGCTTCGGCTGGGGCCAGCGCAACCGCACCAAGCGCGCCATCGTGACCCTCTCCGAGGGCACCATCGACATCTTCGGAGGCCAGGGCTGAACGCCCTAAGGCCACACCTATCGAGGAACTTCAAACATGGCTATTCGTAAGCACAAGCCGACGACGCCGGGCCGCCGTGGCTCGTCCGTCTCGGACTTCTCAGAGATCACCCGGTCCACCCCGGAGAAGTCTTTGGTGCGCCCCCTGCCCAAGAAGGGCGGACGCAACAACCTGGGCCGCATCACCACCCGTCACAAGGGCGGTGGACACAAGCGCCAGTACCGCGTGATCGACTTCCGTCGTCACGACAAGGACGGCGTGAACGCCAAGGTCGCTCACATCGAGTACGACCCCAACCGCACCGCACGCATCGCACTGCTGCACTACGTGGACGGCACCAAGCGCTACATCGTGGCGCCCAACCGTCTCAAGCAGGGCGACGTCGTGGAGACCGGCCCCTCGGCTGACATCAAGCCCGGCAACAACCTGCCGCTGCGCAACATCCCGGTGGGTACCGTGATCCACGCCGTGGAGCTGCGTCCCGGTGGCGGTGCCAAGCTGGCCCGCTCCGCCGGCGCCTCCGTGCAGCTGGTGGCCAAGGAAGGCCGCTACGGTCAGCTCCGTCTGCCCTCCGGTGAAATCCGCAACGTCGACGTCCGCTGCCGCGCGACCGTCGGTGAGGTCGGCAACGCCGAGCAGGCCAACATCAACTGGGGCAAGGCCGGCCGTAACCGCTGGAAGGGCATCCGCCCGACCGTCCGCGGTGTGGTCATGAACCCCGTGGACCACCCGCACGGTGGTGGTGAAGGTAAGACCTCCGGTGGTCGTCACCCGGTCAACCCGAACGGTAAGCCCGAGGGCCGTACACGTCGCCCCAACAAGGAAAGCGACAAGCTCATCGTCCGCCGTCGCCGTACCGGCAAGAACAAGCGCTAAGGGAGCCTGAACCATGCCACGCAGCCTGAAAAAGGGTCCTTTCGTCGACCAGCACCTTTTTGTGAAGGTGGCCAAGGAAAACGAGAAGGGCACCAAGAACGTCATCAAGACGTGGTCGCGACGCTCGATGATCATCCCCGACATGCTCGGGCACACGATCGCCGTGCACGACGGCCGTAAGCACATCCCGGTGTTCATCACCGAGTCCATGGTTGGTCACAAGCTCGGCGAGTTCGCTCCCACGCGTACTTTCCGTGGCCATGTGAAGGACGACAAGAAGGGCAAGCGCCGCTGATCCTTCGGATCCAGCAGCGTTTAGCACTTCGTCAAGAGACGAGAAGAGGAAAGCAATGGAAGCCAAGGCATCCGCGCGATATGTCCGCGTGACGCCGATGAAGGCCCGGCGCGTCGTCAACCTGATCCGTGGCCAGCAGGCCCACGAGGCACTGGCCATCCTGAAGTTCGCCCCCCAGGGTGCTTCGGAGCCGGTGTTCAAGGTTCTGTCGTCCGCAGTGGCCAACGCCCGTCAGGCGGCTGACCGCCAGGGTCTGCCGTTCCGCGAAGAGGACCTGTTCGTGTCCGAGGCATTCGTGGACGAGGGACCCACCATGAAGCGGTTCCGTCCGCGTGCCCAGGGCCGCGCCTACCGGATCAACAAGCGCACGAGCCACATCACCCTGGTCGTGGCCACCCCGGAGAACGAGGAGGTCCGCTAAGTGGGACAGAAGATCAACCCCAACGGTTTCCGCCTTGGAATCACCACGGACCACGTTTCGCACTGGTTCGCTGATTCCAACAAGGAAGGCCAGCAGTACAAGGACTACGTCCGCGAGGACGTTCAGATCCGCAAGCTCATGGACACCGGCATGGAGCGCGCCGGCATCTCGAAGGTTGAGATCGAGCGCACCCGTGACCGCGTGCGGGTGGACATCCACACCGCTCGTCCGGGCATCGTGATCGGCCGCCGTGGCGCTGAAGCAGACCGCATCCGCGGCGAGCTCGAGAAGCTCACCGGCAAGCAGATCCAGCTGAACATCCTCGAGGTCAAGAACCCCGAGGCCGACGCCCAGCTGGTTGCCCAGGGTGTTGCCGAGCAGTTGGCCTCCCGTGTGGCCTTCCGCCGTGCGATGAAGAAGGCCATCCAGTCCGCACAGCGCGCCGGCGCCAAGGGTATTCGTATCCAGTGCGCAGGCCGTCTGGGTGGCGCTGAGATGTCCCGCTCCGAGTTCTACCGCGAAGGCCGTGTGCCCCTGCACACGCTGCGCGCGAACATCGACTACGGCTTCTTCGAGGCCAAGACCACCTTCGGCCGCATCGGTGTGAAGGTCTGGATCTACAAGGGCGATCTGACGGACAAGGAACTGGCAGCTCAGGAAGCTGCTGCTCCTTCCCGCGGCCGTGGCGGCAATGACCGTCGTGGCGGTGGCGAGCGTCGTCGTCGCAACGACCGTAATGACCGTGGGGGCCGCCGCGGGGAGCGCAACGAGCGTTCCGGCGAGGCTCCTGCCGCTGAGGCCCAGGCCTCGGCGTCCAACGCAGAGGGTGGTAACTGATGCTCATCCCCCGTCGTGTGAAGTACCGCAAGCAGCACCACCCCAAGCGGAGTGGTATGGCCAAGGGCGGCACCGAGGTGACCTTCGGTGAATGGGGAATCCAGGCACTGACTCCGGCATATGTGACCAACCGGCAGATCGAGGCAGCTCGTATCGCCATGACCCGCTACATCAAGCGTGGCGGCAAGGTTTGGATCAACATCTACCCGGACCGTCCCTTGACCAAGCGCCCCGCCGAAACCCGTATGGGTTCCGGTAAGGGCTCTCCCGAGTGGTGGGTTGCCAACGTCAAGCCCGGCCGCGTGATGTTCGAACTCGGCGGCGTGTCCGAAGAGGTCGCTCGCGAGGCCCTGCGTCTGGCCATCCACAAGCTCCCGATGAAGGCACGCATTGTGCGTCGCGAAGGCGGTGAATGATCAATGGCTTTTGGATCCAAGGATCTGAGCATTGACAAGCTCGACGAGCTCGAAAACGACGCTTTGTACACCGAGCTGAAGAAGGCCAAGGAAGAGCTGTTCAACCTGCGCTTCCAGTCGGCCACCGGGCAGCTCGAGTCGAACGGCCGCCTGAAGGCCGTCAAGCGTGACATCGCCCGCATCTACACGGTTCTGCGCGAGCGTGAGCTCGGCATCCGTGCCACGAACACCACTGATGAGGATGATGCCAAGTGACCGAGCAGGCACAGAAGACCGAAGAGCGCGGCTACCGCAAGACCCGCCGTGGCTACGTCACCTCGGACAAGATGGACAAGACCGTGGTCGTCCAGCTGCAGGACAACGTCAAGCACGCCCTGTACGGCAAGGTCATGCGTCGCTCCAAGAAGGTCAAGGCTCACGACGAGGAGAACTCGTGCGGCATTGGCGACTTGGTGCTGATTTCCGAAACCCGCCCGCTGTCAGCTGACAAGCACTGGCGCGTTGTGGAGATCATCGAAAAGGCCAAGTGAGCCTTTCCTGATCGATCGAGATGCCGTGGTCACCCGCAAGGGTGGCCACGGCATCTTGCTGTGCGGCCAGGTTCCCCGCCCTCAGCGCGGGGGAGCCTGGCCGTTGTGCTGCTCACACCGCCCGTCCTGGTATGGGCGACGACGCCGCTCGCGTGGTAACGTTGGTGTCTTGTGTGGGCATCACTATGCCCTCACCCCTCTGCTCTTTCGTGCCAGCGCATAATGCCCGCAGCTTGACCATGCGCCCTGACGGGCAGCAATGAATCCACTGCGAGTTCAGATGCTTCTGGCACGAATAGGCCGAGCCCCTGCCGCAGCGTGCGCTTGATGCGCGCGGATCTGGTGGAGGGGAATCTATCCGACTAGCTGTTCCGCTAGGCCCGCCCCTGAAGCTTTTGAATCGAAGGGTGCTGGAACCGGCGTGACGACAGGAGACAACAAGTGATTCAGCAGGAGTCGCGGCTGACCGTCGCCGACAACTCGGGTGCGAAGGAAATCCTGACCATCCGTGTTCTCGGTGGTTCAGGTCGCCGCTACGCAGGCATCGGTGACACCATCGTGGCCACCGTCAAGGATGCCACCCCCGGCGGAAACGTGAAGAAGGGCGACGTCGTCAAGGCCGTCGTCGTTCGCACCAAGAAGCAGCGTCGCCGCCCGGATGGTTCCTACATCCGTTTCGACGAGAACGCCGCAGTGATCCTCAAGACCGACGGTGACCCCCGCGGTACCCGCATCTTCGGCCCCGTGGGCCGCGAGCTGCGCGACAAGAAGTTCATGAAGATCATCTCTCTGGCACCGGAGGTGCTCTGATGCCCAAGTTCAAGATCAAGACCGGTGACCTGGTTCAGGTCATCTCCGGCAAGAAGGACAACAAGGGCAAGCAGGGCAAGGTCCTGCGTGTCATCCCCGAGACCGAGCGTGTGGTCGTCGAGGGCGTCAACGTCGTGACCCGCCACAAGCGCGCCACGATGCAGGGTGAAGCCGGCGGCATCGAAAAGGTCGAGGCCCCGATCCACATCTCGAACGTGGCCCTGGTTGACCCCGAGACCAAGAAGCCGACCAAGGTTGGCTACCGCACCGAGACTGTCGAGCGCAACGGTCGCACCAAGACCATCCGCGTTCGCGTGTCCAAGAGCACGGGTAAGGATCTGTGATGACCGAAACCAACGCCCCCAGCTTCAAGACCAAGTTCCAGGACGTCGTGGTTCCCGCACTGCAGGAGCAGTTCAACTACGGCAACGTCATGGAAACTCCCCGGATCGTCAAGGTTGTCGTCAACATGGGTGTGGGCGACGCAGCCAAGGACTCCAAGCTCATTGACGGCGCTGTTCGCGACCTGACCGCCATCACCGGTCAGAAGCCCGTGATCAACCGCGCCAAGAAGTCCATCGCGCAGTTCAAGCTGCGTGAAGGAATGCCCATCGGTTGCCACACCACGCTGCGTGGCGACCGCATGTGGGAATTCCTGGACCGCTTGGTGAGCCTGGCTCTGCCCCGTATCCGCGACTTCCGTGGTCTCTCCGACCGCCAGTTCGACGGCAACGGCAACTACACCTTCGGTCTGACCGAGCAGTCCATGTTCCACGAAATCGATCAGGACAAGATCGATCGCGTGCGCGGTATGGACATCACCGTGGTGACCACGGCCAAGACCGACGACGAGGGCCGCGCGCTGTTGAAGGCGCTCGGTTTCCCCTTCAAAACCAACTGACGACTACGTCTCAGGTCCTCAACTCCCGGTGGTGAACCGGGCGGAGGAAACCAAGACGAGGAAGGGCACGAGCCCACATGACCATGACAGATCCTGTCGCAGACATGCTGACCCGTCTGCGCAACGCAAACTCTGCCTACCACGAGACCGTGAGCATGCCGTACTCCAAGCTCAAGGCACGTGTTGCAGAGATTCTGAAGGCCGAAGGCTACATCGCCGACTGGTCCGAGGAGCCCGCCAAGGTCGGCAAGACCCTGGTGCTGACCCTGAAGTTCGGCCCGCAGCGCGAGCGTTCGATCGCCGGCGTGCGCCGTATCTCCAAGCCGGGCTTGCGCGTTTACGCAAAGTCCACCAACCTGCCGCGCGTGCTGGGCGGGCTGGGCATCGCCATCCTCTCGACCTCCTCGGGTCTGCTGACTGACAAGCAGGCTTCCAAGAAGGGCGTGGGCGGCGAGGTCCTGGCCTACGTCTGGTGATTCGGTAGCAGAGAAAGGAAGGAAGAGAACATGTCACGTATTGGACGTCTCCCCATCTCTGTGCCCGCCGGCGTCGAGGTGAAGATTGACGGCTCCCAGGTTTCCGTGAAGGGACCCAAGGGCGAGCTGAACCACACCGTGGCCGCACCGATCGAGTTGTCCCAGGAGGACGGCACGATCACGGTCACCCGTCCCAATGACGAGCGCGAGTCCCGCTCGCTGCACGGCCTGACCCGCACCCTGATCCAGAACATGATCGTGGGCGTGACCGATGGCTACAGCAAGGGCCTGGAAATCGTCGGCACCGGTTACCGCGTGCAGGCCAAGGGCCAGAACCTGGAGTTCGCTCTGGGTTACTCGCACCCGATCACCTTCGACGCTCCTGAGGGCATCGAGTTCGCCGTCGAAGGCGCGAACAAGTTGACCGTCAAGGGCATCGACAAGCAGCAGGTCGGCCACGTGGCCGCCAAGATTCGCGGGCTGCGCGCTCCCGAACCCTACAAGGGCAAGGGCGTCCGCTACGCGGGCGAGCAGATCCGCCGCAAGGCCGGAAAGGCAGGTAAGTGATCATGGCTCTGAACATCAAGGGCAAGTCCAAGGCCGCACAGCGTGCGCGTCGGCACGCCCGCGTTCGCAAGTACATCACCGGCACTGCCGAGCGTCCGCGCCTGGTTGTGACACGTTCGACCCGTCACATGTTTGTGCAGGTCATCGACGACGCCCGCGGCGTCACCCTGGCTTCCGCTTCCACCATGGAAGAGGAGCTGCGTGGCTCCGAGGCGGACAAGTCCGCAAAGGCAAAGCGCGTCGGCGAATTGGTTGCTGAGCGCGCCAAGGCTGCCGGCATCGAGGCCGTCGTGTTCGACCGCGGTGGCAACAAGTACCACGGTCGTGTGGCTGCCGTCGCCGACGGCGCCCGTGAGGGAGGTCTGGCACTGTGAGCGAGCAGAACACCGAGAACACTGAGAACGTGACGGCTGAGGCCGGCGCGGAGAACAACACCGAGCAGCGTGGCGGTCGCTCCGACCGCAACGATCGCGGTGGCCGCAACAACGAGCGCGGCGGCCGTGGTGGCCGTGGCGAGCGCGGTGGCCGTGGTGGCCGCGAGCGTGACGAGGAGAAGGACAAGTTCCTCGAGCGCGTCGTGACCATCAACCGTGTGGCCAAGGTGGTCAAGGGTGGTCGTCGCTTCAGCTTCACCGCCCTGGTTGTTGTCGGCGACGGCGACGGCATGGTCGGCGTCGGCTACGGCAAGGCCAAGGAAGTTCCCGCCGCCATCTCCAAGGGCGTCGAGGAAGCCAAGAAGAACTTCTTCCGCGTTCCCCGCGTGGAGAAGCGCACCATCCCGCACCGTGTGCAGGGTGAGGCCGCTGCCGGCGTGGTCATGCTGCGTCCGGCAACCCCGGGTACCGGTGTTATCGCCGGCGGTCCGGTGCGTGCGGTCCTGGAGTGCGCAGGCATCCACGACGTTCTCTCGAAGTCCCTAGGGTCTTCCAACCAGATCAACATCGTGCACGCGACCATCGAGGCCCTCCGCCAGCTCGAAGAGCCCGCGGCCGTCGCGGCTCGCCGTGGCTTGCCCATGGACGAGGTCGTCCCCGCCCCGCTGCTGCGCGAACTCCAGCAGAAGGCAGGTGCGTGAGATGACGCAGAAGCGAATCCAGGCTGATGGTCGGGAGCTGAAGATCACCCAGATCCGCTCCCAGGTCGGCCAGAAGCAGAACATGCGCGACACCCTGCGTTCGTTGGGCCTCAAGCGGCCCGGCAACGTGGTGGTTCGCAAAGCCGATGAGGCAACCGCGGGCATGATCAACACCGTGGCTCACCTCGTGACGGTTGAGGAGGCCTGAGCATGGCTGAGAACACTGAGAACGTTGCCGTTGACGGCAGCACCAAGGATGCCCTGAAGATCCACCACCTCAAGCCGGCTCCCGGCGCGAAGAAGGCTCGCACCCGTGTGGGCCGTGGTGAGGGCTCCAAGGGCAAGACCGCAGGTCGCGGTACCAAGGGAACCAAGGCTCGTTACCAGGTGAAGCCCGGCTTCGCCGGTGGCCAGCTGCCCTTGCACATGCGCCTGCCCAAGCTGCGCGGTTTCCACAACCCGTTCCGGGTCGAGTACCAGGTGGTCAACCTGGACCGCCTGGGCGAGCTGTTCCCGCAGGGTGGCACCGTGAGCATCGAGGACCTGGTGGCCAAGGGCGCGGTTCGCAAGAACCAGCCGGTCAAGGTCCTGGGTGACGGCGAGATCTCCGTTGCGGTCAACGTGACTGCCAACAAGTTCTCGGCCTCTGCTGCAGAGAAGATCGACGCTGCCGGTGGTTCCACCACCACGGTGTGATCATCCAGGCGTCGTCGGGAATTTCCTGACGTGAGGCAAGGCCCTCACTTCCCACACCGGGGAGTGGGGGCCTTCCTCATACCTCCTCACCCGCCGAGTAGGCCGTTTGATCGCCCCTGACATACTCAGCAGCGATCAAACGGCCTATTCGGCGGAGAGACTGGGGGGAGAACTGTGAGACTTCACTCCGCCCCCAGATGCTGCGATTTGTCACCGTTTCGTTAGACTTGCCGGGGCCAAGACGGCCTCCAGCAACAACAGCACCGACACCCGCTCGGGACGGATCCGCACAGGACGTGCAGGTCACCGGGATGGGGCCGGCGATCTGACCGGCCGGCCCACGGTCGAAAACCAAGACCCAAGGAGAGATCTGTGCTCAGCGCTTTCGGTCGTGCGTTCACGACCCCCGAGCTGCGGAACAAGATTCTGTTCACCATCGGGATCATCATGATCTACCGGCTGGGCACCTTTGTGCCTGCCCCCGGCGTGGATTACGGCAACGTCCAGCAGTGTCTGGCGCTCGGCAACACCTCCGGTGGTGTCTATGACCTGGTGAACTTGTTCAGCGGTGGTGCCCTGCTCCAGGTTTCGATTTTTGCCCTGGGTGTGATGCCGTACATCACGGCAAGCATCATTGTGCAGCTGCTGCGTGTGGTGATTCCGCGGTTCCAAGAACTGCATGAGGAAGGCCCCCAGGGGCAGGCCAAGCTCACCCAGTACACCCGTTACCTGACCATCGGCCTGGCACTGTTGAACGCCACCACGGTGGTTTCCCTGGCCCGCAGCGGCCAGTTGCTGGCCGGCTGCCCCCTCCCGGTGATCCCCAACGACACCATCTTGACCATCCTGGTCATCATCATCACGCTGACCGCCGGCACCACCGTGATCATGTGGCTGGGCGAGCGGATCACGGACAAGGGTGTTGGCAACGGCATGTCCTTGTTGATCTTCACCTCGATTGCGGCCACCTTCCCGTCCGCTCTGGGGCAGATCTTCAACACCCAGGGCTGGGGTCCTTTTGCTCTGGTGCTGCTGGTGGGCCTGGTGGTCATCATCTGTGTGGTGTTCGTGGAACAGTCCCAGCGCCGCGTGCCCGTCCAGTACGCCAAGCGCATGGTGGGCCGCCGCACGATCGGTGGCACCACCACCTACATCCCGTTGAAGGTGAACATGGCGGGCGTCATCCCGATCATCTTTGCCTCTTCCATGCTGATGCTGCCCGGTCTGGTCTCCCAGTTCGCCATGCCCACGGACGGTTCACCGGTGCCGGCCTGGATCAACTGGATCAACACTTACTTGGCTTCCGGTGATCACCCGGTCTACATGGCCACCTACTTCCTGCTGATCGTGTTCTTCACGTACTTCTACGTGTCCATCACGTTCAACCCGGAGGAAGTGGCCGGCAACATGAAGCGCTACGGCGGTTTCATCCCGGGGATCCGTGCAGGCAAGCCCACGGAGTCCTACCTGCGCTACGTCATCAACCGCATCACGCTGCCTGGAGCGCTGTATCTGGGTATCGTGTCGATGATCCCGTTGATCGCCCTGGTGCTGTTCAACGCCAACCAGAACTTCCCGTTCGGTGGTCCGTCCTTGCTGATCATGGTGGGCGTGGGCCTGGACACGGTCAAGCAGATCGATGCGCAGCTTCAGCAGCGCCATTACGAAGGGTTGCTGCGCTGAGCAGCACCGTCTGACCCCGAGTTGTCAGCCAGACCAGCTGACGGCCACGTAGTACTCAAAGGAGAGTGGACATGACACGTATGTTGATCATCGGCCCGCCCGGTGCAGGCAAGGGCACACAGGCTGTGCGCATTTCGGAACGCCTGGGAATACCTGCGATCTCCACTGGTGACATCTTCCGGTTTAACATCAGCAACGGCACGGAGCTGGGCAAGGAAGCTCAGTCCTACACCGACGCCGGCAACCTGGTTCCCGATTCGGTGACCAACCGCATGGTGCGGGGGCGTGTGGCCGAGGATGACGCCCAGAACGGCTTCCTGCTGGACGGTTACCCCCGCAACGCGGCTCAGGTCGAGGAGCTGGACGCCATCCTGGCTGAGCGTGGTGAGAACCTGGACGTGGTTCTGCAGCTGACGGCCGACACCGAGGAACTCGTGTCCCGCCTGCTGGGCCGGGCCGCCGAGCAGGGCCGTGCGGATGACACCGAGGACGTCATCCGGCACCGCCTGGATGTCTACGAGCAGGAGACGGCGGTCGTCGTCGATCTCTATGCGGCCCGTGGAATCGTCCACCAGGTGGATGGACTGGGTTCCATCGACGAGGTCACCGAGCGGATCATGACCGCCCTGTCCTGATCACCTGATCTTGACCTGACGGCAACGCCGTTGGAGAGAGTCGAGGCCCCCGGGATTCCGGGGGCCTCCTTCATGAGACCATCAAGACCACACCCGTCCCCCAGAGGAGCCCCATGTTCGGCCGACGCCGCATTGAGTACAAGAACGATTCCCAGTTGCGCACCATGGTGCGTGCCGGTGTGGTGACCTCCCGTGCCTTGGACGCTGCGGTGGCCGCAGCGGTGCCCGGGGCGACGACGGCGCAGCTGGACGCCGCCTTCCGTGAGGTGTTGGCTGCCAACGGTGCGACCTCGAATTTCCTGGGCTACCACGGGTATCCGGCCACCGTGTGTGTTTCCGTCAATGACGAGGTGGTCCACGGCATCCCCGGGGAGCGAGTGCTGAAGGTGGGGGACATCCTCTCCATCGACGGCGGGGCGATCGTGGACGGGTTCAACGGTGATTCCGCCCGCACTGTCATTGTGGGAGAGCCCACGCCCGAGGACCAGCGTCTTTCGGAGGTCACCCGGGATGCCATGTGGCACGGGATTGCCGCCATGGCCACGGGCACTCATGTGGGTGACATCGGCGCGGCCATTGAGGACCGCGTTCGGGAACTTGCGGGGGAGAAGTTCGGCATCCTGGAGGACTACGTGGGTCACGGCATCGGCTCCCAGATGCACATGGCACCGGATGTGTTGAACTACCGCACCGCGCAGCGGGGGGCTGCGCTGAAGCCCGGTATGTGTCTGGCGATCGAACCCATGCTGGTCACCGGTGGCATCGAGACCACGGTCTTGGAGGACGATTGGACCGTGGTGACCAACGACGGCGGGCGCGCCTGCCAGTGGGAGCATTCCGTGGCCCGCCACAAGGGTGGCATCTGGGTGCTGACGGCTGAGGACGGCGGCGCTTCAGCGCTGGAGCCCTTGGGCGTCACCCCGGTTCCCGTCCCCTGAGCGGGACCCGACCTTTGCGTACCCGTACCCTGATTCTTGACCGGCTGATTTGATGGATGCACCAGGAGTTGCAGTGAGTGAGAACCGTACGCCGTTGCCCGACCCCACCGTGGGGCCGGCTGCGGAGGACAATTCAGCAGCCCAGGCGGCAGTCGACGTCGTCAACGATTTTGAGAACACCGATCCTGATGCCGGTACACCGGACACGCCGCGGCCGGTGCCGGGGCAGCTGGTGTTCAAGGCTGCCAGGCGCGGCAAGCCTCCCCGGCATCTGGCAGATACGGACATGGCAGGCCGGCGTGAGATGTTGGCCGAGATGGGGCACAAGCCGTTCCGGGCCCAGCAGCTCTCCCGGCACTACTTTGAACGGTTCGCCTCCAAGGCCGAGGACATGACGGACTTGCCCCAGGACGGCCGGGACAAGCTGGTTCAGGACACCATGCCTGAACTGTTGACCACGGTGCGCACCTTGCAGGCAGACGGCGGGGACACCGTCAAACGCGTCCACCGGTTGTTCGACGGCGCCTTGGTGGAATCAGTCATGATGCGTTACCCCAACCGGGTGACCATGTGCATCTCCTCCCAGGCCGGGTGTGGCATGAACTGCCCCTTCTGCGCCACGGGCCAAGCCGGTTTGACCCGAAACCTGTCTGCCGCAGAAATCGTGGGTCAGGTGGTGGAAGGCATCCGCATGCTGCGTGACGGCGAGGTGGGGCGCAAGGAGCAGGATCCGCTGCGTGTGTCCAACATCGTGTTCATGGGCATGGGGGAGGCCCTGGCCAACTACAAGGCCACCATGCAGGCCGTGCACCGTCTGATCGATCCCGCCCCGGAAGGGTTGGGGATCTCCGCCCGCGGGTTGACCATGTCCACCGTGGGCCTGGTTCCCGGGATGCGGAAGTTCACCCAGGAGGGGCTGCCCATCACCTTGGCCCTGTCCCTGCACGCCCCCGACGACAAACTGCGTGACGAGCTGATCCCCATCAACACCCGGTGGAGGGTGGATGAAGCATTGGATGCCGCCCGTGAATACTTTGACGCCACGGGTCGGCGCATCTCCATCGAGTACGCATTGATCCGCGACATCAACGACCAAGGCTGGCGGGCAGATCTTCTGGGGGAGAAGCTCAACGCCCGTGGCCGCGGTTGGGTTCACGTCAACCCCATTCCGCTCAACCCCACGCCGGGGTCCAAATGGACGGCCTCACGCCGCGGCGTCGAACAGAATTTTGTGGAGCGTCTGCGTGCCCACGGGATCCCCACCACGGTGCGGGACACCCGCGGCTCGGACATCGACGGCGCCTGCGGTCAGTTGGCTGCAGCCAGCTGACCCGGAAGTGGGGGCCGGGATCCAACGGGCGACGCCAAGGTCACACCGTTGGATCCCGGCCCCGTCTTGTCCAACCCGGCTTCGGCGCGTATTCTTGACTGCTGGTTGTCTGCGCCCACCCATGCGCGATTTCAGGAACCTGTCCCACCATCAATGTCCCACTCACGTGAGGCGGAGATTGGCGTGCACAGGAACCATGAGGGTGTCGCATGATGCGGGCGCCATAAGAACCGAACCCCGTCCGGTGTTGAGCCGGGCACAGAAGTGAGCGGAGTACATGGCTAAAAAAGACGGAGTCATCGAGATCGAAGGCGCTGTGGTCGAAGCTCTCCCGAACGCAATGTTCCGGGTGGAGTTGGATAACGGACACATCGTTCTTGCCCACATCTCCGGAAAGATGCGCCAGCACTACATCCGGATCCTCCCCGAGGACCGGGTTGTGGTGGAGCTAAGCCCCTATGACCTCTCACGGGGTCGGATCGTCTACCGCTACAAGTGAGCTGTTGGGTCGTGCAACCGCACGGCACAGTCAACTCGAAGAGCTAACGCGAAGGAATGCGATGAAGGTCCAGCCGAGCGTGAAGCAGATCTGCGACAAGTGCAAGGTGATTCGCCGTAACGGGCGAGTCATGGTGATCTGCGAGAACCCGCGCCACAAGCAGCGTCAGGGCTGACACAGCCCTGAAGCACCAACCCGCCCACGGTGGCGGGTGACATTGCACCGCTCCCGTCCGGCAAGATCCGCGACGGGCACCCCCGGACTACAGAGGCCGGGGACCACGGGCAGGTGAAAGCCAGCCCATGTGGAAAGCGATGCTTCAGACCTCTGGAAGAACCAAGGAGAACCGCCAATATGGCTCGTCTCGCAGGCGTTGATCTTCCCCGCGAAAAGCGGATCGAGATCGCCCTTACCTACATCTACGGCGTGGGTCGCACCCGTGCGCTGGCCACACTCGAGGCCACCGAGATCTCGGGTGACATCCGGGTCAAGGACCTCACTGACGCTCAGCTGGTCGAGCTGCGCGACTACATCGAGGGCAACTACAAGGTGGAGGGTGACCTCCGCCGTGAGGTGGCCGCTGACATCCGCCGCAAGGTCGAAATCGGCAGCTACCAGGGTCTGCGCCACCGCCGGGGTCTGCCCGTGCACGGTCAGCGCACCAAGACGAACGCGCGTACCCGCAAGGGCCCCAAGCGCACCGTCGCCGGCAAGAAGAAGTAATCACCCGAAGTTTTCGGGCGACTCATCTCGCCCCAGGCACAAGACCATCACGGTCTGGCTGCAACAGCCAGACATGTAGCAGGAGAAGCTAAATGCCCCCAAAGACTCGCGCGACTGCCGCTCGCAAGCCGCGTCGCAAGGACAAGAAGAACATCACCTCGGGCCAAGCCCACATCAAGTCCACCTTCAACAACACCATCGTCTCCATCACCGATCCGTCCGGGGCAGTGCTGTCCTGGTCCTCGGCCGGTGAGATGGGCTTCAAGGGCTCGCGTAAGTCCACTCCTTACGCCGCTCAGATGGCCGCTGAGGCCGCTGCAAAGCGCGCCCAGGAGCACGGTGTCCGCAAGGTTGACGTTTTTGTGAAGGGCCCCGGGTCCGGACGCGAAACCGCCATCCGTTCGCTGCAGGCCACCGGCCTCGAGGTCGGCTCCATCCAGGATGTCACCCCCAGCGCACACAACGGTTGCCGCCCGCCCAAGCGTCGTCGCGTTTGATCACTTGCACGGTTCGCTGATTGCCACGCCCGCCCCGGGTCACGGCAATCAGCGGCCGTGCCTCACGCGGTTCTGGCCTTCCGCCCTCAACCGCACACTTGAGAGTGCTCCACCACCTGCGTGTGTCATATAGCGGAGACACGCTGAAAGGAACCATCAGTGCTCATCGCACAGCGCCCCACCCTTTCCGAAGAGGTCGTGGCCGACAACCGGTCCCGGTTCGCCATCGAACCCCTGGAGCCCGGCTTCGGCTACACCCTTGGTAACTCTCTCCGTCGCACCCTGCTCTCCTCGATCCCCGGCGCTGCTGTCACCAGCATCCGGATCGACGGCGTGCTCCACGAGTTCTCCACCGTGGAGGGTGTCAAGGAAGACGTCACCGAAATCATCCTCAACATCAAGAAGCTGGCCGTTTCCTCCGAGGAGGACGAGCCGGTGATTGCCTACCTGAACAAGCAGGGCCCCGCTGAGGTCACCGCTGCTGACATTCAGGTCCCGGCCGGTGTTGAGATCCACAACCCGGATCTGCACATTGCCACGCTCAACTCGAAGGGCAGCTTGGAACTCGAGCTGACCATCGAGCGCGGCCGCGGCTACGTGACTGCTGCCCAGAACAAGTCCGCCGACGCCGAGGTCGGCCGTATTCCGGTTGACTCCATCTACTCGCCGGTGCTGAAGGTGACCTTCCGCGTGGAGGCCACCCGTGTTGAACAGCGCACCGACTTCGATCGTTTGATCCTGGACGTCGAGACCAAGGAAGCCATTTCACCGCGCGACGCCGTCGCATCGGCAGGCACCACCTTGGTTGAGCTCTTCGGCCTGGCCCGTGAGCTCAACGCCGAGGCTGAAGGCATCGAGATCGGGCCGTCCCCGACCGATGCCGCGATGGCTGCCGACATGGCCTTGCCGATCGAGGACCTGGAACTGACCGTACGGTCCTACAACTGCCTCAAGCGCGAGGGCATCCACACCGTGGGTGAACTGGTGACTCGTTCCGAGGCCGATCTGATGGACATCCGCAACTTCGGTGCCAAGTCCATTGACGAGGTCAAGGTCAAGCTCGTGGAGCTGGGCCTGGCGCTCAAGGACTCGCCCCCAGGGTTTGAGGCTGCGGCTCGTCCCGCCTCGATCGACGACGAGAACCCGTTCGACATCCAGCAGTAATTCGTTTCGACTTCCTGTCCACTGCCTGGCACCGGTGATTTCCACCGGGCCGGTGTGGCCGGGATCCATTCAGGAGACCAACCACTATGCCTACTCCCACCAAGGGTGCACGCCTCGGCGGCAGCCCCGCTCACGAGCGTCTGATGCTGCGTAACCTCTCGCAGCAGCTGTTCGAGCACAAGCGCATCACCACCACGGTGACCAAGGCCAAGCGCCTGCGTCCGCACGCAGAGCGCCTGATCACCTTTGCCAAGCGCGGTGACCTTGCGGCACGCCGTCAGGTGCTCAAGCAGCTGACCGACAAGTCCGTGGTGCACGAGCTGTTCACCACCATCGCCGCTGCAATGGAGGACCGTCCGGGTGGTTACACCCGCATCACCAAGATCGGCAACCGCAAGGGCGACAACGCCCCCATGGCCGTGATTGAACTGGTCATGGAGCCGGTGGCCACCAAGGCCACTGTTGCTGAGGCCGAGGCCGCCACCCGCGCCAAGGCCCCCGCCGCTGCCCCGGCAGCCGAGGAAGAGACCGTGACCGAGGACGTCGTGAGCGATCCCTCTGCCTCCTTGGCAGATGAGGGTGGCGCATCCGCTGCCGAGACCACGGATGAAGCCACTGCCGCTGATGCCTCCACTGCAGATGCTTCCGTTGAGGCCGACGAGTTCGCCGGTTCCGCCAAGCCGCTGGAGTCCGGGGATGCCCCGGAGGGCTTCACCATCAAGGGCAACAAGCAGTCCATGAAGTACCACGTGCCCGGTTCACGCTGGTACGCAAGCACCAAGGCTGAGGTCTGGTTCGACACCAAGGCCAACGCCGAGGCCTCCGGGTTCTCCCCGGCCGGCGGTGCTGCCGCTCAGAAGATGGACGGCGAGTGATCACTGTGTGATCACGGTTCCGGTGGCTTGACCGCCTTGACCGATGACCCGTGGCCCGCTGAATCTCCACGATTCGGCGGGCCACGGGTTTATCCTTGTCCAGCCCCCCTTGTTCCACGTCAGAAGGCTTGTCCGTGTCTGAAACTCCTGCCGCCCCGGTGCCGAACACCCCCAGCGCCGTCGTGACACCGGAGCCAATGCCCACCGTTCGGGTGCGGGTGGATCTCAGCTACGACGGCGGGCCGTTCGACGGCTGGGCACGTCAGCCCGGGCGGGAAACGGTCCAGGGAAGTGTGGAGGCGGCCCTGTCCATGTTGGTCCGGCAGCAGGTGCGCACCGTGGTGGCAGGCCGAACGGATGCGGGTGTGCATGCCCGTGGGCAAGTTCTGCATTTTGATGTGGATGCCCAGGACTGGGTACGCCTTGGGGGAGGACGCGCCGAGGGGCCGGCTGGAGTGCTCCAGCGCCGGCTGGTCGGCGTTCTGGCGCGCGTGCTGGGCACCGAACGGCGCCAGCGGGGTCTTTCGGAGATACCCGGTGCAATCGTGGTCCAAGCGGTGCGGGAGGCGCCAGCAGGATTTGACGCACGGTTCTCCGCGGTGGCCAGGCGTTACACGTACCGGATTCACGACGGCGCCTGTGGGCACGATCCCTTGACCCGGAACTCCACCTGGTGGATCAAGGAGGAACTGGACGTGACCGCCATGCAGGAGGCGGTGGCCGCGTTGCCGGGTCTTCAGGACTTCCTGAGCTTCTGCAAGCCCCGACCTGGTGCCACCACGGTGCGTGAGGTCCGAGACGTTCAGGTGAACCGGACTGGGCAGGGTGTGATCGAACTGCAGATCGAGGCGGATGCGTTCTGCCACAACATGGTCCGTTCCATCGTGGGTGCCAGCGTTCGGGTTGGCCGGGGTGAGCGTCCGGTGGAGTGGATGGCCCAGCGTGTCGCGCAGCGGGAACGCTCCTCGGACATGCTCTTGGCGCCTCCACAGGGGCTGGTGTTGGAGCAGGTCCTCTACCCGGATGACCTGGGCCTGGCAGCTCGCGCCGAGCAGACCCGGGCGCGCCGGGAGCCCCCTGAAGTGTGAGATTCAACAGGTCGGCTTCCTGCGCTGGAATCGTCGGCCCAACTCCGGTATCCTTGTCAGCTGTTGTGCATGTCCCACCTCGGTTCACGTGTACCCTGATCCGTCGCCCAGTTGCAGGGCCCATGATGGTCTGGTGCTCCGGGGCCTGTGGACCCGGTTGCTGCTCGGCCCTCACCCGAGCCCCGGTCTAAGCACACAGGACCCGATCTGAGGAGACCCTCAGATCCATGAATCGAACCGAAACGAAGGCAGATCAACGTGCGTACGTATACTCCGAAGCCCGGTGACGTCCAGCGTGACTGGTACGTCATCGACGCCAGCGACGTCGTCCTCGGTCGCCTGGCCAGCCACGCTGCAACTTTGCTGCGCGGCAAGCACAAGGCAACCTTTGCTCCCCACGTGGACACCGGCGACTTCGTGATCATCGTCAACGCGGACAAGGTTGCCCTGACCGGCGACAAGCTGCGTAAAAAGATGGCCTATCGCCACTCGAACTACCCCGGTGGTCTCACCGCAACCTCCTACGCGGAGTTGCTGGAGAAGAACCCGGTGCGTGCTGTGGAGAAGGCCATCCGTGGCATGCTCCCCAAGAACAAGCTGGCTGCTCAGCAGCTGTCCAAGCTCAAGGTCTACGCGGGTCCCGAGCACCCGCACGCTGCCAACCAGCCCAAGACCTTCGAATTCAACCAGGTCGCCCAGTAATTCCGGGCCTTTCGAGATCGACTAACTAGGAGACATCGTGGCTCAGAACACTGAAGAGAACTACGTTGCCGAAGGTGAGGAGATGACCTCCTACACCTCCGAGTCCGCCCCCGCAGGCGAGTCCGTTGCCGCTTCCGAGCGTCCCGCGCTGACCGTCCCCGGTCAGGCTGTCGGCCGCCGTAAGGAAGCCGTGGCGCGCGTCCGCTTGGTGCCGGGTTCCGGCAAGTGGACCATCAACGGCCGCACCTTGGAGAACTACTTCCCCAACAAGCTGCACCAGCAGGAGGTCAACGACCCCTTCAAGCTGCTGGAACTGCAGGGCGCTTACGACGTCGTCGCTCGTATCGACGGCGGCGGCCCCTCCGGCCAGGCCGGAGCCCTGCGGTTGGGTGTGGCCCGCGCGTTGAACGAGATCGACGCCGAGCACAACCGTCCGGCCCTGAAGAAGGCCGGCTTCTTGACCCGTGACGCCCGCGTCATCGAGCGCAAGAAGGCTGGTCTGAAGAAGGCTCGCAAGGCTCCTCAGTACTCCAAGCGCTGATCCAGCGCCGTTGTACGGCACACACCCCGTGTCCTACGGTTCAACCGCAGGGCACGGGGTGTGTTCATGTCCAGACAGTTTCACCTGCTGAGCAGGTGTGAGCCCAGTCTGGACCTACCATGGAGTACTACGAGAACCGCTAGGCGGGTGGGTGCGGACCACGTCCTTTGTCCCCCGATGCCCCCACCACAGTGCGCACCACCGCCTGTGGGGCCCGCCCTTAGGATGGATGATCGATGACACGTATTTTCGGAACTGACGGTGTTCGCGGGCTGGCGAACGAACTTCTGACAGCGGACATGGCGCTGGACCTGGCTCAGGCGGCCGCCATTGTGCTGGGGCACCAACACGCCCAGGACGGTGAACGTCCCCGCGCCGTCCTGGCCCGTGACGGCCGTGCTTCAGGTGAGTTCCTGGGTGCTGCGGTGGCAGCGGGCCTGGCAGGATCCGGGGTGGATGTCCATGACGCCGGCGTGATGCCAACCCCTGCGCTGGCTTACCTGGTGGGGGACATGGGCGCTGACTTCGGCGTGATGATCTCCGCCTCCCACAACCCGGCCCCGGACAACGGGATCAAGTTCCTGGCCCACGGCGGCAAGAAGTTGCCCGATGCCGTGGAGGACCAGATCCAGGCGGTTTATGAATCCCGGGACTTCAAGCGTCCCACGGGTGCTGGTGTGGGACGTATCTCCACCCTCTCCGATGCCGAGGACCGCTACATCCTGCATCTGGTGGGCGCCATCCCGCACCGTTTAGAAGGCATCAAGGTGGTGCTGGACTGTGCGCACGGGGCTGCGGCCGGGGTGTCCCCGGATGCTTTCCATGACGCCGGTGCGGAGCTGGTCAAGATCATCGGCTCCGAGCCGGACGGCTTGAACATCAACGACGGCGTGGGTTCCACTCATCTGGGTCCGCTCAAACAGGCCGTGATTGAGCACGGTGCCGATTTGGGCATTGCCCACGACGGCGACGCCGACCGCTGCCTGGCCGTGGATGCTGAAGGTAACGAGATCGACGGCGATCAGATCATGGGGATCTTGGCGCTGTCCATGCACGAGAAGGGCCGTCTGGCGCAGGACACCTTGGTGGTGACCGTGATGTCCAACCTGGGCCTCAAACTGGCGCTGAAGGACCGCGGCATCAACATCTGTGAGACCAAGGTGGGGGACCGCTACGTCCTGGAGGCCATGAATCAGGACAGCTACAACCTGGGTGGTGAGCAGTCCGGGCACGTGATCATGTCCGACTGGGCCACAACGGGCGATGGGTTGCTGACCGGTCTCATGTTGGCCTCCCGTGTGGCGGAGACCGGTTTGCCGCTGTCTGAACTGGGCAAGGTCATGACCCGTCTGCCGCAGGTGCTGATCAACGTCAAGGGCGTGGATCGCGCAGCGGCTTCATCAGAGTCCGGCGTGGCCGAAGCCGTGGCGGCCACGGAATCTCGACTGGGGGAGACGGGCCGGGTGTTGTTGCGCCCCTCTGGCACGGAGCCCGTGGTGCGCGTGATGGTTGAGGCAGCTACACAGGCGCAGGCGCAGGAGGAAGCCGAACACCTGGCTGCCGTGGTGGCTGACCGCTTGGCGCTGTGATGGGACGGCTCATGCCACGGCAATAGATCGTGGGCCCTGGTGCCCCCTGAATAGACGGTGGGCACTGGTGCTCCCGAATAGGCGGTGGGTAATAGGAAAAGGCCCCGCATCCTGATGGATGCGGGGCCTCGTTCGTGAATGGTTATGAGCTGGGGGACCTCAGCGGAGGGCCTGGATCAGGCGTTGGGGTCCTTGGCGGCTGCGGAGCCCGGAGCCGGGTTGCCTGGCTGGCCGGCCAGCAGGTCGCGGATCTCGGTCAGCAGAGCAACGTTGGGCTCCACCTCTTCCTCGTCGGGGTCGATGCCCAAACGACGGTTGCGAGCCTCGATCATCTTGTTCATCGGCATGACGACGACGAAGTACAGGGCAGCTGCGATGATCAAGAAGTTGACGATCACGGTCAACCAGGCGCCGAAAGCAACGTAGTTGCTACCTTCGCCGACCTGGAAGCGGAGGAACTCGTCAAAGCTGGGGAAGCCGATCAGGCCGGAGATCAGCGGCATGATGATGGAGTCCACCAGAGTGGTGATGACGGGGGCGAATGCACCACCGATGATGACCGCGACGGCCAGATCGATGACGTTGCCCTTCATGATGAATTCTTTGAAACCCTGAAGCATGTGCCAAAGATTAGCGTGCCCTGGTAGGGGTTTCTAGAAATTTCCCATCAATTTTTCAGTGATTCCCGCCACTGTGGCTTGAATCGCTGGCGAATTGCATTTGCATCAAAATCTTCAGACGATCTTCTGTGGACTCAACAGGCTGAGTTGTCACTCGTAATCCGGCGCCGGGCCGGTTCCGTAGAACTCTTCCAGGGTACTGGCGCTGCTGGACTGATACGCCTGTGCCTGGTCAGGGCCCACATAGCGGAAGTGCCACGGCTCATAGGTGTAGCCCGTGACACTTTCCTGGCCTTCCGGGAAACGCAGAACAAATCCGTACTGATCCGCATTCTCAACAGCCCACTGAGCTGCCTCAGTGTCCGCGAAACAAGCCTGTAGATCGCATCCCGTACCGTCCGCCAGGTCCAGCGCCAATCCGGTTTGATGTTCCGAGAAACCGGGTCGAGCGGAAACTCGATCAGCAGTAACCTGACCATTTTGTTGAACCCAATGGTCATAAGTGGACACCTGCGTGTCATAGGAGCGATAGGCGGAGGTGATGGTGACGTCTATGCCGTCCGCGCGCATGTCCCGCAGCATGTTCTGGGCTGCACCGGCGGCTTCTGCCCGCAGTTGGTGGCCTTCGATTTCCTGCAGGTCTGCCGGGACATAACTCTGCGGGTCCAGCGGGTTGTGTTTGTTGACCATCACGGTCAGGGAGCCGGCGGACGTGATGTCCACACCTGATGAGCTGTCCGTACGAGGCTCAGCATCAGCTCCCTGAGGTGATGCCTGCGCGGAAGCTGGGTCGGCCGACTCGGTGGCCATGAGCTCAGCACTGGCTTGTGGTCCGGGCTCGGAACCCTCACCGCAGCCCGTCAGAAAGAGTGCTGCGCACAGGGGCAGTGCGCTGATGGTCAATCCACGGTTCACGGGTCCTCCCAGCCTCAAGAACGCTCAGGTCAATTCTTGCGGACCAGGACCCTGCGAATCGAGTGATCTGAGGACTTGGACAGAATCAACTGCGCCCGCCCACGAGTGGGGCGCACGTTCTGCAGCAGATTGGGCTCGTTGATCCGGCGCCAGATACTGGTGGCGGTCTCCACCGCTTCCTGATCGCTGAGCCCCGCGTAGCGGTGGAAGTAGGAAGCCGGATCCGCGAAGGCGCTGTGCCGCAGGGCTTGGAACCGCTCGATGTACCACCGCTCGATGTCCTGGGTCCTGGCATCCACATAGATCGACACGTCGAAAAAGTCACTCAGCGCCAGGGAGCCGCGGTCGCCGTCGCCGATCTTTGCCGGAGCCAGCACGTTCAGGCCCTCCACAATCACGACGTCGGGGCGGGTCACCACAATCTCTTCACCAGGGAGGATGTCGTAGGTGACGTGTGAGTACTTGGGGGCGCACACCTGATCCGCACCTGACTTGATGGCAGCCACAAAACGGAGTAGGGCGCGGCGATCATAAGACTCCGGGAAGCCCTTGCGTTCCATGAGCCCGCGGCGTTCCAGCTCAGCATTCGGATACAGGAACCCGTCCGTGGTGACCAGTTGAACCCGGGGTGTGGAGGGCCATCGGGCCATCAGCTCACGCAGCAAACGCGCCGTCGTCGATTTACCCGCAGCCACGGAACCCGCAATGCCGATCACGAACGGAGTACGAGCGTGCTCCTGCCCCAGGAAGTCGTTGGTGGAGGTGTTCAGGGAGGTGGCCGCGGCGTCATAAAGGGTCAGCAGCCTGGACAGCGGGAGGTAGACCTCCCGGACCTCGTCCACGTCCAAGTGGTCGCCCAGGCCACGGAGGGCTTCAATTTCGTCTTCGGTCAGGGGGACGTCGATCTCCGTTGACAGACGTGACCAAGTGTCCCGATCCAGTTCCACGAAAGGTGACACCCGGCTGTTCCCAGGCATTGTGCTCATCGCAGCACAGTTTATGACTGCCCGCTCTCGGCGACCGAATCAGGCTCTGTGCAGCGCCATCGCCAGGACCCAGGAGCAATCGGCAACTGTTGGTCAGAGCACTGTTCAACTCATGAGACCATTCTGAGCACACAACCCGTGTGATGGGTCTGACGGAGGCCGCCGGAACCGTCACACGGGCTGAATCGGACAGCGACGCCCTCCACAATGTCGCTGCCCGATCCGTCACCACTCACAGTCCGTCGGGGTAGCAGGGAACGGCCAATTCTGAGAAGGCAGTTGTGGTTCCTTCATTCCCCATCCACGGAGCGATCCAAAGAGGGATGCTTTGACAACTACAACTTCTCCACAAACGGGGGATGAGAAGACGGGCGGCGTACGCGTTGCCGTCCAGCGCTTCGGTACATTCCTGTCCTCCATGATCATGCCCAACATCGCGGCGTTCATTGCCTGGGGTCTGATCACTGCGCTGTTCATTCCGGACGGGTTCTTCCCGAACGAGCACATCGGCACCTTGGTGGGACCGATGGTCTTCTACCTGTTGCCCCTGTTGATCGCCTACACCGGGGGCAAGTTGGTCTACGACGTCCGTGGTGGTGTGGTGGGTGCCATTTCCACCATGGGCGTGATCATGGGAACGTCGTCGCCGGTGTTCATCGGGGAAGACGGTGCGGGATCCCCCATGTTCCTGGGTGCCATGATCATGGGCCCGCTGGCCGCATGGTGCATGAAGAAGCTGGACTCCCTGTGGGACGGCAAGATCCGCCCCGGCTTCGAGATGCTGGTCAACAACTTCTCCGCCGGTATTTTTGCAGCCATTGCCGCCATCGGCTCCATGTTCTTGCTGACCCCGGTCATGAACCTGTTCACCCGCGTGGCCGGCGCGATCGTGGAGTTCCTGGTCAACACCGGGCTGCTGCCCTTGACCTCGCTGATCATTGAGCCTGCCAAGGTGCTGTTCCTGAACAACGCCATCAACCATGGCCTGATCACCCCGCTGGGCAGCGCCCAGGCACTTGAGCAGGGCAAGTCCATCCTGTTCCTGCTGGAAGCCAACCCCGGCCCCGGCCTGGGCATCCTGCTGGCTTACATGGTCTTTGGCCGCGGCACCGCCCGCGCCACCGCGCCCGGGGCTGCCATCATCCACTTTGTGGGTGGTATTCACGAGATCTACTTCCCGTACGTGTTGATGAAGCCCCAGCTGATCCTGGCCGCCATTGCCGGTGGCATGTCCGGCATTGCCGTGTTCCAGATCTTCGACGTCGGCCTGCGTGCCCCGGCTGCCCCCGGCTCCATCATCGCCATCCTGGCTCAGACCGCCACCGACTCCTACGTGGGTGTGATCCTGGGTGTGCTGGCCGCAACAGCGGTCTCCTTTGCCGTGGCCTCCGTGATCCTGCGTTTCTCCAAGCAGACCGAGGACGACATGGCTGCAGCCACCGCCAAGATGGAAGGCATGAAGGGCAAGAAGTCCTCCGTGTCCTCCGCCCTGACCGGTGGGGCAGCAGCTGCACAGAACACCATCTCCAAGATCGTCTTCGCCTGCGATGCCGGCATGGGATCCTCCGCCATGGGTGCTTCTGTGCTGCGCAACAAGATCAAGGACGCCGGTTTCGGCAACGACGTCTCCGTGGTCAACTCCGCGATCAACAACCTGCGGGATGACTTTGACCTGGTGGTGGTCCACGAGGACCTGCTCAACCGCGCCCAGACCCCCACGCCCTCGGCCATGCACGTGTCCGTGGACAACTTCATGGGTTCGCCCCGCTACGACGAAATCGTGGAGCTGATCCGCGAACAGCGTGAGGGTGGTGCTCCCGGTTCAGACGGTGCGGGTGATTCCGCTGCCGTACCTGCTGCCGCTGCAGCAGGAGCCGGTGCCACTGCTGCGGCTGGTTCTGCCGGTGGTGCAGGATCCTCCGCTCATGCCGGCGACGCCGCTCCCACGGGTCGGCACGCTGCAACCACTGGCGCGGACTCTGCAACCTTTGGAGCAGGCGCTGCAACGAGTGGCGCAGACTCGACCACCACGTCGTCGTCGTCGAACACCGCGGCCGCTGATGATTCCAAGCAGATCCTGTCCGTTGACTCGATCCGTCTAAATGCCTCGGCCGGTTCCCGTAGTGTGGCCATAGATCAGGCCGGTGACCTGCTGGTGGACACCGGTGCAGTGGACCGCGCGTATGTGAACGCCATGCATGAGCGAGAGTCCTCCGTGTCCACGTTCATGGGCAACGGCTTGGCCATCCCGCACGGCACCAACGAGGCCAAATCGGCCATCCACGATTCCGCCATGTCATTCATCCGCTACGGACAGCCGGTGGACTGGGGTGGCCAGGAGGTCAAGTACGTGATCGGCATTGCCGGTGCGGATGGTCAGCACCTGGGTCTGCTGGCAAAGATCGCCAAGATCTTCTCCAAGAAGGAATCTCTTGCTCAACTGGAGGCAGCACAGACTCCGGAGGAGATCTTGGAGATCTTCGGAAAGGTGAATGGATGAAAGCCCTGCACTTCGGCGCCGGCAACATCGGCCGCGGATTCGTAGGTGTTCTGCTGCACGAGGCCGGTTACGAGTTGGTGTTCGCCGATGTGGCCGCACCGCTGATCGATGCTCTCAACGCCCAGGACTCCTACGCCGTCCACGAGGTCGGGTTCGAGGCGCGGGATCTGACAGTCACCGGATTCTCCGGAGTGAACTCCGCGGCAGATCCGCAAGGTTTGCTGGAGCAGATCAAGACGGCTGATGTGATCACCACGGCTGTTGGCCCCACGGTCTTGCGGATCATTGCCCCGACCTTGGCCGAGGGCCTGCGTGCCCGGGCTGAAGCCGGTGGGTCCACCGTGGCCGTGATGGCGTGTGAAAACGCCATCAACGCCACCGATGGCCTGGCTGAGTCCATCCGGGAGGTTTACCCGGAAGTGGACCAGATCGCGATTTTCGCCAACACCGCCGTGGACCGGATCGTTCCCAACCAGGCGCCCGGACAGGGCCTGGACGTGACCGTGGAGACCTACTACGAGTGGGCCGTGGAATCCCCGGCCTTCGGTGAGAGCGGCCCGGAAATCCCTGGTGTCACATGGGTGGAGGATCTGGCTCCCTACATCACCCGCAAGCTGTTCACGGTCAACACCGGCCACGCTGCCACCGCGTACTTTGGCTACCAGGCCGGGATCTCCAAGATCTCGGATGCACTGGAGGACTCCCAGGTGCGCGCCAAGGTGGAAGCAGTTCTGGGGGAAACCAAGGCGCTGCTGGTGGAGAAGTTCGGCTTTGCCCCGGAGGTCCAGCAGGCCTACGTGGACAAGATCCTCACCCGCTTCTCCAACCCGCACCTGCCGGACACGGTGGAGCGGGTTGGGCGAGCTCCGTTGCGCAAGATCTCCCACAACGAGCGTTTTGTGGGCCCGGCAGCGGAACTGGCCGAACGCGGAATGGACGCATCGGCATTGGTCTCGGCAGTGGGAGCCGCACTGGGCTTCGACGTCGCTGATGATGCCGAGGCGCAAGAGCTCCAGACCAAACTGGCCGCATCCCGCGGTGATGGTGCGGCCACGGAGCTACTGGTTACGGAACTGACCGGAGTGGCTGCGGATCACCCGCTGTTTCCCAAACTGTTGGAGGTGTTCACCGCGGTTTGATCCGCGGCCTCAGATCAGCAGTTCTGACCCCACGAAACCCCCGGCTCCTGTGTGGAGCCGGGGGTTTCCTTTTCTTGAAGCGAACTACTTCCGCACCCGTTGGCGGCGTGACCGGTATGACTCCTCGGTGGCGCAGCTCAGCCGGTTTTCGCTGACCCCGGTGGGTTAGGCTGAGCGCATGTGTGGAATCGTTGGATATGTGGGTCTGCCCGAGACGCCGGACCGTGAACTTTATGCCCTGGACTATGTGCTGGAAGGCCTGCGCCGACTGGAATACCGCGGGTACGACTCCGCCGGTGTGGCCGTGGTGGCAGACGGCAAGGTCGATTACCGCAAAAAGGCGGGCAAGGTCTCCAGCCTGGACGTGGAACTGGAAGTCAGCCCGCTGCCGAACGCAGTCCTGGGCATCGGCCACACCCGTTGGGCAACCCACGGTGGACCCACGGACTCCAACGCTCACCCGCACGTGGTGGACAACGGCCGGCTTGCCGTGGTGCACAACGGCATCATCGAGAACTTCGCTGAGCTCAAGAACGAGCTGAGCGCCAAGGGCTACTCGTTCGTCTCCGAAACTGACACTGAAGTGGCCGCCACTCTGCTGGGGGACTTCTACAACAAGGAGGCCGGCCGGGACCTCAGCCGTGCCATGCAGCTGGCCGCACAGCGGTTGGCAGGTGCTTTCACCCTTCTGGCCGTTCATGCCGATCACGCCGACCGAATTGTGGCCGCCCGCTACAACTCCCCGTTGGTGATCGGCCTGGGCCAGGGCGAGAACTTCCTGGGTTCGGACGTCTCCGGGTTCATCCAGCACACCAAGAGTGCTGTGGAGATGGATAACAACCAGATTGTCACCATCACGGCCACGGATTACTCCATCACCGACTTTGAAGGCAACCCGGTTGAGGGCAAGCCCTTTGATGTCACCTGGGATGCAGCCGCAGCCGAAAAGGGTGGATTCAACTCCTTCATGGAGAAGGAGATCCACGACCAGCCCTCCGCCGTCCACGACACCCTCCTGGGCCGCCTGGATGAAACCGGCCAGCTGACCCTGGATGAATTGCGCATTGACGAGTCCCTGCTGCGTTCGGTGGACAAGATTGTGGTGATCGCCTGCGGCACCGCCGCCTACGCCGGTCACGTTGCCCGCTACGCCATCGAACACTGGTGCCGCATCCCCACCGAGGTGGAGCTGGCCCACGAGTTCCGCTACCGGGATCCGATCGTCAACGAGAAGACCCTGGTGGTTGCCCTCTCCCAGTCCGGCGAGACCATGGACACCCTCATGGCCATCCGTCACGCCCGGGAACAGGGTGCCAAGGTGATTGCCATCTGCAACACCAACGGCTCCTCCATCCCGCGTGAGTCCGACGCCAATCTCTACACCCACGCCGGTCCGGAGATTGCCGTGGCCTCCACCAAGGCCTTCCTGGCGCAGATCACCGCGGCCTACCTACTGGGTCTCTACCTGGCTCAGCTGCGCGGCAACATGTTCTCCGATGAGATCGGTGAGGTCCTGCGCGAGCTGCAGGCCATGCCGGAGAAGATCCAGACCGTGATCGACGGTGCTGATGCCATCAAGGCCATGGGCACGGAGATGGGCAACACGGAATCCGTGCTGTTCCTGGGCCGTCACGTGGGCTTCCCGGTGGCTCTGGAAGGTGCACTGAAGCTCAAGGAGATCGCCTACATCCACGCTGAAGGCTTTGCCGCAGGCGAGCTCAAGCACGGTCCGATCGCTCTGATCGAACCGGGCCAGAAGGTGATCGTGGTGGTTCCCTCCCCACGTGGCCGCAACTCGTTGCACTCCAAGGTGGTCTCCAACATCCAGGAGATCCGCGCTCGCGGTGCCGAGACCATTGTGATTGCTGAAGACGGTGACACCGCTGTTGAGGCCTACGCCAACCACATCATCCGCATCCCGCAGTCGCCCACGCTGCTGCAGCCCTTGCTGGCCACCGTTCCGCTGCAGATCTTTGCCTGCGCCATGGCGGAGGCAAAGGGATACGACGTCGACCAGCCCCGTAACCTGGCCAAGTCCGTCACGGTGGAGTGACTTTTCGCTTCCACTGATTCCTGTGTCCGGCAGGGGATCAGGTGAGCTCATGACCATGCGGTCGGGGTGTCTGACTCAGGCAGTACCCTGGCCGCATGATCATTGGTACCGGAATTGACGTGGTGGACATCCAACGGTTTGAACGCCAGTTGGAGCGCACACCCCGGTTGATCGAGCGGCTGTTCGTGCCGTCCGAACGTGAGCTCCCGGTGCAGTCCTTGGCCGCGCGATTTGCTGCCAAGGAGGCCACTGCCAAGGCCTTGAAGGCACCTCCGGGCATGATCTGGCAGCACTGCTGGATTGAGAAGACCGAGTGGGGTGCCCCGGTGCTGCGCATGGAAGGCACGGTGGCTGCGGAGGCGGCCAAACAAGGCATTGACCGTTGGCATCTGTCCATGTCTCACGACGGCGGTATGGCCATGGCTTACGTCGTGGCCGAAGGCTTTCCGGTGGACGCTTTGCCTGATGCACAGGGGGAGTCTGCATGATTGCCGCCTGGACCGGTCAGCAGATCAGAGATGCTGAACGCCCATTCTTGGAGGACGGTGACGGCCCCGCGCTCATGGGCCGGGCCGCACACGCCTTGGCGCTGGAATGTGTGAGGGTGCTTCGCGCAGGTGTCGGTGTGATGGGCGCCCGCGTGGTGGCACTGGTGGGGACCGGCAACAACGGCGGGGATGCCCTGTGGGCGGCAGCCCATTTACGACGCCGCGGCACCACCGTTCACGTGATCACCACCGGTGATGCGCTCCATCCTCAGGGCGGGCAAGCAGCACGGGCAGCAGGTGCCCGGTTTGACTCCTTGAACCACCTGGGGGTTGCTGAGGCAGCCCAGTTGTGCCGGGAAGCAGACCTGGTCCTGGACGCAGTGCTGGGCACGGGGGCCCGCGGTGGGTTACGCGGGGAGTTCCAGGAGCTGGTGTCGGATCTTCTGGATCTCCGTGCGTCAGCGCCAGCGGGGCAAGGACCTACGGTGGTGGCGGTCGACGTCGTTTCTGGCGTGGAAGCGGACACGGCACATGCACCGGGCACGGTGCTGAATGCCGATCACACGGTGACTTTCGGCGGGGCCAAAGTGGCTCACGTGGTGCCGCCCGGCTCGCAGCTCAGCGGCCACGTCACGGTGGTGCCCATCGGGATCGAGGACGTCTTGCCCGCGCCCCAGGTGGTGCAGATCGAGCCGGAAGACATTCAGGCGTTTTGGCCACGGCCGGTGGCAGGTGACCACAAGTACACGCGCGGAGTCCTGGGTGTGGTGGCGGGCAGCCGCCAGTATCCGGGGGCGGCACTGTTGTGCACCCGTTCCGCTGTGGCAGCCGGTGTGGGCATGGTGCGCTATCTGGGGGATGCGGAAACGTGCACGTTGGTCACGTTGACCTCACCGGAGGTCGTTTCCAGCGGGGATGATCCGGGGGACGTTCACGTCCAGGCCTGGGTGGCCGGCCCCGGGGCTGTGGACCAGGAACAGAGTGCACGCATCCGTGCCGTCCTGGAACAGGATGAACCGGCGGTTCTGGACGCCGGTGCTTTTGAACCGGTGGGTCAGCTGCTGGGGGATCGTTCGTTGGGGCCCCGCCACATCCTCACACCGCATGCGGGTGAGCTGGAGCAACTGCTCACGTGGTGCCAGGCCTGGGGGCGGACCGAGTCCGCACCAACTCGTGGGCAGATCGAGGCGGCCCCTTTGACCTGGGTCCGGGAGGCAGCGCGTGCCACCGGAGCTACCGTGCTGCTCAAGGGTGCTGTCACAGTGGTGGCCGCACCCGGTGCAGGCCCGGTGTTCACGGTTTCGCACGGAAGTTCGTGGTTGTCCACGGCGGGATCGGGTGACTGCCTGGCCGGAATCGTGGGCACACTTCTTGCACACGTACAGGGCCGCCCGGAGGGCTTTCAGGCCGCAGTCCAGGCGTGGGTGACTGCCAGTCCGCTGCCTGATGGTGCGCGTGGGCAGCTGCTGGAGCAGCTGCAGCCCGAGAACCTCTGGGCCCTGGTGGCCGCGGTGGGAGCGGGCCTGCACGCCTCGGCCTCTGTGGTGGCCGGTCATGGACCGCAACCGTGTCTGCCGGAGCACATCAGGGCGGTTCTGACCCGCGACGTGACTTTTCCCTCGGCATAACTCAGGGTGCTTAGGACTGGAGGCTGAGTGGGGCTAGTAAGCTCGAACCCGTGTGGTCTGTACTGGGCCATGCCCACACCCGCCTGACAGGAGAACTGATTCGTGACCGAAGTATGGCCTGGTAACCCGTACCCCCTGGGTGCAACCTACGACGGCGCCGGAACCAACTTTGCCTTGTTCAGCGAGGTCGCAGATCGCGTGGAGTTGTGCTTGTTCGACGAGGACGAGAACGAAACTCGCATTGAACTGACCGCCGTTGACGGCTACGTGTGGCACTGCTTCCTCCCCGAGGTCCAGCCCGGTCAGCGCTACGGGTACCGAGTGCACGGTCCCTGGGACCCGGCCAACGGACACCGCTGCAACCCCGCCAAGCTTCTGCTGGACCCCTACGCCAAGGCCGTTGACGGCTTTGTCCGCGAGTGGGGCCAGCCGCTGTTCTCCTACAACTTTGGCGACGAGGACTCCTTCAACCAGGAGGACTCGGCCGAGCTGATGATGAAGGGCGTGGTCATCAATCCGTACTTCGACTGGGAAGGCGACCGTTCTCCCGGGCGTCAGTACCACAAGTCCGTGATCTACGAGGCCCACGTCAAGGGTCTGACCAAGCTGCACCCTGAGGTCCCGGAGAACATGCAGGGCACCTACGCCGGTGTGGCTCACCCCGCGGTGATCTCCCACCTGAAGAAGCTGGGTATCACGGCTATTGAACTGATGCCCGTGCACGAGTTCGTGCAGGATTCCACGTTGTTGGAAAAGGACCTGCGCAACTACTGGGGTTACAACACCATCAGCTTCTTTGCCCCGCACCACGACTACAGCTCCTCCACCACGCTGGGTGGCCAGGTCCAGGAGTTCAAGGCCATGGTGCGTGCCCTGCACCGTGCGGACATCGAGGTCATCCTGGACGTGGTCTACAACCACACGGCTGAGGGCAACCACATGGGCCCCACGCTGTCCATGAGGGGGATCGACAACAATGCCTACTACCGTCTGGTGGAGGACGATCCCAAGTTCTACATGGACTACACGGGCACCGGTAACTCCTTGAACGTGCGCCACCCGCACTCTCTGCAGCTGATCATGGACTCCCTGCGTTACTGGGTGACGGAAATGCACGTGGACGGCTTCCGCTTTGACTTGGCCTCCACCTTGGCCCGCGAGTTCTACGACGTGGACAAACTCTCCACCTTCTTCGAGCTGGTGCAGCAGGATCCGATCGTCTCCCAGGTCAAGCTGATTGCTGAGCCCTGGGACGTTGGCCCCGGTGGTTACCAGGTGGGCAACTTCCCGCCCCAGTGGACCGAGTGGAACGGTAAGTACCGTGATGTCCTGCGCGATTTCTGGCGCGGTGAGCCCTCCACCCTGGGTGAGTTCGCCTCCCGCATCACGGGTTCTGCTGATCTGTACGAGAACAGCGGCCGCCGCCCGTATGCCTCCATCAACTTTGTGACCGCTCACGACGGTTTCACGTTGCGGGACCTGGTCTCCTACAACGACAAGCACAACGACGCCAACGGCGAGGACAACAACGACGGCGAGTCCCACAACCGCTCCTGGAACTGCGGTGTGGAAGGACCCACGGATGACCCCGAGGTGTTGGCCTGGCGCGCGCGTCAGCAGCGCAACTTCATTGCCACGTTGATGCTCTCCCAGGGCACGCCCATGTTGTTGCACGGCGATGAGCTGGGCCGCAGCCAGGGTGGCAACAACAACACCTACGCCCAGGACAACGAGATCTCTTGGATCAACTGGGACACTGCGGACACTCCGCTCATGGAGTTCACCTCTGCGCTGATCCACCTGCGCCGGGACCACCCCACGTTCCGCCGTGGCCAGTTCTTTGACGGCCGTCCGGTGGAAATGGGGGAGCTGCGTGCAGGGGATCCCATGCCGGACATTGTCTGGTTGGACAAGGACGGCACCCCCATGTCCCCGGGTGACTGGGATGAACCCCTGTCCCGGACACTGGGCATGTGGCTCAACGGTCACGGCATCTCCGGTGTGGACCGCCGGGGACGTCAGATCACGGATGTGGACTTCATCATCTGGTTCAACTCCTCACCAGAGGACGTGGAGGTCACGGTCCCCGCAGCCCCCTACGGCACCAAGTGGGAGGAGGTGCTGGACACCGCCGGTGAGCACGGGGACGGTTCCGTGCTGGAGCACTCGACCGTCTTCACGCTGAAGGCCAAGTCCGTGGTGGTCCTGCGGCAGTGGGAGGAGCCGGAGGAGGAGCCGGACGTGTCCGTGGCCGCCTCCGTGGCTGCTTACTCCGCACAGTCCCAGCCCGACCAGTGATTGTGTGCCGTGTCCGCATTTGCCGTTGGCGCAGGTGCGGACACGGCCATCAGCACCCCTCACAGCATCATTAACAGGAGAGTCCCACCGTGCGTATCCCGGCTTCCACCTATCGCTTGCAGATCACCCAGGACTTTGACCTGGACCAGGCGGCCGAGCAGATCGAGTACCTGCGCAACCTGGGGGTGGATTGGCTGTACCTCTCACCGGTTCTGCAGTCCACGGAGGGTTCCCAGCACGGGTACGACGTTGTGGATCCCACGGTGATCGACCGTGCTCGCGGTGGCCGGGACGCTTTTGATCGCCTGTGCCGGGCTGCGCACCAGGCCGGTATGGGCGTGATTGTGGACGTGGTTCCCAATCACCAGGGTGTGGCCGAACCCCGGCAGAACCCGTGGTGGTGGTCCCTGCTCAAGGAGGGTGCGGGGTCCCCGCATGCGGACGCTTTTGACGTCGACTGGGAGGCCTTTGGCGGCAAACTCATGATCCCTGTGTTGGGAGACGACACCGACGACGACGGCGCCCCGGTGCCCGGTCAGGCTCACCAGGCACTGTCTGATCTGACGGTCCGTGTTGAGGACGGGGAGCCCGTGTTGGCCTATTGGGACAACCTCTACCCGCTGGCCGATGGCACGTACACCCTGGATGAAAGCGGCAACGTGGCCGAGGACGCTTCCGCGGTCCACGAGCGGCAGCACTATCAGCTGGTGAACTGGCGCACTGGGGATGCTGCGCTGAACTACCGGCGCTTCTTCACCGTCACCACGCTGGCCGGGATCCGTGTGGAGGACCCCCAGGTGCTGGAGGAGTCCCACACGGAGATCAAGCGTTGGTTTGGTGACCAGCTGGTGGACGGTCTGCGCATCGACCACCCGGACGGTTTGCGGGATCCGGGCCGTTACCTGAAGGACCTGCAGGGCATCACCGGTGGGGCTTACGTGCTGATCGAAAAGATCTTGGAGCCGGGGGAAAAGCTGCCCCACGAATGGTTGGAAAACGGCTCTACGGCCGGGACCACGGGCTATGACGCACTGGGCACTGTGGATCGGTTGTTGGTTGATCCCGCCGGTGCCTACCCGCTGACCACCCTGGAAGCTGCGCTCCGTCAGGGGTCCACGGCAGACGGTACGCAAGAGGGCAACTGGGCGAGGATGATCCACGGCACCAAGCGCGCGGTGGTGGATGGCGCCCTGCATGCCGAGGTGGAGCGCCTGGCACGGGAGGCGGCCGGGGAGTCGGCGCTGACCGAGTTCAGCCACGATCAGCTGGTGGATGCCCTCAGCGAGATCCTGGCGAACTTTGACGTCTACCGGACCTACCTGCCGGACGGTGTGGAGCATCTGGAGGCCGCATTGCAGAGCGCCATCGCACAGCGGGGCGACCTTGAACCTGTAATTACACAACTGGGCCCGGTGCTGGGGCTCAACGCCTTGGAATCGGAGCTGACTCCGGTGGCCCGGCGCTTCCAGCAGACCTCCGGCATGGTCATGGCCAAGGGCGTGGAGGACGCGGCTTTCTACCGGTTCTCCCGGTTGACCTCGCTGACCGAGGTGGGCGGGGATCCATCGGTTTTTGCCCTGAGCCCGGCGGACGTGCACGCGGAAATGCAGCGCCGCCACCAGGAAGAACCCCTGGCCATGACCACGCTGTCCACTCACGACACCAAGCGTTCCGAATCGGTGCGCGCGCGGATCTCCGTGTTGGCTGAAGCTGCCAATGACTGGGCTTCCACCGTGGCCTACGTTCAGAAACAAGCCGCTGCGGCCGGGGTGGGCCCGCTGGCCGACCGCACCCTGGCCAATCTGGTACTGCAGGCACTGGCCGGGGCCTGGCCGATCGAACGCGAGCGGGCTGTGGACTACGCACTCAAGGCCGCACGGGAAGCACAGACCGCAACAGCGTGGGTAGACGGTTCCGAGGACTTTGAACAAGAGCTGACCCGGTTTGTTGAGGTGGTCCTGGACGAGCCCTCCGTCCGTGGAGCTTTTGAAGGACTGGTCCGCAAGATCGAACACCCGGGATACGTCAACGCCTTGAGCCAGAAGCTGGTGCAGCTGACCATGCCCGGTGTTCCGGATGTGTACCAGGGCAGCGAGCTGTGGGCCCCGGCCCTGGTGGATCCGGACAACCGCCGTCCCGTGGACTACAAGGACTTGGCGCAGCGCCTGGAGGCTGTGGACACGCGGCGCGATGATCCGGGCATTGCCCGCGCCCACTCAGTGCCTGCAGTGGATGACTCCGGGGACGCCAAGTTGCTGGTGACCTCCCGAGCACTGCGCCTACGCCGTGACCATGCGGAGCTGTTCACGGACTACACGCCTGTTGCTGCCGAAGGCCCCGCAGCAGACCACCTGTTCGCCTTCAACCGCGGCGGCGCCATCACCCTGGTCACCAGGCTTCCCCTGGGGCTGGCCCAAGCCGGCGGCTGGGCAGAGACCAGCGTGGAACTGCCTGAGGGCGCTTGGGTGGATGAACTCACCGGAGGCCGATTCGAGGGAACGGTCCAGGTCGCCCAGATCTTGGACCTGCTCCCGGTGGCCTTGCTGCGCCGGGCCTGAGCGGCGTCGTCGTCAACCAATCCCAAAAACCGTCCCGCACTGCGGGAACCGCTGCCAACCTGCGAAAGCTGATTGCACCATGACTGATACCCGCCGCCGGCACCTGGACCGCTTTGATGTGTTCGCCCCGCACGCTGCAGGGGTGACCGTGCGCATTGATGGCCAGGACTTTGCCATGATTCCCGCCACGGAGCTGGAGGACCACCACCCGCGGGGACTGGACCCCAAGCCGCTCTACAGCACCGGTGAACGCGGGCTGCAGGGATGGTGGACGCTGCCGGACTCGGCGGCAGGCCAGGTACCGGAGACCACGGTGCGCTACGGCTACGTGCTGTCCAAGACCAAGGATCCGGGCACCAAGAAGGAACAGAAGATCACCTCTGAGGTGCTGCCGGATCCGCGTTCCCCCCGCCAACCGCAGGGTGTGCACGATCTGTCCTGCACGTTTGATGCCCACGAGTTCCAGTGGAGTGACGGACAGTGGAACGGCAAGCCACTGGAGGGGGCGATCCTCTACGAGCTGCACGTGGGGACGTTCACCCCGGAAGGCACGTTCGAGGCTGCCATCGAGCACCTGGACGAGCTGGTGGAGCTGGGCGTGGACACCATTGAGCTGCTGCCCGTCAACGGTTTCAACGGGCACTACAACTGGGGTTACGACGGCGTGGCCTGGTACACCGTCCAGGAGGAATACGGCGGACCTCTGGGTTACCAGCGCTTTGTGGATGCCTGTCACGCCCGCGGTCTGGCCGTGGTGCAGGACGTGGTCTACAACCACCTGGGCCCCTCCGGGAATTACCTGCCGCAGTTCCTGGAGATCTTCACTGCCGGCAATTCCTCCTGGGGTGAGCAGATCAACCTGGATGCCTGGGGCTCGGACGGGGTGCGGGATCTGATCCTGGACAACGTGCGCATGTGGGTGGAGGACTACCACGTGGATGGTTTCCGCGTGGATGCGGTGCACGCCCTCAAAGACGAGCGGGCCCGGCACATCCTGCAGGAGATGTCCCAAGTGGCGCACCAGACGGCCGCCCGGTTGGGACGCTCCAGTTACCTGATCGCGGAATCGGACATGAACGATCCCCGAATGATCGAACCCGTTGCTGACAACGGTCTGGGCATGGACGCCCAGTGGCTGGATGACTGGCACCACGCCGCTCACTGGGCACTGACCGGTGAGGAGCAGGGCTATTACGAGGACTTTGCCGGGTTGTCCTCCCTGGCCAAGAGCTACCGTGCGGGCTACTACCACGATGGCTCGTTCTCATCCTTCCGGGGCCGCTCACACGGGCACCCGGTGGATGCTGACACCCACAAGCCGTGGCAGTTTGTCAGCTACATCATGAACCATGACCAAGTGGGCAACCGCGCTGCCGGTGACCGCTTCTCCCAGTACCTCTCCACGGACCAGCAGGTGCTTTCGGCAGCCGTGCTGCTGACCCAGCCGTTCACCCCCATGCTGTTCATGGGGGAGGAGTGGGGCGCCTCCACCCCGTGGCCGTTCTTCACCTCCCACCCGGAGCCAGAGCTTGCCGAGGCTGTACGCAAGGGACGGATCGGCGAGTTCGCGCGGATGGGCTGGCAGGAATCGGAGATCGCCGATCCCCAGGACCCGGCCACTTTTGACTCGGCCGTTCTGCAGCGCTCAGAACGCGACGACGACGCCGATCACGCCCGGGTGCACACCGCCTATGGCGAGTTGATCGCGTTGCGCCGCTCCACGCCTGAGCTGACCGAACAGGATTTCCGTTCCATCAGGGCTGTTGCGGATGAGGCCAGCAGAACGCTGGTGCTCTACCGCGGAGAGCTGGGACGGGTGGCCGAAGGGGAGCCTCGTGAGGGGCTGAACGGGGTGGCCGTGGTCTTCAACTTCTCCGATGCGGAAGCCAAGGTTCCTGCCGAAATTTCCACCCAAGCGCAGACTCTCTGGTCCAGCGGTGATGTCCAGCTCTCTGCCGGTGAGTTGGGCGGCGCCGTCGTGAATCTGCCGGCCTATGGAGCCGCGGTGCTGCGCGTGTGACCCAGACGTGGCGACACTGTGCCTGCGTGCCCACGGGGGTACGCAGGCACAGTGCTGTGTGGAGTGGGCGAGTTTTGAGGCTCTTCATGAACGAGGGTGTAGTCGAGGTCTGAAACCGCCGGCTTCGAGCAGACTCCTGTCGATGTAGTGCCTCAGGTTCCGGAACCCAAGCGCGATCCCGCGCAGATGCTCGAGTCGGCCATTGATCGCCTCCGTCGGGCCGTTGCTGGTCCCGGGCCGATCGAAAGAGCCGAGGACGTCAGCGGCTCGTTGCTTGAGCGTACGAGCGAGCTTGCGGACCTCGACCAGCTGCACGGGCACCCCCGCGGAAATCCGGTCGATCGTGTGCTGCAGGAAGAACCTCCCCAGCCCGCGGTCCGTCTCCCGATACGCGGTGATCATGTCCTGATACACACCCCAGGTCGCTTCAACCTCGACATGGCGCTGGTCGGCGAACACCTCCTCGAGTCGCGCATGCTGCTTCTCGGTGAGAAGACCCGCTCCTGTCAGCAGAGTCCGGCGGACCCGGTAGAGCGGATCACCAGTCCTACCCCGACGACCGAACACATCGCGCTGAACACGGCGCCGACAGTTCTCCAGCGCGTCCCCGGTAAGCCGGATCACATGGAATGGATCCATGATCGGAGCAGCGTCGGGAAGCTCTTCGGCGGCGGCGGTCTTGAACCCAGTGAATCCGTCCATCGCAACGACCTCGATCCCGTTCTGCCACTGCTGCGGGCGTGCAGCCAGCCACCGCTTGAAGACTGCTTTGGAGCGGCCTTCGACCATGTCCAGCAGCCGGGCAGGTCCGGCCTTCTCACGCACCGGGGTCAGATCGATGATCACGGTCACGTACTTGTCGCCACGCTTCGTGTGGCGCCACACGTGCTCGTCGACACCGATCGTGGTGACACCGTCGAAGCGGTGGGGGTCATCGATCAGTTGTCGTGTGCCTTCAGCGAGGATCGCGTCGTTCGCGGCCGACCATGACACGGCCAATCCTGCCGCGACGCGGGAGATGGACAGATGGTCCACCACGAGTCCTTCCAGTCCCCATCGCAGACCGCCGCGGGAGATCTTCGCCCGCGGCGGCGCCGCTGCGGTCGTGTCCTGGCGCCACACCCGGCCGCATCCTGAGCACTTGTAACGACGCACGCGGATCAGCAGCGTCGTGGGTCGGTGTCCGAAGGGTTCGTGCGCGAGCCTGCGCACCACCGTGTCCCGTGGCGTCCCCTCACATCCGCAGTGCTGGCACCACTGGTCTGGTTCAACGACTCGGCATTGGAGCATCGCTCGGTCGGGTTCCAGGTGTTGTCCGACTGGGCCGCCCCCTTCATTCGGTCCGGTCGCTCTGTGAGTCGTCGGTTTCGATTTGATGGGTGCACTGCCGA
>NZ_JAAVUN010000090.1 GCF_012163155.1 Kocuria subflava
AGCGGGTCGTCCTTACGGCCTCTGCGTTTGTGGAGCTGCTGCTGGATCCGGCGCCGACAGTCGTCCAGAGCGTCCCCGGCGAGGCGGACGACGTGGAACGGATCCATCACCGCGACCGCGCCGGGCAGGGCCTCGCTGGTGGCGGTCTTGAACCCGGAGAACCCGTCCATCGCGACGACCTCGATACGGTCCTTCCACGCCTCGGGGCGGGCCTCCAGCCAAGCCTTGAACGCTGCTTTGGAACGTCCCTCGAGCATGTCCAGCAGCCTCGCCGGCCCGGTCTTGTCCCTGATGGGGGTGAGGTCGATGATCACGGTGACGTACTTGTCGCCGCGGCGGGTGTGGCGCCAGACATGTTCATCGACGCCGATCACGCGAACGCCGTCGAAGCGGGCCGGGTCATCGATGAGCAGTCGTTTCCCCTCGGCCAAGACGGCGTCGTTCGCGGTGTGCCAGGCCACGCCCAGCCCAGCGGCGACCCGCGCGATCGAAAGGTGATCGATGACCAGGGCCTCCAGCGCCCAACGCATCCCGCCACGGGAGAGCTTCGCCCGCTCGGCCGCTGCAGCGGTGATGTCCTCGCGCCAGCGGTACCCGCAGTGGTCACACCGGTAACGGCGGATCCGTACTAACAGCGTCGTGGGACGGTGACCGAACGGCTCATGCGCCAGGGTCCGCGAGATGGAGCCCCGCGAGGTCGAGAGTGCTCCGCAGGCGCGGCACCATGGATCCTCCTCGGCGACCCGGCATTCCAGCACCGCTCGGTGGGCCGTGAGTCTTTGGCCGACCACGACCAGACCGAGCTCCTCGAGCCGGGTGAAGGTCGTCAGGTCGGGGCTGTCGAAGGTAGCGTTGGGCACGTCGAGGTCTTCCTGATGGTGAGCGTGAGAACTTCCATCTTCGGGAGACCTCGGCGTCTATCCCGGCACCGACGCGCCCGGCCCACGCCCCGCAGCTACCCTCTCAGCTGCGAAGAGCC
>NZ_JAAVUN010000091.1 GCF_012163155.1 Kocuria subflava
GCGAGCCCCGCCGCCGGAACCGGTTGCTGGAGCAGGAGACCGAGGTCCGGCGCGGCGCTGCCGCCTACCTGTCGCAGGCGAACCTGCCGGGAAAAGGTTCTACCCGCTCGTGAGCGAGCTCGCCGCTGACAACGTTCCCGTCGCGGTGTCCCTGCGGGTCCTGAAGCTCTCCCGCCAGCCCTACTACCGCTGGCGGAAACAGCAGATCACCAGGGCCGAGCTCGTCGAGGCCTATCGTGCCAACGCCCTGTTGGACGCCCACCGCGACGATCCTGAGTTCGGCTACCGGTTCCTCGTCGGAGAAGCCGCCGAGGCCGGAGAGGAGATGTGCGAGCGGACCGCGTGGAAGATCTGCCGCGACAACCAGTGGTGGTCCGTGTTCGGGAAGAAGCGCGGCAAGAACGGAAAGCGCCCCGGTCCGCCGGTCCATGACGACCTTGTGAAGCGGGACTTCTCCGCCGATGACGCCAACGAACTGTGGCTCACCGACATCACCGAGCACTGGACCGACGAGGGCAAGCTCTACCTCTGCGCCATCAAGGACGTGTTCTCCGGCCGCATCGTCGGCTACTCGATCAGCGACCGGATGAAAGCACGGCTCGCGGTGGACGCCCTGGACAACGCTATTTCACGGCGTCGCGAGGCGGCCGGTTGCATCGTGCATTCGGACCGAGGATCTCAGTTCAGGTCACGGAAATTCGTGCACGCCCTGAACCGTTATCACCTCATCGGATCCATGGGCCAGGTCGGTGCCGCCGGCGACAACGCCGCGATGGAATCGTTCTTCTCGCTACTTCAGAAGAACGTCCTGGACCGCAAGCGCTGGCGAACCCGAGAGGAGCTTCGGATCGCGATCATCACCTGGATCGAACGCACTTACCACCGCCGTCGTCGGCAGGCCCGCCTGGGCCGGTTGGCCCCCATCGGATACGAGGCCATCATGAACCCCGCCGTGGGCCCCGC
>NZ_JAAVUN010000092.1 GCF_012163155.1 Kocuria subflava
CGAATCCTTGATCCGGATGGACGTCGTGGAGATGCTCGAGGGCGAGGGTTACGAAGTCGTGGGCGAGGCCGAGAACGGCCAGCGTGCCATCGACCTGGCCAAGGAACTCGAGCCGGACCTGGTCCTCATGGACGTCAAGATGCCTGTGCTGGACGGGATCACCGCAGCCGAGGCCATCGCTTCGGAGCGCATTGCGCCGGTCGTTCTGCTGACTGCATTCAGCCAGAAGGAGCTCATCGAGCGAGCACGGGAAGCCGGTGCCATGGCGTACGTCGTCAAGCCCTACACCGCTGCTGACCTGGTCCCGGCCATCGAGATCGCGCTGTCACGCTTCGAGGAAATCATCTCCCTCGAGGACGAGGTCTCCGAGATGAAGGACCAGTTCGAGACCCGCAAGATGGTCGAACGGGCCAAATCGCTGTTGATCACGAAGATGGGCCTGACCGAGCCCGAGGCGTTCCGGTGGATCCAGAAAACCTCGATGGACCGTCGGCTCTCCATGCGGGAAGTGGCCGAGGCCATTCTCAACCAGGTGGCCTGATCCCGGCTGGGGAGGACTCTCGACGACGGTGCAGTCGGATCGCGCACCTAGGATGGGCACGTGAGCGATCAGAGCACCCCCAAGCCCACCACCGTCGTCATCGGCACCAAGACCGAGCACCCGCGGGAGATCGAACTCCCGGAACCGGTGTCCCGGCCCGCCCCGCGACTTCTGCTGATCGACGGTCATTCGCTGGCATTTCGTGCGTTCTTCGCCTTGTCCAGGGCCGCCGAGTACGGCAACGGTCCGGCGTTCGTCACCTCTGAGGGCGTACACACGGAAGCGGTCTACGGCTTCCTCAACACCATGGCCAAGATGATGCGGGACCACGAGCCCACACACGTCGTGGTCTCCTTCCACCTCGGAGGTCCGGCCCTGCGGTCCCAGGAGTACGAGGACTACAAGGGCG
>NZ_JAAVUN010000093.1 GCF_012163155.1 Kocuria subflava
CTAGGTGTTGTGGGGCATGAGGTTCTTGTCACGGGTGCGTTGGTGAGATGAGGAACGGGCTCCTCGCCACAGGATGGAGGTTCCTACACAAACATCCGCACGAAAGAGCCCGTTCATGACCCACGTTAACGCACCCCTGACACCGACCGGCCGGCTGCGCATGGTACTGCGCCACATCGAGGACGGGATCCCCAAGGCCCACGTGGCCGCCGAGTTCCGCGTCAGCCGGCCCACGGTGGCCACCTGAGTGGCCCGCTACCTCGCGGCCGGCGAGGCAGGTCTGGTTGACCGCCCCTCGATTCCGCGGCGCAGCCAGCAGCGCACCCCGGCGCCGGTCGTGGAACTGATCGAGTCCCTGCGCCGGGAGCGGAAGTGGTCGGCCCGGCGTATCCACCACCACCTGCTCGGGCTCGGCCACCAGTTGCACCTGCCCACCGTGGGCCGGTGGCTGCACCGACTCGGTATCTCCCGGCTGCGTGATCTGACCCCGGCCGGCGAGAACGCCCGCAGGACCCCGGGGCGGATCCGCGCTGCGTGGCCCGGGCATATGGTCCACCTGGATGTGAAGAAGGTCGGCAAGATCCCCGACGGTGGCGGCTGGCGGACCCACGGCCGCGGTAGCGCCCAGGCGTTGAAGTCCTAGCGCGGGCCGGGGGCGAGGGTCGGCTACACCTACCTGCACTCTGCCGTGGACGGCTTCTCCCGTCTGGCCTACACCGAAGCCCTCGACGACGAGAAAGCGGTGACCACGATCGGGTTCTTCGCCCGGGCCAGAACCTTCTTCGCCGCCCACGGGATCCACAGGATCCACCGGGTCGTGACGGATAACGGGGCCAACTACCGAGCCCGGGACTTCACCCGCACCGTGAAAGCCCTGGCCTCCCGCCACCAGCGGATCCGTGCCTACACGCCGCGGCATAACGGG
>NZ_JAAVUN010000094.1 GCF_012163155.1 Kocuria subflava
AGCCCGGGCGCACGGCAGCAATGTGGACGTCGGGGTGCGGGCTGAAGGCAGTTCCAACGGCTCCATCGAAATCACAGCACCTGCCAATGCGGAAGCGGCACCCAGCGGTTCGGGTGTTCAGCTCTCCCCCGAGGAAATCAGGCAGCAACAGATGCAACTGCGCCAGTACGCCACTGGTCTGTATCAAGACGATGCCCTGGAGCGCCCGCCGTCCGTGGAACAAGGCAACTACTCCGTGGTGGACACCTGCGCCGACGCTGCGGACCAGCAGGCTTGCCAGGAGCAGGAAGCCTGCACCATGGCCGATGGCGGCACCGGACAGAACTACTACGTGGAATACAGCTTTGAGGACGGTGGCGCGGCCGCCCAACGGGTCTCCCGCCCGTTGTGTTTACCGGCTGGTGAGGTCCCGGACTCAGGGTCCATGCCGATCCCGGTGTTCACCGTCGATGACCTGCAACGCCTGGATATCGCCGCAGCCCTCTCGGTGGTGGAACCAGCACCCCACACGCTGGTCAACTACAACACCAATGTTTACGCAGAGGCCACCGCCCAGGAGTTCACCACCACCCTGGCCGGTTACCCGGTCACCGTGCGGGTGTATCCGACGGAGTACACGTGGGATTACGGGGATGGCGCCACCCTGGGGCCCACCCAGTTGACGGGTTATCCGTTGGATGAGGATCAGTGGGACACCCCCACAGACACCAGCCACCGGTACACCGACACCGGGGATGTTCAGGTCACGTTGTCCACCACGTTTGAGGGTGAGTACTCCGTGGCTGGTGGGCCGTGGTTGGCGGTGGATGGGACTTCCACGGTGACGAGCACGCCGGTGGAGTTGAGTGTGTGGCGGGCCAAGGTGCGTAACTACGCCGATGACTGCATCCAGAACCCCAACGGCGCCGGCTGCTGA
>NZ_JAAVUN010000095.1 GCF_012163155.1 Kocuria subflava
GGGACGCTGTTGTGGGGCGAACAAGATCCCCCGAACCGGTACACGCCCATGATTCCCACCTTCCCGGTCAGTGGGGACTCCGGGACCCTGGAGGACCGTTTCGACGACCCCACGGAAGCCGCGGGTCGCGGCGTCGTGCGAGCCAAGACGGGCACCCTCAACACGGTGACCGCATTGTCCGGGAGAGTGACCCGGGACGACGGTGAACGGATGATCGCCGTGGTCCTGTTTGACGGGGTGCAGGACACCGGGGTCGCCCGGAACAGGGCCGACGAGTTCTTCGCGACGCTCGCGCAGAGCTGATGGGGGACTGATCGTTGCGGCCTTCGATGCGGCGCACGGCCCGGCCTGTGGTTGCATGGCTTCATGACCACGCCCCACAGCACCCCCGGCACCACGGACTCCGGTCTGATCAAGTGGAGCTTCGCTGCCGCCGTCGCAGCCAGGACCACCCCCGCAGGACCCACCCCGCCCGCGCGGGCCATGCAGCAGGCCGTCGCCTCGATGCGTCATCATGCCGAGACCTCCGTGGACCACGTCCACCGAATCTCCGGTTTGGAGGCCGCGCGTGACCTGCGTGATGCGCCCGTCGTCGTGGTGGACCGTGCCGGATGGGCGAAGGCCAACGCGGCCACCTTCGCAGCGCTGCTGGAACCGGCCATGAACGAGCTGGCAGGAAGGTACCGGGCCCGTGGGCGCGGTTCGAACGAACTCACCCAATGGATCGGCAGCCGCGCGACCGCAGCAGAGGCCGGCGCGATCCTGGCGTTCCTGTCGACCAAGGTCCTGGGCCAGTACGACCCTTACGCGGGGCTCACCTCCCCGGAGGCGGCCAGGCGTAACCCCGGCGGGCGCGTCATGAACGTGGCGCCGCGCGGGCCCGGGG
>NZ_JAAVUN010000096.1 GCF_012163155.1 Kocuria subflava
GGCCAGTCGAGGCCCCTCGGGGGTGTCCTCCGCCCTGAGCCCCAGCCCGTCGGCACGCCACGTCTCCGTTGCACCGCCCGCCAGCACCGCGGCTTCGTGCTCATTCCAGAAGGTGGCCCACTGGTCGGCGTCGTCCAGGTAGGACATCGGCACTCCCCCACCCATGTCGATGAACGACGGCGCATGGCCACGTTCACGTAACCGGTCGAAGAACTCAATGGCTTGAGCGAGTGCGACGGAACGATCCGCAGGCGAATATCCGTGGAGGTGGAAGTGGATACCGTCCAGACGGAATCCAGCGGGTCCCGAAGGATGCTCGTCCAGAAAGGACAACCAGGCCCGGGAAGTTTCCCCGAACCGTGTGGGGGCCATTCCGTCCACGGGCTCTGGCGCCATGCGCAGGACCACGGGTGCGGGCTCGGGCAGCTCGGCACCCACGCGTTGTGCCAGAAAGGCCTCGTCCAGGTTGTCCAATGCCACCGGAACACCGTGTTCCATGGCCAGACGCAGCAGGCGCTCCGGTTTGACGGCCGCCGTGAGGACGATGTGTGACGGGTCCATTCCGGAGTCCAGGACTTGGCGCAGTTCCCGTTCGCTGCCGACGTCGATCCCGTGTCCCAGGGCCTTGACGGCTTCCACCAGACCCAACGTCTTGTTGGCCTTTCGTGCCACGAAGACCCGGACGGATACGCCATGGCGGTCACCGGCCTGGATCATGTCCCGCGCATTGCGTTCCAGGGACGTGAAGTCGTGGACGTTGACCGGACTGCCGTGGGTTTCCAGCAGCCGGTCACACTCGCGGGGATCAGCGAGCAGGTCCCGCATCCAGGGTTCCAGCCTGGCCGTCAACGGTGGGGAGCCGTGGGCACCCGCG
>NZ_JAAVUN010000097.1 GCF_012163155.1 Kocuria subflava
GAGGTCTGCGAACGCGACGGCCTGGACTTGTTCACCATGCTGTTCTCGGAAACCCAGGGCCGGGCTGTCGTTGCCGTTCCGCGTTCCGAGGAAGTACGTTTCAAGGACATGTGCACGATGCGCAACTACCCCTTTGCGCGCATCGGCGTGGTTGACGCCGTCAACGACGCCCTCGATCTCATGGGAGCCACGCGGGTTCCTCTGCCGGGACTGCGCCAGGCCCACGAATCCACCCTCCCCACGTATTTCGGCTGACCGAAACACTCAGCCGCACGGACGATCGAGGTCATCATGATCGATTTGCCGTTGGAGCCGCCCCAGGCCCACGAGGTCCGAACCGAGCGTCTGGTCATGCGCCCGTTCACCGTGGACGAGATCACCGCCGTGATCGACGGCGTCCACCTGGACCATTTCGCGGAAGAGTTTCCGATTCCGGAAACGGTGGACCAGCTCAGGGACGTCGCGCAGGCGGGCGGGTACTACTTCACGGAGACGCTGTACTCCCCGCTGGCCTGCATCGAACTCGAATCCGAGAAGGTCATCGGCTCGACCGGTTTCGCGTCAGCTCCCATCGACGGTGCCTTGGAGATCGTGGGTTTCCTGGTTCCGGACCGACGGCGGATGGGTTTTGCCGCGGGAGGTCTGCGGTCACTGATCACCCTTGCTTTCGAGGATCCTGAGGTGTCCGTGGTTCGGGCCTCCGTCCCGGAGGACAGCGCGCACATCGAGGATTTGTTGAAGGCAGCAGGCTTCACTGTCGCCGAGACAGTGGGCCCGGAAACGGAATACCGGTGCGAACGGCCTTGGGCTGAGCGGACACCGGGTGGGCAATTACCGACAAAGGCTTACGCGCGCGGCTCCGCAGCCACTC
>NZ_JAAVUN010000098.1 GCF_012163155.1 Kocuria subflava
CGAAGCAGCGGACCGGGCCGACTGGGTGGCGCGGTTGGAGGCCTTCCGCGGGGCGTCAGGTGGAGCCCGGAGGTCTGTGCGGGAAACTTTGGACCGCGTCACGGAGGCCTTGGTGCACAACGCCCCGCGGCAGGCAGGGGGAGTGCTGCACCGCGATCTTCACGAGAAACAGGTGATCGTCGACGGCCCCCATGTCGGCCTGCTCGATTTTGACACCGCTGCGGCGGGGGAGCCCGCACTGGACCTGGCCAACCTGAGTGTGCACTTCGAGTGGCATCGGCGTCAGGGGGTCTTGAGCCCGGCGCTCTGTGCCTACGGCCAAGGGGCCGTGACGGAGACGGCCGAAGAACTCGGCGTCCGAGGTGACAGGTTCGAGGTCTACCGCGCGTCGACCCGGTTGCGGCTGGGGTGTGTGTACGCGTTTCGACCGAGGTGGGCCGCTCTGGCCCGGGAGTGGTTGGCAGAGCAACCCGTGTGAGCTGAACGTGTCCGGCGGATCACGACCCCACCAGAACGGCCAGGAACCATTGGGGCGAGAGCCGGTTTCTCATACGCATCTTATGTACGGGCATGACCATGTGAACCATGAAAGTTGTCTGGTCCACACTCGGTCTGGTAGTCGTCGGTGTCCTGGCGTTGCTGCTGTGGAATGCCGCCTCCGGTGAACCACGGCAAGAGGTCCTGCGCGAAGGGGTCGTGGTGGACGGTGGCGCGTCCTCGCCCAGCCCCAGCGGGACGGTCGAGACCCCGGGCGAGGAGACCTCGGGAGCAGCGCAGAACGCCTCGGGGGAGTCCAGTTCCCAAGCGGATCGCGAGGACGACTCCCAGGCCACGCAACCGCCGGTCACGGAATCCCCGGTGGCT
>NZ_JAAVUN010000099.1 GCF_012163155.1 Kocuria subflava
GGGGGGGACCTCGTCAACCAACGGGTGTTCCGACTGCAAATTACGTGAGTTGCTCGACGACGGCAAGAACGTCGCGGCAAGTACCGCTCAGGTCTGTAACACGCAGCTGGATCAGGCGATGGCTGCCGCCACCACCAGGCCGACCGCCACGTGCGTGGCCGCCGTGATCCACACCGCGGGGTGCAGGCGGTCGTCGTCGTCCACGATCAGCGCGCCCAGCTTTCCGGGGGCCAGGAGGTCCATGAGGAAGAAGGACACGGCCATCAGAACCAGGCCGATCACGCCGTAGACCAGCGTGGACACCAGGCCCAGCCACAGGACGGAGGCCGAGCTGAGGATTGCCGCCCGCACGATCCACCCCATGGCCAGGATCGAGGAACCCAGGACCAGAACCGCTCCGCGATTGCGCTGTGTCCACACCAGCTCGTGCAACTTGCCGGGGGTCAGTAAATCGATGATCACGTACCCCAGGGCGAGCAGGACCAACCCGACAAGCCCATAGGAAGCAGCGGCCGCAGCCGAGTAGAGCAGGGAGCCGAGAACAGGGGAGTCCATGGTGTGTCCAGCCAATCGTCGAGGGCCCATGCGGAGCCCGTTGAAGTGTCTGTGCCAAGTATGCGTGGCCGGGCCGCCGTCAGGGGATATTGCGACCGCGGGCACTGTTGTGCAGCGCGTACCAGTGCTCGTACGTGGGGACCGCCAGTGCGCGGTCGGCCTCGGCGCAGGCCCGAATCCGGCCGGGATCGGCGGAACCGATCACGGGCCGGACCCGCTGCGGCAGGCGCATGATCCAGGCCAGGACCACGGCTTCCGGGGAGCAGCGCAGGCCCGTGGCGATCTGACGGACCAGATCC